>JAUJOW010000001.1:644537-699644 GCA_030447445.1 Acidimicrobiales bacterium | reverse complement strand
GCCAGCGTAGAGCCCGCGCCGCCCGTCGTCGACGGCCACTGGTCCTGCTGGCGTGGTGGAGCGGTCGGTCAGGCGGGCGGCGTGATCTCGATGCCGCCGGGGGCGTCGGCGCAGGCGCAGCCGATCTGGTCGATGGGCACGGCGGCCAGGGCCCGTCGCAAGACGGCTCGGACCCGGTCGATGTTGGCCTCGAAGGTGGCGAAGACCCGGGCCTGGGTGACGGGCTCGACGCCGGGGTCGTCCTCCACCCCGGTGTCGTAGTCGGTGACCAGGGCGATGGCGCAATAGCAGACGCCCAGCTCACGGGCCAGCGCCGCCTCCGGGTACTGGGTCATGTTGATCACGTCCCACCCCGCCGATCGGTACCAGCGCGACTCGGCTCGGGTGGCGAAGCGGGGTCCCTGGATCACCACCACGGTGCCACCGTCGTGGACCGTGACGCCCTCGGCCCGTCCGGCGGTGACGGCCGCCCGCCGCAGGGCGGGGCAATAGGGGTCGGCGAAGGCGATGTGGTTGGCGGCGGGACCGTCGTAGTAGGTGTCGGGGCGGCCCCACGTCCGGTCGACGAGCTGGTCGCACACGACGAAGTCGCCCGGGCGGACCTCTGGGCGCAAAGAGCCCGACGCGCAGGGGGCGAACAACCGGGTCACCCCCAGCTCCCGCAGCGCCCACAGGTTGGCCCGGTGGTCGATGCGGTGCGGTGGACGCTCGTGGTGGGCCCCGTGGCGGGGGAGGAAGGCCACCGCCCGGTCGCCGAGGTGGCCGACCTGGATCGGTGCCGACGGCGCCCCGTACGGGGTGTCGACCGGCTCTTCGGTGACGTCGTCGAGCAGGCGGTAGAGACCCGACCCGCCGAGGACGCCGAGCACCGGCCCGCTCAGGCGCTCTTGGCCTTCTCCGCCGACGATGAGGATGACGACGAGGTCGAGGTGGTCTCCGACGAGGCCCCACCGTTCTTCGACGACGAGGGCTCCGACGACGAGGGCTCCTTGGACGATCCCGACGACGACCCGTCGGAGTCCTTCTTGGGCGCCCCCTCCTTGGCCCCGTCCGACGGTGCGTCGCCCTTGGCGCCGTCGCCCTTGGCCTGCGCACGGCTGTCGGTCCGGTAGAAGCCGTTGCCCTTGAACGAGATGCCCACGTTGCCGAACACCTTGCGCAGAGGACCGGTGCAGTCGGGGCATTCGCGCAGCGGGTCGTCGGTGAAGGCCTGGACCACCTCGAGGGTGGCGCCACAGTCCTTGCAGCGGTACTCGTAGGTCGGCATCGGGCTCCTCGGGACGTTCGGGGTCGCGCCCCGGCTGGCACTCGTGGGGTCGGAGTGCCAGTGTACCGATCGCACCCGGCCCCGACGGCAGGGCGGCCGACGGCACGCCCACCGGCTCGCCGCACGATGCGACGCCGTGGGGTAGACAGACCGCCGTGCCCCCTTCGCCCGTCACCAAGGCGGTGATCCCCGCCGCTGGCCTCGGTACCCGCTTCCTGCCGGCCACCAAGGCGCAGCCCAAGGAGATGCTGCCCGTTGTCGACCGACCGGTCATCCAGTACGTCGTCGAGGAGGCCGTGGCCGCCGGGATCGACGACATCCTGGTCATCACCGGCCGGGGCAAGCGCTCGCTCGAGGACCACTTCGACCGCAACGCCGAGCTCGAGCAGCTCCTCCAGGATCGGGGCAAGGCCGACGACCACGAGGAGGTGGTCGACCTCGCCGCGCTGGCCGACATGCACTACGTCCGCCAGGGCGAGCCCCTCGGTCTGGGCCACGCCGTCTCGGTGGCTCGCAAGCACGTCGGCGACAACCCGTTCGTCGTCATGCTGGCCGACGAGTTCATGGCGCCGGAGCTGGACCTCCTCGGGGGGATGATCGCCGCCCACGCTGACAGTGGCGCCTCGGTGATCGCCCTCATGGACGTGGATCGAGACGAGATCTCCCGGTACGGCTGCGCCGCCGTCGACCCCATGTCCGACCCCCTCGTGCGCATACGGGAGATCGTGGAGAAGCCGGCGCCCGCCGACGCCCCCTCCACCCTGGCCGTGATGGGCCGCTACGTCCTCACCCCCGAGATCTTCACCGAGCTCGAGCAGGTGCGACCCGGGGTGGGCGGCGAGATCCAGCTCACCGACGCCATCGCCTCCCTCCTCGAGCGCCAGGACGTGCTCGGCTACACGTTCAGCGGGGGCCGCTACGACACCGGCGTGGTGCTCGACTACCTCAAGGTGATCGTGGAGATCGCCGCCGGGCGCCAGGACCTCGGCCCGGGGTTCCGTGCCTTCCTGGCCGACTTCCTGGCCCGCCCGACGAGCTGAGCCCGGCCGTGATCACCCTGCTCGAAGCCCGCGGGCTCGTGCTCGAGCGGTGCCCGCCCCTCCCGCCCCGGTCGCTGCCTCTCGCCGATGCCCTCGGCTGCGTTACCACCGTCCCGGTGGTGGCCACCGAGGCGGTGCCCCCGTTCGCCAACTCGGCCATGGACGGGTACGCCGTGCGGGCCGCCGACACGGCCGGGGCGTCGAGCGCCTCGCCCCGCCGCCTGCGGGTCGTGGCCACCGTGGCCGCCGGCGCCGCCAGCGAGCATCCCGTCGGCGCCGGCGAGGCGGTGCGGATCATGACCGGTGCCCCGCTGCCGCCCGCCGCCGACGCCGTCGTGATGGTCGAGCGCACCACCCCGGTGGCCGACGGCACCGAGGTGGACGTGGCCGACCAGGTGGCCCCGGGCACAAGCGTGCGGGAGGCGGGGGAGGACGTGTCCGTGGGCGCCGAGGTGCTCGCCCCCGGGACGACGCTCGGTCCTGCCCACCTCGGTGTCCTGGCCAGCCTCGGACGAGCCGACGTGGAGGTGGTGCCCCGGCCCTGGGTGGGGGTCCTGTCGACCGGCGACGAGCTGGTCCCGGCCGGCCTACCGCTCGGGCCGGGCCAGATCCGGGACTCCAACCGGGCGATGCTCCTGGCCCTGGTCGAGCGCAGCGGCTTCCACGCCGTCGACCTCGGGCTGGTCCCCGACGACGAAGAGGCCGTCATCGCCGCGCTCACCGACGGGGCCGCCCGCTGCGACGCCCTCGTCACCAGCGGCGGCGTCAGCATGGGCGACTTCGACGTGGTGAAGGTGGTGCTCGACCGCATCGCCGCCATGGCCTGGGTGCAGGTCGCCATCAAGCCGGCCAAGCCGTTCGCCACCGGGGTGCTGTCGGCGCCCGACGGAAGGGCCGTCCCGGTGCTCGGCCTGCCGGGAAACCCGGTCTCGTCGCTGGTGTCGTTCGAGCTCCTGGCTCGGCCTGGGTTGCGGCGCATGGCCGGCCACGCTGCCCTCGACCGCCCGACGGTGCCGGCCACCGCCACCTCGGGGCTGCACCGCCGGGCCGACGGCAAGACCCACTACGTCCGGGTGCGCACCCGCTTCGACGGCGAGCGCTTCCACGCCGAGGCCGTCGCCAGCCAAGGTTCGCACCAGCTCGCCGCCACCGCGGGTGCCGACGGGCTCGCAGTGCTGGCCGACGGCGACGGCGTGTCCGCCGGGGAAGCGGTCACCGTCGTGCTCATCGACCCCGACGCCCCGGACGCCGCCGGCTGATCACCACCCCGCCGGCGCGGGCGGCCCTGCTGTCGCCGTAGCCTGGCTCCGTGGTCACCCAGCCCCTGGTCGACAGCTACGGCCGGGTGCACCGCGACCTGCGCATCTCGGTCACCGACCGCTGCAACCACCGCTGCGTGTACTGCATGCCGGCCGAGGGGATGGCCTGGCTGCCCCGCTCGGAGGTGCTCACCTTCGAGGAGATCGAACGGGTGGCCGGCGTGTTGGTCGGTCGTTTCGGCATCGACGGGATCCGCCTCACCGGCGGGGAGCCGACCCTCCGGGCTCACCTGCCGGTGCTCGTGGCCAAGCTCGCCGCCCTCGGCACCGACCTGTCGCTGACCACCAACGGATCGACGTTGCGAACCATCGCCGACGACCTGGCCACCGCCGGCCTCGCTCGCATCAACGTGTCCTGCGACTCCCTGCGCCGTGACCGCTTCACCACCCTCACGCGCCGCGACGAGCTGCCACGGGTCCTGGAAGGCATCGACGCCGCCGTGGCCGCCGGGCTCGCCCCCGTCAAGCTGAACGTCGTCGTCATGCGGGGCGTCAACGACGACGAGGTGGTCGACTTCGCGGCCTTCGGGCGCGAACGGGGCGTGACGGTTCGCTTCATCGAGTTCATGCCTCTCGACGCCGACGGCGCGTGGGCGGCGCACCGGGTCGTGCCGGCGGCCGAGATCGTGGCCGCCGTCGACGCCGCCTTCCCGCTCGTGCCGGTAGCTCGCGGCCACGAACCCGCCACCCGCTGGCGCTACCGGGACGGTGCCGGTGAGATCGGGGTGATCGGCAGCGTCACCGAGCCGTTCTGCGCGTCGTGCGACCGCATCCGGCTCACCGCCGACGGCAAGCTCCGGGCCTGCCTCTTCGCCACCGACGAGACCGATCTGCGGCACCTCCTCCGGGCCGGCGCCGACGACGCCGAGCTGGCCGCGGCCATCGCCGGCACCGTCGCCGCCAAGGGCCCCGGGCACCAGATCGGACAGCCCGCGTTCATCCGCCCCGGCCGGTCGATGAGCCAGATCGGCGGCTGACCGGTCGGAGGCCGGAGCGGCCGCCCCTCGGCGGTCCCCCTACACTTCGGCCATGTCAGACCGCGGCCTCACCCACCTCGATCCCCTCGGCCGGGCCCGCATGGTCGACGTCACCCCCAAGGAGCCGTCGCACCGGCGGGCGATCGCCCGGGGCCGGGTCTACATGCAGCCCGAGACCACCTCCCTCGTGGCTCGTGGTGGCATCGGCAAGGGCGACGTGTTGTCCGTGGCCCGCGTCGCCGGCATCCAGGCCGCCAAGCGCACCGCCGACCTCATCCCGCTCTGCCACCCCCTGCTCGTCGGGGCGGTGCTCGTCAACTTCCGCATCGAGGACGACTTCATCGAGGTGGAGGCCCACGTCGACACCGTCGACCGCACCGGAGTCGAGATGGAGGCGCTCACCGCCTGCTCGGTGGCCGCGCTCACCATCTACGACATGTGCAAGTCGGCCGACCGGGCCATGGTCATCGGCGACCTGGCCCTCTGGGAGAAGACCGGTGGGCGCTCGGGCGTCTACCGGCGACCGCCGGCCATGGACGACATCGACCGATGAGGGCGGTTGTCGCACTTCGCCGTTCCGTAGTAGAACCGTAACGTTCTGTCCGGCCGGAACCGGACCTGTTCACCCTCCAGACCCCCGACCGCAACCCATCCACCACCGAGCTGGTGGCTGTGGATACGGTCCTGATCGCAAAGGAAGTAGGCGCGGAGCGTGGGTCTCATGGTGCTACTCATCCTCGCTGGGGCATGGGCAGCGTTCCTCCTGCCGCCCTACGTGCGCCATCGGCGAGAGGCTCGCCCGGCGGACTCCATCTCCTCGTTCCGCCGCCAGCTGTCGATCCTGGAGCGGGCGGCGCCGGGAGGCCGGTCGGCGACCGCCCGAGCGCCCCGGCGCACCGCGCCGATCCCGACCGGTCACCGCCCGGTCCACCACGGCCCGGGCGCACCGGCCACCCGCAGCGAGGGCAAGCGCCGCCGGCGTGACGTCCTGGTCACCCTGGTGGCCGCCGCCGCGCTCACCTTCGTGCTGGCCCTTCTCCTCGGCAGCCCCGCCGTGTGGCTCCACCTCGGCATCGACGCCATGCTCGCCGGGTACGTGTGGCTGCTCGTGCAGGCCCGCAAGGCCGCCGCCGAGCGGGCCGCCAAGGTCCGCTACCTGCCGGCGCCGGGCCAACAGGACCCCGCGCTGCTGCTGCGTCGCTCCGCCTCGAGCTGACCACCGGGGTCCCCCCCGCCCCTGTCCCCTCCATAGCGTGGGCTCCCACCCTCGGTTTCCGAGGGTCCGGGCCCGTGGTTCGTGGCCCGGTCCATCCCGTGGGCTCCCACCCTCGGTTTCCGAGGGCCCGGGCCCGTGGTTCGTCAGCAGGAGTCCATGAACACCTGGACCGTGTAGACCCGGCTGCCGTTGTAGGCCACGCCGATACCGACCCGGTCGAACTTGGCGTTCAGGATGTTGGCCCGGTGACCGGGGGAGTTCATGTAGGCCTCCTGGACCTGAGCGATGGAGCTGCCGTAGCCGACGTTCTCGCCGAGGCTGCGCCAGCAGGCCGTGATGCCCGAGCTGAGGTTCGAGTGGTAGAGGCGGTTCTCCCGAGCCAGCCGCTCCGCCCAGGCTTGGGCCTTCGCATCGAGCTGGCTGTGGGATCCGAGGGCCGGAACGCCTCGACTGGTGCGATCCTGGTTCAGGAGCCGGAGGGCCTCACCGCGCGGTGAGGAGTAGCAGCTGCTCAGGACGGCGGCCAGGGCGAGGGCGACGAGCCCCGCTCGGACCACTCGGGGGGTACGGAGGGTCATGCTCTTCCATCGGCGCGAATGCCACCGAACGTAGGGCTTCCGACGTCCCCATCCAGGGTCTGTTCCGCCGCCACCTTCTCCACCACGTACTTCGGCGGCCGCGTACGTCGGCGGTCGGGAAACGAGGGAACGCTAGAGTGCGATCCCGACGGGGGTGTAGCTCAGCTGGCGAGAGCGCTACGTTCGCAACGTAGAGGCCGGGGGTTCGAGTCCCCTCACCTCCACCAGATGACCCGGGAAGTCGCTGGAAGAGCCGAGCCTGCCGGCAGCGCCCGAGACGAAGATCAAGCAGTGCGCGATCTCCCGATGAGGTCGGCGTAGCGCGTGAGCACCGGCCCCGCGACCGCCATCAGGAGCACGTACGCGGCTGCGAGTGGGGCCAGGGCGGCGTCAACTCCGGCGGCGCCGCCGAGGCCGGCGATCACAATCGAGAACTCTCCTCGGGCGACGAGCGCTGTGCCGGCGCGGATACGTCCGGGGGTGCCTATCCCCGCCCGGCGGGCGCCCCACCAGCCGGTCAGCAGCTTCGTACTACCCGTTACCAGCGCCAGCGCAGCCGTCGCGCCCGCGACCGGGAGCAGGTCGCGAGGGTCGATCTGAAACGAGAAGAAGAGGAAGAACGTCGCCGCGAAGAGGTCGCGCAGTGGTCCGATGAGCGCCGCCGCCCGCTCCTGCAGTGGGCCCGAGACCGCGATCCCGACGAGGAACGCACCGACCGCCGCTGAGACCTGCACCTGCTGCGCAAGACCTGCAACCACCAGTGTCACGCCGAGCAGGCTCAGCAGTACGACCTCATCCGACCGACTGAAGAGGGCACGGCTGAGGACGTTGCCATAGCGCAGGGCGGCGGTGAGGATGAGGGCTACGACCGCGACCGCAGCGGCGACGGCTATGACGCCTTCGGGCAGGTCGCTCCCAGCGAGGATGACGCCGATAAGGGGCAGGTACAGCGCCATCACGAGGTCTTCGATGACGAGGATCGACAGGATCGTCGGTGTCTCTCGGTTCCCGAGGCGCTGCAGGTCCGAGAGCAGTTTCGAGATGACGCCGGAAGAGGAGATGTAGGTGACGCCGCCGAGCAGCAGCGCCGACTTCCCATCCCAGCCGAGGATGAACGCGGCGACGACGCCGGGCACGAAGTTCACACCGAAGTCGAGCGCACCAGCAGGCACACCCCGTCGCAACCCGCCCCGGAGCTCCTCGGCGCTGTACTCGAGCCCGAGCGTCAACAGCAGCAGGATGACCCCGATCTCCGAGCCGAGCTCGACGAAGTCTTCGGTCACTTCGATACGGGCAACGCCGCCCTCGCCGAACGCGAGGCCCGCAACCAGGTAAGCGGGAATCGGGCTGATGCCGAGCCGGGTCGAGAGACGGGCGACCAGCGCCAGCCCGAGGATGACGGCACCGAGTTCGAGGAAGGCGACCGCGACCTCGTCAGAAGCGGCCGCGAGCAGCGTCACCCGTCGAGGGACTCGAGCAGTCCGTGCAGCTTCTCCAGACCCTCTGGCGTGCCGACGGCAACGGTGACGTCACCCCCGGCGAGGACGAACTCCGGACCGGGGGAGGGGACTGTCGCTCCTTCGCGGATGACGGCAACGATGGAGGCGCCGGTGCGGGTCCGAACGGCAGTGTCACCGAGCGCGGCACCGTCGACGGCGGAACCGGCGGGCACGGTGACCCAGTCGATTGCCAGCCCGTGCACCTGCTGCTGCACGGCACCCAGCGCCTCGCTCACCCGAGACGACCCGAGCAGCTCCGCGAGCGTGCGGGTGTCATCAGCGTCGAGGTTGATCACCGTCCGACAGGCGTCGGGATCGGCGCGGTCGTAGAGGAGGAGCTCCCGCCGTCCCGTGCGGTGCCACAGGACTCCGATGCGGCTTCCGTCCTTGGTGACGAAGTCATGGCGGACCCCAACTCCCGGGAGTTGTGTCTCGGTTACATCGGCCATGACCCGACGCTACGTGAGCAACCTAGAGGCCGGGGGTTCGAGTGATCGGGATCGGTCGGCCCGCGGGCCCCGGAACGATGCCTCACCGGCGGTCGTAGTGTTCGGCGATGAGCGCGTGGCGACGGCGACTGGCACAGCAGCCGGATCACCAGCCGTTGCTGCCGCTCCGTCCAGGCCCGGCGTCGAACGGCGAGTTCCTCCCCCCCGCCCCGCACGCCCGGCGACCGTGCCCTCGAGCGGGCTGCGGTCGACCGGGCCGCTCTCGCCGCCGATCGCATCGGGGTGGACCGGCGTCGCTGCCTCCAGACCGCCGGCGGCGTGGCCGCGGTGCTCGCCACCTACAACCTCGGCGCCTGCTCCTCCGACGGGGGCGGCTCCGGCCGCGGGGGCGGCAGCGCAGCGCCCAACAGCAACCGGGGGCCGACGACCTCGAACGGCCAGGGTGGCTCCTTCGAGGTTCCCGAACCCGAGGATCTCGAGGCCTGTGAGCTGGAGCTGTCGGGGGGAGGCGAGTTCATCTTCGACATCCACACCCATCACGTCGTGCCCGATGGACCTTGGCGGCAGAACGCGCAGCGAATCGCCGACATGATCCTGGGCCTCGTGCCGGCGGGGTGCGCCGAGACCGACCCGTACCGCTGCGTCGACCGCACGGCCTACCTGCACGACATGTTCCTGGCCAGCGACACGACCATCTCCCTGCTGTCCGATGTTCCGAACTCCGGTCCGCTCGACGCCCCGCTGCCGTGGGAGGAGAAGCGCGAGACCCGACAGCTCGCCGAGTCGCTCGCCGCCGGCGGCGAGGCCCGCGTGCTGCTGCACGACGTGATCGCGCCGACCTGCGGTGAGCTGGCGATGCGGCTCGACGAGATGGAGAGGACCGCCGACACCGGCGATGTCGCCGCGTTCAAGGTCTACACGGCATGGGGTCCCGACGGGCGCGGGTACGCACTCGACGATCCTGCCGTCGGCCTCCCCGTCGTCGAGAAGGCACACCAACTGGGCGTGCGAGTCATGTGCGCCCACAAGGGGTTGCCACTCCTCGAGTTCGACCGCAGCCACAACGGCCCCGAGGACCTGGTGGCCGTGGCCAAGCAGTACCCCGACATCGACTTCATCGTGTACCACGGCGCGTACGAGAACCAGACCGAAGAGGGCCCGTACGACCCCGCCGACGCCGCCCGGGGGGTGAACAGCCTCGTCAAGGCGCTCGACGACAACGGCATCCCGCCGAACTCCAACGTGCACGCCGAGCTGGGCACGACCTGGCGGGAGACGCTGGACAGCCCCACCGAGGCTGCGCACATGCTCGGCAAGCTGCTGTCGCGGGTGGGCATCGACAACGTCATGTGGGGGACCGACGCCGTGTGGTACGGCTCACCGCAGCCGCAGATCATGGCCTTCCGCGCCTTCCAGATCTCCCCCGAGCTGCAAGAGCGCCATGGCTACCCGGCTCTCACCGCCGAGCTGAAGGCGAAGGTGTTCGGCCTGAACGCGGCGCGGGTGTTCGGGGTCGATCCCGACGCGAAGCGCTGCGCCATCGACCCGGACGGTCTCGCTGACGCCCGTGCCGAGCTGGCCGCCTACGCCCGGGACGGGATGATCGAGCCGTGGCACGCCCGCGGCCCCATGACCCGCCGAGAGGTCCTCACCTGGCTCCGCCGCCTCCGCGAGCCCTGGACACCGGCCTGACACCGGCCCAACGCGAGGCGCGACAGGACGCCCGGACCGCCAGATGGCCCGGGCGCCCTCGTCAAGGATTGGCTCAGCTCGTACCGGGCGCCTTCTTCTTGACGTCCTGGGCGGCCTGCGTGCCGGCCTGCTTGGTCTGTTCGGCCGAGGACTGCGCCGTGCTCTTCACCTGCTCGGCCGAGGACTGCGCCGTCTGCTTGAGCTGGTCGGCCGCCTGCTGGGCCGGCTCCTGCAGGTTGGAGGCAACCTCCTTGGCGACGTTGGTCGCCTCCTGCTTCAGCGGCTCGGCGGCGGCATCCTTCAGGCCCTGGGCGGCGCTTTCTTCGGCCTGGGTGGCCGGGAAGATGGCGGCGGCGGCGAGGCCGGCGCCGAAAGCCACCGCTCCTGCGAGCAGCGGGTTGCCCTGCGCTTGCTGGCGGGCGGTGTCGGGGGCGCCCTTCACGGCGTCGCCGACGGCCGAGGCCGCCTCGGCGGCACCGCTGCCGGCCGACGAAGCATGGCCGGAGACGGCTCCGGAGACGGTGGAGGGGACACCCATCACCCGCTCCCGCAACGTCTCCATCCCGGCTCGCATCCGGTTCTTGCGACGCTCGACCATCCGGCCCGGGCTGACCCGGTCACCGATGGCGTCGAGATGCTCCCCGAGATCACCTCTCGTCCGCTCGATGTCCCGCCTCAGTTCTTCTGCGCTTTGGCCCACTGCACATCCTCCTTCAGGGTTTCGACTGTCTGTTCAGGAACGGGGTTGACCTGCTGCAGCTTCGTGCGACCGGTCACGATGAGGACGGCGGCGGCGATGGCGTACACGAGGCCGACGATGAGGAAGGCCAAGGCGACGTGCATGACCTCGTCGAGCAACCAGGCGAGGGCAAACGACAGGAACAGGAGGGCCATGTAGCCGGCGAAGCCGCCCGCTCCCAACATGCCGCCCGCCTTGCCGGCACGCGACACCTCCTCCTTCGTCTCCACCTTGGCCAGCTCGACCTCCTTGCGCATCAGCGTGCTCAGGTCGCTGGTCATCTCCGAGAAGAGCTGCCCGAGTGACTTGTCGGGCTGCTTCGGCTCCTGGGAGAGGTCAACCCCCTCCGGGCGGTCGACCGACGACATCAGGTCCGTCCTTCGGCCGGCGGCCACGGTGCCGGGGGAGCCTGCGGCGGCGGCGGTGGTGGTGGCGGTGGTGGTGGTGGGTAGGCGCCGGGCGTCGCCGGTCCTCCGGCCACCGGGGCACCCGACGCCGGCCCGCCGGTCACCGGCCCGGCGACGGGATCGACGAGCCCCGGCTGGGCCGGAGGCATGGCCACGTCGATCGGGGGCGTGCCGTAGGCCCCTGGCGCTGGGTAGCCGGAGCTGTCCGGACCCTGGCTCTGGCTCTGGGCGGCGCTCTGTGCTCCCCGCACCATGCGCCCCACCGCGAAACCGGCCACGGCGGCGCCGGCGAGGAACGCGCCCGGGCGCCGGCGAGCGAAGCCCTGGACGTCCTCGAAGACCCCGTCGAGGCCTCCCTCGTCGAGCCGGCTGGCCACCTGTTGAAGCTTGTCGCCGGCCTGGCGGGCGTAGTCGCCGACCGGCCCGGCCTCCTCGGGACGACCATCAGTCAGCGCCTGCACCTGCTCGGACAGGGTGCGCACCCGCTCGGCGGCCCGCCCCGCCTGCTGGGACGCCTGGTCCCGCAGCTCGGTCCGGGCCTGTCCGACCAGCTCTCGGGCCTGCGCCGACGCCTCCCGGGCGACCTGGCCGGCCTGCTGGGTGGCCTCCGACGCGACCTCCTTGGTGCCCTCCTTGGCGGTGCCGGCCACCTCACTGGTCTTGGCGGCGGCGGTCGCTGCCGTGTCCTTCACCTGCTGCGATGCTCCCGGCGTCTCGCCGGTGCCTTGCTGGCTCATGTCGCTTCTCCTCGTCGTCAACGCGGGCCAAGTGCTGCGGTTTCTACCCGTCCGCAGGCCGATGACGCAGACCGCCCGGGAAAAGCCGCCCTGGGTGGTCACGAGGCGTCAGAGGCACGACGGTCGGTTCTTCTGCCGGGGCGACCGGTGGTTGGTGCCCTCAGCACGCAGAACGGGGGGGGGGACGGTGCCTTACTCGGCGGTGCAGGCCTCGATGGCGCGCTCGAGGCGGCGGGCCGTGGCCTCTGGCACGTCGTCGGCGGATTGGGCGGCGTAGAGGACCTCGATGTCCTCCTGGTCCAGCTCCTCGAACAGGGCGTCGGTGACGCACTCGGCCCGTTCAGGGGAGATGCGTCCCTCGCCGGACTCGACGAGCTGGGTGCGGAAGCGGTCCTGGGTGATCTCGGCGTCGCCGCAGCCGGGGCCGACGAAGAGGACCACGAGCAGGACGACGGCGACCAACGGCCCTCCCAACCGTCGCTTGGCCACGCTCGCTCCTCGATCTCGCCGCACAACGGCAACCGCTCGGCCCGTCCCAGGTCGACCTCCCGCCACGCTAGCCAGCGCCGCCGGCGAGCCGGGGCAGCGTGGTCGGACTCGCCGGTTGGCTAGGTTTGGCCGCGGCCAACCCGCCGTCACCGCTCTGGGGGGTCCGATGCGCGTCGTCGTCGATTTCGACCTGTGCGAGAGCAACGCCGTGTGCATGGTCGTCGCCCCCGAGGTGTTCGAGGTGCGCGACGACGACTTCCTCTACGTGCTGGACGAGACCCCCGACGAGGCCCTGCGTCCGAAGGTCGAGGAGGCGGTGCGCCGCTGCCCCAAGCAGGCCATCGCCATCGCCGAGGACTGACCGCGGGGGATGCGGTCGGTCTGCGTGGTCGGGGCGTCGTTGGCCGGTTCACGGGCGGCCCAGACCCTGCGCAGCGAGGGGTTCGACGGCACGATCACCATGGTGGGCGAGGAGCCCCATCGCCCCTATGACCGCCCACCGCTGTCCAAGCAGGTGCTGGCCGGTGACTGGCAGCCGGAGCGCACGGCCCTCTCCGCGGGGCTCGACGACGGCCTCGATCTCGACTGGCGGCTCGGCGTGCGGGCCACCGGCCTCGATCTCACCGCCCGGAGGGTGTCATTGGCCGACGGCACCGCCGTCGCCTACGACGGGCTGGTCATCGCCACCGGCGCCACCCCTCGCCGTCTGGCCGGCACGGAGGACATGGCGGGGGTGCACGTGCTCCGCACCGTCGACGACTGCCTCGCCCTTCGGGCCGACCTGGACCGGGCACCGCTCCGGGTGGTGGTCGTCGGCGCCGGGTTCATCGGGGCCGAGGTGGCCGCCACCTGCCGGCGCCGGGGGATCGAGGTCACCCTCGTGGAGGCCCTGTCAGTGCCCCTCGGCCGGGTGCTCGGCACCGAGATCGGCTCCCTCTGTGGTGAGCTGCACCGCGACCACGGCGTCGACCTCCGCCTCGGCACCGGGGTCGAGGGCATGGACGGTGCCGACCGGGTCGAGCGGGTGCGGCTGGCCGACGGCTCGGCCGTGGACGCCGACGCCGTGGTCGTCGGCGTGGGCGTCACCCCGGCCACGGGTTGGCTCGAGGGCTCGGGGCTCGTCCTCGACGACGGGGTGGTCTGCGACGAGACCTGTCTCGCCGCCCCGGGCGTGGTCGCCGCCGGCGACGTCGCCCGCTGGACCCATGCCCACGTGGGGGAGGCGATGCGGGTCGAGCACTGGGACAACGCCGTCCAACAGGGTGCCCACGCCGCCCGGCGCCTGCTCGCCGGCGAGGGCCCCGGCGCCGGCCAGCCGTACTGCCCGGTGCCGTGGTTCTGGTCCGATCAGTACGACCGGAAGATCCAGCTCGCCGGCCGCGCCGGGCTGGACGCCGAGGTGGCCGTGGTGATGGGCTCGCTGTCCGAGCGCCGCTTCGTCGCCTTGTACGGCCGGGACGGGCAGGTGATCGGGGCCCTGGCCATGAACTGGCCGGCCCAGGCGGTGCGCTGGCGGGTCCGCATCGCCGATGGCGTCGCCTGGGACGACGCCCTCACCGAAGCCCGAGCGGGGGACCGGCCATGACCGGCCGGGATGACGAGGTGGCCGTGATCGACCGGGTGCTGACCACCACCCACGTCTGGGCGGTGGTCGGCTGCTCGCCCGACCCGAGGCGTGACAGCCACGGTGTGGCCGCCTTCCTGCAGGCCAACGGCTACCGGGTGGTGCCCGTCCACCCCGGGGTGGACGAGATCCTCGGCGAGCCGTGCTACCCCACCCTCGCCTCGGTGCCGACCTCGGTGGGCGTGGAGGTGGTCGACGTGTTCCGCCGCTCCAGCGAAGCGGGCACCCACGTCGACGAGGCCGTGGCTGTCGGGGCCAAGGCGGTGTGGCTGCAGCTCGGCGTGGTCGACGAAGCCGCCGCCGGCCGGGCTCGTGCCGCCGGCCTGGACGTGGTCATGGACCGCTGCCCCCGCATCGAGCTGCCCCGACTCCGGCGGCGGTGACCCACCCCGCCGGCCGGGAGGCCGTCGAGGTGGTCGACCCCGCCGGCGTCGTCGTCGCCCTGGTCACGAGAGAGGAGATGCGCCGCTGCCGGCTGCGCCACCGGACCGTCTTCGTCGCGGTGATCGACACCGCCGGCCAGCGGTTGCTCGTGCACCGCCGGGCCGGCTGGAAGGACGTGTGGCCGTCGCGCTGGGACGTCGCCCTCGGCGGGGTGGTCGCCGTGGGTGAGAGCTGGGTCGGGGCCGCCGGCCGGGAGCTGGCCGAGGAGGCCGGTGTGGTCGTGCCGGTCGAGCGCCTCGGCGGCGGTCTCTACCACGACGAAGAGGTGGACGAGGTGGCCGAGATCTTCCTCGCCCGCAGCGATGGCCCCTTCTCCTTCCCCGACGGCGAGGTGGTGGCCACCGACTGGGTGGCCTTCGCCGACCTGCCGAACTGGTTGGCGACTCACCCGACCTGCCCCGACGGCGTCGCACTGGTCCTCCCTCTCCTCGCCCCCCGGTGCCTCGGGTGACGCCACCGGCGCCCGCTGACCACGGCCGCTCGCCGGGGCCGCATAGGGTGCCGACCCGTGTCCCCTGCCCGGGCCCCGGCGGACCGTTCGCCGGTCCGGCGGGCGCCATCGACCGCACCTCGTGCCCGCCCGGGACTCCGCTCCGCCTTGGTGCTCGGCGTGCTCGGCGTGCTGGCCTTGGTCGCCGCCGGGTGTGGGCGGGAGCCCGAGCTCGACATGGACCGGGTGGCCTCCGAGGTCCGCTCGTCGCTGGCCGCCACCTTCGACCTACCGGTGACGGCTCCGCAGTGTCCTGACCAGGTCGACGTCGAGAAGGGGCGGTCCTTCACCTGCCGGGTCCGCATCGCCGGTCTCCCCCTCTCGGTCGAGGTGACCCAACGGGACACCGACGGCAACCTGCGCATCCAGCCCACCGCCGCCGTGTTGGACATGGCATCGGTGCGCAACGAGCTGACCGTCGCCATCACCGCCCAGCTCGAGGGCGGGAAGGTGGAGGTCGACTGCGGTGACGACGAGGTGAAGGTCGTGCCGCCCGGTGAGAGCTTCGAGTGCTCGGCCTCCGACGGCTCGGTGGAGCGCCGGGTGACGGCCCGCGTCCGCGACCGCGGCGGGAACCTCACCTACTCGATCGAAGAGGGCTGACCAGGCTGGTCGGTCCCCCCCGTCGGCTGACGAGCAGGGCGGCGCCGCCGTCCGCCGTCAGGTCAGGGCGTCGTGAAGGGCGCCGGCCTCGCGCTGGCGGAGCGCCACGTTGACCCGCATGCGCTCGATGTGCTGGGCGACGGCCTTGGCCCCTTGTGGGACCGGGTGCTCGGCCAGGAACGCCTCCACGTCGGCGGCCACGACCGGCTCGTTCAGGGAACGGACGCCCTCGAGCAGCCGGGCGATGCTGTTCGACGGGAACCGCTCGTTGATGGCCTCCCAGTTGCGGCGCACGAAGGTCCACGCCGTCGGGCCGCCGACCTTGTTGGTGATGGCCCGTCGCAGCACGAACGGCGCGTCCTGGGTGCGGACCTCGTCGCTGAGGAGGCGGACGAGCAGCCGGGAGATCAGCTCTTCGGAGGGCAGGTCGGCGAGGGCACCGAGGTAGCGGAGCTCGTCCTGGGGGGTCGTGGCCTCCGACGAGCGCAGCACGAACTCGTCGTAGACGGTGGCGTCGCCGGTGGCGGCCAGCACCCGCACGGCGGCGTCGAGGAGGTCCGGGTCGACCGAGCGGGGCTCCTCCAGTCCCTGGCGGTGCAGCGCCGCCGCCCTCGCCTGGACCGTCTCGTCGGCTCCGAGCTGGCCGAGCGCCTCGAACAGCGTGGCCCGCAGGGCCGACGTCCGGTCCGGCTCGCCGGGGGTCGGCTCGTCGCCGAGGCGGCGCAGGGCAGGGCCGACAAGGGCGCGGACGAGGCCTTGGAACGCCTCGGCGTCCTGGTCGTCCACGATGCGGTCCAGGGCGCGGAGGGTGCCGACCAGGCGCTGCCACACCGACAGATCGGTCTCGTCGGCGGCGATGGTGCGCAGGACGTCCAGGTAGGCGGGGACCCCGGTGGTCCCGGCCAGCACCGACGCCCACGCGTCATCCACCAGCCCGTAGCGCTCGAGGGGCGAGAGCTCGCTCTGGGCTCTCGACGTGAGGGCACGCAGCAGCGGTGGCCCGGCTCGAACCCGGAAGAAGCCCGAGCCGCCGCTGTTGACCACCACCCAGTCGGCGGGGGCGTCGAGGGGAACGTCGACCGCGTCGTCGTCGAGCAGGACCTTCTCGAGCCGGGCCGAGCTCGTCGCGCCCTCGGCGGCGGCGGCATCCTCGGCGCTGCCGTAGCGGACGAGGACCGGCACCGCCCACCGGGGGGCCCCGCCGCCGTCGCCCGATCGCTCGCCGTCGGCGTAGCGGAACCGCTCCTGGGCCAACCGCAAGGAGCGGTTCTCGTCGATCAGCTCGACGTCGACCACGGGGTAGCCGCCCTGGAAGATCCAGCTGTCCATGATGCGGCGCACGGGCTCACCGGTGGCCTCCTCGATGGCGTCCCACAGGTCGGTGGTCTCGGTGTTGCCGTACTGGTGGGCGGCCATGTAGCGGCGGATGCCCTCGGCGAAGCGCTCCCCGCCGAGGTACTGCTCGAGCATCCGCACCACGGCGGCGCCCTTCTCGTAGGTGAGGACGTCGAACATCCCCTCGGCCTCGGCCGGCGACACCACCTCGAACTCGACGGGTCGGGTGGTGGCGAGGGCATCGGTGTCGTAGGCCGCCGAACGGGAGATGCCGAAGTCGGTCCAGCGGTCCCACTCCGGTCGGAAGGCGTCGGTGCACAACATCTCCATGAACGTGGCGAACGCCTCGTTGAGCCAGATGCCGTTCCACCACTTCATGGTCACGAGGTCGCCGAACCACATGTGAGCGATCTCGTGGTGGATCACGTCGGCCACTCGCTGCTGTTCGGCCTTCGTGGAACGCTCGGTGTCGAGCAGCAGGAGGGCCTCGCGGAAGGTCACGCAGCCGAGGTTCTCCATGGCCCCGAAGGCGAAGTCGGGGATGGCCACCAGGTCGAGCTTGCCGCCGGGGTACGGCAGGCCGAAGTAGTCCTCGAAGAAGCGGAGGGCGAACGCGCCGGACTCGAGGGCGAAGCCGGTGAGGTGACCCTGGCCGGGGGGGTGGGCGACCCGCAGCGGGGTGCCGCCGACGTCGACGGGGTCGGTCACCTCGAGCGGCCCCACGATGAAGGCCAGCAGGTAGGTCGACATCACCATGGTGTCGGCGAAGCGGACCCGGCGGCGGCCGTCGGTGGCCGGCTCGCTCCCGGCCTCGGCGGCGTTGGAGAGGGCGGTGAGCCCTTCGTCGACCACGAGGGTCACCGAGAAGACTGCCTTGCGGTCGGGCTCGTCCCAGCACGGGAAGGCCCGGCGGGCGTCGGTGGACTCGAACTGCGTGGTGGCGATGACGGCCCGGGCGCCGTCGGCGGTGGTGAAGGTCGACCGGTAGAAGCCGTGGAGCTTGTCGTTGAGCACCCCCCGGAAGCGGGTGTGGACGGTGGCCGGTCCGGCCGGGAGGGTCTCGGCCAGCGCCAGGGTGGCCCGCTCGGTCTCCTCGTCGTAGGACACGCCGGCATCGATGCGCTGCCCTCCGGCCGTGGCCACCCAGGCCTCGTCGATGGACAGCTCGATGGCGTTGAGCGTGACCTCGTCGGTCCGCTCCGCCACCTCCACGGTCACCGCTTCGGAGCCGGCGAAGGTGGCGGCGGCCAGGTCGGGCTCGAGGGTCAGCTCGTAGCGGGAGGGGACGACGGTGCGGGGCAGGCGGTACTGGTCTTCGGCGGTGAGCACCGAGGCAAGCTACCGCCGGTCCGTCGGTCGCTGAGTAGGGTCGTCGCCCGTGACCGCCACCGACCTGGATGTCGTCGGCATCGGCAACGCCCTGGTCGACGTGCTCAGCCACGAGGACGACGGGTTCCTCGAGCGCCTGGCCCTCACCAAGGGGGCCATGACCCTGGTCGACGCCGAGCGGGCCGAACAGCTCTACCGGGCCGTGAGCAGCCGCACCGAGATGTCCGGCGGCTCGGCCGCCAACACCCTGGCCGGGGTGGCCTCCTTCGGGGGCCGGGCCGGCTACATCGGCCGGGTGCGCGACGACGCCCTGGGCACCGTCTTCGCCCACGATCTCGGCTCGCTCGGCGTGGTCTTCGACTCGCCACCGGCCACCGCCGGCCCGGGCACGGGCCGCTGCATCATCGTGGTGACCCCCGACGCGCAGCGCACCATGAACACCTACCTCGGGGCGTCGTCCCTGCTCGGCGCCGACCACCTCGACCTCGACCTCATCGGTTCGGCCGCCGTCACCTACCTCGAGGGCTTCCTCTTCGATCGGCCCGAAGCCAAGGAGGCCTACCGGGTGGCCGCCGAAGCCGCCCACGCCGCCGGCCGCACGGTGGCCCTCAGCCTGTCCGACGGGTTCTGCGTCGACCGCCACCGCGCCGACTTCCTGGCGCTGGTGGCGGGGGGGACCGACATCCTGTTCGCCAACACCGACGAGATCACCTCGCTCTACCAGGTGGCCACCTTCGAGGAGGCCGTCGAGCTTGTGCGGGGCCACTGCCGGATCGCCTGCCTCACCCGCAGCGAGAAGGGGTCCGTCATCCTCGCCGGCGACGACGAGTGGGAGATCGCCGCCCACCCCGTCGAAACCGTGGTCGACACCACCGGCGCCGGCGACCTCTACGCCGCCGGCTTCCTCTACGGATGGACCCACGACCAACCCCTCGACCGCTGCGGCCGGCTCGGCTCGATCGCGGCGTCGGCCGTGCTGGGCCACACCGGGGCCAGGCCCGGGCTCTCCCTCGCCCAGCTCCTCCACACCTTGGAGCCGTGAGGCCGGAGGCCGGCGCCGGGGATCCGTTCGTGGCGGCGGCGGCGTCGGCCCGGAAGCTGGCCGAGCGGACCGGCGTCGATGGCCACGAGGTCGCCGTGGTGCTCGGCAGCGGGTGGCAGCCGGCCGCCGATCTCATGGGGGACGTGGTGGCCGAGGTCGATCTCACGGACCTCGGCGGCTTCCCCACTCCCACCGTCGAGGGGCACGTGGCGAGGGTGCGCTCGATCACCGCCCCCGGGGGTCGCCGACTGCTCGCCTTCCTGGGCAGGGTGCACGGCTACGAAGGCCACGGGCCGGCCGCAGTGGTCCACGGGGTCCGCACGGCAGCGGCCGCCGGCTGTCGCACCATCGTGCTCACCAACGCCGCCGGCGGTGTGCGGGACGGGCTGTCGGTCGGGGAGGCGGTCCTCATCGCCGATCACCTCGATCTCACCGGCGCGTCACCCGTGACTGGGCCCAACCGGGACGACCTCGGTCCCCGGTTCGTCGACCTCACCCACGCCTGGTCGCCTCGCCTGCGGAGCCTTGCCCACGAGCTCCACCCTTCGCTCACCGAGGGCGTGTACGCATGCACGGCCGGTCCGCAGTACGAGACCCCGGCCGAGATCCGCATGCTGCGCACGCTCGGGGCCGACCTCGTCGGGATGTCCACGGTGCCCGAGTGCGTGGCCGCCGTGCACCTCGGCCTCGACGTGCTCGGCCTGTCGCTGGTGACGAACCTGGCCGCCGGCATCAGCGGCCAGGCCCTGGACCACGCCGAGGTGCTGGCCGCCGGGGTGGCCGCCGCCGAGCGCAACGGCGCCCTGATCGCCGACATCGTGGCCCGCCTGTGACCCGACCGGGCCCACCACCCCCTTCTGGGGCATTTCGCGGGCTACAGGGGGTCCGAACGCTGCCCCGGAACGGAGGGGTGGCCGAGATGCGGGCGGCCGCCGAGGCGTGGCTGGCCGAGGATCCCGATCCCGAGACCCGGGCCGAGCTTGCCGCCGTGCTGGAGACGGCCGACGAGGCCGGGCTGGCGGACCGCTTCGGGTCCCGGCTGCAGTTCGGCACCGCCGGTCTGCGGGGTGAGCTCGGCGCGGGACCCAACCGCATGAACCGGGTCCTGGTCCGCCGGGCCGCCGCCGGCGTGGCCGCCTGGGTGCGGGCGTCGGGGCGAGCCGAGGGTGGCGTGGCCGTCGGCTTCGACGCCCGCCGCAAGTCCCGGGACTTCGCCGAGGACACCGCGGCCGTGCTGGCTGGCGCCGGCCTGCCCGTCCACCTGCTGGCTGGCCCGCTCCCCACCCCGGTGTTGGCGTTCGCCGTCCGCCACCTCGGCGCCGCCGCCGGTGTGATGGTCACGGCCAGTCACAACCCGGCTCGGGACAACGGCTACAAGGTCTATGACCACACCGGCGCCCAGATCATCCTCCCGGACGACGCCACCATCTCCGCCGCCATCGACGCCGTCGGCCCGCTGTCGGTCGTGACCCTCGCTGCTGCTGACCACCCCGGCATCCACCGGCTCGGCGACGAGGTGGTCGAGGGCTACCTCGCTGCCGTTGCTTCCATGCTCCCGGGGCCGCCCGGCGAGCTCTCGATCGTCTACACGCCGTTGCACGGGGTCGGCGGTGGTCTGGTGTCCGAACTGCTCGTGAGGGCCGGCTTCGCCCCGCCGCACCTCGTCGTCGAGCAGTACTCGTCCGATCCCGACTTCCCGACCGTCGCCTTCCCCAGCCCCGAGGAGCCGGGCGCGCTCGACCTGGCTCTCGCCGAGGCTGGCCGGGTGGGAGCCGACGCAGTCATGGCCAACGACCCTGACGCCGACCGCCTGGCGGTGGCGCTGCCCGACCCGGCCACGCAGGGGGGTTGGCGCAGGCTGTCGGGAGATGAGGTGGGTGTCCTGCTGGCCGATGCTGTCTTCTCGCACCCGCCAGCGGGCTCGGGCGGCGGCGAGAGCGCCGACCTCGACCCGGTGGTGGCCACCACGATCGTCTCGTCGCAGCTGCTCTCGAAGATGGCGGCCGTCGCCGGTGTCGCCTACCAGGAGACCCTCACCGGCTTCAAGTGGGTGGCCCGGGCGGCAGGGCCCGGGCGGCGCCTGCTGTTCGGCTACGAGGAGGCCCTCGGGTACTGCGTCGGCGACCTGGTGGCCGACAAGGACGGCATGAGCGCCCTGCTGGCCTTCGCGCTGCGCATCGTCGCCCTGCGGCGCGAAGGCCACACCGTGCTCGACCGCCTCGACGAGCTCGCTCGCACCCACGGGTCGCACGCCACCACCCAGCGGTCGTTCCGCCTGGAAGGTGCCGACGGGTCGGCCCGCATCGCCGGCGCCATGACCGAGCTGCGGGCGGCGCCGCCGGCGGAGTTGGCCGGGCGGGCGGTACGGACGGTTGACGACCTCGCCGACCCGACGGTGGCCGAGCGCCTTGGGCTCCCGACCGCTGATGTGGTGGTGCTGCGGCTCGACGCCGCCCGGGTCGTGGTGCGCCCGAGCGGCACCGAACCCAAGCTCAAGACCTACGTCGAGGTGGTGCGCCCGGTGGGCCCCGGTGCCGATGGGCTGGTCGCCGCTCGGGACGGGGCCGCCGCCGAGGCTGCCGTTCTCGGCGACGCCGTCGCCGCTGTCCTCGCCCTGGGATGACCGGCGCCGGATGTGCTGGTGGGCCGCTTCGTCGGGCTTGCACCCTCGGAAACCGAGGGTTGGGGTCCACGGGTCAGCTCGGCCGTGGCTCGGTCGGGCTCGCACCCTCGCAAACCGAGGGTCGGGACCCACCGGTCGTCCCGACGGGGGCTATGCCGTGCCGAAGAGGCGGTCGCCGGCGTCGCCGGGGCCGGGACGATGTCGGCGAGCTCGTTCAGCGCCATCGTGTCCATCGCCAGCCGGAAGGCGGCCACGTCGGTCTCGACGTCGCGGAGCCGGGTGAGGAGCTGCTGGGCAACGGGTGGCGACGACGGTCGTCCTCACGGGCGCCCATGGTGACGCCCACGGCCTCGGCGTTCGGCGCCACTGAACCCGAGCAGTGCCGGTCAGTCGACGGCGGCGGCGGCGTCGGCCTCGGCTTCCTCGACGGGAGCTGGTTCGGTCCCGTCGACGAAACGAGAGCCCGCGGCGGCCACGATGGCGGTCACGGCGGCCACGGCCCCGCCGAGCACGAAGGTCCTTCCCGTGCCGACGGCCCCCAGGGTCGGGCCCGACGCCGCCGGACCGGCGGTCTGGCCGGCCCGTGAGGCGCCGACGAACGCCGCCACCACCGCTCCCCGGCTGGCCGGTGTGGCCGCCGACGTGATCCGGTCCTGCAGGGTCGGGATGAGCACCCCTTGGGCCAGGCCATAGCCGAGCGCGGCCACGATGAGCAGGCCGAGCAGTGGCGCCTGGCCGATGGCGAGGAAGGACACGGCGAAGACGGCCATGGCCAGGGCGACCAGCCGGCCGGCACCGAGCCGCCGTCGGAAGCGGCGCACGGAGAGCGCGGCGAGCGCGCGGTGGTGGCCGGCACGGCCTGCACAAGCCCACGGGCACCGGCCCCGAGCCCGAACTGGCGCTCGAGGTGGATGGGCAGGGTGGCGAGGAACAGCCCGAAGATGAGGAAGAAGGTGGCGAAGCCGAGGAGCGTGCAGACCAACACGGTCCGATCCCGAAGGGCACGGGCGGCCGCCCGGAGCTGCTCGCCTTCGGCGGAGGCGCCGTCCGGCCTTCCGCCGGGGAGACGGCGCCACACCACCACGGCGCTCACCAGGCCCGCGAGGTAGGGCAGGAAGGACAGTCGCCATGAACCGAGCTCGGTGAGGAGCCCCCGACCGGCGGGAACACGGCCAGCGAGACGGTGAGCACGGCCGAGTTCTGCCCGAGGCGGCGGATGCGATCGGTCCCGTCCCAGTGGTCGCCGATGATCACGACGGCCAGGTTCACGAGGCCCGCCGAGGCGGCGCCCTGGAGGAAGCGGATGGCGACGAGCGCCCCGAACGACGGGGCCAGGCCGGCCAGCGCACCGCAGACCCCGAAGGCGACCAGGCAGGGCACGACCACCGCCCGGCGGCCGTAGCGGTCGGCGAGGAGACCGATGACCGGTGCCATGACGATGCCGGGCAGGGTGCCGGCCGATACCAGGACGCCCACCCGGGAGTCGGGCTGGTCGAAGTCGGCGAGGATGTCGGGTACGGCCGGGTTGATCAGCGTGTTGGCCAGGATGCCGGTGACGGTGATCGTGAAGATGAGGGCAGGGGCGGCCGGTCGACGGCAGTGACAGGAGCGGTCGGGTCCGGTCCCGACCGCCTCCGTGCGAAGGCCACGGGCGGGTCAGCCGGCCAGGCTGACGCCGAGGGCGGCGGCGTTGAGCGCAGCGAAGCCGGTCTTGATGGTCCCGTTGATGAGGCGCAGTCGGCGGTCGAAGGCCAGGAACGAGCTCTTCATGGCGTTCACCGTGAGCCACTCCAGGTCATCAGCCGTAGCCGAACACGTTGGCGAGCCCGGCCAGCTCGTCGGTGAGGGTGACGTCGCTCATCAGCCGGTTGTCGGTGTTGACAGCGATCACTGTGACATGTGTCGTGGGGTCTGGCCAGTCCCGATAATCACCGTTATTATCGGGGCGTGGCCTTGACCATCTTCCCCGCCCGAACCGACGGTGCCGGGCCGGACAGCGCGCCGGACCCGGTGGGGAAGCGGCTCCTGGCGGCGGCGGCCGAGGTGTTCGCCGAGCGGGGCTATGACCGGGCCGGTGTGGCCGAGATCGCCCGGCGGGCCGGCCTCACCACCGGAGCCATCTACAGCCGGTTCACGGGCAAGGCCGACCTGTTGGTCTCAGCCCTCCACGACCAGGCCGAGGACGAGCTGGATGCCCTGTTCGCCGACCACCGCTTCGAGGGAAGGGTCGAGGACATCCTCACCATCGCCGGCAGCCACCTCGTGAGCCGGTCCACCTCGCCCGACCAGGCGTTGCTGCTGGAGGCGTTCGTCGCCGCCCGGCGCGACCCGGCCGTGAGCGAGCTGTTGCGCCTCCGCATGCAGGAGCGCCGCGATCGGCTCACGGTCATCATCGAGACGGCCAAGGAGGGCGGCGGCATCTCCACCGACCTCGACACCGAGGCCCTGGTCGCCTTCTGCCACGCCGTCGGCCTCGGCTTCCTCCTGTTCGACGCCCTCGACCTCGCCGTGCCCCCGGCCCGCGAGTGGGAGCAGCTCATCGCCCTGCTCGTGGCTGCGGTCCGCCGCGGCGACGCCAACCCGATCGACCCACCCGTTGCCACCTCCAAGGAAGGTTGACCATGTCCACCACCGATTCCGACATCCTCGGTCGTGAGGACGTCAACGACCTCGACGCCATCCTCGCCATCACCAACACCGACGTGGAGGAGGCCCTCCACGCCGTGGCCGACAACGCCGACGCCATCTTCACCTGGGACTACGAGAAGGGGAAGCGGCCGGCCCTCAACAAGCTCTACGAGAAGGCCAAGGGCTCACAGTGGAACGGCGAGACCGACCTCCCGTGGGAGACCGACGTCGACCAGGAGGAGTTCGCCAAGGCGGTGATCGCCATCCGCCGGCAAGGGTTCCACGACGCCGGCATCACCTTCGAGGGCACGCCCCTGGCCAAGTGGAGCGAGGACGACTGGACCCACTTCGGCATCGAGAACCAGAACTGGAGCCTGTCGCAGTTCATGCACGGCGAGCAGGGGCGCTGCTGTGCACGGCCAAGATCGTCGAGACCGTGCCGTGGATCGACGCCAAGTACTACGCCGCCACCCAGGTGATGGACGAGGCCCGCCACGTCGAGGTGTTCTCCAAGTACCTCGACACCAAGCTGTCGGGCCACTACCCGATCAACTCGCACCTGAAGATGCTGCTCGACGACATCATCGCCGACAGCCGCTGGGACATGACCTACCTGGGCATGCAGATCATGGTGGAGGGCCTGGCCCTGGCCGCCTTCAGCCTCGCCCACCAGACGACGCCCGACCCGCTGCTCAAGCAGCTCCTGCGCTACGTGATGAGCGACGAGGCCCGCCACGTCGCCTTCGGCGTGCTGTCGCTCAAGGAGTTCTACGACGGTCTGACCGAAGCCGAGCTGCTCGAGCGCCAGGAGTTCGCCTTCGAGGCCGCCGTGCGCATGCGGGACCGGTTCCTCCAACAGGAGGTGTGGGAGCGGATGGGCGTCGACGTGAAGGACGCCATCCGCATCTTCAACGTGCCCGCCGAGGTCAAGAACGAGGATCCGTTCCAGCAGCTCCTGTTCTCCAAGATCGTGCCCAACTGCAAGAAGCTTGGGCTGCTCGACGCCAACGACGGGTGGCTGCGCAAGCGGTTCGACGTCCTCGGGGTCACCAAGTTCGAGGACTGGCAGGACACCGGCGAGGAGTACCTCGAGTTCGACGAGGTCAACAAGGACCGGGCCACCGCCTGACCTTCGTGGTCAGGGGCCGCCGCCCCTCGGTTTCCGAGGGTCCGAACCCTCAAGACCCGTCGTCGGTGGTGCGAGCGATCTCCCGTCCCTCGCCGTCGAAGGCCACGACGGTGATGTCGGGAGCTGCCCGGCTGTCGGGGAGCTCGTCGGCGGCGGCGAACCAGCGGCGATCGGGGCCAGGTCCCGTGTCCGCCAGCTGCGCGTCGACCGGCGGACGGCCGGCGATGGACGCCTGCACGCGAGTGGCGGCAGCGGGCACGTCGCCGAAGACCATGCGCAGGAGGTCGCCCTCGGGGCTCGTGTCCACGCTCTTTCCGATGATCCGCACCTGCTCGGCGCTGGACAGCGGTTCGAGGGAGGAGCCGTCGACCGAGCCGCTGAAACCGGTGCCGTGGTCGACGGCTGCGCAGTAGCTGTAGGAGTCGCCGTCGACGAGGCCGATGGTCACCGTCCACCGACCGCCCCCTGCAGCACCAGCGAGCGTGGCCGCCGAGGTGGTGATCTCCGGACCTTCGTCACACCGGTCGGCGGCGTCGGTCGGTCGGTCCAGAGCCTGCCGCTGTGCCGCCATCGCCTCCGCCTCGGTCGCGGGTCGAAGTGAGTCGAGGAGCGCGTCGAGGTCTCGCTGCCCAGGCTCGGCCGCATTCCGTTGCTTCACGACGACGACCTGGCGACCCGCTGCCGCCTCGGGCAGGAAGAGATCTCGGTGTCCGGCCGACCAGAACTGGAGGTGGGGAGCCAGGCGAGGGTCGCCTTCGAAGACCCGTAGCTCGACGATGGCGTCTGCGACCAGGACCTCCATCCTCTGGACGATGGGCTGCCAGCGGTACTGGTGGCTCAGCCCGGGGAGCGTGCCGAGGGAGCGCAGACCCACCGGGAGGCCATCGGCTGTGACCGACGGTCGGCGGTCCAACGGTCGTGCCGACCGGGCGGCGGCGAGGACGGTCTCGTCACTGAGCTGGCGCCCGGCCACGACCGCCACCTGGGTGCAGGCGCAGCTGATCGAAGCGGGGACGGGAAGGGGCCAGGTGACCACGGTCAGCGCCCCCTGTCGTCCGAGCAGGGCGTCGGGGTGACCGATGTCGACCGGTCGGCCATCCAGCGGGAGCTCCGGCGGGAGCTCGACGTGGCTGTCGTCGATCGACGTGCGACCGACGAGCAGCATGGGCCCGGTCATCGGGTCGTCCCGTTCGGGGTCGGCCCAGATGCTCTGGGCGCTCCGCCCCCGGGACATCGGTGACCGGAGCTCTTCCTTCTCAGGGAGGTTGATCGACGTGAGCGTCGTCTCCGGAGGGGCGTCCGGGCCAGGCAACAGCATGGGGGTCGGCGCCGTCAGCTCGACGACCGGCGACGGCTGGCGCCAGACGGCGCTCGACGCGGCCTGATCCCGGCCGGGCTCGCCCTGTTGGCATGCAGCCGCCAGCACCAGGGCGAACAGCGCCGTCGTCGCCCACCGAGAGCGCACCCGGATCACTACCGCAGTGTCCCATCGGCCGAGCCAGGCGATCGGTCAGGTCGCCTGCTGTCGTCCTCGGGTGAGGATGCCTTGGCGACGGCGTTCGACCTCAGCGGGGTCGAGGCCGCCGTCGCCCTGCCACTCCCGGGCCACCCGCTGCTCACGGACCCAGGCATCACCGAACTGGTCGTCGGCCCCCTCGCGGTAGGTGGTGAGCAGCCGGCGCACGGCTGGCTGGTCGTTGGAGACGATGTCGGCGGCGAGTGAGCGGGCGAAGGGCAGCAGGTCGGCGTGGGCGACGACGTGGTTGACGAGGCCCCACGCCATCGCCGTGGGGGCGTCGATGAAGTTGCCGGTGGCGCTCATCTCCCGAGCCCGACGTACGCCGATCGCCTGGGGCAGCAGGACCGACAGGCCCCAGGCCGGCTGGAGGCCGACCCGGGCGTGGGTGTCGGCGAAGCGGGCCCGCTCCGAGGCGACCAGGAAGTCGCAGTTGAGGGCCAGCTCGAACCCACCGGTGACCGCCGCCCCGTTGATCGCGCCGATGACCGGCTTGGTGACGGTGGGGAACGGGCCGCGGCCGGCGCCGGCGTCACCTTCGCGCAGGGGTCCGCCGGTGGAGCCGAGCTCCTTCAGGTCGAGCCCGGCGCAGAAGGCCGGATCGGCACCGGTCAGGACGAGGACGTCGACGTCGTCGCGGCCGTCGGCATCGACCATGACTCGGGGCAGGGCTCGGAGCACATCGACCGAGAGGGCGTTGCGGGCCTCAGGGCGGTTGAGGGTGACGGTGGCGATGCGGTCGCGCACCTCGAGCAGGACGACATCGGTCATGGGGGCTCAGCTCTCGTCGGGTTCCTCGGGCGGAAGGAAGTCGAACTTGAGGTCGCCGAGGCGCACGAGCGTGGAGGCGATCCAGCCGCCCATGGCTCCAAAGTGGTCGTCCAGCACCGACCCGTCGGCCAGCACGTCTTCGTCGACCTCATAGGACCCCTCGTAGCTCACCTCGATGGCGTACTGGGCGTCGTCGAGCTGGGCGTCGAACACCGACTCGAGGGTCGGCCCGGACCGCTCGAGGCGCTCGTCGCCGATCGGGGAGGAGTGCTGGGGGAGCACCGCCAGCACCGATGTGGGATCGGGGGCGGTGGCCAGCCGCTGCACCCGCATGACGATCTCGATCTCGATGCGGGGCGGCTCGTCGAAGGGTTCTCCGATGTACCACGACCGGTAGGCCGACTGCGCCCAGGTGGGCCAGTCGAGGCTGATGTCGGCCCGTGTCCGGGGCGGGAGCCCTTCGCCGGGCAGGCTGTAGGAGGTCTCCCAGGTGAGATCGCCGAGCAGGACGTCGGCCTGGAACCGCTCCTCGAAGGCCTGGCGTTCGAGGAAGGCACTCTCCACCGCATCCCGCAGCGCGCCGATGGCGTCGGTGAACACATGGTCGAGCATGCCGGCGGGACCCTAGTGGTCGAGTTTCGCGGCCGGTTCGGGCGACATGAGGGCGACGGCCACCGACAGGCCGAGCGCTCGATGGTCGACGGTGGCGATCCTGCGGCCGGGCTGCACGGCCTCCTTCACCCGTCCGATGTGGGCCGAGCGGGCGGCCAGGCCGTCGAGATCGTCGACGGTCAGGGCGAGACCGAAGAAGCGGGCGGGACCCTCGGCGACCTCGTCGGGGGCCACCACCTCGAGGACGACTTCCCCCAGCCGGAAGAACGTCTGTGACATCGGCGCCCCGTAGGTGCTGCCGGCGGGTCGCACCCGGCGGACCTCGAGGCCCACCGCTTCGAGGGCGGCGACGGTGCGGGGTCGGTCGGGGGTCATGAGCACCACGTGGTCGATCAGCCTGGTGCCGTTGGCATGGGTCGCCGGCTCGGCCGGCGGGGTGCGCTCGACGCCGGTGGGGATGGCATCGACGGCACCGTCGCGGGGTGGGTTGCGCAGGTCGCGCAGCGTCCAGGACCGCAATCCCTTCGCGATGGCCCGACCGGCCAGTCGGACCCGCACCGAACCGAGCCGGCACGTGCCGTCGTCGTCCACCGTGAAGCCGGCCCCCCGCCAGGCCTCCGGATCGTCTCCCACCACCAAGTCGCCGATGGAGGCACCCGTAGCTCGCATCGGCGGATCGTAGGCCCCGGGTACGCTCGCTCCGGCGCCTGGCCGTGGCGCAGCTTGGTAGCGCACCTGCTTTGGGAGCAGGGGGTCGTGGGTTCGAATCCCACCGGCCAGACTCGAGGAAAGGCGAAGGCGGCGGGTCAGCTCCGCCTAACCGCGGGACGTGCCACATCGGGTGTGTGTAGTCACTCCATCGCGGTGGATACCAGGATCATCGTCTCGGGAGCTCCGGCCAGCGCCGGTGCGTTCCCTTCGATCCCCCACACATGAGTCTCGAGGAAGCGTCGGAACGCCGACGCTTCGTCGGTGGAATCGAAATCGAGGTCGACCACCACGTAGTTCGGATCGTCGACAGGACGCCGGACGCACTGGGCTCGGACACCGGCCTGGCGGCGGGCGTCGGCGAAGCGGCTGAACGCGGAGAGCCACGTATCGAAGTCGGTGATCGGATGCTGGATGTGGAGTGTCGCCATGGCTGCTTTCCTTTCTGGGACCGTCCGTTCGAAGGGTATGGAGCACGCTCGGCCCTGCCCATCCCACCTTTCTGGGGTCTTGGCCGCACGGAGACGACAGCGCAGATCTGCGTACTGTCGATGCGTGCGCGCCACCGCACACTCCAAGGCGGTCGAGCGAGTGATTCGTCTCTGCGGCGTACACGACGACGCACGGGCGTTGCGGCTGGCGCTGATCGACGAGATCCGTCGTGCGGTCGAGTTCGATGCCTACGCATGGCTGCTCACGGACCCCGAGACCGAGGTCGGGTGCGCGCCCCTGGCAGACGTCCCGTGGCTCTCGGATCTGCCGCGACAGATCCGACTCAAGTACCTGACGTCGGTCAACCGCTGGACGGAGCTCGACGTCCCCGTCAGGCTTCTACGCGCCGCGACGGCCGATCAACGGGACCGCAGCTTGGTGTGGCGGGAGCTGCTTGCCGGACATGGCGTGAACGATGTGGCGTCGCTGGTCTTTCGCGACCGGTTCGGGTGCTGGGCGTTCCTCGAGATCTGGCGCATCGGCTCGGGAACCCACTTCACCGACGCCGAGGCGCAGTTCCTGACCGAGATCGCAAGGCCGGTCACCGAGGCGCTCCGCGGTTGCCAGGCGCGCGCGTTCGACGTCGCCACCTCGGCCGAGACTCGGACCGGACCGGTTGTCCTCGTATTGTCGCCGGAGCTGGAGGTGAGAGCCCAGACTCCTGAGACGGAACGGTACCTGCGGATCCTCGTCCCGCCTGACGCGGATCGCCAGCCGATCCCTGCCGGGGCGTACAACGTGGCCGCCCAGCTGCTGGCGGTCGAGGCCGGCGTCGATGACCACCCACCGTCCGCGCGCGTCCACCTGGCCAACGGCCTTTGGGTCACCTTCCGCGCCGCCCGCATCGGTGAAGCGGGCCCTCGCGACGAGCGAGACATCACGGTCACCATCGAATCCGCCACGCCAGCGGAACGGCTCGGTCTGTACGTGCGGGCATGCGGGCTCAGCGACCGTGAGGCCGAGCTGCTCACGCATCTCGCGACGGGCGCCGACACCCGCGACATCGCGGATCGGATGTTCCTCTCGGAGCACACGGTCCAGGACCATCTCAAGTCGATCTTCGCCAAGACCGGGGTACGCAGCCGTCGAACCCTGCTCACCCGAGCGATCGGCCACTGATGCGGCGTTCCGTCGCTCCGTGACCGCACGTGGAGGAGGTGAACGCGGCGCGGATCGCGCCCGCCGCGGTGTCATCGCCACTGGCGCGTGCTCGCGATCGACCACCCACCGCACCCCGAGATCTAAGGGATCGGCGAAGGTCACCGGGAAGGGCGAACCGTCCAGGCAGGCGTACTCGACACGGACACGTCACGTGAACGTAGACGGGCGTCCCAGGAGGAACGAGGCGTTGTCTCGGAACAGCGGCCTCGAAGACGATGGGTCGAGACCGCGGGCGGTGTAGTCGGGCACCGGGTGCTTGGTGCCCTCGGCGTGGGGGTAGTCGCTGCACAGCATGAACAGGTCCCCCGCCTCCCTGGCGAGGCGTTCGGGCTGCTCGTAGGAGAAGGCGGCGACCCGCACCTGACGGCGGAAGTAGTCGCTCGGTCGGCCGTCGAAGGCGGCGGGGGGTCGACCGTTCAGCCGGTTGGTGAACTCCCATCCCCGTCGAGCATCATCAGGTAGCCCGGCACCCACATGGCTCCCAGCTCGATGATGCCGACCCGCAGCTCGGGATGGCGGGCGAGGCTGCCGTTGACGATGAGGTCGGTGACGGCCAGCGCCGGCGGCGTCGACAGCATCACCGAGTCGAGCGGGGACACGAAGTTGTCGGGCGGTTCGGCGTACCAGCCGTCGGCGAACGCGCTGCTGCTCACCGACGTGGAAGACCGGCGTCACACCGTGCTCCACGAACGCCGACCACACCCGGTCGTGGTCCGGGTGCGACAGCGGCCGTCCCGCGACGGGGGCAGCGGCGATCATGGCAAGCCGCACACCGCCGGCGGCGAGGGTGCGGAGCTGCTCCTCGAGCCATGACGGGTCCCGCAGCGTGAGGTGGGCCACCGGGTGGAGGCGGCCACCGCCCTCGGCCGCCACGATCGTGCACCACCGGTTCCAGGCACCCATGTTGGCGGTGAGCGCGGGCAACGATCCCGACAGCGCCCGCTCCCACAGGAGACCGAAGTTGGGGAACAGCACGGCGGCGTCGAGGCCCATGGCGTCGAGCCGCCCGATCCGTGCCGCTGGCTCCCAGTAGTCGTCGGGAAGGGCCTCGTCGTAGGAGTACTCGGGGGAGAGCCCTTCTCGACGCCGGTTCCGGTGCCGGCCCAGCGCAGCCGGTTTGCCGGGGATCTGGACGTCGGCCAGCTCGATCCCGCGCCCCCGCCAGGTGAGCCACGGGTAGCCGAGCTCGCCGTCGACGATGGCCAACGCCTCGTCGCGTTGCGATGGCTCGATGTGGTCGCCCCATACCGTCCGGGTCTCGTAGAGGTGCTGGTCGCAGTCGATGACGTTGGTCATCCGAGGCTCCTTGGGTGGCACAGCCGTGCCACAATACCGCGATGCACGTGCAGGGATCGGAGGCGACGCCGGCCTGGGAAGGTCGGGCGTTGGACCGTTCGCTGGCGGCGGCCCGGAGCCGCTCGTCGGCGAGAGCCCGCCGCCTCGTCGACGCCGCCAGAGCGCTGGCGGCGGAGCGGGGCTCGGCGGAGTTCACGGTGGCCGAGGTGGCGACGCTCGCCGACGTCTCCTTGCGCAGCTTCTACCGCCAGTTCGCCGGGAAGGACGAGCTCCTGTTGGCGCTGTTCGAGGAGGAGGCACGGCTCGGGGCCGAGCTCCTGGGTGCGGCGGTCGACTCGGCCTCGGAGCCCCTCGACCGGCTGCGCAGCTACGTGGTCGAGCTCTGCGGCCTGCTCGTGACCGGCTCGGGCTACGCGTCCCTGCTCGTGCGGGAGTACCTGCGGCTCGGCGAACGGCGGCCCGAGGACCTTCGAGCGGCGTTGGCGCCGCTGGTCGACCTGCTCGAAGCTGAGCTGAACAGGGCGGCGGCGGCGGGCGACATCCGGCCCGTCGACCGCCACGACGCCGTGGTGCTGTTCACGGCCGTGCTCGCCCACGTGCACGCCGCCGTCCTGTTCCCCCCCGGCGAGGACACCCCGACGTCGGCGTCGCGGCTGTGGGACTTCTGCCGGTCGGCGCTCCTCCCGAGAGGGGAGGTGCGGTGAGAGCTGCCGTGTTCCGCGAAGTCGGCGCGCCGTTGCAGGTCGAGGACGTGGTACTGGCGCCGCCCGGGGAGGGCATGGTGGCCGTTCGCCTCACCGCCAGCGGGGTGTGCCACTCCGACGTCTCGTTGCAGGACGGCACGATGCCCCAGGCTGCGCCGGCCGTGCTCGGTCACGAGGGGGCCGGGGTGGTCATCGACCTGGGCCCGGGCGTCACGAGCCTGGCCGTCGGCGATCACGTGGTCCTGTCGTGGGTGGCGCCGTGTCGGCGCTGCTTCTTCTGCCTGGCCGGCCGCGCCGAGCTGTGCGAGCACGGCATGGACCACGCGTTCGCGGCGCCGTACGGGACGGCCAACGGGGAGCCGGTGTGGTGCGGCCTCGGCACGGGCACGTTCGCCGAGGAGACCGTGGTCCCGGAGGCTGCCGCCATCCGGATCGATCCGGACCTCCCGCTCGAGCTGGCTGCGCTCCTGGGGTGTGCGGTGGTGACCGGTGTGGGCGCGGTGGTCAACACCGCTGGTGTCTCGCCCGGCGACACGGTGGCTGTCATCGGGTGCGGCGGCGTCGGGCTCGCCGCTGTGCAAGGGGCCCGGCTGGCTGGCGCGGCGAGGATCATCGCTGTCGACCGGGTCGCCGCCAAGCTCGATGTGGCGGTGGCCAACGGCGCCACGGAGACGGTGGACGCGTTCGCGGGCGATCCGGTGGTGGCGGTGCGAGAGCTCACCGGCGGGCGAGGAGTCGACCACGCCGTCGAGGTGGTCGGACGGTCGAGCACCATCGAGCAGGCCTATGCGATGGCACGCCGCGGCGGGACCGTGACCGTCGTGGGCGCGGGCGCCGCCGACGACCGCGTGTCGATCCCGGCGATGAACCTGATGGCCGAAGCCAAGCGCGTCGAGGGGTGTGTCTACGGCCGAACCGATCCAGCGCGCGACATCCCGCGGGTGGTGGCCCTGGCCCGAGCCGGCGCGCTCGACCTCGAACGCCTCGTCACACGGCGCATCGCCCTGGACGACATCAACGATGCGATCCAGGCGATGCTCGCCGGCGAGGTCGCTCGGAGCCTCATCGTCTTCCCCCTGTTTCGGAGAGGAACGGACATGACCGACACGTACCGGCCCGACGCCGCCGACGCGTTGTTCACCCCGGCCGTCGCCGACGATCCCCATCCGACGTACCGGCGCCTGCGCCGGGAGTGTCCGGTCGCTCGGACGGACATGGGCGGCCAGGCCACGGTGGCCGTCAGCCGCTACGACGACGTGTGCTGGGCGCTGCGCCACCCCGAGCGCTTCACGTCGGCGGGGAACACCTTGCACCTCGGTGACCAGCCGCTGATCCCCCTGGAGGTCGACCCGCCGCAGCACACCAAGTACCGCCGGCTGCTCAACCCGCAGTTCGTGCCGCGAGAGGTCGAGAAGCTCGAGCCCGAGGTTCGCCGCATCGTGCGGGAGCTGATCGACCGGTTCGCGCCGCGTGGCACCTGCGACTTCCACGAAGAGCTGGCCACGCCGCTGCCGTCGGCGGTCTTCCTGGCCTTGATGGGCCTACCTCCGGCGGACCTTCCGCTCTTCCTGCTGTGGCGGGACGACACGATCAGACCGGATGTGGCCCCCGGTGACTTCGACGGCGCCGAGCGCATCCGGGGCCAGACCGCACACGCCATCAGCGACTACTTCCGCGGTGCCATCGAACGCTGCCGGAACGCCCCCGACGACAAGCTGTTCTCCAAGATCGTCCATTCGAAGATCGACGGTCACCCACTGAGCGAAGCCGAGCTGCTGGGGATGAGCCACCTGCTGCTCCTCGGCGGGCTCGACACGGTCACCGCCACCCTCGACTGCATGGTCCACTTCCTGGCCACCCGCGCCGAGCACCGTCGCCAGCTGGTCGACGATCCGTCCCTCATTCCCTCCGCGGTCGAGGAGCTGCTGCGGTGGCTCAGCCCGGTGATGGTCGTGGCCCGCAGGGTGACCGAGGACTCCGAGATGCGCGGGGTGCAGCTCGAGGCCGGCGACGGCGCCGTGCTGGTCATCGGTGCCGCCAACGACGACGACGCCGAGTTCGGCGACGCTGGTGTCGACTTCAGCCGTAACCCGAACCGGCACCTCGCCTTCGGTGGCAGCCACCACCTCTGCCTGGGCGCGCACCTCGCCCGGCTCGAGCTGCGTGTGGCCCTGGAGGAGCTCCACGCCCGGATCCCCGACTACCGCATCCCCGATGGCGTCGACATCCACTTCTCGACCGGCATCCGCCAGGCCGATGCCCTCCCCTTGGAGTTCGAGCCCGCATGAGCGAGACCGCTGCAGCCCGTTACCGGATCGTGTCGGTGGACGACCACCTGATCGAGCCACCGGACCTGTTCGAGGGTCGCATGCCAGCGTCGCTGGCGGAGCGGGCTCCCAAGGTGGTGACCCTGCCGAACGGGCGCCAGGTGTGGACCTATGAGGAGGGGATCTACCCGAACATCGGCCTGAACGCGGTGATCGGCCGGCCGAAGGACGAGTGGTCGATGGATCCCGCCAACTTCGACGAGATGCGGCGAGGGTGCTGGGACATCGACGCCCGCATCGAGGACATGGACCTTGCGGGGATCGCTGCGTCGGTGTGCTTCCCGTCGCTCATCGCCGGGTTCTGCGGTGCCGTGTTCGCCCGCTCGAAGGACCCGGAGCTGGGGCGGCGTGCGTGCGGGCGTGGAACGACTGGCATCACGAGGTGTGGGCCGGCGCCCATCCCGGCCGGATCATCCCGACGCAGATCACCTGGCTGTGCGATCCCGATGTCGCCGCTGACATGGTGCGGGAGAACGCCCGGCGGGGGTTCCGGGCGTTGAGCTTCACCGAGTTCCCGGCCAAGCTCGGCCTCCCGTCGCTCCACACCGGCCACTGGGACCCGCTCCTGGCCGCCTGCGAGGAGACCGAGACCGTCGTGTGCCTGCACACCGGCTCGGCGTCGTGGGCGCCGGTGCCGTGCGACGACCCGCCCTTCGAGCTGCTGCCCACCTTGTTCCCGGGCAACGCCTTCCTGGCCTGCGCCGACTGGTTGTGGTCGGGGGTCTGCACCAGGTTCCCGAACCTGCAGGTGGCTCTGTCGGAGGGCGGTGTCGGCTGGGTCAACATGCTCGCCGACCGCGTCGACTACGTCCTCGACCACTCGGCGTCGGGCACCGACGGCGGCAACTGGCACGCCGATCTGAAGCCGAGCGAGGTCATGGCCCGGAACTTCTGGTTCTGCACCATCGACGACCCGAGCACGCTCGGCGGCGTCCTCGAGCGGTTCGGCCCCGACCACGTCATGGTCGAGGTCGACTACCCCCACGCCGATTCCAGCTGGCCCCACACCCAGGAGCTGGTGCACCAGCGGATCGGGCACCTCCCCACCGACGTCATCGCCAAGCTGACCCACGAGAACGCGGAAAGGTTGTTCCGATGGCCGACATCATCATCACAGGCGGGTTCGTCGTCGACGGGACAGGCGGGCCGGGCGAGGTAGGCGACGTCGCCATCCGTGACGGCCGGTTCGTCGCCGCCGACGACCTCGGTCCGAACCCGACGGTCATCGACGGCGACGGCATGGTCGTCGCCCCCGGTTTCGTCGACGTGCACACGCACTACGACGCGCAGCTCTCGTGGGACCCCACCGCCAGCCCTTCACCGCTGCACGGGGTCACCACCGCCATCGGTGGCAACTGCGGCTTCACCCTGGCCCCTGCCGGCGGAGCCCACGCCGGCTACCTGATGCGGATGATGGCACGCGTCGAGGGAATGCCGTTGGCCGCCCTCGAAGCCGGCCTGAGCTGGGATTGGACGAGCTTCGAGGATTGGGTGTCCCGCCTCGACGGCGGGCTCGGCATCAACGCCGGCTTCCTCGTCGGGCATTCGGCGGTGCGGCGGGCCGTCATGGGCGACGCCTGCCACGACCCAGCCACCGAGCCGCAGGTGGAGGCCATGGCCCGCATGGTCACCGACGCTTGCACGTCCGGCGCGCTCGGCTTCTCCACGTCGACGGCGGCGACGCACAACGACGGTGACGGCGACCCGGTGCCGTCACGAGGGGCGACGGGCGACGAGCTCGTCGCGCTGGCCGGTGCCGTGCGGAACGTGCCCGGTACCACCCTCGAGTGCATCCTCGCCGGGTGCATCAACGGGTTCACCGACGAGGAGAAGGACCTGCTCGCCCGGATGTCCCTGGCCGGGAACCGGCCGGTCAACTGGAACGTCCTCGGCGTCTCGGCGCTCAACCCCGACGGTCATGCCAGCCAGCTGGCAGCGTCCGACCACGCCGCCGAGCAGGGGGCACGCGTCGTCGCGCTCACGCTGCCCCACACCATGCGGATCCGCCTGTCCTTCCTGTCCGGGTTCGTGCTCGACGGGCTCCCCGGCTGGCGGGCGGTGATCTCGCTTCCCGTCCCCGAGCGGATGAGAGCACTGGCCGACCCCGCGGTTCGACGTCGACTGCACGAGGGCGCCACCTCCGACGAGGCGGGACTGCTCCGTGCCCTCGCCAACTGGGAGCGGCTCGAGATCATCGAGACCTTCGCTCCGGAGAACCGCCCTTACGAGGGCCGCACCGTCGGTGACATCACCGCCGAGCGCGGCGGCGATCCCTTCGACGTGCTGCTCGACATCGTCCTCGCCGACGACCTCCGCACCGGGCTGCGTCCGTCGGGGATGACCGAGCGCGAGGCCGACTGGAAGCTGCGGGCAGAGGTGTGGCGCGACCCTCGCACGGTCGTCGGCGGGTCCGACGCCGGCGCCCACCTCGACATGATGTGCGGTGCCATCTACTCGACGGCCCTGCTCGCGCACGGGGTCCGGGAGTTCGGCGTCATCTCGCTCGAGGAGGCGGTCCATCAGCTCTCCGATGTCCCCGCCCGCCTCTACGGCCTCACCGGCCGCGGCCGGATCGCCCCCGGCTACGCCGCCGACGTCGTCGTGTTCGACCCCGACCGGGTCGGCTACGGAGCCGAACGCATGCGAAGCGATCTTCCCGGCGGCGCATGGCGCCTCTACGCCGAGGCCACCGGTGTGCACCATGTCGTCGTCAACGGCGTACCGGTGGTGGAAGACGGCCAGTTCTCCGGCGTGACCCCTGGGACGCTGCTGCGTTCGGGCCGCGACACGCGAACGGTGACGCCGTGAGCACCGCTTCCGACGTGCAGGCAGTCCCGACGTTGACGATGGACGGGCAGCCGGTGGTGGGCGACGCCGGGACCTACCCGGTGCACGACCCGGCCCGCCCTTCCGAGACCGTCCTGGAGGCGCCCGCGGCGTCCGCCGCCCAGGTCGATATGGCCGTGCGGGGCGCGGCGAGGGCAGCTCGAGGCTGGGCCGAGACGCCACTCGCCGAGCGCCAGCAGCTCGTCGCGGCGGCGGCCCGAGCGGCAACCGAAGCCGCCGCTCGATCGCCCCTGGCCAGGCTGTTGACCAGCGAGAACGGGAAGGTGCTCGCCGAGTCGCAGTTCGAGCTGGCCGCCGTCGGAGCAGTGGTGGAGACGTTCTGCGGCCTCGCCGACTCGGCGCTGTCGCCTCACCGGTGGCCGGACGGCGGGGAGGTGCACAGGGAGCCCGTCGGCGTCGTCGCCGCTCTCCTGCCGTTCAACTGGCCCGTGTCCGTGCTCGCGTCCAAGGTCGCACCCGCGTTGCTCTGCGGCAACACCGTCGTGGCCAAGCCGCCGCCCACCTGCCCAGGGGCGGCGCTCGTGGTTGCCCAGGCCATGGCGGCGGCGCTCCCGGCCGGGGTCCTCACCACCGTCAACGGGCCGGGCGTGGAGGTGGGCGAGGCGCTCGTCGACCACCCTGACGTCGCCATGGTGTCGCTCACCGGGGGCACCGGCACCGGCCGGGCCGTGATGAAGGCCGCCTCGCCGCGACTGCTGCCGGTGCTGCTGGAACTGGGCGGCAACGACGCCGCCATCGTCGGTCCCGACGTCGAACCCGACGAGGCGCTGGCCGATGCGCTGCTGCAGGCGGCGTTCCTCACCAGCGGACAGGTCTGCATGGCCCTCAAGCGCCTGTACGTCCCTGCGCACCGCCTCGGGGTCTTCGTCGATGCGCTCGTGGCTCGCGCGCTGCGGCGACGGTCACCGGTCATGGCCTCGCCGAGGACACCACGATCGGGCCGGTGCACACCGCGAGGGCAGCCGTGGTCGCCGAGACGCTGGTCGCAGAAGCAGCGTCAGGGGGCGCCCGGGTCCACCGCCCGGGACGCGTGCGTGCGACCGACGTCGAAGCGGGCGGCCACCTCGTGCCGCCGGCGATCGTCGAGGCACCCTCTCGGGGCGACCGCGTCGTCACCGATGAGCAGTTCGCCCCCTGCTCCCGGTGCTCCCATACGTCGATCTCGACGATGCCGTCGCCGCCGCCAACGACTCGCGCTACGGGCTCAGCGCATCCGTGTGGAGCAACGGCGCGGAGCTCGTCCAGAGGTCGCCCACCGGCTCCAGGTCGGCACCGTGTTCCACAACGCGCACGGCCCGGGTGCGCTCGACCCGCGGATGCCGTTCGGAGGGTGGAAGGAGTCCGGCATCGGCTGCGAGTACGGCACCGAGGGGATGACCGTCTACACCCGGCAACGGAGCGCTGCCCCCTCAGCGCCGTTGACGGGTTCGAGGGACGCCATGGTCGAGGTTGAGATCGACCGCGAGAAGTGCATGGGGTCAGGGAACTGCGCCTACTGGGCGCCCGCGGTGTTCGATCTCGACGACGACGGCTTCGCCATCGTGGTCGGCGATCCGGCCGCCGACGAGGAACGCGTGCGCCTGGCGGCGCAGAGCTGTCCCACCGCAGCCATCACGGTCGGGGAGGGGTCGGCGTGAGCGGGGTGGAGTTCGATCCGTTCTCCGAGGTGTTCTTCAACGACCCCTACGACACGTACCGGCGCCTGCGCGACGAGGCGCCGGTGTACTTCAGCGAGCGCTACGGGTTCTGGGCGCTGTCGCGCTACCGCGACGTGGTCGCCGCCCACAAGGACTGGCAGACGTTCTCGAGCAGCCACGGGGTCGACCTGTCCACGTTGACCCAGGACCCCGCCGAGCTCCGCCACTACCGCAGCATCATCATGATGGACCCGCCTGAGCACGACCGCCTGCGGGCTCTGGTCAGTCGCGTGTTCACCCCCCGGGCGGTGGCGGGCTTGGAGCCCATGATCCGCGAGGTCATCACCGAGGTGCTCGAGCCGCTGCGTGGCCAGGCGGAGCTCGACGCCGTCGCACAGTTCGCCGGGCCGTTTCCGGTCGAGGTGATCTCACGGATGCTCGGGGTGCCCAAGGAGGACCGTCAGCAGATCCGGCACTGGCTCGATCTCCAGCTGCACCGGGAGCCTGGCCAGCTCGACCCCACCCCCGAAGGGGTGCGAGCCGGGTTCGAGTGCGGCGCCTACTTCCATGCCCTGGTGCAGGAGAAGCGGCAGCGTCCCGCCGACGACATGATGTCCGACCTCACGCGGGTGGAGGTCGACCGCGGCGACGGCGAGACGTCGAGGCTCGACGACGTGGAGATCGCCGGCTTCGCCAGCCTCCTCGGCGGCGCTGGCGCCGAGACGGTGACGAAGCTCGTCGGCAACGCCGTCGTCCTGTTCTGGCGCCACCGCCACCAGTGGCAGGAGGTGGTCGACGACCTCACCACGATCGCCGGTGCCGTCGAGGAGATCCTCCGCTTCTGGCCGCCGTCGCAGTACCAGGGCCGCTTCTCCCTGCGTGACAGCACCGTCGGCGGCACCACCCTGCCCGCCGGTGCACCGGTGCTGCTCCTCACCGGTGCAGCGGCGCGTGACCCTCGGGCCTTCGAACGAGCCGACGAGTTCGACATCAGCCGGCGGCCGGGCATGGCCATCGGCTTCGGCCACGGCGTCCACAGCTGCCTCGGTGCGGCACTGGCCCGCATGGAGAGCCGGATCGCCATCGAGGAGCTCGCTCGTCGCTGGCCTCGGTACGAGGTCGACGAGGACGGGCTTCGCCGCGTGCAGATGGCGAACGTGGCCGGCTTCGCCAACGTGCCCGTGCGGGTGTCGTCACCGTGACCCGGATGGAGGCCCCATGACCCTGGCGGCCAGGGTGGTGATCGTCGGTGCGTCGAGCGGCCTCGGTCGCTCCATCGGCATGGGGCTCGCCGGCCGGGGGTCTCGCGTGGCGTTCCTCGGGCGGCGGCTCGACCGGCTCCAACAGGCGGCCGCCGAAGCTGGCGCCGACGCGTTCGCGATGACCTGCGACGTGCGCGAGGGCGCATCCTGCGCCACTGCGGTGGAGCTGGCCTGCACGGAGCTCGGCGGCGCCGATGCCCTCGTCTACTGCGCCGGGATCGGACCCTTGGCCCGGCTCGTCGACACCACCCCGGAGGTGTGGCGCGACGTGCTGGACACCAACGTGGTCGGCGCCGCGGTGGCCACCGGGGCGGCGCTGGCGCACCTCGCGGTGGGCCGGGGCCGTGCCGTGTACCTCTCGTCGGTATCGGCGTCCTTGACGCCGCCGTGGCCCGGGCTCGGCGCCTACGCCGCCAGCAAGGCGGCACTCGACAAGCTGATCGAGGCCTGGCGCGGAGAGCATCCCGAGGTCGGCTTCACCCGGGTGATCGTGGGAGAGACCATCGGCGGAACAGGCCACGGTGCCACCGAGTTCGTCGACGGATGGGACCCCGAGCTCGCCGCCGAGCTCTTCCCGAACTGGATGCAGCGCGGCTACCTGACGGGAGGAACCGTCTGCATCGACGACCTCGTTGCCGTCGTCGCGTCGCTGCTCGAGGTCGATGCCGACGTGCCGACGGTCGTCATCACCCCTCGGCCGTGAGCCGGTGATCTCGGCCAGATCCACGTGGTACAAGCCCTGCGCGGCCGCTCTCAGCGGCCCTGGCTCAGCGGGTCGACTCAGCGGGTACGGGCGGTGTCGGCCCGTTCCCACATCTGGAGGTAGGCCTCGGCGCCCTTGGCCATGTCGTCGACGATCTGGTCGCCGGCGATGCGTCGGAGGTCCTCGACCCAGTCGGGGAACAGGCCGTAGTGAGCGGCCCCGTCGCGGTTGATGTCGTAGACCCGGGTGCCGGAGCGTTGGCGGTCCATCACGGTCCCACCGTCGAAGGTCCGGTAGGGGTAGGTGACCGGGTTGGCGCCGGCCCCCGGCCGGGCCTCGGCTTGGGTGCCAAGGCCGTTCGTGTCGGTCCCGTACCCGATGCCGAAGAGGAACTCCGGTGGAGCCGTGGCCCTGGCCGCCTCCCAGGCCTCGACGTAGTCGGGCGAGGTCTCCGCGTAGGGTGCCACGACGCCCCCGAGGTCTTGGAGGCGCTGCTGGGAGGTGCCGTCACCCCAACTGTGGCTGGTGATGAGACCGGAGTAGTCCCTCGACTCGAGGATGGTCAGCGCCTCGTGGCGGGCCTTGACGCTCATGTGGTCGGTCTCGATGATCATCCCCCGGTCGGCGAGCGCGTCGATGACGTAGACGCCGAGCTCGGTGAGCCCCTTGGGGTTGCACAGCGGGCCGGGGGGATAGGCGGGCAGGTCACCGCCGAGCAGCGGGGCCACGGCTTCCCCGAACACGGCGTACAGCAGGTCCTGGTTCCCGGACAGGTTCATCGGGGTGTGGTCGGCCTCGGCCCCCGGTGCGCACGGTTGGGCGTCCCACCACTGGCCGGTGGCGTACTTGTTGCCGGTGTTGACCAGCAAACCGGTGGCGCCGTCGTCGAAGGCGGTGCCGCCGAGGGCGTTGTCGAACTTGTGGACGGGGAACAGCGAGCGCACGCCGATCGCGTGCAGTTCGTCGAGCTGGGTGTCGATCTGTTGCTCGTCGCACAGCGGGGTGTCGCCTCGGCGCCGCAGTCGAGGACCTCGGAGATCTCCACCCCCAGCACCACGGCCAGCTTGCCTTCGTTGATGACCCGCCTGGCCTCGGCGGGCGTGCGCACGATGCGGAAGAACCCCTTGTTCGGCCCCCGGTACTGGGCGTCGATGTAGTCCTGCAGGGCGAACATGTCCCGGGCCTGTTGGCGGACGCTGTTCATCTCGTTGCAGTCGTGGTCCGTCGGCGTCAGGGGGTAGATCTCGCACAGGGCCCGGTTCTCGACCAGGTCGTTGACCATGATCCGGAGGCCGCCCCGCCAGGCCCGCTCGATCCACTTCCAATAGGTGCCTTCGTGGGTCAGTGACTCCGGGCAGGGCCAGCCGGCGAACGTCGGCCACCCGTCGGTGCTGTGGGTGCCCACCGGTGCGCCGGTGGCCAAGAGGTTCTCGGCGACAGCGGCGGCCCCGTTGGGCTCGTGGTCGGGGCAGTCCTGCAGGGCCACGGTCACGCCGTAGGGGCTCCACGGACGACCGCAGTGGAACTTGCCGCCGAGGAACCGGAACGAGCTGACGTGGGTGTGGGCATCGAGGAAGCCGCGCACGGGGGCGGTAGGGCTTGCCCCCTTGAAGGGCGTGCCGGTGGCGTTGACCTGGATCTCGGGGAAGGCGGTGCAGCCGGTGGCGATGATCAGCGACCACCGGGGCTCGAGCACCACGGACTGGCCCAGGCGACCGGCTGACGTGACGGTCATCGCCCTGCCGTTGGACACGTTGGTGAAGCTGAGGCGACCGTTCCTGGTGGCCACCTTCCAGTCCGCCGGCATTCCCGGCGTCGTGGTCGACGAGACCGTGCCCAGGAGACCGACCTGGGGCATGTGCCCGCCCGTCCCGAAGAACAGGTAGCGGCCCAGGGCCGTGGCCTGCATGTGGAACGGTGTGGCGCCGGACCGAGGGGCGCTGGCGGTGTAGCCGAGGCCGTCGCGGGCGACGAACCGCCCCGTGGTCTCGTCCTTCAAGACGTAGCAGCGCCCGGCGAAGGCGTAGATGTCGACCGGCGGCCGCGGCGAGCCGCAGCCCACCAACGTCGTGGCCGCCAACCCCACGGCGAGCGCGCTCGTGCACGCTCGTCTCACGGCCCTGTCCCCCGCCCCCGCGACATCGGGCCCGTTGTGACCCGAGACGGGCGGATCTTCCAGTGACGGAGCTCAGGGCGAACCAGAAGGGAAGGTGAAGAACAGGAGCTGCGTGGCGTAGGCCACCAGGCGGGGGGCGGCCTGGCCGTCGGTGAGGTCCCACAGGGTCATCTCGGCCGACGCGTACCCACCGCCGGCGTGGCGGGCCCGGTTGTGGGCCAGGACCCACTCCGAGCTGCTCTCGTCGAGCACGTGCACGGTCAGGTCGATGCTCGGGCCGAACCAGGGTCGGTCCGTCGGACCCACCCGCTCACCGACCGCTCCCGGCATCGTGTCGCACAGCACGACGAGTCCGAGCGGGTCGAGCGTGCCGTCGTCGCGGCGGGGTGGGTCGTCGAAGCGGTACCAGTACGCCCGCTCCGCCGACGTCGGTTCGTAGTCCTCCCACGGGGCGTGGCCGAGAGCGGAGCGCCCCTCCACCAACGTGGCCCAGAAGGGCATCGGCTCGAACTCGGGGACGCCGGGCGGCACGGGGTCGCGGAACGAAGGGCACTCCTCCGGCCGGGGGACATCCGGGGGGGTCAAGTCGGTGAACTCGAAACCCGCCCGGCTCGACCCGAACACGGCCGTGGTGAGGTGTCCTCTGGGGGCATCCTCGTTGCGCACCTCGGCCCGCAGGTGGGACATCGAGCGGCCTCTGCGCAGCACCTCCACGTCCACGTCGAGCGGCCCGTCGGCCACCTGGCCGGCGAAGGTGGTGTGGAGCGTGCGGAGCCGTTGATCGGTGGGGCCGAGCGCGTCGATCATCGCTCGCAGCGCCACGGCGGTGACGATCCCGCCCTGGGGGAGTGGCCGCAGGTTCCAGGCCGGGCTGAGGTGGCCCTGGTAGCGGCCGTCGCCGATCGCCTCCACGACCACGTCGTCGTCGAACCGGGTGCCCACGGCTGCACCCTGTCGGGCCGCCGGGTCGGGCGTCAACCCGGTTGCGCGGGGCGGAGGTGCTTTGCGTCAGTAGACGACGACGGGGCTCCCCATGGCCAGCCGACCGGATTCCCAGAGGTGGTCCATGGCCGCCATGCTGACCCGGGCGCAGCCGTGCGACGCCGGCTGGGCCGGGATCGAGGCCGCCCCGTGCACCGCGATGCCGCTGTTGAAGTACTTGGGCCGCCACAGGTTGCCGAGGGGGGCGTGGCGCATGCCGTCGATCTGCCGGTCGACGGCGAACCGGCCGGGTGGTGTGGCCCATCCGGGTCGGCCCGTCGAGGTGTTGTGGATCTCGACCACCTGGCCGGCTTGCACAACGAACAGCACCTGCCGACCGAGGTCGATCTCGACGCCGTCGGCGATGCCGATGGGAGCCGGCCGCCGGGCCGCCGCCAACCGCAGCCAGGTCACCGGCCCGGCGATGCCGTCGCGCTCGAGACCTTCGACCTTCTGGAAGGCCATCACCGCCTGGCTGGTCAGCGCGCCGTAGTGGGCGTCCCCGTCGCCCACCCAGTAGCCAAGGGAGGCGAGGCGAAGTTGGAGCTCGGCGACGGCGGGACCCTCGCCGCCGGATCGGAGCACGGGGTCGCCGGGGGGCGCGGGGGGCTCGGGGGCCGGAGGAGGGTCTGGTGCCGGCCTCTCGCCGGGGGGGAGCTCGTCGAGCGGTGTCTCCTCGGCGCGAGGGCCGTCGCCCAGCCCTGGGAGCGTCTCGTCGGATGCCGTCTTCCCGGAGGCCCCTGGACCGGAGCGACGCGAGCTGGAGCCGGCTTCCTCACCGGCTCCGCCTCTGGAGGCGATGGTGGTCGACGACCGGGTGGCGGAACCGCCCTCGTCCTCGCTGCCGCAGGCGGCGGCCAACAGGGCCAGCAGGGCGGCGGCGAGGACAACCAGCGGCGGCCGTCGGCGCCCGCCGGTTCGGCGGCCGAGGAACCAGCCCCTGTGGCTCGCCGCGGGCCGGACCCGCTGGCCGTGGCTCATCGTGCTCCTCTGCTCGCTTCGCCCGGGACGGCGATGGGCGAGTCGTATCGCCCGCAGCACCGGCTGGGAAGCGTACCGACCACGCACGCGCGCACGCGCCACCCCAGGAAGCACCACACGCCCCCACTCGTTCGCTTGATGCGTCGAGCGGGGCGCTGGAACCGGTCTGTCACCATGGGGCGGTGATGCAGTCCGTCCGCTCGCTGCTTCACCCGCCGTCGGCGTGAACGACGACAGGAACGGCACCGTCGACGCCACAGTCGACGCGACATCGAGGGTGGGGGAGGGACTGGCGGTCACCGAGGCCGGCGTCCTCGCCGAGCAGGACCTGCAGTCGGCCACCAGTCGACTGGTGCGGTCCAGTGCCCTCGTGGGGGTCGGGACCGCCCTCAGCCGCGTCTCGGGCATGGTGCGGGTGGGTGTGCTGGTGGCCGTACTCGGTCGCACCGGCGGCCTCGCCGACACCTACCTGATCGCCAACACCAGCCCCAACGTCATCTACGACCTGCTCCTCGGCGGCATCCTCTCCGCCACTCTGGTCCCGGTCTTCGTCGACCAGCTCGAGCGCGACGACGACGAGGGCGCGTCGGCGGTGGTCACCGTCACCGTCTCGGTGCTCGTCGCTCTCACCGTCGCCGCCGTGCTGGCGGCGCCGTGGATCTTCCGGCTCTACACCTTCAGCCGCGACGACGCCGCCCGGGTGGCCGATGTGGGGATCCCCCTCACCCGGCTGTTCATGCCCCAGGTGCTCTTCTACGGGTTGACCGCCCTCGCCACGGCCGTGCTCAACGCCAGGCGGACGTTCGCGGCGCCGGCCTTCGCTCCGCTGCTCAACAACGTCCTGCTGTGTTCGGTCCTGCTGGCGCTGCCCCGCGTCGCCGGCGAACCCCTCACCCTGGACCTGGTCCGCGAGGACACGACGCTGTTGGTGCTGCTCGGGGCCGGGACCACCGCCGGCATAGTCGCCATGACCCTCGTGCTCTGGCCGGCGCTGCGGCGAGCCGGCTTCCGGATGCGCTGGAACCCCGACTGGCGCCACCCGTCGGTGCGAAAGGTCGGCTCCCTCTCCGGTTGGACTCTCTGCTACTTCGCCACCAACCAGGTGACACTGGTCATCGTCACCATCCTCGCCGGCCGCCGCGACGGCGACTGGACGGCGTACATCACCGCCTTCGTCTTCTTCCACCTGCCCCACGGCCTGTTCGCGGTGTCGCTCATGACCACCTTCGTCCCTGACCTCTCGGCCTTCGCGTCACGGAAGGACCTCGCCGGCTACCGGGAGCGGTTCGCCCTCGGCCTGCGGTTGCTCGTCCTCGTCGTCCTCCCCGCCTCCGTCGGCTACGCACTGCTGGCCCGGCCGCTTGTCCTCAGCCTCCTCCAACGGGGGCAGTTCGACAGCGGTGACGCTGCCCTCACCGGTGACGTCCTGGCCGCCTTCGCCCTCGGGCTCCTGGGGTTCTCGGTGAACGTGTTCACCATCCGGGGCTTCTACGCCCTGCAGGACACCCGCACCCCGTTCTTCCTCAACCTCGTCGAGAACGGCCTCCACGTGTTGCTGGCGCTGGCGCTCGTGGGCATCTGGTTCGCCGAGGGACTGGCCCTGGCCTTCTCCGCCGCCGCCACGGTGGCGGCGGTCGCATCGCTGGGCGTGCTCGGCCGGCGCATCGGCGGCCTCGGTCTGCGGGACTCCTTGCCGACCATGGTGCGCGCCGCCGCCGCCACGGCCGTGATGGCCGCCGCCGTGTGGGTGGTGCTCGGCCTCACCGACGGTCCTGGTGGTGCCGGGCCGCTCATCCGGACGCTGCTGGGCGTGGTCACGGGATCCATCGTGTACGCCGGCGCCACGCTGGCCTTCCGGGTCCCTGAGGTCACCGAGCTCGCCAACCGGCGGCGGTCCCGCCATCAGCCGGCTCGGTGACGACCCGGCGTCGAGTGCTGTCGGATGTCGCCGCCCCGGCCTCCACCCGCGAGGAGCTCCAGCGTCGGGGTCGTCTGCTCGCGTGGTCGACGATCGGCTGGAACGCCATCGAGGGCGCCGTCGCCATCGGTGCCGGTGTCAGCGCCAGCTCGCTCGCACTCGTCGGCTTCGGTCTGGACTCCTTCGTCGAGGTCTTCGCCGCCACCGTTGTCCTCTGGCAGCTCAGGGGCGGTCCTGAGGAGCGAGAGGAGCGCGCGTTGCGGCTCATTGCCGTGTCCTTCTTCCTCCTCGCCGCCTACGTCGTCACCGAGGCCGCTCGCGACCTGATCTCGGGGCAGGAGGCTGGCGAGTCGCCGCTCGGGATCGGCTTGGCGGCCGTGTCGCTCGCCGTCATGCCGGCACTGGCGTGGGCCAAGCGGCGAACGGGCCAGGCGCTCGGCAACGCCGTGCTCGTGGCCGACTCGACCGAGACCGCACTCTGCGCGTACCTCTCGGCCATCCTCCTGGTCGGCCTCCTCTTGAACGCCACCATCGGGTGGTGGTGGGCCGACCCACTGGCTGCGCTGGTCATCGCCGGCCTGGCCGTGCGCGAGGGCCGAGAGACGTGGCGGGGCGACGGCTGCTGCGACGGGGCTGGTCGCCGCCTGGGCGGGTGAGGTCAGATTAGGGTCAGGCCGCCGTCGACGGCCAGGGTCTGGCCGGTGATGTAGCTGGCCTCGTCGCTGAGGAGGAACACGGTGGCCGCCGCCACCTCCCAGGCCGTGCCCTGGCGGCCGAGCGGGACAGGGGTGCGGTCCCGCGACGCCCGCCCTCGCGACGCCCACCGACCGAGCGGCGTGTCGATCAGCCCGGGCGCCACGACGTTGGCCCGCACGCCTCTCCGCGCCCCCTCCAGGGCGACATGCCGGCACAGCCCGGCCAGGCCGGCCTTCGAGGCGTCGTAGGCGGGGAGGCGGCTACCCGGCTTGAGACCAGCCACCGAGCTGATGAAGACGAACGACCCCCCTTCGTCGAGCTGCGGCAAGGCCTCGCGGGCCACCAGGAAGTGGCTGCGCAGGTTGATGGCGAAGGTGGTGTCCCAGTCCTCGGCGGTGGTGCCGGCCAGGCCTCCCCCTCGCCCGATGCCGACGTTCAGCACCACGCCGCCGAGCCCGTCGCCACCGGCGGCCTCGGCCACCACGGTCACGCAACTCTCCTCGGTGGACACGTCGCCGACCACCACAGTCGCCGTCCCGCCGTCGGTCTCGATCCAGCTCGCCGTCTCCTCCGCGGCGCCACGGTCCCGATCGGCGCAGACCACCGCCGCCCCTTCCCGGGCGGCGGCCACGGCGATGGCCCGCCCGTTGCCCACCGGTGCGTCGGGGTCATCGGAGGGCTGGGTGCCGGCGCCGACCACGAGCACCCGCCGCCCGGCCAACCGACCGTCGCTCATCGGCTCATCGGCTCATCCGTCGAAGCCGGGGACGCCGGCTTCGCGCTGCACGCCGAGGGAGTTCAGCGTGAACGACACGAGGTGGTAGTGGCCGACCACCATCGGGACCTCGATGAGCTGGCGTTCGTCGTAACGCTCGGCCAGGGCGGCCCAGGTGGCGTCGGTGATGTGGCCGTCGTCGTGGAGCTCGTCGGCGGCCCGCAGGAGGGTGGCGTCGAACGGTGCCCAGCCCGGCGCCTCGGGGCCGGCCTTGACCCGGTCGATGTCGTCGCCGTCGAGGCCCAGCGAGCGACCGATCAGCACGTGCTGTCCCCACTCGTACTCCGCCCGGCAGCGCCAGCCGGTCCGCAGGATCAGCAGCTCGCGGTCGCGGGCCGGGAGCTTCCCGGTGAGCAGCTTGCCCCCGAAGGGCAGCCAGCGTCGGAAGAGCCCGGGGTGGCGGACCAGCGTGGCGAAGATGTCCCATGCCGCCGAGCCCTCGACCACCACCCCGTCGAGGAGCTCACGGGCCTGGTCGTCGAGCTCGTCCGCGCTGAGAGGCGGGATGCGGGGCGAGGTGGGGCGGTCGGCCATCGCACCGACCTTACCGACGGCACGGCGTCAGGCTCCGGGTGGTGGCGAATCGGGGTCGATCGCCGCCGACCCTCGGATTCCGGCGGCGGGGAGCCCCCACGTCGGGGCGGGCGGCGGCGAGGGTCCGGCGAGCGGTACCGTCCGGGCATGATGCGACCCAAGGACGCGGTGGCCCGGCTCGTCACCGGCCTGCACGAACAGGTCTTCCGGACCACCAAGGGTCGGGTGGCCGGCCGTGCCCTGGGCATGCCGGTGGTCATGCTCACCACCACCGGCCGCAAGAGCGGCAAGCCCCGCACGACCATGCTGACCTCGCCCGTGCACGACGGCGACACCGTGGTCCTCGTGGCGTCCTACGGCGGCGACGACCGCCACCCCGCCTGGTTCCTCAACCTGCGGGACGACCCCGACGTCGAGGTGACCATGGAGGGGCACACCCGCCCGATGCGGGCTCGGGTGGCCACCGCCGAGGAGAAGGCGGAGCTGTGGCCCCGCTGCACGAAGGCCTACAAGGGCTACGCCGGCTACCAGAAGCGCACCGATCGGGACATTCCGCTGGTGATCCTCGAGCCCCGGAACTGAGAGAGCGTCGCCCCGGAGACGGCGGTCCCCCGATGGCCGACGACCTGGGTCCCGACGACGTGGTCGGCCCGCCGGCGACGTGGGACGTGATGCTCAAGCGGGGCCTGCGCAAGCGCTGCCCTCGTTGCGGCGCCGGTCGCATCTACCGCGGCTGGTTCCGCATGCGGGAGCGCTGCCCGGGGTGCGGGTTCAAGTTCGAGCGTGAGCCGGGGTTCTTCGTCGGCGCCTACCTCATCAACTTCGCCATCACCGAAGGTCTCCTGTTCGTGGCCATCATGGTCTTCGTGTTCGTGAAGGACGCCAACCGCGACGTGAGCGTCCTGCCCGTGCTGGCCATCGCCCTCACGTTCGCCGTCGTGGCCCCCCTCGTCGCCTACCCGTTCGCCCGCACCATCTGGTCGGCCATCGACCTTGCCATGACGCCGCTCGAGCTGGACGAGATCGTTGCCGCCCGCGACGCCCTCGGCGGCGGTGACGACGAGGCGCCCTAGCCTGGTCCGGCCGTGACCGCCACCGCCCCGCTCGGCGCCGACGCCGGCGATCCCACCGCACCGACGGCGCCGGTCGACCGGTGCCCGGGCTGCGGCGCCCCGGTCACGAGCGCGTGGCTGGCCTGTGGGTCCTGCGGGCGCCGCCTGGCCGCGGACGCGGAGCTGGCGCCGGGGACGGTCATCGGGGAGGGGCGGTTCTCGGTGCGACGGGTGATCGGCCGGGGCGGGTTCGGCATCACCTACGAGGTCGAGGACCGACGCCTGCGCCGGGGCGTGGCCGTGAAGGAGCTGTTCCCCGAGTCGGCCGTCCGCCACGGGTCACTGGTCCTCACCCCACCCCAGGGGCGGGCGGCGTTCCAGGAGGCCAAGGACCGCTTCCTGCGCGAGGCCCGGGTGCTCGCTCGTTTCTCCCACCCGGGCATCGTCCGGGTGTTCGAGGTCTTCGAGGCGCACAACACCGCGTACCTGGTGCTCGAGCTGCTGCAGGGCCGCACGCTGTCCGAGGTGCTGAAGGCCGGCGGTCGCCCGTTCAGCGAGGACCAGGCGCTCGATGTGGCCCGTTGGGTGACCGGTGCCTTGGCCACGGTCCACCGGGCCGGCCTCCTGCACCGCGACATCAGCCCGTCGAACCTCGTGTGCACCGACGACGGGCGGACCGTTCTCATCGACTTCGGGCTGGCCCGTTCGTTCGACGCCGGGCAGACGGCGGCCATGACCCGCATCGTCACCCCCGGCTACGCGCCACCGGAGCAGTACCTCGGGGCTGCCCGGTTCGGTCCCGCCACCGACGTCTACGCGCTGGCCGCCACCCTCTACCGGCTGCTCACCCTGCGCACCCCACCCTCGGCCCTCGAACGCCAGAACGGCAACCAGGTCATCCCACCGCACCGGCTCAACCCCGCTGTTTCGAAGCTCGTGAGCGATGGCGTGCTGGACGGCCTGGAGCTGCGACCGGAGCACCGCCCGCAGTCCGCGAGCGCCTTCCTCGACCGCCTCGGTGCCGGACCCGATCCCGCGCCCCCGGTGGAGACCCCGGCGCTCGACCCCGACGCCACCGAGCTCGAACCCGGCAAACGCGGCGGCGCCGCCATCCCCTCACCGCCCCCTCCGGCGCCTCCGCCGCCGCAGCGCGCGCCGATGCAGCCGGCGCCGCTGCGGCCGCCCCCGCCCCCCCCCTTCGCTGCCCCGGCCCCGGCTCCCGGCGCCGCCGGGCGGGTCGCCGCGCCCGCGCTGGGCCCGCCGCCGGTGCGGGAGATGGCCCCGCCGGGGGTGGCCCCCGGCGCCCCCCCCGGGCCCCCCCCCCCCCCCCCCCCGGGCGCCCCCCCCCGCCGCGGGGCGCCCCCCCCCCCCCCCCCCCCCCCCCCCCGGCCCCCCCCCCGCCCCCGCGCCCGCCCCCCCGCCCGCCGCCGCGCGCCCCGCCCCCGCCCCCCGCCTTCGCTGCCACGGCCAGGGCTCCCGTCGCCGACGGCCGGGTCGCCGCGCCGTCGATGGCCCCGCCGCCGTTGCCGCTGATGCCCCCGCCGGGGATGCCCCAGGTCGCCCCCCACTACCACCCCGCACCGGCGGCCCATGGCCCACCGGCGTCTGGACGTTGGAAGGTGGCGGTGCCGGTCATCGCCGCCGGCACCGCTCTCATGTCGGCGGCGCCCGTCCTCTTCCTCGTGGTGCTCGGGCTGCTCCTCCTCCCCGCCGCCGCCACGTGGGGTGACGTCGTCGAGCACCGCCGCCGCCAGATGGCCGGGGTGGGTGACGGCTGGCTGGCCCGGCGCAGCCCATCGGTGCTCGTGGCCCCCCGGTTCGTGCGCAACGTCGTGGTCGGCGCCGTCCGCGCCCTCCCGCCCGCCGTCCTCCTGGCCGTGCTGGTCGGGTGCTGGTACCCGATCGACGCCATCGAGGGGACCACCGCCGACACGGTGGCCCGCTGGTTCCTCCGGGGCGCCGGTGTGACCGTGGGGCTGGCGCTCGTGGTGCCGGCGGTGCGGGGCAGCGCCCGCTTCGCCACCGGCGTCGCCGTCGACGAGGCCGCCGCCGCCGTGGCCCCTCCCGGGCGGACCCTCACGCAGCGGGGGTGGATCCTGTGGGCCGTGGCCACCGGCCTGACCGCAGCCGGGCTGGCCTTCTCACCCGAGGTCTGGCCCCTCCCTTTCTGAATCTGAAGGCGTCAGCCACCGCCGTCGACGCCGAGCTGCCAGTGGAGGAAGGCCAGCATGTCGGCGGCTTCGTCGGCCAGCCGTGACACCGGCTTGCCCTGGCCGTGACCGGCCCGGGACTCGACCCGCACGAGGATCGGGTGGTCCTCGCCGCACGAGGTGGCCGCCTGGAGCCGGGCGGCGAACTTCCGGGCGTGGCTGGGATCGACGCGGGAGTCCTCCTCGCCGGTGGTCACGAGCACCGACGGGTAACAGGTGCCGTCGACCACCCGGTGGTAGGGCGAGTAGGCGTGGAGCCAGGCGAAGTCCACGGCCACGTCGGGGTCGCCGTACTCGGGGATCCAGAGCCGGGCGATGAGGAACCGGGGGAAGCGGACCATGTCGGTGAGGGGAACGGCGCAGTGGACGGCCCGGCAGAGGTCGGGGCGCTGGGTGAGGGTGGCGGCGACGAGCAGCCCACCGTTGCTCCCGCCCCGCACCGCCAGACGGCGGGGGGAGGTGCGACCCTCGGCCACCAGCCAGCCAGCGGCGGCGGCGAAGTCGTCGAACACCTGCTGCTTGTGCGCTCTCATGCCGGCCTGGTGCCACTCCTCGCCCTCCTCCGAGCCCCCTCGGATGCCGGCCACCGCCCACACCCCGCCGGCCTCGCAGTGGGCCACGATGGAGGCGCTGTACTCGGGGCCCATGGTGGCCGCGAAGCCGCCATAGCCGGCGAGCACCGTCGGGGTGGACGCCGTCGGCGTGGTGGTCGTCGACCGGACGAGGAACATCGGGATCGGCGTCCCGTCGGTAGAGGGGTAGCGCACCTGCTCGACGTGGAACCGGTCGGCGTCGACCGCTTCCGGTGCCGGTGACCAGGGCTCGACGCCGGCCCGCTCGGTCCAACGGAAGAGCTGCGGTGGGCGGGCGAACGAGGCGAGGGAGAGCCACGCCTCGTCACGTTGGTCGCTGCCGTCGAGGGACACCACCGTCCCGAGGCCGGGCAGCGCCACCTCCCCGCCGTCGGGCGATGCACCGCCGTCGAGGTCGTAGCGGTGGAGATGCGAGACGGCGCTCCGGGTCGAGACCACGAGCAGCGACCGCTCGGTGGCCACCAGCCCGCCGATCACGGCGTCGGACTCGGGCACCAGATCGACCCAGCGCGCCGGTGTGGGCCGGTCGAGGGGAGCACTGACCACCCGCCCCCTGGGCGCGTCGAGGGTCGTCGTGCCGACGAGGCGGTCCTCGACCACCCGGAAGGCGCTGACCACGTCGACGCCCTCGATGACCGTGGTGCGGTGGCCGGTCTCCCGGTCGACGAGGTGGACCTCGACGTGGTCCCAGCCGAGGGCGACGTGCACGAGGAGCCAGCGGCCGTCGAGCGAGAGCGACACGTCCGGCCACGCCGTCGGATCGGGCAGCTCCCCGAAGACCAGCTCGTCGTGGCCGGGGTGGGCACCGAGCTCGTGCCACCAGACCGTCCGGTGGTAGCCCCGCTCGTCGGCGGGCACGGCCTCCGGCGCCGGGTAGCGGGTGTAGGCGAAGGCCTCACCGCCGGGCAGCCAGGCCACCGACGCCGCCCGGGTGTGGGGGATCACGTCGTCGAGGAGAGCGCCGTGGGCCACGTCGAGCACCCGCAGCGTGCTGCGCTCGTCGCCACTCGTCGAGGTCCCGAAGGCCACGAGCCGGCCGTCGGGCGACGGGTGGTACCAGTCCAGCGCCGCCGTCTCCTCGGCCAGGAGCGCCTGCGGGTCGACCAGCAGGCGAGGCTCGTCGGCGGGGTCGCCGACGGCGGACCGCACGAACAGCGCCGCCTGGTCGAGGCCGCCGCCCCGTTCCACCGTGAAGAGGGCCTCGCCGGCCACCAGCGCTCCGGCCACGACCCGCACCTCCAGCAGCTCGCCGAGCCGGGCGTGCAGCGCCGGTCGACCGGGGAGGGCGTCGAGCACCTGGCGGGTGCGGGCGTTCTGGGCCGTCGTCCACGCCTGGGTGGCCTCCGCTCGGCCGTCCTCCAGCCAGCGGTACGGGTCGGCCACCGGCACCCCGTGCACCACGTCGACCACGTCGTCGCGCCGGTCCTGCGGCGGGCTCGGCACCCCGAGAGCGGCGGCGGCAGCGACGTCGTCGGGTGAGGGCACGAGCGGTGACGGTACCGTCGCCCATCGTGGATCCCGGTCGTCGCACCGCCGCCACCGCCGCCACCGTCGCCACC
>JAUJOW010000001.1:611211-644437 GCA_030447445.1 Acidimicrobiales bacterium | reverse complement strand
TGGCTCGACGAGCTGGTCCTCGACGCCGACGGTCCACCGTGGCTGGCGATGGGGCTGTCACGAGCCGACGAAGCCGGCTGGCTCGATGTCGACGACCAGCGCGACGTCGAGCTGGCCGAGCGCCACCGGCTGCTGGCCGAGCGCCACGACGACGTCTTCGCCGCTCGACCCGGCACCGGTGCCGCCGGCGCCGAGGTGCACACCCTCATACGGGCATGGTTGGCTCGCCACCGCCCCGAGGTGGCGCTGCCGGCCCCGCCGACCCGGGAGATCCACCCGTTGGAAGCGGCCGGCCGGCTCACCCAGGAGGACCTCTGCCTCATGGTCGAGCGCGACGGCGCTCACCACCTCGACGCCGCCTGCCTCTGCTTCCCCTCCCACTGGCGCCTGGCCGACAAGATCGGCCGACCCGCCGCCGAGCTGCATGCACCGGTGCCCGGGTACGCCGACGAGCTGTCAGCGCGGGTCGACCGCTACCTCGACCGCTTGCGACCAGGGGTGATCGGGCGGCGCCGCAACTGGTCCGTGCACGACTCGCCGACCCTCTTCGCCCCGATCCCACCCGAGCGTCCGGTACCGGTGCCCGCCGCCGAGGTGGCCGAGCGCTTGTGGTTGCGCAGCGAGCGCCAGACGCTGCGCCGCCTCCCCGCCAGCGGTGCCGTGCTGTTCACGATCAAGGTCCAGCAGGCGCCGCTCGCCGTGCTGGCCCACCGCCCCGAGGTGGCTGGCCGCCTCGCCGCCCGCATCCGCGCCAAACCGCCCGAACGCACCGCCTACGTCCCGTCCCTCCGGATCAACGCGAAGACGATTTGTGACTGGCTCGACGCGGTCGGCGACGGGCGGCCCGGCTGAAGCTCAGCGACCGGCGTTCGGCTTCTTGCCGTGGTTGGCCTTCTTGCGGCGGGCGTTGACCCTGCGCTTGTCCGTCTTCTTCGACATGAGTGGCCGACGCTACGCGGCGGCGTGCGTGGCGGTCCAGGCCAGCAGCTCGTCGGCCGCCCAGGTGTTGACGATGGCGTCGAGGTCGACACCATGCCGAGCGGCCTTGTCACAGCCGTAGGGCTGCCACTCGAGCTGGCCGGGGGCGTGGGCATCGGTGTCGATGCTGACCTTGCAGTCCCACTCGAGCGCGAGCGCGAGCAGCGGGTCCGGCGGGTCCCGCCGCTCGGGCCGGCAGTTGATCTCCACCGCCGTGTCGAACCGGGCGCAGGCGGCGAAGACGAGCTCGGCGTCGAACTGGGCCGGCTTGCGCACCACCTTCTCGCTCGCTGGGTCCTCCGGCCCGGGCTCGGGTAGGCCCGCCAGCTTGCGGCCCGTGCAGTGCCCGAGGATGTCGACGTGGGGGCTGGCCACGGCCCGCACCATGCGCTCGGTCATGGACCGGGCGTCCATCGAGAGCTTCGAGTGCACGCTGGCCACGACGACGTCGAGCTCGGCGAGGAGGTCGTCGTCCTGGTCGAGGGCGCCGTCGTCGAGGATGTCCACCTCGATCCCGGTGAGGACGCGGAACGGAGCCAGGCGCTCGTTGAGGGCGGCGATCACGCCGAGTTGGTCCCGCAGCCGTTGGGCGGAGAGGCCGTGGGCGACGGTGAGCCGGGGCGAGTGGTCGGTCATCACCAGGTACTCGTGGCCGAGCGCCTGGGCCGCCGCCGCCATCGTCTCGATGGCCGCTCCGCCGTCGCTCCACGTCGAGTGGCTGTGGCAGTCACCTCGCAAGGCGGCCCGCACCTCGCCGCCGGCACCCACCGGCACCACGGTGCTCGCCTCGAGCTCGACCAGACGGTCGGGCACCGCACCGGCGAGAGCCTGGCCGATGACCCGGCCGGTGCTGTCGCCGATGCCGGGTAGCTCCCGCAACGTGCCGTCGCCGTGCCGGCGCTCGAGCTCGCCGGGCGCGAGGTCGCGCAGGGCCTCGGCCGCCCGCAGGAAGGCCTTCGCCTTCTGGCTGGACGACAACGAGCGGTCGAGCAGGTAGGCGATGCGCTCCAACGCTTCCACGGGGTCCACGGTGGTCAACCTACCGGCGACGGTCGGAGGCCCCGCGACGCGAGCAGCCGGACGACCAGCACGGCGCCGGTAGCCTGCCGCCGATGGAACGGTTCGGGTTCGTGGGGTTGCCCAACGCCGGGAAGTCGTCGCTCTACAACGCCCTCGCCGGTGGTGGGGCACTGGCGGCGCCGTACGCCTTCGCCACCACCGACCCGAACGTGGGCGTGGCCAAGGTCCCCGACGAGCGCCTCGACCGGTTGGCGGCGATGAGCGCGTCACGCAAGGTGGTGCCCGCCGCCGTCCAGTTCGTCGACATCGGCGGGTTGGTCGAGGGGGCGAGCTCCGGAGAGGGGTTGGGCAACAAGTTCCTCGCCCACATCCGTGAGGTCGACGCCGTGGTCTACCTGCTGCGGGCCTTCCAAGACCCCGACGTGCCGGGCCCGTCCGACCCCCTCGAGTGCCTCCGCGTCGTCGAGCTCGAGCTGGCCCTGGCCGACCTCGAGACCGTCGAGGCCCAGCTCGAGAAGCGGCGCAAGGCGGCGAAGCAGGACCGGTCCCTGGCCGACGAGATCAAGGCCCTGGATGCCGCCCACGCCGTCCTGGCCGAGGGCACGCCGATCTACCGGGGCGGGCTCGACGCTTCCCAGCGGCGCCTGCTGCGCCACTGGTTCCTCCTCACCAACAAGCCGGTGATGGCGGTCGTGAACGTGGGGGAGGACCAGCTCGAGGCCGTGGACGAGATCGTCGCCCCCGTGGCGGCCGAGCTGGGCGGGGCCGGGGAGGCGCTCGGGCTCTCGGTGCAGCTCGAGGCCGAGGCGGCCCAGCTCACCGGCGACGACCGGGTCGAGATGCTCGAGGCACTCGGCCTCGGGGAGGGTGCCCTGCCCCGCTTCGTCACCGCCGCCTACCGGCTCCTCGGCCTGCGCACCTTCTTCACCACCGGTGAGAAGGAGAGCCGGGCCTGGACCTTCCGGGCCGGGGCAAAGGCGCCGCAGGCCGCCGGGCACATCCACACCGACTTCGAGCGGGGCTTCATCCGGGCCGAGGTCATCCACTGGGACGAGTTGCTCGAGATCGGCTCGTGGTCCAAGGCCCGTGAGGTCGGCCGCCTCCGGGTGGAGGGCAAGGACTACGAGGTGGTCGACGGCGACGTGCTGGAGATCCGCTTCAACGTGTGAGGGTGATCGGTGGCGTGGCTCCTGCGCGACGGTGAGGTGTTGGCGAGCCTCGAGGTGTGTGACACCGCTGGCGCCCGGGCCCGGGGACTGCTCGGGCGCGACGGCGTCGAAGGAGCGGTGCTGATCCGCCCGGCCCTGTCGGTGCACACCTTCGGCATGCGCTTCCCGATCGACGTCGCCTACTGCGACCATGACCTCGTCGTCGTTCGCACGGCGACGATGGCTCGCAACCGGATCGGGCGGCCCGTGCTCCGGTCCCGGTCGGTGGTGGAGGCCGAGGCCGGCAGCTTCGCCCGTTGGGGCCTGGAGGTCGGTCACCGCCTGGAGGTGCGGTGATGGGCGCCGGTCCTGCTCGGGGAGCGCTCGTCCTGGTCGGCACCCCGATCGGGAACCTCGCCGACCTCTCGCCCCGGGCCGTCGACGCGCTGGCCGGGGCCGATCTCATCTGCTGCGAGGACACCCGTCGCACCGGCCGGCTCCTCCAGCACGCCGGCATCGACCGCCCTGCGCTCCGCACCGTCAACGACCACACCGAGGTCCGGGCCGTCGCCGACGTGGTGCGCCGCGTCGCCTCCGGGGAGCGGGTGGCGGTCGTCTCCGACGCCGGCATGCCCGGCATCTCCGATCCCGGTGAGCGCCTCGTGCGGGCGGTGATCGCCGAGGGCCACGCCGTCGAGGTGGTGCCCGGCCCTTCGGCGGTGGTGGCGGCCCTCGTGGTGAGCGGCCTGCCCGCCGGCCGCTTCGTGTTCGAGGGGTTCCTGCCCCGGAAGGGCTCGGCCCGCTCGTCGCGCCTGGACGCCCTGGCCGCAGAGCGCCGAACGGCGGTGCTCTACGAGGCGCCCCACCGCCTGGCCCGCACCCTCGTCGACCTGGTCGACGCCCGCGGCGGCGAGCGCCGGGTGGCGTTGGCCCGGGAGCTGACGAAGCTGCACGAGGAGGTGTGGCGGGGCACGCTGGCCGAGGCTGTCGTCTGGGCCGGTGACCGAGAACCCCCCGGCGAGCTCGTCGTCGTCCTCGAAGGCGCCCCCGAGGCCCCGGACGCCGACGACCCTGCCATCGAGGCCGAGCTCCGCCGAGCCCTGGCCGCCGGGGTGTCGGCTCGCGACGCTGCTGCGGAGGTGGCCCGGTCGCTCGGCGTGGCCAAGCGGCGGGCCTACGCCCTCGTCACCGACCTCGACCCTGAGGGCGAGGCTGGGTGAGCGTGAGCCAGCCAGTCCTGTCGGGTGAGCGGGCACCAGCGGCTGCGTTTCGGACGTGGGTGCACGGTCGACGAGGAGCGGCCATGGTGCGGCCGTGATCCAGGACCCTGTGGGGGAGGTGCTCAGCACCGTCCGCCGGGTCGACCGGGGGGAGCCGTCGGCCGCTGATCGCCGCACCCTCGCCCTGGCCCGGCGCCGCTTCGCCGTCGCCCTCCCGCCCCCCTTCGCCTCACCGGTGGCCGACGACGCCGCTGCGCCCGTCCGACCGGCGCTGGTCGGCGACGGCGCCGCCATCGCCGCCGTGAAGTGGCGCGCGTACCGCCTCGCCTACCGCGGGGTCCTACCCGACGCCTTCCTCGACGAGCTGGGCTTCCACCCCGGGCCGGCGTGGTGGATCGACCTGGCCGCCCATCCCGCCTCGGCCGGGCACCGGGCCCTGGTGGCAGGCCGCCCGGGCGAGGTGCACGGCGCCTGTGCGGTCGGGCCCAACCGGGATGGGGAGCTCGGGGGGAGGGTGGGTGAGGTGCGCCAGCTCTACGTGGACCCGACGGCGGCCGGTCGGGGACTCGGACGGCGGTTGCTCGACGCCGGCCTCGAGGCCCTCGGTGCGGCCGGCTACGACGACGTCCGCCTCTGGGTCATCTCCGCCAACCAGCGCGCCCGCCGCTTCTACGAGGGGCAGGGGTGGGAGGAGGACGGGACGACCAAGCGCTGGGTGCTCGAGCCGGAGGGCGTCGTGTTCGACGAGGTGCGGTACCGGTACGGCCCCGGCCTTCGAGGCGTCGGTGCCCCTAGCCTGTGACCATGGACGGTGAGGCCCACTTCGAGGATCTCTACGATCCCGAGACCCTCGCCACCCTCGACGCCTGGGCCCAGTCCGAGCGGGAGGGGCCGCTGCCGTCGCGGGTCAGCCGCTGGAGCCGCAGCACCGCCGCCGGCATGGTCCTCACCGGCTTCGCCCTCGGGCTGCGGGAGGTGCTCGACCCCGAGGAGGACCGCCCGATCGTCATCGAGGTCGACGCCGACGGCGAGCCGTCCCACCTCCCGGTCCAGCTCTTCCTCGATCCCGACTCGCCCGCCGGCAGCCTCTGCCTGGTTCGCCGCGTCCCCCTGCCCGGCCCGCCCGTTCGCTGAGGTCCGACGGGACCGACGCCCACGCTGGGGTCGGGGCCCTCGGTATCCGAGGGTGGGAGCCCGCGGTTCGCTCGCTCGCACCCTGGGGGGTCGGGGCCCTCGGTATCCGAGGGTGCGAGCCCACGGGTTTCCCTGATCGCCGAGGGTCCCCCTCGGCTGTCACACGTCCACCGACCCCACCCGCCGCCCTGATCGACGAGGGGGCCCCTCTACGAGGGTCCCCCTCGGCTGTCACACGGGTGCGGACAATGGGGGACATGGTGCGAGATGCGTCCGCCGACCACTACCCCACCCAGGCCGGTGCCTGCCCCCGCTCGCGCTGGCAGGGAGCGGCCGACCGGTGCCGGTGGTGCGACCAGCCCGCCCGCCTGGGGTCGGTGTGGTGCACCACCGCCTGCCAGGACGAGTACCGCACCAACCACTGGTGGGACCTCGCCCGCCACGCCGTGCTGTCGCGAGACGACCACCGTTGTCGGGTGTGCGGCCTGGGCCCGGACATCATCACCGTCGCCAAGCTCACGCTGCGGGCGCTCATCCCGATGAGCCCCGTCGAGGCGGCCCGCTTGTGGCGGACCGAGGCCTGGTGGGCGCTCGAGCTCGCCTGTTCGGTGGAGGTCAACCACCGCGAGCCCCGGTTGGGGGCCGGGTACGCCTCGGGGTGCCACCACCACCTCGACGGCCTCGAGACCCTCTGCCACCGCTGTCACCTAGCTGTCACCGCCGCCCAACGAGCCGACCGGCGGGTGGCCGGCTGACCGGCGGGGGCCGCCCTCGGGTCAACCGATGAGCTCGATGCGGTTCCCGAAGGGGTCGTCCACGAAGTGTTGCCGGCGCCCGTCGATCTCCTCTCCGGCCCGTACCGGGTGACCGGCGGCCTCGAGGCCGGCGACGAGCTCCTCCAGCCCGTCGACGACGAGGGCCGGATGGGCCTTGCGGGCGGGGCGGAAGCCCGTCTCCACACCGAGGTGCACCTTGAGGGCGGCCCCCTCGAACCAGCAACCGCCCCGGGCGGCCAGGACGGGCGGCTTGGCCACCTGGGGGATGCCGAGCAGGCCCTCGTAGAAGGCCACCGCCGCCGCTTCACCGCCCGCCGGCATGGCGAGCTGCACGTGATCGAGGCCGACGGCGGGCACGGTTCCCGAGCGTATGGGGTCCCACCTCATGAGTGTCACAGGGGGTGGAGATGATCTCGTCATGGTCATCACCACCGTCGCCGTGGGCGTCCTCGCCGTGCTCGTCACCGCGGCCGTCTGCGCCGTGGTGGTGGCCGCCCACGTCAGGTCCGCCGTTTCCGCCGCCACGGGCGAGTCGAGCGGTCGGGCCGATGCCGAGGCTCGCCACGCCGACGAGCGGGGCCGTTCGGTCGATCGCCGCCTGGAAGCGCTCCATGGCGAGCTCGGACGCATCACCGGCGTCGTGGCCGACCTTCGGGCCGAGCGGGCGCACCAGCACGGTGAGTTCCTGGCCCGCCTGGCCGACACCACCCGGGCCACCACCGACTTGCACCGCACCACCCGGGGCCTGCGGGAGGCACTGGCCAACCCCAAGGCGAGGGGGCAGTGGGGCGAGCGCACCGCCGAGGACATCCTGCGGCGGGCCGGTTTCGTCGAAGGCGTCACCCATGTCCGCCAGCGGGCCACCTCGTGCGGATCCCTACCCGACGTCACCTTCCTCCTCCCGGGTGGCCTCGTGCTGCACATGGACGTCAAGTTCCCGGCCGCCAACTACCTCCGCGCGCTCGAGGCGACGAGCCCGGCCGACCAGGGAGCAGCCGAGAAGGCCTTCCTGGGCGACGTTCGCCAGCGAATAAAGGAGCTGGGCGGGCGGGGCTACATCGACGCCGCCACGACGGTCGACTACGTGCTCCTGTTCATCCCCAACGAGAGCATCTACGGGTTCGTGCACGACCGGGCTCCCACCCTCGTGGACGATGCCCTCGCCCGAAGGGTCGTGCTGTGCTCGCCGTTCACCTTGTTCGCGGTGCTGGGGGTCATTCGGCAGGCGGTCGATGCCCTCCGGCTGGAGAAGGCGTCCGACGAGATCCTCGGCTGCCTGGCCGCATTCGGCGATGAGTGGGGCCGGTTCTGCGACCAGCTCGAACGGGTCGAGAAGCAGCTCGACACCGCCGCCCGGGGCTTCGACGCCCTCGCCGGGGCGCGTCGCCGGCAGCTCCAGCGCAAGGTCGATGCCGCTCGCCAGCTCGGCGAGGAGCGCGGGCGACCACCGCCCGAGCCCACCGCTGGAGCCGTCGCCGGCGGGCGGCCGGTGGGGCCGCCAGCGGTCTCGCGCCCGAGCCCCACAGGGCTCTCTCGGGCGCCGCCCGCCGACGGTCGCTCGTAGGATCGTGGCCGTGCCCGGCCGCTTCTACGTCACCACGCCGATCTACTACGTGAACGACGCCCCCCACATCGGCCACGCCTACACCACCGTCATCGCCGATGCCCTGGCCCGCTGGCACCGGTTGGTCGGCGACGACACGTTCTTCCTCACCGGCACCGACGAGCACGGCCTCAAGGTGGCGCAGTCAGCAGAAGAACGGGGCGTGTCCCCCCAGGCGCAGGCCAACGCCAACGCCGCCCGCTTCCGGGCCGCCTGGGACGAGCTCGACATCTCCTATGACGACTTCATCCGCACCACCGAGCCTCGCCACCACACCGCTGTCCAGACGCTGCTCTCGGCCGTCCACGACAACGGCGACATCGAGCTCGACACCTACGAAGGCCCCTACTGCGTCTCCTGTGAGGCGTACTACCAGGAGTCCGAACTGGTCGACGGGTGCTGCCCCATCCACACCGGCAAGCCCGTCGTCCGCCTGGCCGAGGAGAACTGGTTCTTCCGCCTCAGCCGCTACCAGCAGCGTCTCCTCGACTGGATCGAGACCGACCCGGCCGCCATCCAGCCCGAAGGCAAGCGCAACGAGGTGCTCGGGTTCGTCCGCCAGGGGCTCGACGACGTCTCGATCACCCGGACGTCGCTCGACTGGGGCGTGCCCGTCCCCTGGGCCCCGGGCCACGTCTTCTACGTCTGGTACGACGCGCTGATCAACTACGCCACCGCCATCGGCTACGGCACGGAGCCCGAGCGCTTCACCACCTGGTGGCCCCACGTCCACCACCTCATCGGCAAGGAGATCATCCGCTTCCACTGCGTGTACTGGCCGGCGATGCTCATGGCCGCCGGCCTCGACCCACCCCACCGGGTGCACGTGCACGGCTGGTTGCTGCTCGGCGGGGAGAAGCTCTCCAAGACCGTGCACGGCGCTGCCCGCCTCACCGACATCGCGCCGGCCCGGCTGCTCGACGACTTCGGCGTCGACGGCTTCCGCTTCCACTTCCTCCGCGACCAGTCCTTCGGGCCCGACGGCGAGTTCAGCTACGAGGCCATGGTCGCCCGCTACAACGCCGATCTTGCCAACAACCTCGGCAACCTGCTCTCGCGGGTGACGACGGTGGTCGACAGGAAGTGTGACGGCATCGGCCCCGCCCCCCGACCGGACAGTCCCTTGGCCGCTGTGGCGGCCGAGGTCGTCGCCGCCACCTCGGCGGCGTGGGATGCGGTCGCCCCCTCCCAGGCCCTCGAGGCCACCTGGCGGCTCATCCGGGAGGGCAACGCCCTGCTGGAGGCGGCCGAGCCCTGGAAGGCCGAACCCGGCCCCGATGTCGACGGCGTGCTCGGCGACGCCCTCGAGGTCCTTCGACTCGTCGCCGTGCTGGCCAGCCCCGCCCTGCCCTCGACCACCCGGGAGGTGTTCCGTCGCATCGGGCTCGACGGCTCGCCCACCGATCGGGTCCTCCCGGAGGTGGCGGCCTGGGGCGGCTACCCAGGCGGTCGACCGGTCGAGAAGGGAGCGCCGCTCTTCCCCCGCATCAGAACCGATGCCTGACCCGCCCCCTGCCTCTCTGCGCTGGACCGACGACCACTGCCACCTCCACCTCGACGGAGCCGACGCCGACGCCGTCGTCGGCGCCGTCGTCGAGGCCCGGGCGGCCGGTGTCGAGCGCATGATCACGGTCGGCTGTGACGTGGCCGACTCGATCGCCGCCATCGCCGCCGCCAGCGCCCACCATGGCGTGTGGGCCACCGCCGGCGTGCACCCCCACGAGGCCAGTGGCGGGCTGGACGGTCTGGTCGACCTGCTGGTCGATCCCAATGTGGTGGCGGTGGGGGAGTGCGGGCTCGACTATCACTACGACCACTCGCCCCGGGCCGTGCAGCGTGAGGTCTTCGCCGCCCAGGTCGCGCTGGCCCACGACCACCACCGGGCCCTGGTCATCCACTCTCGGGAGGCCTGGGACGACACCTTCGCCGTGCTCGACGACGCCGGCCCGCCCGACCGCACCGTGTTCCACTGCTTCACGGGTGGTCCCGACGAGGCTCGCCGCGCCCTCGAGCTGGGTGCACACCTGTCCTTCAGCGGCATCGTCACCTTCCCCGGCGCGAGCGACGTCCGCGCCGCCGCTCGCAGTTGCCCCCTCGACCGGCTGCTGGTCGAGACCGACAGCCCGTACCTCGCTCCCGCCCCCCACCGGGGCCGGCCCAACCGCCCGGCCCTCGTCCCGCTGGTCGGGGCCCGGTTGGCCGCCGAGCGAGGGGTAGCCGAGCAGGAGATCGCCGAGGCGACGTGGGCCAACGCCGCCCGCCTCTACGAACTTCCGGTCGCTGGTTGAGACAGATGTGGCGAGGCGCTCGGTGATCGCGTGCCCGACGCTCTGGTGACGCACACCCGCCGGCACCTCACGGCACTGCTCCAACACCACGGCATCGCCCCCAGCCGGGCCCTCGGCCAGAACTTCGTCGTCGACCCGAACACCGTCCGCCGGATCGCCCGCCTGGCCGACGTGGGCACCGACGACCAGGTGATCGAGATCGGCGCCGGGCTCGGGTCGCTGACCCTGGCGCTGGCCGAGACCGGCGCGTCGGTGACCGCCGTGGAGGTGGACCGCCGCCTCCTGCCGGTGTTGCGGGACGAGGTCGAGCCGGCCGGGGTCCGGGTGGTGGCCGCCGACGCCCGGGGCCTCGACTGGCGCGCCACCCTGGCCGGCCACGACCGCTGGGTGCTCGTGGCCAACCTGCCCTACAACGTGGCCACGCCGCTCGTCCTCGACCTGCTCGACGGTGTGCCCGCCATCGCCCGGATGCTGGTGATGGTGCAGCGCGAGGTGGGGGAGCGACTGGCCGCCGGTGTGGGCGATCCCGCGTACGGCATCCCGTCGGTCAAGGTCGCGTACTGGGCGACCGGCCGGGTGGTCGGACGGGTGGGTCCTGACGTGTTCCTGCCCCGTCCCAACGTGGAGTCGGTCCTCGTGGCCATCACCCGCCGCCCGATACCGGCCACCACCGCCGACGCCGACCGATTGTTCGCCCTGGTGCGGGCCGGCTTCGGCCAGCGGCGCAAGATGCTGCGGCGGTCGCTCGCCGGTCAGGTGGCGGCAGAGACCTTCGACCGGGCCGGCGTGCGGCCCGACGCCCGGGCCGAGGAGCTGACCGTGGAGGACTGGGGTCGGCTGGCCGAGGCCGCTCGCTGAACGGCGCGTGCTGTCTCCGCCCAATGCGGCTGGTGGTTGGCCCTCCCCTCAGCGGCCGGGCGGCGACGCAGGATCGGTCGAAGCTGGGACCGGGCCGCCGGCGGTGCCAACCGGCGCAGCAGCGATGAGCGCACGCTGACGACGCCCACCGTCACCAGCACCAGGGCGAGCACCGGCAACAGGAGCGGCCGTCCGGCCACCGGGAACCCGTACAGCGCGGCGATGGCCAGCCCGGCCGACACCAGGGCGGCGCCGGCCACCGCCCGCACGGTCGCCGCCCTCCCCGGGCGGGCCGGCCGGGGTGGACGCACGGCGGTCTCCACCCTGCCGAACACCACGATCAGGGCGGCGGTGAGGGCGACGAGGGCGAGGAGCCAGGCCGGTCGCAGCATCCACCAGGCGGCGGTGGCGGGTTCGGGCTGCGGGAGGAGGCCGGTGGGGAGGAAGACCAGGGTGGCGATGCACAGGGCGGTCAGGTGCCAGAGGAACACGGTCATGGCCACGCCGTTGGCGGCCACCACCGCCCGCCAGGCCCGGGGGCGGGCCGCCCAGTCGGCCACCCGCCGCCGGGCGAGCAGCAACAAGCCGGTCTGACCGACGGTGAGGGCGACGAGGGCCAGGGTGGGCGGCGTGGTGTTCGATCGCTCCCCCGGTGCCCCCACCATGCCGAGCGGGTACCCGAGTGCCTGGGTGAGCACGATGAGGCCCCCCAACCCGACGGTGGCGCAAGCCAGACCGGCCCGGCGGCCGTCCAACCGGCCGTCACGCCATGAGAAGCCGAGCTGGTGGGCGAAGAGCCACACGAAGGCAAAGTTGACCCAGCCGACGGCCGGTCGACCCAGGGGCCCGGCGATCACGTCGACGGCACCAGCGGCCACGGCCAGCCCGGCCGACACCCGCCACCCGAACCGGTCGTGGAGGGCGACCATCGCCGGGGTGGCGGCAACCACGCCGAGGTAGACGGCGAGGAACCACAGCGGCATGGCCACCAACCGGGAGGCGGTGCGGAGACCAGCCGGGTCCGCACCGAAGGCAGCGGCGACGGCGAGGGCGGCGGTCCAGGTGACGACGAGCGCCGCCACCGGTCGCACCAGGCGGTCGACCCGGCCGTGCAACCACGCCGCCCAACCGGTGGCTCGCCGTCGGGCCGACGCCCACGACGCGGCGTTGGCCACCCCGCCCACCACGAAGAACAACGGCATCACCTGGAGCACCCAGGTCGCCCACCGCGTCCACGGCGCCACCACCAGCAGGTTGCGGCCGTGGAGCCCGCCGTCGTCCCACTCCACCACGGCCAGCAGCCAGTGGCCGACGGCGACGGTGGCGAGGGCGGCCACCCGCACCACGTCCACCACCCGGTCACGGTCGGCCGGCGTGGCGGCGGCGAGGGCTTCGGCGTCGGTGTCGAGGCGGGTGGCCGGTCGGGGGGAGGTGGCACTCGTTGCGCTGGACACGGTGGGACCTCATGGTGGGTGGACTGGATCGAGGTGGCGCTTCTGACGTCCACCCTTCCCCGACCGGTTCCTCACGGCCACGGGGGACGGCCCCCACTTCGCCCTGGGGGCGGCTCTGGCCCGGTTGACCGCTCGTAGGGTGAGCGGGTGGAGGTCTTGACCGCCCCCGCCAAGCTCACGCTGTCCCTGCGGGTGACCGGCCGGCGGACCGACGGGTACCACCTGATCGACGCCGAGATGGTCACCGTGGACCTGGCCGACGAACTGGTCGTCGGCGACGGCGACGGGCTGGAGGTGGTGGCGGCGAGGACCGGTGAGGCCGTGCCCTCGGGCGACGAGAACCTGGTGCGGCGGGCCCTCGCCGCCGTCGGTCGCACGGCACAGGTCCGCCTCACCAAGCGGATACCGGTGGGGGCCGGCCTCGGCGGCGGTTCGGCCGACGCTGCCGCCGTGTTGCGCTGGGCCGGTGTCGACGATCCCGCCGTCGCCGCCACCATCGGCGCCGACGTCGCCTTCTGCGTCCGGGGCGGTCGGGCCCGGGTGCAGGGGATCGGTGAGGTGGTCGAGCCGCTGCCGTTCGTCGAGCGCACCTATACCCTGCTCACGCCGCCGTTCGGGTGCTCGACGGCCGAGGTCTACCGGGCCTGGGACGACCTCGGTGGACCGGCCGGCCCCGGCCCCAACGACCTGGAACGGGCGGCCATGGCCGTCGAGCCGCGGCTGGCGGCCTGGCGGGACGAGCTGGCCGCCGCCTCGGGAGCCACACCCGTCCTGGCCGGGAGCGGCAGCACCTGGTTCGTCGAGGGCGCCCACCCGGGCCACGGTCGGACCGTGGTCCGCACTATCGAGAGCTGATCGTCGTGCGGGCTACTTGCCGGCCCGGCGTTGCCAGCGGGTCCGCTTCAGCATCTTCTTGTGCTTCTTCTTGCGCATGCGCTTGCGCCGCTTCTTGATCAGTGAACCCATGGCGGCGGTCACCGTAGTGGCCGGGCCGGAACGGGGGCGAACCCGGCGCCGTGCTTGGCCAGCGCAGCGCTGCCGAGGACGGTGCGTATCGTTGAGGGGCCCCGTCGGGGGTCGTCCAATGGCAGGACAGCAGTCTTTGGAACTGCGAATGGAGGTTCGATCCCTCCCCCCCGAGCTCGGCCGGCCCCGCCCTTCTGCGGCGGGGGTGTCAGCCGCCACAGGGGTCGCCGCGCTAGACCGTTCCTCATGACCAACCGTTCGCTCTCGGCTGTCGTGCTCGCCGCCGGGGAGGGGACACGGATGCGGTCGTCGCGCCCGAAGCCCCTCCACCTGCTGTGTGGTCGGGCCATGCTCCTCTACGTGCTCGACTCACTGGTCGACTGCTCGGTCGGCCGGGTCGTCGTGGTGGTCGGCCACGGCGCCGAGCGGGTGACCAAGAAGTTGCAGGACGAGGAGCCCGACCTGCACCTCGACTTCGTCGAGCAGCACACCCAGCGGGGCACCGGCGACGCCCTCTCGGTCGGGCTGACGGCACTGCCCGACGACCCCGAGGACGACGACGACCACGACGTGGTCGTCCTCCCCGGTGACACCCCGCTGCTGCGTCCCGGCACCATCGCCGGGCTCGTGGACACCCATCGCCGGGCCGGCGCCGCCTGCACCGTGCTGACCGCTCGCCTCACCGACCCCACCGGCTACGGGCGGGTGGTGCGGGGGCGTGACGATCGGGTGGCCCGCATCGTCGAGCAGGCCGACGCCACCCCCGACGAGGTCGAGATCGACGAGGTGAACACCTCGATCTACTGCTTCCGCCGGAGCGTGCTGGCCCCTGCGCTGCGCCGCCTGAGCCCCCAGAACGCCCAGGGCGAGTACTACCTGACCGATGTGGTCGAGGTGCTCCACGACGCCGGCTACGGGGTGGCCGCCCTCGCCGTCGCCGAGGCGGCCGAGACCCAAGGGGTGAACGACCGTGTCCAGCTCGCCGCCGCCGAGGCCGAGCTGCGGCGCCGCACGAACGAGGCCTGGCTGCGCCAGGGGGTCACCATGATCGACCCCGCGCACACCTACATCGACGCCACCGTGCGCCTGTCCCCCGACGTCACCATCTTCCCGGGCACGATCCTCCAGGGCCGCACCGTGGTCGGGGAGCGAGCCGAGCTCGGCCCCGGCAGCCGGTTGGTCGACTGCGTCGTCGGCCCCGACGCCGTCGTCGACCAGAGCGCCGGTCGGGACGCCGAGATCGGCCCCGGAGCCAGAGTCGGGCCGTTCGCGGTGCTGGCGCCGGGGGCCTCCGTGCCGGCCGGGGCCGTCTCGGGCCCGTTCTACACTGCCGCCGAGCCCGACGACGGGAACGACGCCAGCCGGGGGTAGGGCCATGGAGCTCGTCACCAAGAAGAAGCTGCTGCTCTACTCCGGCAGCTCCCACCCGGCCCTGGCCACCGAGATCGCCCGCCACCTCGGCGTCGAGCTCGGGGAGCCGAACCTGCGCTCCTTCCCGAACGGGGAGCTGCACTGCCGGTTCGACGAGTCGGTCCGGGGCGCCGACGTGTTCATCATCCAGACCCACTGCGGTCCGGTGAACGAGGCCATCATGCAGCAGCTCGTGATGATCGACGCCGCCAAGCGGGCATCGGCCAAGCGCATCACCGCCGTGTGCCCCCTCTACGGTTACTCCCGCCAGGACCGCAAGGCCGAGGGACGGGAGCCGATCTCGGCCAAGCTGGTGGCCGACCTGCTGACCGTGGCCGGGGCTGATCGCCTCGTGTCGGTCGATCTGCACTCGGGCCAGATCCAGGGCTTCTTCGACGGTCCCGTCGACCACCTCACCGCCGACCCGGTGCTGCTCGACTACCTCCGTGAGAACGCTGGTCCCGACGTGGTCGTCGTTGCCCCCGACGCCGGGCGGGTCAAGGTGGCGGCGCGGTTCTCCCAGCACCTCGGCGCCGACCTCGCCTTCGTCAACAAGGACCGACCCAGGGGGCGAGTGGGAGCGGCGGTCGCCCGCGACGTCATCGGCGAGGTGGACGGGCGTCGCTGCGTCGTGATCGACGACCGCATCGACACCGGCGGCACCATCGTGGCCGCCGCCGACATCCTGATGGCCCACGGCGCCACCGACGTGTGGGCCATGGCCACCCACGGCGTGCTGGCCGAGCCGGCCACGGACCGGCTGAAGAACTCGGTGATCTCCCGGATCGTCCTGACCGACACGGTGCCCCTCCCGCCCGACAAGGAGATCGACAAGATCGAGGTGCTGTCGATCGCCAAGGTCATCGCCGACGCCATCGACGCCGTGTTCGAGGACACCTCCGTGAGCGACATCTTCGGCGGCCAGAACCAGTCCTGAATCTTCGTTCTCGGGACATAGGGACGGCGATGACCGTGCCCATGTCCCGAGAACCTGAGCGCTTTCCCCGCCATCACCCGATCCAGGGAGACGCGCGTGTCCACCAGCGTTGCCATCCAGTCATTGGCCGAGTCCGGGCTCGGCATCTTCACCCGAGCGGCGGCGGTCGCCAGTGGCATCCCGACGACCGTCGTGGATCACGAGGTGGGTGTCGGGCGCATCCTCGCCGTACAGCCCGGGGTCTACCGGTCCGCGGGTACGCCGATGACCGGCGAGCTCGCTCGGCGGGCCGCCTTGGCGGCGGCCGGTCCTGACGCCGTGCTGTCGCACCGGTCGGCTGCGCAGCACCATGAGCTGCCCGGCGGCGATGCGGATGTCATCGAGGTCACGGTCCCGCACAATCGACGTCCCCGGCTGATCGGCGTGACCATCCACCGCAGCCTGCGCATCCCGTCGGCCCACGTTCGGGTCCGAGACGGCGTAACCGTGACCACGGTCGAGCGAACTCTCGCCGACCTGGGCGCTGTCGTCGGCCAGTCAGTCGTCCGCGCCGCGGCCGAGGCCGCCACGGTTCAGCGCCTCACCACCGTGGAGCGGTTGTTCGCTCTCGTCGACGACCACGCCCGCCGTGGGCGCACCGGCATCGGTGCCCTTCGGGCGGTGCTCGAGGACTGGGTGCTCTCTGAGCGTCCACCCGACAGCCCGCTCGAGATCGCCTTCATCCGGCTGGTGCGCCGGTTCCGTCTTCCCGAGCCGTGCTTCCAGTGCCAGGTTGTCGACGGGAACGGCCGCTTCGTCGCTCGCATCGATGCCGGCTGGCCCGACGTCCGATTGGCCGTCGAGGTCGACGGGTTCTCGACTCACGGCTCGCCGAGCGCCATGCAGAAAGACCTTGCGCGACAGAACCGCCTGGTCGCGCTCGGGTGGACGGTGTTGCGCTTCACCTGGCACGACGTCGTCCGCCGACCGAGATCGGTCGGCGCCCAGATCGCCGAGGTCCTTGCCGTTCTCGGGACATAGGGACGGCGATGACCGTGCCCATGTCCCGAGAAGCCCGTAGGGTGGCCGACCACAATCGAGCGCTCCGGCGCGATCCTCAGAAGTAGGAGCTCCCGATGGCTGAGATCACCCTCGTGGCCGAGACCGGCCGCCCCACCGGTTCCCGTCCCGCCAAGCGCCTGCGGGCCCAGGGCAAGGTGCCTGGCGTCGTGTACGGCCTGTCCACCGATCCCACCCCCGTCACCGTCGACTGGCGGGAGCTGCGGCGGGTTCTCACCACCGAGGCCGGGCTCAACGCACTGATCGACCTGCAGGTCGACGGCGATACCCGGCTCAGCATCGTGAAGGAGCTGCAGCGCCATCCGGTCCACCACACCGTGGACCACGTCGACTTCCTTCTGATCCGCCGTGACCAGGTCATCACCGTCGACGTGCCGGTGGTGCTCGAGGGCGAGGCCGATCTCGTCACCCGCGAGGGCGGGATGGTCGACCAGGTGCTCACCCTGCTGTCGGTCAGCGCCAAGCCGGCCGACATCCCCAACGAGCTGCCGGTCGACATCAGCGGGATGCAGATCGGCGACACCGTCCGCATCGGCGACCTCCGCCTGCCCAGCGGCGTGACCACCGACAGCGATCCCGAGGAGCCGGTGATCTCGGCCCACGTCGCCACCACCACGCTCGAGATCGAGGAGATCGACGAAGCCGACGCCGAGGTCGCCGCCGAGCAGGCCGCCGAGGCCGGCGAGGGCCCGGCCGCCGACGCCCAAGCCGCCGCCGACGGCGACGCCACCACCGGCGACGGCGACGGCCGGTCCGACGAGGCCGGCGACGGGGGCTGAGAGCCCTGCTGGGCCGCCACGGCCTGGGCCGCCACCGCCGCCCCGGCCGCGATGACGGCGGCAGCCGGCGGGGCACCCCTGCCGACCTCCTCGTGGTCGGGCTCGGCAACCCCGGCGCCGACTACGCCGGCACCCGTCACAACGTCGGTGCCGAGGTGGTCGATGTGCTGGCCACCCGACACGGTGGTCGGCTCCGCAGGACCAAGGAGCGGGCCCTGGCCGACGAGGTCCGCATCGGTGATCGGCGGGTGGCGCTCGCCTTCCCCCAGACCTGGATGAACGAGTCGGGCCAGGCCGTGGCGCCGTTGTGCCGGCGCTACGGCATCGAGGATCCGCACCGGCTGGTCGTGGTCCACGACGAGCTCGACCTGCCGGTCGGGCGGTTCAAGGTCAAGGTCGGAGGCGGGTTGGCCGGGCACAACGGGCTGAAGTCGATCAAGGCCCACCTGCACACCGACGACTTCGTGCGGGTCCGCATCGGTGTCGGCAAGCCCCCCGGGCGCCAGGCCGGGATCGACCACGTGCTGCGCCGGCCGGGCAAGGCCGAGCGGACCGAGCTCGACGTGGTGGTGGCCGAGGCCGCCGACGCCGTCGAAGCCATCCTCACCGCCGGCGCCGAGGCGGCCATGAACCGCTACAACACCACCCCCGGCTGACTGTCACCCGGGCACCCCTGTCATCCGGCCGGCGGCCGGTAGCCTCGGACGGCTGACCATGCGTCTCGCCGACCTGCCCCCGCTGCTCCGAGACGACCCCGCCCTGGCCCAGGTGCGGGGCCGTTCGCGCGCCGTGCTGGCCGTGCCCGACCCGGCTCGCCCCCTCTGCGTGGCTGCCATCGCCGCCCTGTCGACCCGTCACCCGGTCGTGGCCGCCATGCCCACCACGGCCGACGCCGAGCGCCTGGCCCACGACCTCAGCACCTACCTGGGCGACGATCAGGTCGACCTGTTCCCGGCCTGGGAGACGCTGCCGTTCGAGCGGGTCAGCCCCAGCGTGGAGACCATGGGCCGCCGGCTGCGGACCATGTGGCGGCTACGTGACCGGCGACGGGCGCCGACGATCGTGGTGGCACCGGTGCGGGCCCTGGTCCAGCGCCTCGGACCCCACGTCGAGGACGCCGAACCGCTCGTCCTGCACCAGGGGCAACAGGCCGACCGCGACGACGTCGTCGGCTGGCTGACCGGCGCGGGGTACCGGCGCGAGCCCGTCGTCGAGCACCGGGGCGAGGTGGCGGTGCGGGGATCCATCGTCGACGTCTTCCCCTCCACCGCCGACGGTCCCGTCCGCATCGACCTCTGGGGCGACGAGATCGACCGTCTCACCGAGTTCTCGGTGAGCGACCAGCGGGCCACCGCCGCCGTCGACCGGGTCGAGATCTTCGCTTGCCGGGAGCTGCTGCCCACCAAGGAGGTGCGGGCCCGGGCCGCTGCGCTCGTGGCCGAGCAGCCCTGGGGGCGCGAGCAGTGGGAGCGCCTGGCCGAGGGACTCACCTTCGAGGGCATGGAGTCCTGGCTGCCCTGGCTGACCGAGGGCGAGCACGTGCTGCTCGACCTCGTGGAGGAGTCCGCCCAGGTGCTGCTGGTCGAGCCGCGGCGCATGCGGGACCGGGCGGCGGACATCCTGGCCGAGGAGACCGATCTGGCCACCCACCTCGCCCGCACCACCTGGGACGTGCCCGCCGGCACGGCCATCCCCCAGCTCCACCTGCCCTTCGATCGCCTCCTCGCCCACACGGCGGCGCCGGCCTGGACGGTGACGGTGACCCCCGATGGCCCCGACGTGGCCACGGTGCGGGCCATGGGGTGGAACCCGGCGGTGGGCGACGGCGCCGGGCTGGTCCGCCAGATCACCGACCTGCTGGCCGACGGCTACCGGCTCGTGGTGGCGGCCGACAGCGACGCCTCGGCCGTCCGCATCACCGACCTGCTGGCCGGCCACGGCATCGAACCGCCCGTCGTGGTCGGGGCCATCGAGCGGGGTTGCATCCTGCCGTCGGTCAAGCTGGCCGTGCTGGCCGAGGCCGACCTCACCGGCCGGCGCCGGGCCCATCGACCGCCCCGGGTCCGTCGCCGCAGCGACGCCGCCGCCTTCTTCGAGGACCTGAAGCCCGGTGACCACGTCGTGCACCACACCCACGGCGTGGCCCGCTACGGCGGGATGGTCAAGCGGGCCATCGGTGGTGTGGAGCGCGACTACCTGCTGCTCGAGTACAAGGGCGACGACAAGCTCTACGTCCCGTCCGACCAGATCGACGCCGTCCGCCACTACACCGGTGGCGACGCGCCGACCCTGTCCAAGCTGGGCGGCACGGACTGGCACCGGGCCAAGGCCAAGGTCCGGGCCGAGGTCGAGCTCGTCGCCCAGGAGCTCGTGGTCCTCTACCAGAAGCGCCTGCACACCCCCGGCCACGCCTACCCCGAGGACACCCCGTGGCAGCGGGAGCTGGAGGAGGACTTCCCCTACAAGGAGACGCCCGACCAGCTCACGGCCATCCTCGACACGAAGGCGGACATGGAGTCACCGGTGCCGATGGATCGCCTGGTCTGTGGCGACGTGGGGTTCGGCAAGACCGAGGTGGCCATCCGGGCGGCGTTCAAGGCCGTCCAGGACGGCAAGCAGGTGGCCGTCCTCGTGCCCACCACCCTCCTCGCCCAGCAGCACTTCGCCACCTTCGGCGAGCGGCTCGCCCCCTACCCCGTGCGGGTGGAGGTGCTGTCCCGCTTCCTCACCCCGGCCCAGGCCCGCCGGGTCGTGGAGGGGGTGCGCATGGGTGACGTCGACCTCGTCATCGGCACCCACCGGCTGCTGTCCGACGACATCCAGTGGAAGGACCTGGGGCTGCTCGTGGTCGACGAGGAGCAGCGCTTCGGCGTGGCCCACAAGGAGCAGATCAAGCAGCTCAAGACCACCGTCGACGTGCTCACGCTGTCGGCCACGCCCATCCCCCGCACCCTCGAGATGAGCCTCACCGGGATCCGGGACCTCACGCTGCTGCACACGCCGCCGGCCGAGCGCCAGCCCATCCTGACCTACGTGGGGGAGGAGGACGATCGAGCCGTGGCCGAGGCCGTCCGGCGCGAGCTGCTGCGGGAAGGGCAGGTGTTCTTCGTGCACAACAGGGTGCGCGACATCGAGGAGGTGGCGGCCCGCCTGCGCGACCTCGTGCCCGAGGCCCGCGTCGCCGTGGCCCACGGTCAGATGGACGAGGGCACGCTCGAGAAGGTGGTCATCGACTTCTGGGAGGGCGCCTACGACGTCCTCGTGTGCACCACCATCATCGAGTCCGGCATCGACATGCCCACCGTGAACACGCTCGTGGTCGACCGGGCCGACCTGCTCGGCCTCGGCCAGCTCCACCAGCTCCGGGGCCGGGTGGGCCGGGCCGGCCAGCGGGCCTACGCCTACCTGTTCCACCCCCGGGAGCGGGCGCTCACCGAGGAGGCCTACGAGCGGCTGAAGACGATCGGGGAGGCCACCGAGCTGGGATCGGGGTTTCGCATCGCCATGCGGGATCTCGAGATCCGCGGCGCCGGCACCCTGCTCGGCACGGGCCAGTCGGGCCACATCGCGGCGGTCGGCTACGACCTGTACTGCCAGATGGTCAACGAAGCGGTGGCCGAACTGAAGGGCGAGCCCGTCCGAGAACCGGCCGAGGTCAAGCTGGACCTGCCCCTCGACGCCCACCTCCCGCCCGACTACGTGGCCAAGGAGGAGCTGCGGCTCGAGGCCTACCGGCGGTTGGCCGCCGTCACCACCGACGCCCAGGTCGACGACATCGCACTGGAGTGGATCGACCGCTACGGGCCCGTGCCGGAACCGGCCGCCCGCCTGCTCGACGTGGCCCGGCTGCGGGCCGAGTGCCACCGGCTCGGCCTGCGGGAGCTGAACGTCACCAAGGGCCCGGCGTTCGGGGGCCCGGCCTGGACGGCCCGCCTGGCGCCGCTGGCCCTGCGGACCAGCCAGGTCATCCGCCTCAACCGCCTGTTCAAGGGGTCGGTGTACAAGGAGGACCAGGGCCTCGTGATGCTGCCCGTACCCCGCACCGCCGACCTGGCCGGCACCCTGGTCGGCCTGTTGCGCTCGCTGATCCCCCCGACCGAGGAGCGCTCGGCCTGATCGCGAAGAGTGGCGGGACAGGTCACATCCTGTCGCGGAAGCAATGCGGCTTCGCCGCAACACCCACCGTGCTTGATGGAGGCCTCGCCTATCGGCTCGACCTCGTGAGAGGCGGCGTCGGCCGTCGTTGCCCGGAAAACGGCCGGCCCCGTAGGGTGGCCGGCCGATGACCTTCGTCCCCCTGGCCGGCCGCCGCGCCCTCGCGCTGTTGGCGACGGTCGTCCTTGCCCTCACCGCTGCCGCCTGCGGCGCCGCGCAACCGCCGGCCGCCACCGTCGACGGGGTCGAGATCTCCCGGGAGGACCTGCTGGCCGACCTCGAAGCCGAGGTGATCGCCTCCCGCCGGGCCGGCCCCGACGAGGCCGGGTCCAACCCGTTCATTGATCCCCGCGGCGCCGGGCGCGACACCTACTCCGCCGCCATCACCGCCAGCAAGCTCGGCGACCGGATCATCCACGCCCTGATCGGCCAGGAGCTCGAGCAGCGAGGCATCGAGGTCACCGACGCCGACCTCGAAGCCGCTCGGGGCCAGCTCTGCACCGACCCCGCCACCGGCCAACCCGCCGCCGGAGGGGCCTGTCCCAACCTGGACGGCTACCCGGCCCCCTACCGGGACTTCGTCATCGAGCTCACCGCTCGCAGCGGCGCGCTCCAGCGCGCCGTGGCGGCGTCGGATCCGGACCGGGAGGCGTCGGCCCGAGACCTGTACGACGACCTCGCCGCCGAGGAGCCCGAGCAGCTCGAGCAGGTGTGCTTCCGCCCGGCGCTCGTGCCCGACGCCGCCGCCGCCGACCAGCTCCGCGCCGCTGTCGCCGAGGGGCAGGACTTCGCCACCGTCGCCGCCGCCATCCCGAACGGCCAGGTCGCCCCCGAAGAGCAGTGCGAGCTGGCCTCGGCGCTCCTCACCGAGCTGGCCGACGCCGAGGAGGGCGAGCTGGTCGGGCCGCTCGACACCCAGCAGGGCCTCTTCATGGTGCTGATCGGCGAGCGGCAGGTGGCCCCGTTCGAGGCCGTGGCCGAGCAACTCCTGAACCAGGTCGACCAGCAGAACCAGGCGACCGTCCGCGAGGAGCTGGCCGGCAGCTTCGCCGACGCCGACATCACCGTCGACCCCCGCTACGGCCGCTGGGACGCCGACGCCGCGCAGGTCCGGCCGCCGCGGGGCCCCGAGGACGGGGAGGGACCGGACGCCGGCAACGGTGCCGGCGGCGGGGGTCGGGGCGGCGAGGAGGCCAGCGAGCCCGGCGCACCAACGCCGACCACCGCCCCCTGAGCAGCGGCTGGGAGCTCGGCCTGTGCCAAGCCGCATCGTGGTGGTGGGTCTCGGGCCGGCCGGACCCGATCTCGTCACGCCCGGCACCCTGGCCGCCATCGAGCGGATCCCCCCGCACCGGCGCTTCCTGCGCACCACCCGGCACCCGGCGGCGTCGGTGGTCGGCGGCGCCCGCTCCTTCGACGCCGTCTACGACGACGCCCCCACCTTCGAGGCCGTCTACCGCCGGATCGCCGACGAGCTCGTCGCCACCGCCCGGGCCAGCGATGGCGACGTGCTCTACGCCGTGCCCGGGTCGCCCCGGGTGCTGGAGCGTTCGGTCGACCACCTCATCGCCTCGGCCCCGGCCTCGGCGGCGCCCGCCGTCGAGGTGGTCCCGGCGATGTCCTTCCTCGACCTGGCCTGGATCCGCCTCGGCGTCGACCCCTTCGAGGAGGGGGTGCGGGTCGTGGACGGCCATCGCTTCGCCGACCGGGCGGCAGGGGAACGAGGCCCGCTCCTCGTCGCCCACTGCCACAACCAGCGGGTGCTCTCCGACGTGAAGCTGGCGGTGGAGGAAGGACCGGAGCGGCCGGTGACGGCCCTCCAGCGCCTGGGTTCGCCCGACGAGGCCATGTTCGACGTGGCCTGGGACGAGCTCGACCGCGCCGTCGAGCCCGACCACCTCACGTCGCTCTGGATCCCGGAGCTGTCGGCGCCGGTGGCCGGGGAGGTGGCGGCCCTGTCCGAGCTGGTCACGACGCTGCGCCGGGAGTGCCCGTGGGATCGCCGCCAGACCCACGCCACCCTCACCCGTCACCTCCTCGAGGAGACCTACGAGGTGCTCGACGCCATCGCCGCCCTGCCCGCCGGGGCCGACGGCACCGAGCCCGCCTACGCCCACCTCGAGGAGGAGCTCGGGGACCTGCTCTGCCAGGTCGTGCTCCACGCCACCCTGGCCGCCGAGGTGGGGGCGTTCACGCTGGCCGACGTGGCCCGGGGGATCCACGACAAGCTGGTGCGCCGCCACCCCCACGTGTTCGCGGGGCGTCCTCGGCCCCCGAGGACATCGACCGCACCTGGGAGGAGATCAAGCGGACCGAGACGGGGCGGCAGCGTCATGGACGGCATCCCCGCCGCCCTGCCGTCGCTGCTCTACGCCGCCAAGGTCCTGGCCAAGGCGGCGTCAACCGGTGTGGCCCTGCCCGCCAACGCCGAGCCCGGGGCCGAGTCCGACCTCGGCCAGCGGCTCCTCGCCCTCGTCGCCGAAGCCGGTGCCAGCGGCGAGGACCCTGAGGCGGCGCTGCGGGCGGCCGTGGCCCGGCTCGGCGAGGCCGTCCGGGCCGCCGAGCACACCGGTTGACGTGGCCGTGTAGCTTCTTCAACACTCGCAACAGGAGCCACGTCAGTCCCATGAGCACCATCGACCGCGTCGCCGGCCGGCAGATCTTCGACTCGCGCGGCAACCCGACCGTCGAGGTCGAGGTGGCGCTCGACTCGGGGGCCACCGGCCGGGCCGCCGTCCCGTCGGGGGCGTCGACCGGACAGTTCGAGGCGGTGGAGCTGCGCGACGGCGGCGACCGCTACGCCGGCAAGGGGTGGCCACCGCCGTCGGCCACGTCAACGGCGAGATCGCCGAGGCGCTCGCGGGCGTCGACGCCCTCCGCCAGCGTGACGTCGACCGCCGGCTCGTCGACCTCGACGGGACCGACACCAAGGCCCGCCTCGGGGCCAATGCCATTCTCGGCGCATCGCTGGCCGTGGCCCGCGCCGCCGCCGACGAGCTGGACGTCCCCCTCTACCGCCACGTCGGCGGCACCGACGCCCACGTCCTGCCGGTGCCGATGCTCAACGTCGTCAACGGTGGGGCCCACGCCGACAACAACGTCGACTTCCAGGAGTACATGGTGATGCCGGTCGGCGCCGCCGGGTTCAGCGAGGCGCTGCGGTGGGGGTGGAGACATACCACGCCCTGAAGGCCCTCCTGCACGAACGGGGGCTCTCCACCGCGGTCGGCGACGAGGGCGGGTTCGCACCCGACCTGACCTCGAACGAGGAGCCCGTGCAGGTGCTGCTCGAGGCCATCGAGCGGGCCGGGTTCCGCCCCGGGGTCGACATGGCCATCGCACTCGATCCCGCCACCTCGGAGATCTACCACGACGGCGCCTACGTGCTCGCCGGCGAGGACCGCCGCCTCCACCCGGCCGAGCTCGTCGATTACTGGACCGACCTCTGCGACCGCTACCCGATCGTGTCCATCGAGGACGGGATGGCCGAGGAGGACTGGGACGGCTGGGCGTTGCTCACCGAGCGCCTCGGCCACCGGGTCCAGCTCGTCGGCGACGACCTCTTCGTCACCAACGCCGACCGTCTGGATCGGGGGGTCGAGGCCGGGGTGGCCAACTCCATCCTGGTCAAGGTCAACCAGATCGGCACGCTCACCGAGACGCTGGAGACCGTCGCCCTGGCCACCCGCAGCCGGTACACGGCGGTGATGTCGCACCGCTCGGGCGAGACCGAGGACGCCACCATCGCCGACCTGGCCGTGGCCACCAACTGCGGGCAGATCAAGACCGGTGCCCCCGCTCGCAGCGACCGGGTGGCCAAGTACAACCAACTCCTGCGCATCGAAGAGGACCTCGGGGAGGCCGCTGCCTTCCGCGGCGGCGCCGCGCTGGCTCGGGGCGTGGACCGAAGGGAGCACCGGTGAGCACCGCCCGAAGGCCCGATCCGATCGGTCGGGTCAACAGCCCCCGGGGCGGTCCTCGCGACCCGGAACAGGCCGCCCGCCAGGCCCGGCGCCGGGCTGCCCGCCCTCGCCGACGGCTGTTCGTGGCGCTGGTCGTGGCCATTGCCACCATCGGGCTCCTGGTGGTGGCCGTGTTCCCCACCCGCACGTACCTGGCGCAGCGGGCGGCGACGAGCGCGGCGGCCTCCGAGCTCGACCGCCTCGATGGCGAGAACGCTCGCCTCGAGCGCCGCATCGACCGCCTGCGCACACCGGCCGAGGTGGAGCGCATCGCCCGGGAGGAGTACGGCCTGGTGCGTCCCGGCGAGCAGGCCTACGCGGTCCTCCCCCCGCCGGCGCCACCGATCGAGCTGGTCGAGGTGTGGCCCTTCGTCGGTGTGGCCGACGAGCTCAACCGCTGAGCCGCGGTCGGGGTTGCCCGATTCTGGTTCCTCGGGGCCGTGGCTAACCTCCGGCGATGGGCGACCTTCCGATCGAGGCTTCGGGTCTGGTTCGCCGCTTCGGTGATTTCGTGGCCGTCGACCGCGTCGATCTGGCGGTGCGATCCGGCGAGGTGTTCGGCTTCCTCGGTCCCAACGGGGCCGGCAAGTCCACCACCGTGCGTATGTTGACGACGCTCCTGACCCCCACCGAGGGCACGGCCAGGGTGGCCGGCTACGACGTGGTCCGGGAGGCGTCGAAGGTGCGTCGGGCCATCGGCGTGGCCCTGCAAGACGCCGCCATCGATCCGTTGATGACCGGCAACGAGCTGCTCCGGTTGCAGGCCGCCCTGCAGGGCATCCCCCGATCGGCGGCGGCCCGGCGGGGGGCTGAGCTGTTGGAGCGGGTCGGTCTCACCGCCGCCGGTGACAAGCGGGTGGGCGCCTACTCAGGAGGCATGCGCCGCCGCCTCGACCTCGCGCTCGCCCTTCTGCACGAGCCCCGGGTGCTGTTCCTCGACGAGCCCACCACCGGGCTGGACCCGTCGAGCCGGCTCAACCTTTGGGAGGAGGTTCGCTACCTCAACAGCGAGCTGGGCACCACCGTGCTGCTCACCACCCAGTACCTGGAGGAAGCCGACCAGCTGGCCGAGCGCATCGCCATCATCGACGGCGGCCGCATCGTGCGGGAGGGCCGTTCGGGCGACCTCAAGGCCGAGGTGGGTTCGCCCACCCTCCGGATCGAGCTGGCCGACGGCGATGGCGTTGCCGCGCAGGCCGAGGCGGCCTTGGCGCCTTTCGGCGAGGCTCGCCCCTGCGAGGCCGGGTTCGTGGCCGTGGGCCTCTCGGGGGGCGCCGCTCGCATGGCCGAGGTGGTGCGGGCGCTCGACGAGGTGGGCGTGACCGTGGCCGGCATGGAGCTCCACAACCCCACCCTCGACGACGTCTTCGCCGACGCCACCGGCCGGCGCCTCGAGGGTGCCGCCGAGGACACCGGCCCCGACGAGGCCGGCCCCGGGACCATGGGCAGCGACGGCTCCGATGGGCGGGGGAGCGGGGCCGGCGCCGGTCCTGGCGGCGACGGAGCCGGTCCCGGCGCGGGCGTCGGGGGAAGTGCCGCCGCCGTGTCGGCCGGTCGCCGTCGCGGGCGGCGTTGATGGCCGCTGTCGCCGCCGACGCCACCGGGGTTGCTGGTGCCGACGCCCGGGCGCAGCGGGCGACGCGGGGCCTGCGTTCGGCCATGGCCCAGGTCGGTGCCCTGTCCGGCCGCTCCGTCCGCAACATCTGGCGTCAGCCGCAGGTGTGGATCCCGTCGATCGCCTTTCCGCTGATGTTCGCCGCTCTCAACACGGCGGCGCTCGGCCGGGTCCCCGGGCAGATCGCCGACCAGTCGGGCGGCACCTTCCACCCCTTCGGCCCCCGGGACGTCTACCTCGACTTCCTGTTCGTGGCCACCCTCACCCAGGGCGTGCTGTTCGGCGGTCTGTCGGGCGGCTCCGAGCTGGCCCAGGACATCGAGAGCGGGTTCTTCGACCGGTTGGTGACCACCCCGGTGCGGCGGGCGTCCATCCTCGTCGGGCGCTTGGCCGGCAGCGCCGTGCTCGGTGGCGTCCAGGCCCTCGTCTTCATGGCCGTGTTCCTCGCCTTCGGCGCTCGCGTCCAGGGCGGCCTGGCCGGCGCGGTGGTGCTGCCGCTGGCCGCCATGCTCCTCGCGCTCACGATCGGAGGCCTGGCCTGCGCCATGGCCATCCGCACCGGTTCGGTGGAAGCCGTGCAGGGCGTGTTCCCGCTCATCTTCATCACCTTGTTCATCAGCTCGGCCTTCTTCCCCACGGCGCTCATGACGGGCTGGTACCGGACGGTGGCCACCCACAACCCGTTGTCCACGATGATCAACGGGATGCGCCACCAGGTGCTCGTGGGCTTCGACCTCGCCGAGGCCGCCAAGGCCGTCCTGGTGCCGGGTGGGCTCGCCACCCTGGCCATCGTCCTGTGCCTCGTGTCCCTCCGAGCCCGGCTGGCACAGCGATGACCGACGCTGCTGCCGTCGCCGACGTCGGGCGCCAGGACCACGGCGACCTCACCGGTGACGCCCGCGTCTGGCCGGTGGCCGCCCAGCTGGCCCGCCGCAGCATCGTGCTCATCACCCGCCTGCCGTCGGCGTTCATCCCGTCGGTGGTGTTCCCGCTGTTCCTCGTGATCGCCTTCAGCGGGTCGTTCGACGGGCTGTCCCGGGTGGCGTTCGACAACGCCATGTCCTGGTACGCCCCGCTGGCGGTCATCCAGGGCTGCGCCTTCGTGGGCGTGGGGGCCGGGTTCGCCGCCAGCCGGGAGATCGAGTCCGGTTTCTATGACCGGCTGCTGCTCGCCCCCACGCCCGCCGTGTCGCTCCTCGCCGGGCCGGCTCTGGCCACGGCGCTGCGGTCGATCGTGCCGTTCACCATCGTCATCGTCGTCGCGCTGATCGGCGGTGCTGCCACGCCCGGCGGCCCACTGGCCCTCGCCACCGTCTTCGTCGCCGGCCTCGGCACGGCCCTCGTCCACACCTTCTGGTGCCTCGGCCTGGCCTACCGGTTCAAGAGCCAGCGGGCGGCGCCGGTGATGCAGATAGGGGTGTTCCTCACGAACTTCCTGGCCACCGCGCAGGTTCCCCTCGGCCTCATGACGGGGTGGCTGCACACCGTCGCCCGCTTCAACCCGATGACCAACGTGTTCCGCCTCGGCCGGGCCGGCTGGATCGGCGAGGTGACCTGGGGCGACTGCTGGGGTGGCCTCCTCGCCCTCGCCGTGTTCATCGCGCTGTCGTTCTGGTTCGCCCGGCGGGGCCTCACCAAGATGGTCCCCTGACCGGCCGGACCGGCCAGGCCGGACCGGGTCACCCGTCTACTGCAGGCCGCTGAAGCTGCCACCGTCGACGGGGAGGGCGGCACCGGTGATGAAGCGAGCCGGCTCGGAGCACAGGAAGGCCACGACGGCCCCGAAGTCGGCCGGGTTGCCCACGGTGCGGGCGGGGATGCCGGCGGCGGCCTGGTCGACGTCGCCGCCGTGGAGCGACCGGAGCCGGTCGGTGGCGTGCAGGCCGGGCTGCACCGAGTTGACCGTGACCCCGTCGCCGGCCACTTCGAGGGCCAGGCTCTTGAGGAACCCGGTGGCGCCGGCGCGGGCGGTGTTGGACAGGATCAGGCCCGGGATGGGTTGGCGCACCGACACCGACGTGATGGCCACCACGCGCCCCCACCGCTGCGCCCGCATGGCCGGCACCGCCGCCTGGCACATGGCCACCACGGACACGAGGTTCAGGTTCAGCGCGGTGTGGTAGGCGTCGAGCTCGGTCGACGTGAAGGTGCCGGCGGGCGGTCCGCCGGCGTTGGTGACGAGGATGTCGACGCCGCCGAGGGCCTCGACGGTCTGGGCGACGAAGCTGGTGGCGCCCGCGGGGGCGCTGACATCGGCGACCACGCCCACCGCTTCACCGTCGATGCGGGCGACGGCATCGTCGACCCGGCCCCGGTCGCGGCTGCACACCGCCACCCGCACGCCCTCGGCGGCCAACGCCGCTGCCGAGGCGAACCCGAGCCCGGCCGAGGCCGCCGCCACCGCCGCCGTCCGCCCCCGCAGCCCCAGCTCCATCCCCCAGTGGTAGCAGGCCCCCAACCGGTTCTGGGGCAGGGAGCGGACCACACGGGGACGGCGGGCGCGCTCCCCGACCGGCGAGACTGTGGAGGTGACCGACCCGGACCCCGCGCCGGCCCCCCGTGCCCCTGGTCCCCCGGGGCTGCGCATCTCCGACGAGGATCGCCATGCCGTGGTCGAGCGGTTGCGGGAGGCCTGCGGCGAGGGTCGGCTGACGATGGACGAGTTCGGTGACCGCACGACGGCCGCCTTCGCCGCCCTGACCGCTACCGATCTCGAGCGGCTCACCGCCGACCTGCCGTCGCCGTCGACGGCGGCGGTGGTGCCGGCCGGTTCCACGGCGGCCCGGCCGGAGCGTCGCTGGGTGGTGGGCCTGTTCGGCGGGGCTCACGTCAGGGGTCGGTGGCGGCCGGCTCGGCCCACCGGGTGGTCACCGTGTTCGCCGGCGCCACGCTCGACCTCACCCACGTCGACGCCGGCGCCGAGGTCGAGCTCCGGGTGTTCCCCGTGTTCGGCAGCGTCGAGGTGCTGGTGCCGGAGGGGGCGGCGGCCGAGGTCGACGGGCTGATCGTCTTCGGGAGCCGATCCTGTCGGGTGAGCGACGAGGCCGCCGGCCCCCCGGTCGTCCGGGTCACCGCCTACGGCGCCTTCGGAAGCGTCGAGGTCCGCACCCGTCGCCGCGTCCCCTGAGCCCGGCGCCCGGCCACCAGGCTCGGGGAGGCAGCGGCGCTGGCCGAGCAGGCCGGGCCCGGTCCACTCCAACCGGTACCGTGCCCGCCGTGGACCCCCCACCCGAGCCCGAGGACGTGGCCGCCGTCGCCGCCCTGCTCGGCCGCACCCCGGCCGGGCGGTTCGAGGTGGTCGTCCGCCACGGCGACGGCACCCCGGTGGTGATCCGCAACGCCCCCTTGCTCGACGACGGCACGCCCATGCCCACCCGCTACTGGTTGGTCGGCGATCCGGAGCGCACCCAGGTGAGCCGGCTCGAGAGCGCCGGGGGGGTGGCGGCGGCCGAGGCCGCCATCGGTCTCGCCGCCACTGCCGACGCCCACCGCCGCTACGCCGCCGAGCGCGACGCCGCCGTTCCGGCCGGCCACCTCGGCCCCCGACCCTCCGGCGGAGTGGGGGGCACCCGGCGGGGCGTGAAGTGCCTCCACGCCCACTACGCCTGGTACCTGGCCGGCGGGGACGACCCGGTGGGGCGCTGGGTGGCCGAGCGCCTCGCCGCCGTCGCCACCGGCGGCCGGTCCGACGGCCGAGCCGACGCCATGGCGGGCCGGCACCGGTGAACGAGGCGGCCGGTCCCGTCGCCGCCATCGACTGCGGCACCAACTCCATCCGGCTGCTCGTGGCCTCGCCCGACGGCGCTGGCGGTCTCACCGCCCACGAGCGGCTCATGCGCATCACCCGCCTGGGAGCGGGCGTCGACGCCACGGGACGGTTCGCGCCGGCGGCGGTCGACCGCACGCTCGACGTGCTGCGGGAGTACCGGACGGTGATGGACGGGCACGGCGTCACGGCGACGCGGGTCACCGCCACCTCCGCCGCCCGCGACGCCGACGACTGCGAGGCGTTCATGGACGCCGCCGAGGCGGCGGTGGGCGCCCGACCCGAGCTGTTGTCCGCCGAGGAGGAGGGCCGTCTGTCCTTCCGAGGGGCGACCGCCGGCCTCGACCCGGCCGATGGCCCCTTCCTCGTCTTCGACCTCGGTGGCGGGTCCACCGAGTTCTCGATGGGCTCGGAGGCCTGCGAGGCCACCGTGTCCATCGACGTGGGCTGCGTGCGGCTCACCGAGAAGTACCTGGCCCACGACCCGCCTCAGCCCGAGGAGCTGGTGGCTGCCATCTCCTACACCGAGGCCTGGATGGACGACGTCGTGCGAGGCCTCCCCGAGGCGCTCGCCCCGGGCCGGGTCGTCGGTCTGGCCGGCACGGTCAGCACGGTGGCCGCGGTGGAGATCGGGCTCGAGGTCTACGACCGCGACCGCATCCACCACTTCACCCTCAGCCGTGGCGCCATCGAAGACGTCTTCCGCACCCTCGCCACCGAGGCCCGGGCCGACCGGGTGCACAACCCGGGCCTGGAAGCGGCCCGGGCCGACGTGATCGTCGGGGGCTGCTGCGCCCTCGTCGCCATCATCCGCACCCTCGGCATCGACGAGGTGCTCGTGTCCGAGGCCGACATCCTCGACGGCCTCGCCCTCAGCCTGATCCCGGCCGAACGGGCCGGCCGCTGACCGCTCGGTCGGCGACCGGGAAGAGCCTCGACGCCGCGCTGTTGACTTGATCCTGGCGTGTCACGGGCCGCTCCCAGCCCGTTTGCAACCGCTCGGTAAGGTGCGCTGCGATGCCCCGCAGCGACCGAATCCTCATGGGGCCCGGACCGTGCAACCCGTATCCGGAGGTGGCGGAGGCCTTCGCCCGGCCGCTGCTCGGGCACCTCGATCCGACGTTCCTCGCCCTCCTTGACGAGACCTGTGACCGGCTGCGGACCGTCTTCGAAACCGCCAACGAGCTCACCCTGCCCATCAGCGGCACCGGCTCGGCCGGCATGGAGGCGGCGTTCGTCAACCTGGTCGAGCCGGGAACGGTGGTGGTGGTCGGGGTCAACGGTGTGTTCGGGGAGCGCATGTGCGACGTGGCCGACCGGTGCGGCGCGAAGGTCGTCCGGGTCGAGGCGGACTGGGGCCGGGCTCTCGATCCCGGCGCACTGCTCGACGCCCACGCCGCCCCGGACCTCATCGCCGTCGTGCACGCCGAGACCTCCACCGGCGTGGCCAACGACATCGAGCCCCTCGGGGCAGGCAAGGGCGACGCCCTGCTCCTCGTCGACTGCGTGACCTCGCTCGGCGGGATGCCTGTGCGGGTCGACGATTGGGGCGTCGACATCGCCTACAGCGGCACCCAGAAGTGCCTCGGTGTGCCGCCCGGGCTGGCTCCGCTCACCGTGGGCGAGCGGGCCCGCGCCCGGCTCGTGGAGCGCAGCCCGAGCTGGTACCTCGATCTGCGCATGATCGGCGACTACGCCGTCGAGGGCAGCGCCCGCCGCTACCACCACACCGCTCCCACGGCCATGATCGCGGCGTTGCACGCCGGGTTGGGCCACGTCCTCGACGAGGGCCTGGAGGCGGCGTGGGCCCGGCACGCCGAGTGCGGCCGGCTGCTGCACGAGGGCCTGGCTGACCTCGGCCTGACCCTCTTCGCCGAAGCCGGTCACTGCCTCCCGAACCTGACCACCGTCGTGGTGCCGGACGGCGTCGATGAAGCCGCCGTGCGTCGCCGCCTCCTCGAGCGCCACGGCATCGAGATCGGCGCCGGGGCCGGGCCGCTCGCCGGGCGGGTGTGGCGCATCGGGTGCATGGGCCACACCGCCCGCCCCCGCAACGTGACCCTGCTCCTCGCCGCCCTGGCCGAGGCCCTCCCATGAG
>JAUJOW010000001.1:453733-611111 GCA_030447445.1 Acidimicrobiales bacterium | reverse complement strand
AGGTGGTGTGGCGGCCACCGCTCGACGGGTCCACCAACGTCGAGCGGTTCATGGCCGCCCACGGCCTCGACAGCTTCGACGAGCTGCTCCGGCGCTCGGTCGAGGACCCCACCTGGTTCTGGGCGGCCGTGGTCGACGCCCTCGGCATCCCCTTCGAGCGACGGTGGGAGGCCGTGGTCGACGTCAGCGACGGGGTGCCCTGGGCCCGCTGGTTCACCGGTGCCACCACCAACCTCTGCGCCGCCTGCCTCGACCGGTGGGTGGCGGCCTGTCCCGAGGCCACCGCCCTGGTGTGGGAGGGCGAGGATTGCGACCAGCGATCGCTCACCTACGCCCAGCTCACACAGGAGGTCGACGCCGTCGCCGCCCTGCTCGCTCGCCGGGGGGTCGGCGCCGGGGACACCGTCGGGATCTTCCTGCCCATGGTCCCCGAGGTGGTGGCTGCGGCTTTGGCCGTGGCCAAGCTCGGCGCCATCTTCCTGCCCATCTTCTCGGGCTACGGGGCCGACGCCGTCGCCGTCCGCCTCGCCGACGCCGGAGCCAAGGCGCTCATCTGCGCCGACGGCTTCCTGCGCCGGGGCCGGCAGGTCCCGATGGCCGCCACCGCTCGGGCCGCCTGCGCCGCCGTCGCATCGATCGAGACCGTCGTCGTCGTCCCCCGCCTCGGCATCGGCACCACCGACGAGGGGTGGGCGCCGTGGCCCTCTCCATCACCTTCGTCGGCGCCCGGCGGGGCCACCGTCCCCACCGCGATGGTCGACAGCGAGACGCCGCTGTTCATCGCCTACACCTCGGGGACCACCGGCGCCCCCAAGGGTGCGGTGCACGTGCACGGCGGCCTCACCGTCAAGATCGCCGAGGAGGCGGCGTTCCAGCTCGACGTGCGGGGTCCGTCCGGTCCCGGCGCCGACGACGGTGACCGGCTGTTCTGGTTCGCCGACTTCGGCTGGATAATGGGGCCGTGGGAGGTGATCGGCGCACTGGCCAACGGGGCCACGGTCTGCCTCTACGAGGGGGCTCCCGACTGGCCCGGACCCGATCGTCTGTGGGCCTACCTCGAACGCCACCGGGTCACGGTGCTCGGCCTCAGCCCCACCCTGGTCCGGGCCCTCATGGTGCACGGCCCGGCCCCCGTCGAGGGTCACGACCTCTCGACCCTGCGGGTCCTCGGCTCCACCGGTGAGCCGTGGAACGAGGAGCCGTGGCGCTGGTACTTCGAGGTGGTCGGCGGCCGGCGCTGCCCGGTGATCAACATCTCGGGGGGGACCGAGGTCGGGGCCTGCTTCCTCTCTCCCCACCCCGTGCAGGAGCTGACCCCCATGACCCTCGGCGGGCCGGCCCTGGGCATGGCCGTCGACGTGTTCGGCGACGACGGCCGACCTGTGCGGGGCGCGGTCGGCGAGCTCGTGTGCACCGCTCCCTGGCCAGGGATGACCCGGGGGCTGTGGAAGGCGCCGGACCGCTACCTCGAGACGTACTGGAGCCGGTGGTCCGATGTGTGGGTGCACGGTGACTGGGCGTCGATCCAGGACGGCCGCTGGTACCTGCACGGCCGCAGTGACGACACCATCAAGATCGCCGGGAAGCGGCTGGGTCCGGCCGAGGTCGAATCGGTGCTCGTGTCGCACCCGGCCGTGGTGGAGGCCGCTGCGGTGGGGGTGCCCGACGAGGTCAAGGGCGAGGCCCTGTGGGTCTACGTGGTGCTCGGCGAAGGCGCCCCCGCCGCCGACGGTCGGGATGGCTTGCGGGCCGAGCTACGGGCCCTGGTGGCCGACCGGTTGGGCCGGTCCTTCGCCCCGTCGGTGGTCCACTTCGCCGCCGCTCTCCCCAAGACCCGCAGTGCCAAGGTGCTGCGACGGGCCATCCGTGCCACCGCCGTGGGCGCCGACCCCGGGGACCTGTCCTCCCTCGAGGACCCGGCCGCCGTCGAGGCCGTGCGGAGCGCGTCGTGACCACCCTCTTCGGGCGGCGGGTGCAGCTCCGTCCCATCGTGTTGTCGGACTTCGAGTCGTGGCGCGAGGTGCGCACCCGCAACCACGAGTGGCTGACCCGGTGGGAGCCGAGGCGCCAGGAGAACCACCCCGACCCCACCACCGACCGCGACGCCTTCGCCGTCCGCTGCAGCGCCCGCCAGCGCGAGCGGCAGCTCGGCACCGGCTACGGGTTCGGGATCTTCGCCGACGGTGTGCTCTGCGGCGAGATCAACCTGTCGACGGTGCAGCGGGGGCCGTTCCAGAGCGCGTACGTGGGCTACTGGGTCGACGAGAAGTGGGCCGGCCAGGGCTTGGTGCCCGAGTCGCTCGTGGTACTGGCCCGCTTCGCGTTCGACGAGCTGGGCCTGCACCGCATCCAGATCGCCATCATCCCCCGCAACGGGGCCAGCCGGCGGGTGGTGGAGAAGCTCGACATCCGCGTCGAAGGCTTGGCCGAGCGCTACCTCGAGATCAACGGCATCTGGGAGGACCACCTCCGCTACGCCATCACCGCCGAGGAGTGGGTGGCCCGCCGAGCCCAGCTCGAGGCCGTCTGGCTCAACCCCCTCCCCGCCTCGCCGTCGGCCTGACGCCGGTCCTGCGGGCCACCGGCGGTCGAGCCTGGTGCGCTGGCTCGGGCATGACCGGCTCTGGCGCACGAACCTCGGGTCAGGCGGCCGCCAGGACGGTCATCAGCCGTGTTCGCAGGTTGGTCACGCCCGGGCAGCAGGTCCGAGCTTGTCGGCCCGGAGCAACGTCCACCCGACGGCGCGCAACGCCTCATGGCGACCCTCGTCGGATGCCCACCGCCGGGGACCGTGCCAGCGGGGCGAGTCGTACTCCAGGCCCACCCTGCGGCTCGGCCAGGCCACATCGAGTCGTCCGATGATGCCGCCGCCGGCCCCACGGACCCTGTGCTGACGGACCGGGTCGGGAAGGCCCCACTCACGCAGTTGGCGTAGCAGGCGCGCCTCGGCGGGGCTCCCCGGCCTGATGTCACCCGCCCAGGCCTCGAGCACCCGGTGGAGCCGAGCCGTGCCCGGCCGACCGGGGCCTCGAGCGGCCCGCTCGAGCGCACCAGCGATGGCGGCCATTGTGGTCTTCCCGGCGACGAGCGCGGCATCCGCCAGGTCGGCCAGCCGCGCATCGGGCAGGAGGGCGCTGGTGTCGATGAGGGTGCGAGCCACGGTGGTCACCGGGATGACCCCGATCATCGTGCGATCGGCCGTCGGGATGTCGCTCCGATGGACGACGGCGATGGGCAGGCGGGCACTGGACCGGCGGGGCACCGTGACGTGGGGCCGGAGCGGCGGGTCCTGGAGCCCCCGCTGGGCGGCCGCGGTGAGGTGGGAGGCGACCGTGCTCGCCGGCCCGGCGACGGCGGCGGCGAGCACGGCCTGCTGCCAGACCACGGGAGCGCCGGCGACCCGGTAGACCCCGGGCGCCACCCGGATCCACCGGCCGGCTCGCAGGCGCTCGTGCAGCTGGTGGCGGGTCAGACCGACGCGATCGACATCGGCCCTGGTGATGAGACCGTGGTGGCGAGCAGCCACTCGATCGGCCCGTTGGTGCGGTATCGATCCACATCGGCGCATCATGCCGACAGGCTGTGACATCGGTGGCCGCCGAAGGCGGTCGCCGCCAGGGCGGTGGGTGGGGTCGGTGGACGTGTGGCAGTGGCCGCCGAAGGCGCTCGCCGCCGCCGCCGCCGGGCTCGTGCGCCGCCGCCGGGTTCGTGCGCTGGCTCGGGCTGGTGCGCTGGCTCGGGCGTGACCGGCTCCAGCGCACCAGCCTCAGCGCGGCGTCTCGCCGCCAGCGATGCGGGCGTGGAGGGCGGCCAGACGCTCACGGAAAGCCGGTTGGTCGAGCGACCAGAGCTGGGGCTCGAGCTCACGTTCGACGGCCTCGGCGTGGGTGGCGATGCCGGCCATGGCCGTCACCGTCGCCTTCGTCCGGGCCACGAGCTCGGGTGGGGCAGCGGCGGCGCGGGCGGCGAGCGTGTGGGCGGCGTCGGCGAGCGCATCGTCGTCGACGCAGCGCCAGACCAACCGCACCCGCTCGGCCTCGGCCCCGTCGAGCACCTCGCCGAACACCACCGTGGCCATGGCCGCCTCCCCGCCGGTGATGCGCCGCAGCATCCACGTGTGGCCACCCCCGGGGTGCAGGCCGAGCGCCAAGAAGCGGGTATCGAACCGGGCCCGCCGAGCGGCCAGGCGCACGTCGCAGGCCAACGCCAGGTTCATGCCTGCCCCCACGGCCGGGCCGTTGACGGCGGCGACGGTGGGCAGCGGTGACCGGGCCACCCGGAGGAATCCCTCGTAGACGGCGAGCAGACCCTGACGCTGGGAACTGCCGAGGTGGGCCAGATCAGCGCCGGCGCAGAAGGCAGGGGGCGCGCCGGTGACGACGACGGCACCGATCTCACCGTCGGCTTCGAGCCGATCGAAGGTGGCGACCAGCTCCTCCACCATCCCGAGGCTGAATGCGTTGCGACGCTCGGGGTCGTCGAGGGTGACGGTGGCGACCCGCTGGTCGACGTGGGTGCGGACGGTGGGCACCTCGCCGGTCAGGACGGCTCGGCGGACTGCTCGCGCACGACGGCCGGTGAGTGACGGAAGAACGTCTCCACGTCCTCCTGATAGATGTAGGAGCCGTCGGGGTCGCCGGCGATCTTGCGTAGCCGCTCGGCCTCGACGAAGGCCTGCACGGCGCCGGCCGACGTGAACCGGTAGCGGAAGCCCTCCTCCTTCAACTTGACCGTGTCGAGGCCCCGGCCGTACTTCAAGAGCTCGATGAGCTCGGGGGGCAGCTCGACCCCGATCCTCCGCAGCGGTGCCGCGGCGAGGTTGGCCCCCACGAACGGCAAGGGCATGGTGCGCTTGCCGCACACGCGGGCCACTTCGCTCCACGGCAGGAGGCCGTCGCCGGCCACGTTGTAGATGCCGGCCAGCCGGCGGTCGAGCACGAACCCGATGGCCCGCAACACGTCGTCCTCGTGCACGAACTGGAGGCGGGGATCGAACCCGAGCACCGAAGGGACGACCGGCAGGCGGAGCGCCTTGCTGAGCGGGGTGACGATGTCGGGACCGAGCACGTTGGAGAAGCGCAGCAGGGCCACGGTGACGTGGGGGTTGTCTACGGCGAAGTCCCGCACGTAGCCCTCGACCTCGGTGAGGCTGCGCTCCACTCGGGTGTTCACCGGGTCCTTGCGTCGGAAGTCCTCCCGGCACCACACCGGGTCTTTCGGCGAGGACCCGTAGACCAGCGACGAGGACTTCACGACCACGTCGCGGACCGTGCTACCGGCGGTGGAGGCGGCCGCGAACAGGTTCATGGTGCCGATCACGTTGATCTCGTGGAGCATCCGGCCCGACATCTGGGTGGAGTCCACGATCAGGAACGTGTGGACGATGGTGTCCACCTTGGTGGCCTGCACGATCCGGCTGAGGATCGAGTAGTTCTCGTCGCTGCGGACGTACTCGGTGCGCTCGAGCTTCACCTTCGGCTCGTCCTGGTCGAGCCCGATGATGATGTCGACGTCGGGGTCGCGCTCGAGGGACTGGGCCAGCCGGCCACCCCAGAAGGTGCCGAGCCCGGTGATGAGGACGCGCCGGCCCACGGTCAGCCGAACCAGACCGACTGGCGCTGGCGCAGCATGTCGAAGAGGGCTTCCTGGATGCGCTGCCGGATCGCCTCGGACTCGTCCATGATCCGGCTGCGGGAGTAGCGGGGCTTGTCGGGGGGCACGTCGAAGGTGACCGGCTCGAGCACCCGCAGCTTGAACTTGGCCGGGAAGTGCAGCGCCACCCCGAGGGGGCCGAGGGCGAGCATGTTGGCCGTCACCGGGAAGTAGGGCACGCCGATGAGGCGGGCCAGCGCCGGGATGCGGAACAGTGTGGGCATCGACTCCTCGGCGCCCACCACGGCGATGGGGATGACCGGCACCCCGGCTCGCATGGCGATCTCCACGTAGCCGCCCCGTCCGAAGCGGCGCAGGCGATAGCGCTCGTCGTAGGTCTTGGCCGGCCCCTTGGCGCCCTCTGGGAAGACGAGCACGAGCTGGCCCCGGTCGTGGAGGAGGCGGTAGGCGTTGTCGGGGTGGGCGACCACCCCGCCGTTGCGGGCCCACAGCGTGCCCACCACCGGCATGCCCTTGAAGAAGTGGTCGGCCAGGCCGTAGACCGGCCGGTCGAGCTCGGTCTCGATGCCGTGCATGATCACCGGGGCGTCCGACGGCACGGCGGCGGCGTGGTTGGCCACGAGCAGGGCGCCCCCGTCGGCGGGGATGTGCTCGAGGCCCTCCCACTCGGCTCGGAACCAGCGTCGGTACAGCGGATCGAAGGCCCGCCGGGTCAGCTCGCGCATGTGCTCGCTGCGCCCCCACTCGTCGACGTCGCTGGCGCGGGGGTCCTCCAGGTGCGGTTCGTCGGCCAGTGGTGGGATAGCGGGGACCGGCAGGAGGTTGCGTTTGGTGCGCACCGCCTGCTGCTGGGGCTCGGGGGGCGGGGCCATCGCCGCGCATGCTACCGGTCCCCTCGTCACCAATGCCCGGCCTCAGCCTTGCTTCGGCCTGGGCTCGGCCGCCCCGTCGCTCGGGCCCGAGCCCTCGGTTTCCGGGGGTGGGGACCCTGCGGTTGGGTGGCTCGGGGTCGTGGGGGCTCGGCCCCTCGGTCTCCGGGGGTGGGGACCCCCACATCATGAGTGTCACAGGGGGTGGGGACGATGGCGGCGATGGAAGCCACCGCCTTGTCCTTCGCCAACGCCGCTCGGGCGCTCGCCGTCGCCTGTCGAGAGCGGGACCTCATGGTGCCGGGATTCCGCAGCCCGCCCCGGGTCCCCGGGGCGGAGCGCACCGTGCGGCGCTGGCCGGGCGGGGCCACCGTGTCGGTGGGAGTGCGAGGCCGGCCCTTCCCCGCCGTGGTGGCCGACATGGTGGAGGGCATCGTGGTCGTCAACCGGCTGTCCGGCGTGGAGGCCACCCGCGTCCGTACCGCGCTCTGGGACGCGATCACCGAACCGCAGGCCGGCCCATCGGCGGCGGCGCCGGCCAGGAAGGAGGTGCGAGCCGCCTGAGGGAGTCCGAGACGGAACGACGGGCCCACGGCCCGTACGGTGGGTGCTCACCGGCCCGGGTGGCGGAACGGGTAGACGCTGAGGGCTTAAACCCCTCTGGAGCTCCGGCTCCGTGTGGGTTCGACTCCCACCCCGGGCACGACCTGACCGGGTGTTCTTGCCAGGTCGCTCACCTTCACGCAACTGTTGGGCCGGGCGCCGTCGCAAGCACACCAAGGGCGGGCTCGCCACCAGGGCCGCGACCGAGGATGCGATGCGGGCCCTGCAGGCCAGGATGGAGCCATGGCCGGCGACCGGTTGCGACGGTTCGACTTCGATGCTGACGCGTACGTCCGTCGGGTCGAGTCCGGCCGCTGCTTCGTCTGCGGCATCGTCGACGGCGACCCGAACTTCCCGGCGCACGTCATACAGCGCGACGAACAGCACATCGCCTTCCTCACCCGGTTCCCTGTCCTGCGCGGCTACCTGCTCGTCGCGCCGGTCGCGCATCGAGAGGGCGTGGTCGACGACTTCACGCTCGACGAGTACCTGGGCCTCCAGACGCTCGTGTACCGCCTCGGCCGCGCAGTGTCGTCCGTCGTGCCCACGGAGCGGCTCTACCTGCTGAGCCTTGGCAGTCGACAAGGCAACAGCCACGTTCACTGGCACGTTGCGCCTCTCCCTCCTGGAGTTCCCTACGACGCCCAGCAGTTCGCCGCGCTGATGGTGGAGCGGGCCGGCTTCTTGGATCTACCCGGCGACGAACAGGCCCGTCTGGCTCGACAGATCGGCGAGAGCATCGGTTGACCGCACACCCCTCCGGATCGGCCCGGCCGGATCGCCGATCAGCAGATGCCGAGCGGGTCGAATCGAGCAGATCAGGTACGCCGGCGTCGGGAGACCCATGGCCGTAGCGTCCTCCCGCCGTCGGCAACGAGCAGCCGCATTCCGGCGCTCGGCGATCGGTGCGGCCGACTACCCAGCGCTGGCCGCCCCTTGCAACGTCGACGTGCGCCCAGACGGCACCACCGGCGCACGCGACGCGTTGCTGTTTCGCGACTTCCACCGCCACGACTCGTGATGCGCGATGTGATGGAGGCGCTCAAGCAGATGCTCGCAGGCGCTCTCACCGACCGGGACCAGTTCCTATGGGCGTTCGAGCAAGCCGCCTGGAACTTCCGATGCGCGCCGCCGATGGATGAACGCGCGAACGCGGATGGGCACCCGAACCGCTCCGGTGCTGGAGGCAGGCAAACGGCGAGCCATGACCGGCGATCATGGGGAGTCAGGAGCGGTCGATGCGCTGTTGCAGTGCGGGCGTCCAGTGGTCCTTGTAGCGGACCTGAAGCTCGGGCCTTCGCCAATCGTCGCTGGTTACCCAGCCGCGGCAGTGCGCTGAGCCGCATCGACACTCCATCGCGAAGCCGTCAGCGCCCGAGTTCGTCCCGTAGTCGAGCGTGAGCTCTTCGCCAGCACGAACATCGCGCCTGGCGGCGAGCTCGTAGCTGTCGACGTGCCACAAGTTGGGATCACAGCTGTGGTTGCCGAAGTGGACGATCGTTGCCGGCGGCAGCACTAGGTGCGCGTTCTCGTAAATCATGACCGTATCGACGTAGGAAGCGTCCGGATCGCGGCCAGCGGCGGCGATCAGCCGGTCCAGCTCCGCAGAGGTGACAAGTCGACCTCCGAGACGCAGCACGACGGCTCCTTTCTCGATGTCGTCACTGGCGAAGAGGCCCCTGCCTTCGATGGTCGAGCGACCGACGACCACGCGATCGTCGGCCCACACGTCGGTCGGTGGCGAATTCTGCTGCACGGGCGCAGTGTCGCATCGAGCCGACGTTGGGAACGTGCGGCGGCGCAGCTACTCGAAGAGCAACGAGACGCTCTCGCAGCGGCGGTCCTGCGGATGGCTTCGGTGGGAGGCTCGACCCGTACCGTGACGCCCTGTGTACACCCGGCCGCACGATGTGGAGGAGGCCCAAGTCCGCGCGGTGCTCGCCTCCGGCTGGCGGTTCGGCGCCGTGGACCTCAACTACGAACCCGTCGGGTTCGGAAGTCACCACTGGATTGCTCATGACGCAGATGGTGATGGTCGGTTCGTCACCGTCGACGACCTGGAGGCGAAGCGCCGATGCGAAGCCGATACGAGCGACACGCTGTTCGAACGTCTGCGGCGTACCTTCACCGCCGTCCTCGCGCTGCGAGCGAATGCTGACCTCACGTTCGTCGTCGCACCCCTCGTCGCCACCGACGGGTCTGTCCTGCAGCGGCTCAGTCACCGCTACTCCCTTGTCGTCCACCCGTTGATCGTGGGACGGCCCGCTGGCCGAGACGGCGAGTACGGGACAAACGCAGACCGGGCGGCGGTCGTCGATCTGCTGGTCGAGCTGCATTCGACCACCGCGGCTGCCCTTCCCCACGCCGTCCGTGACGACGGCACACTGCCCAACCGCGATGCACTGCGGCAAGCTCTCGGCGCGCTCGATCACCCGTGGGAGACCGGCATCTACGGGGAGCCGACCCGGCACCTGTTGGGTAGGAACGCCGGTGACGTCGAGCGTCTCATCGACGCATACGACCAACTCGCGGTCCAGGTCCTGGGTGACGACGGGCGGATGGTGATCACCCACGGCGAGCCCCACGCTGGCAACGTCGTCATGAGCCAGGGTCGCTACCTGCTCGTCGACTGGGATACCGCCTTGATCGCTCCGCCAGAGCGTGACCTCTGGGACCTCGACCCCGGAGATCGGAGCATCTTGGAGCGCTATCGCGATGCAACGGGATTGGAGGTAGTGCCCGAGGCGCTGACGTTCTATCGCCTCTGGTACGACCTCACCGAGATCGGCGGCTACGTCTCGCTGTTTCGCCGGCCCCACGACAGGACCGCCGACACCGCCGAATCCTGGAACAACCTCCTCCACTTCCTTCGCCCCCGCCAGCGCTGGCCGTCCCTCGTGGGTTGACACCCTCCAGTCGACGATATGGGGCGAAGGCGGCTACCGGTGAGCGCCTGGGAACGCAGTCTTGGTCGTGTAGGCACTCAGGGCCCGCAGCGCGGCGTGGTCCCACTCGTGGCCGTGAGTCCTGCGATGTTCCGCGGAGACAGCTGCGGCCGAGCGGTAGCACTCGAGCGCCTGGTCGATCACTGTGCGGTGCTCGCTGGGAAGCTCGTCGAGCGCCCAACGACCGCCCTCTTCCTTACTTGGCAGGATCCCTGGTCCCTCGGCGAGCACCTGGAGAACGCGACAGGAGTTGAGGACGCCGTAGAACGGCGACTCGTGGATGCCGCCCTCGACCGTGATCCACCTGAGGTCGTCGAGGATGGACTCGACGAACGCCTCGTGGGGGACAGGGCCAAGGACTGTGGTCGGTGCGTCGCCGGTCAGCGCTATCCCGTGGCTGCGGGTGGCGGTGCAGTGTGCGGCGAGGTCGGGATCGCGGCCACGCGGACCGACGCCGCCTCGGCGGATGTCCTCGGCCCACTCTTCCGAGAAGTGGGACTCGTATGGAAGTGGGTGCTCAAAGCGCTCCACGTCGTGTCGATGCACGACCGACAGCTCGAGGCCCCCGGTCGTTGGACGCTCATCGAAGGCGTCCAGCAACCGGGTCGCGAGGTGACGCCACTCGGGATCTGACAGCGAGTCACCGATCACGACGAGGAGATCGACGTCGCTCTTGGGCCGGTAGTAGCTGCCCATGGCCAACGATCCGTGGAGATAGGTGGCCACCAGTTGGCTGTTCAGTACATCGCTGACAGCAGCGGTGATCCCCAGCACCCAGCTGCGGACATCGGCATCGGCGTCTTCCCAAGCCTGTGCTCTCCCAGGCGTGTGATCGACCGCGCTACGAGGGATCGCCGCCACACACCCATGATGTCGGCCGCTCAGGGGTGCCGTCCCCTGCCGGCGGGTCCTCGTAACCGGCGATTGGGGACGGCCACGGAGCTCGCCGCTGTCGCCGGTCGAGTTGGCGGTCATCGGGTTGTCCACCACCGACCACCGGAGCGGTGACGGTGTGAGCTGGGAGACTGCGGCGATGGAGGCTTCGTTCGAGTCGCATCGCCAGCGACGGAGCCTGTTCTCCGCCGACGTCGCCGCGTACGACTCGGGACGTCCGGGCTATCCCGACCGGGTCTACGACCTGCTAGGGGAGGTGTGCGGGCTCGGGCCAGCGGCACGGGTCCTCGAGGTCGGTCCGGGCACCGGCCAAGCGACGGGGCGCTTGCTCGACTGCGGCGCGTCGGTGACGGCGATCGAGTTGAGCGCTGACCTCGCCAACCGGTTGCGGGCAAAGCACGCCGATCGGGGTCTGGTCGTGCAGGTCAGTGCGTTCGAGGACGTCGACCTGGCCCCCGGGTCGGCAGATCTGGTCGTCGCGGCGACGTCATTCCATTGGGTCCCGACCGACATCGGTCTGCGACGTTGCGCCGATGTCCTGGCGCCGGGCGGGTGGCTCGCGCTGTGGTGGAACTACTTCGGCGACCCCGATCGTCCCGACCCGTTCCACGAGGCCCTCGTCCCGATCCTCCAGGAACTGGCTCCGTCGCTGCTCGATGTACCCGGGGCAGGAGGTCCCGGCGCTGGTGGTCGCCCCTACGCCCTCGATGCGGCGAAACGCATCGCCGAGATCGATGCCACCGGGCGCTTCGGGGATGTACGCCACGAGGTCATCGCCTGGACCAGCCGCCACAGCCCTGCACAGATCCGCCGTCTGTTCGCGTCGTTCTCACCTTGGCTCGCCCTCCCTCCTGGACTGCGTGGCCATGTGCTCGACGCACTCGAGTTGCTGGCCACCGAGGAGTTCGGCGGTCTCGTCGAGCGCCCTTACTTGACCCCCGTCTACCTCGCTCCTCGGAACCGCTGACCTCGGCTTGTAGACAGTGACGCCATGGCCCCCGATTGGTCCGATCAGGCCTCCTACGACGTCCGATTCGAGTGGGGTCCAGCCGGGATCGAGGCCCTCGGTGGCGAGGCCGTGGTCGTCATCGACGTGCTCCGGTTCACCACCGCGGTGGATGCCGCCGTGAGCCAGGGCGTGGTCGTGTACCCGTATCGGTGGCGCGACCAATCCGCACGATCGTTCGCTGATGGGCTGGGCGCAGTGCTGGCCGACGGCTCCAAGGGCAGGCCCTCGCTGTCACCGACCAGCCTCATGCGCCTCGAACGCGGAGCCCGGGTGGTGCTCCCTTCCCCGAACGGCTCGACCTGTGCGGCGCTCGGGAGCGAAGCTGGCGCAACCGTCGTCGCCGCCTGCTTGCGAAACGCCGCGGCGGTCGCTGCGTGGCTCGACGAGTCCACGACCACGATCAGCGTGATCGCCTGCGGCGAGCGGTGGCCGGACGGATCCCTGCGCCCGTCGCTGGAGGACTTCCTCGGAGCTGGAGCCGTGATCGCTGGGCTCACGGGGACTCGCTCTCCCGAGGCGCAGGCTTCGGTCGCGGCGTGGTTGGACGCCAAGGACCGAGTGTCGAATGTCGTGGCCTCTTGCTCGTCGGGTCGTGAACAGGTCCGTCAGCGATGGGCCGAGGACTTGATCTACGCCACGCAGGTCGACACGAGTGTCACTGTCCCCGTGCTACGAGACGGCGCCTTCGTTGACGTTGGGCCTGGTGTCGCGAGCTGATCAGACACCGTGGGCTGCCACCCAGCCGGCGTCTTGGGCGGTGGCTACGCGGCTGTGCGGGGCTACTCGAAGAGCAACGAGATGCTCTCGCGGCGAGCGATCCTACGGATGGCTTCACCGAACAGGCCTGCGACGGAGACCACTTCGGCCCCGGCGCCGCCGACCATGTGCTCTGGCTCGACGGGACCTTTGGTGACAGTGTCACCGGTTGGGTTTCGACGCTGTCGGTCATGAAGAGCCGCTCGATAGGGCTGGCGTCGAGCCGTTCGACGGCAGGTCCGGCGAGCAGGCCGTGGCTGACTGCTGCGTGGACCGCGACCGCCCCCCGTTCGAAGGCAACGTAAGCAGCCCCGACGAGGGTTCCCGTCAAGATGGTGAAGTCGTCGACGATCAAGGCGGTACGGCCTTCGACAGATCCGATGAGCTCGACGACTTCGACTGACTCGGTGTGGTCCACTCGCCTTTTGTCAGCGATGGCGAGCGGGGCGTGTAGTCGGTCGGCCCACTGGCGGGCCTTCTTGGCGAAGCCCGCATCCGGTGCCACCACGACCAGGTCGGTCAAACCCTTCGCCGCGACCGCGTCGCACAACACCGGGAGCGCGTAGAGGTCGTCGACGGGCACCTTGAAGAAACCCTGCACTTGGGGGGCGTGGAGATCCAGCGTGACGACTCGATCAACACCGGCCGCTTCGATGGCGTCCGCGCAAACTCGCGCCCGGATGGAGACTCGAGGCTCGTCCTTCTTGTCACCCTTGGCGTAGCTGAAGTACGGGATCACGGCGGTGACCGATGCCGCGCTGGCTCGCTTGAGGGCGTCGATCCAGAACAACAACTCGACGAAGTTGTCGTTGGCGGGAAAGGCGGTCCCTTGGATCAAGAAGACGTCCCGGCCGCGCACGTTCTCTAGCACCCGCACGAACAGGTTGCCCTCGGAGAAGCGGAAGGTCTCGCTTGCTCCGAGAGGGCAATCGAGGTACTCGGCCACAGCCTGACCGAGTCTCCGGCTCGCCGACCCTGCGAAGATCAAGAACTCCTCGGGCACGTTCCCAACTTACGCCAGAGCAGCGAGACCGGGCTCATGTTGGCCCGTGGTTGAGCGCAGTGCGCCTGTCGCCGTCGCGGAGCAGGCGAACCGTGACAGTCGGCTGGCTCCTGGAGAACCGTGAGCCTGGACAGCGCTCGACACAGATCTGCGTGCGGCGGGACACCTGGTCATACTGTCAGGCATGGAGAAGGCGGTGCCCGTTGCCCTGTTTGACCTCGACGGGACATTGACGGATCCAAAGGTGGGCATCACCCGATCGATGCAATACGCCTTGCGATGCTTTGGCACTCATGTCGAGGATCTCGATGCCCTGACGTCCTACATCGGCCCGCCTCTTCAGGATTCGTTTGAACTTCTCGCTGGCCTTTCCCGCGCTGAGGCGCTGGACGCGGTAACAGCCTACCGAGAGTACTTCACCGACACGGGCATCTTCGAGAACAGGCTCTACGGGGGCGTCGCGTCGATGCTCGCCGATCTGGTCGAGCTCGGGTGGCGGTTGGCAGTTGCCACCTCCAAGCCAAGACAATTCGCCGCCCGCATCCTCGAGCACTTTGGGGTCGACCAGTGGTTCGACGTGCTGGCCGGAGCCGAGCTCGACGGAAGCCGACGCCGGAAGAACGACGTGATCGCCCACGCACTCGAGCTACTCGACGCGCGCCCACGGCCAGGCATCCTGATGGTGGGCGATCGGGAGCACGACATCATTGGTGCTCGAACCGTCGGCATCTCCGCCGTTGGCGTTACCTGGGGATACGGCACGGTCGAGGAGCTCGTCTCCGCAGGACCCGACATGCTCGTTGAGAACGTGCCCGACCTTACCCATGCTCTTGGTGATCTCCGTGAGGTCTTGCCCAGCGTCTCTCGCGCCAGTTGAAGTGCCACCCCTCGATCGGCCATGCTCGGCCCCGCCCCCTCAGTTGCCGAAATCGTTGCTCTCCGATTCACGAGAACTGGCGATGGTCAGCGTGCAGTAGCAGTGATCCTCACGGACATGGCGGCGAAGAAGAAGCTGTTGTGCCGATCCAACGCCAGGAGGGACTCGTTGTAGCGCTCTGCTTCGGCTACCGAGATCGCTCCGGCAGCGACCGCAGCGTCCACTGCGACTCCGAATGGCCCGCCTGCCGCTCGGGCGGCGTCCAGCGATCGGTGCACGATCGGAAACGCCCGGCAGTTGGTGACCGTGAGCCCCGCCCTTCGGGAGAGTTCGACGAGGGATCGACCGATGAGCGGGTTGCGGAAGGTGGTTCTGCGGTGTAGCCGCACCCGCTCGAAGACGTCGAGCTCGGAGGTGGCGACGATGTGTGAGCCGTGGTCGGGCTCGGACAGCACCGCCCGTCCTCCCGGCTTCAGAACCCGGCGCATCTCGGCGACGGTGAGCTCCGGCTGCGGCGTATGGACGAGCACGGCCCGGCTGCTGACGGCGTCGAACGATGCCGGCGGGAAGGGCAGCCGTTGCCCGTCGGCAACGGCGAGGACGAACTTGCCGGTCGCGGCCCGCTCCTTGGCGGCGTTGACCATCGCCTCCGACAAGTCGATGCCGACCGCCCGCCGCGTCCGGCTCGAAACAGCGTCGAGGTCGATCCCCGTGCCACAGCCGATGTCGAGGACGACGTCGTCGGGGTTCAGGTCGAGGGACACGAGCAGCCGATCATCGACCTGAGCCCGTTGGTGGTCCATCCACGAAGCGAACCGCTCGGGGGACGACGACGAATCGACGCTGTCGAAGCCTCCGACGTCGATCTGAGGAACTGCTTCGCCGGCCACCTGCGAACCCTGCCACACCAAGCGTGAAGGGGATCCGCCGTCGGTGTCGGAGCTGTCGCGGTGAGGCCAGGAGGTGCGCTCGCTGAACGAACTCGCTTGTCGGGCCGGCGTCCCACCCCTAGAACGACCGGCGGGAGGCGCGCAAGGTGCTTGAGGTGGATGACCTACGCAAGTCGTACGGCGATGTGGTGGCACTCGACGGCGTCGACCTCAGTGTGGCCAGCGGTGACATCGTCGGGCTGCTCGGCCCCAACGGCGCCGGCAAGACGACCCTGGTGTCGATCGTGGCGGGACTGCGGTGGGCCGACGGAGGCACGGTCCGGATCGACGACCTCGATGTCGCCGCCGAGCCCTACGAGACACGACGGCGCCTCGGCTTGGCACCCCAGGACCTCGGCGTCTACCCGGTGCTGAGCGTGCGGGAGAACCTCTTGTACTTCGGCGAGCTGGCCGAGCTCGGTGGTCGTGAACTTGCCGGCCGCATCGATGAGGTGGCCGACGCCCTCGAGCTCACCCACCTGCTCGACCGCCCGGCCCGCACGCTCTCGGGTGGGGAGAAGCGTCGGCTCCACACGGCGATGGCGATGCTCCATCGACCGCCGTTGCTCCTGCTCGACGAGCCCACGACGGGCGTCGACGTCGCCACCCGTTCTCGCCTGCTCGAGGTGGTGCGCGCCCTCGCCGCCGATGGCACGGCGGTCTGCTACTCGACCCACTACCTCCCCGAGGTGGAGGCGCTCGGCGCGTCGGTCGCCATCCTCGACCGGGGCCGGGTGGCGGCGCGAGGAGCGCTGCACGATCTGGTGCGGGCCCATGGGCAGTGCTACGTGGAGCTCAGCTTCGAGGGTGAGGCGCCCGACCTGCCCGGGTTGGAGGGCGCCGAGCGGTCGGGACCGGTGCTGCGCCTGCCGACGGCCGATCCGGCCGCCGACACGGCACGGGCGCTGGCCGCCCTCGGTCCGGCGGCGCCGCAGCTGCGGGCGGTCGAGATCCTGCGGCCGAGCCTGGAGTCGGTCTTCCTGGCGGTGACGGGACGGCGCTACGAGGAGGAGGTGGCCGCCGGTGTCGGTGCGCCGTAGCCTCGCTGTCACCCGCCACGAGCTGCGCCTGCTGCGGCGGGACCCGGCGCCGGTCGTCATCCTCATCGCCATGCCGCTGGTGCTCATGGCGTTCACCCGGCCCGCCTTCCGCGCCGCGCTGGTCGACGCCGGCTACGACGGAGTGAACGGGGCCGAGCAGGTCGTGCCCGGCACGACGGTGATGTTCGCGTTCTTCCTCGTCGGCAACGTCGGGTTCGCCTTCTTCCGTGAGCACGGCTGGCAGACCTGGGAACGCCTGCGGGCCACCTCAACCCGCCCCGTCGAGCTGATGGTGGGCAAGGCGATCACCCCCTGGCCGTCTCGGCCCTTCAGCTCGTCGTGCTCTTCGGGCTCGGGGCCTGCTCTTCGGGCTCCGGGTCCGGGGTGCGGTCTTCGGCCTCGTGCTGGTTGGGGCCGCCCTCGGGGTCTGCCTGGTGGCGCTCGGCTTCCTCCTCACGGCGGTGTGCCGAACGGTCATGCAGCTCAACGCCCTGTCCAACATCGGCGCGCTGGTCTTCGCCGGCATCGGCGGTGCGCTGACTCCGCTGTCGACCTTGCCCGGCTGGGCCCGCGGCGGTGGCGCCGGCCACCCCCAGCTACTGGGCCATGCGGGGTTCCGGTCGGTCATCCTCGACGGGGCGTCGGTCGGTGCCGTCCTGCTGCCCTGCGCCATGCTCCTGCTGTTCGGGGTCGGCTTCGGCCTGGTGGCGGCCCGTCGGTTCCGCTACGCCGAGACGAAGACCTCTTGGGCCTGACGTCCTCCTCGGTCCGGCAAGCTCATCCGCCTCGAAGTCAACCGCTGCGATCCGGCGAGGCCGACGCAGGTCGACGTCAGCCCAGCCCTCGGGTACCACCGTTTCGGTCAACGGCGGTGAGCGCGCAGCGGCACCTTCCGGGTGGCGGTGCCCCAGCAGTACAACGAGCGCTTCACGATCGTCGTCAACGAGGGGAGCACGTCGCGCACCCACCATGTCCGTTGCCTGCCGGCCGACTTCCTGCGGTGGTCGGCGTAGCGGACCGGCCCCACACAGGCCCAGTACTACGCCACCGTGGTGGTGGAGGGCTTCTTCCCGAACTACCCGGTCATCTTCGACACCAACGGGGTGCCCGTGTGGTGGGCGCGGCGGGAGAACCCCTTCCTGCTCGCTCCGCTCCCCAACGGCAACCTCGCCACCCTGCCCATCAGCGGCGGGATGGTCGAACGAAGGCTCGACGGAGCGGTGGTGCGGCGGCTGGACACCGAGGGTGCGCCCAGCGACTTCCACGACGTGCTGCTGCTGCCCAACGGGAACTACGTCCTGGCCACGTTCGACTCCCGGTCGTGCGACCTCTCGGCGTGGGGGAGCCGCCTAACACCTGCATCTTCCACGACCTCCAGGAGCTGACGCCGACGGGACAGGTGGTGTGGTCCTGGCGACCCGAGAGCGACATCTCCATCACCGAGACGCCGCCCAAGTGGCGTTCCGAGGTCGACCCCGTGACGGGCCGTCGGGGCCCTGGCACTACAACTCCGTCGAGTGGACCGGCGACGGCTTCATCATCTCGTTCCGTCACCTCGACGCTGTGTACAAGATCGACTACGCCACCAAGAACGTCGCCTGGAAGCTCGGCGGTACCCGCCGCCCCGAGAGCCTCCGGGTGGTGGGCGACCCGGTGTTCGACGCCGGTGGCAGCATCTCGGCCAGCACGACGCACGGCTCCTGGCCGACGGCACGGTCACGTTGTTCGACAACGGCACCAAGACGTCTCGAGCGCCGCTGTCGGTCGGCTACGCCGTCGACGTGGAGTCGCGGACCGCCACGCTGGTGGAGCAGGTGACCGACCCCATCGCCGGCGGCTCGGGCTGCTGTGGCTCGACCCGGGTCCTGCCGCGGGGCCACTGGGTCACCGGCTGGGGCGGCAACCCGTGGTTCACCGAGAACCGGCCCGACGGTCAGCGGGTGTTCCGGCTGCACGCCATCTTCGTCTACCGGGCGACCCCGATCCTCTTCGGCCGCTACAGCCCGTCAGCGCTGCGAGCGGGGATGGACGCGCAGTATTGACTCAGCGGTGCTCCGGGTTCTCCTGGCCGGGGTGGCAGCCGGCGTCCCACTGGGTGCGCTGGTTGCCGTAGGCGGGGATACCGCCGGCGTCGCGCAGCAGGCGGGCCAGGTGGAGCAGGTTCCAGGCCATGGAGGTGGCGTTGCGGTTGGTGAAGCCGTTCTCGGGACCACCCGAGCCCGGGTCGAGGTAGGAGGGGCCCGGGCCGGCCTCGCCGATCCAACCGGCGTCGGCCTGCGGCGGGATCGTGAAACCGGTGTGGGACCGCTCCGGTGACCGCTTCAGCGTGCAGTTGAGGACCACCGCCGACAGGTCCGAGAGGTCCCGACCGGAGGCGGCCCCGCTCGGATGATCGTTGGTCGTGTCGGTCACCCAGCCCGTCGCCGTCGGCGCCTCGGCGCCCGGGGACGTGACGGCCGGCTCATCCGGGGGCGAAGCGGAGAGCCGACCGCCACGAGCAGCAGCTCGGGCCGAGGTAGGGCCGGTCGAGCTCGTGGGTCGATCGATGCCCCGCAGCCGGCCGACCAAACAAGCTGCGTTTGGCCAGCGGCGCCTCGGGAACCGCACACTGCCGCCAACCTCGCCTCCTGTGAGCGCCCCATGCCCCGTCCCCATGTCCTCGCCCTCGTGCTCGCCGGTGGTGCCGGCTCCCGCATGGGCGTCCTCACCGACACCCGGTCCAAGCCCAGCCTGCCGGTGGCCGGTGAGCTCCCCCTCATCGACTTCCCGCTCTCCAACTGCCGGCTCAGCGGCATCAGCGACGTGTGGCTCATCGCGCAGCACAACCCCCATTCGCTGCTCGACCACGTGGCCAACGGCCGTCCGTGGGACCTCGACCGGACCCGCGGCGGATTCCGCATGCTGCACCCGTTCTCCGGCGAGGACGGCGAGCGCTGGCACGAGGGCAACGCCCATGCCATCCACGCCCATCGGGAGTTCATCGCCGACCTCCGGCCCGACGTCACCGTGGTCCTCAGCGCCGACCACGTCTACACGCTCGACCTCCGTGATGTGGTCGACGCCCACCTCGACCGTGAGGCGTCGGTCACCATCGTGACCACTGAGGTGGCCGTGGACGAGGCCTCCCGCCATGGCGTGGTCGAGGTCGACGGATCGTCGGTGGTGGGCTTCTCCTACAAGCCAGACGATCCCGCCACCGGGACGGTCAGCGCCGAGGTGTTCGTGTACGACACCGCCGTGCTGCTCGACACGCTTGCGGAGCTGGCCGACAAGCACGGGGAGGACGAGCTCGGCGACTTCGGCGAGCGCCTGCTGCCCCACCTCGTCGACGGTGGCCGGGCGCACGCCCACCGGCTCGAGGGCTACTGGCGCGACCTCGGCACCGTCGAGTCCTACTGGCAGGGCAACCAGGACCTCCTGGGCGACGAGCCCCGCCTTCGCCTCGACCGGCGCGACTGGCCGATCATGGGTCGCCGCGCCGATCTCCCCGCGGCCCGGGTGCTGCGGGGTGCGGAGGTGTCCGACAGCATGTTGTCGGCAGGGGCGGTGGTGCGGGGCTCGGTCGAGCGCAGTGTGCTGGGCCCCGGCGTGGTCATCGAGCGGGGGGCTCGGGTGGTCGACTCGGTGCTGATGGAGGAGGTCGTCGTCGAGGGTGGCGCCCGCGTCGAGCGCAGCGTGCTGGCGGCTCGGACCCGGGTGGGGGAGGGGGCGGTGGTCGGCGCTCCCGGCGACGGCGAGCTCACCCGGGTGGGCGACGGCGGCACCGTCGAGGCCGGCGCCGAGGTTCCCGCCGGCGCCGAGGTGGCCGGCGCCGTCTGATCCCGACGAGCAGCCAGCTCCCACACCGGCCCCGGCTTCTCCAGGCCCGACCGGACACGGTTGTTTGGGCGGCGGTGGATAGGCAAGCCGAACGTCTCACCCGCGACGAGAGGATCTCCCATGGCTCGACTGCGCCAGCCCGTGACCGACGACAGCATCAAGGTCCGGCACCTCAGCCACTACCAGTTCAGCTGGGTGGCCGGCGAACCCGGCCAGGACGGCACCTACACCCTCCAACTGGTGCTCGACCAGGGCGCCTGGGAGGAGGTGCTGACCGTCACCCCCGAGGATGCCGACAACCTCCAGGACATGCTGTCGTCCTCCGACGACGTGTTCTACGACATCGAGCGCCGGGTGATGATGTTCGGCACCACGCCGGTCGGCAAGGCCTGACGGCGGGGCCTGGGTGGCGCCGGTCGAGGACCCGGCGTCATCCAGGTGCCCTGGTGGAACCGAATGGACGGTGAGCGAGACGCAACCACCGACCAAGAGGTTCCTTCCGATATGAATGTTGACGACAGGGCACTCCGCGATCTGACCGTGGAGTCCCAGGACCTGCAGGCCGACGCCCTGCGGGACATGAGGGAGGTGCGACCCGACCTCGTCGAGATCGGCCGCTCGCGCCGAGGACGACCGGTCGACCTCGACAAGGTGAGGGCGTTCGACGCCGACCGCCGGCGCATGCTGCGCAACGGTGGTTTCGGCATCGGGGCGCTGGCCACCCGCGGCCTGCTGGCCACCGGGTTCGGCGCCACCCTGGCGGCGATCGTCTCGACCCCGGCCAACGCCCAGGAGGAGGTCGACATCCAGATCCTCCAGACGGCGGCGTCGCTCGAGAACCTGGCCGTGGCCACCTACGAGGCGGCGCTCGGCCTGCCCTTCATGGCCGAGGCCCCCGAGGCCGTGAAGACGTTCGCCATGACCACGATGGAGCAGCACGCCGAGCACGGGGCCGGCTTCAACGACCTGGCCGAGTCGCTCGGCGGGGCCCGCCAGGAGGAGCCCAACCCGAAGTACGCCAAGGTGGTCGAAGAGGCCAAGCCGGGTCTGACCGATGCCGCTGCGGTCGTCGACCTGGCCATGTCGCTCGAGCAGGTGGCCACCCAGACCTACCTGGCCGACCTCAGCCTCCTCGAGAGCACCGAGGTCAAGGCCAACATGGCCAGCGTGATGGGCGTCGAGGCCCAGCACCTCGCCACCCTGCGGGCCGTCGCCGCCCTGCTCGAGGCCGGCGCCGTCGAGCTGGTCGCCATCCCGACCGACCTCGCCGCGCTGCCTGCCGCCGCCGGCAGCGCCGCCTTCCCGGAGCCGTTCGAGAGCACCGAGATGGCCAGCCCACCCGAAGAGGGAGCGGTCAAGTGATCGAGCCCACCAACCCAACCGGATCGAAGGACATGGACACCGACACCACCGTTCCCACCGCCGACGTGGTGGCCCGCGTCATCGCCTCCCGCCGCCGCTTCCTCATGGGCTCGGCCGGCGTGGCCGGCGCCCTTGTGCTGGCCGCCTGCGGCGACGACGACGAGGGGGGTACCGGCGGCACCACCACGACCGCCGGCGACGACGAGACCACCACCACCGCTGGCGACGACACCACCACCACCGCCGGTGGCGGCGACGCCAGTGCCGACCTCGAGGTGGCTGCCTTCGCCGCCGGCCTCGAGGTGCTGGCCGTGAACACCTACACCGCCGCCGGCCAGGCCGCCACCGAGGGCAAGCTCGGCGAGGTGCCCCCGGCCGTCGGCGAGTTCGTGACCACGGCCATGGCCCACCACCAGGCCGCCCTCGACGCCTGGAACGAGGTCCTCGAGGCAGCCGGTGAGCCGGCCGTGGACGCGCCCCCGGCCGACCTCGAGATGACGGTGAACGACAAGTTCGCCGAGGTCACCGACATCAAGGGCGCGGCCATGTTGGCCCTCGAGCTCGAGGAGATCGCCGCCGACACCTACCTGGCCGCCATACCCGAGCTCATGTCCAAGGACGCCATCGCCCTGGCCGGGTCCATCCAGCCCATCGACATGCAGCACATGGCCGTCCTGCGGTTCGCGCTCGGCGAGTACCCCGTGCCCGAGGCCTTCGCCGACGCCGACATGGCGGCGAAGCCCTCCTGACCACCCTCTGCCGTTCTCGGGACTCGGGCAGGGCCATGGCCGTGCTCATGTCCCGAGAAGGCGGGCAGGTTTGGCGAGGGGCGGGGCCGGGGAACCCGGGGACATGGCACCGAAGCAGTCCGGCGACGCTGATCTGCCGGGAACCCTGAAGCGGTCGCCGGCCAAGGCCAAGCGCACGTTCCGCAAGACGCTCGAGGCGGCCGAGGACCAGTACGGCCCCGGAGAGCGGGCCAACCGGACGGCGTACGCCTCGCTCAAGCACTCCTTCGAGAAGGTCGGCGACCACTGGGAGCCGAAGGACGGGAAGGGGCCCTCGGACCCCCGGGCCAGCGATCCCAAGGCTCGGGAGGGCCGCAGCGAGACCGCCGGCGGGGTCGACGTGGTCGGGCACCGCCGAGCCGAGCTCTACGAGCGGGCCAAGGCGCTCGGCGTCCGGGGTCGATCGAAGATGACCAAGCTCGAGCTGGGTCAGGCCATCGCCCGGAAGCAGGACTGAGAGGCCGAGCCGATAGGCGAGGCCTCCATCGAGCACGGCGCGTGTTGCGGCGAAGCCGCACTGCTTTGGGAGGCAGGACGTGACCTATCCGCGCAACCTCTGAGCGCGATTCACAGGCGGCGCCGGCGGGCGGCGACGTCGGGCGGCACGACGGCCCGTCCCTGGCGTACCCACCGCCAGCCGGCCACCGCGTCGACGATCCCCCGCCGGCCCCCGCTGGTGCCCACCGCCGAGCGGGCCACCCGCACCGACTCGCGCCCGGCCAGGTCAACGGGCAAGCGCAGCCAGGCCACCCACAGGGAGTTGCGGGTCTGGCGTCGGCGACGGCCTTCGACGTCGCGGGCGGGGGCCGGATGGTGGTGGGCCACCACGCAGCCGACGTAGGCCAGGTCCCAGCCGGCGGCGGCCAGGTCGAGGGCCAGCAGCTCCTCCTCGCCACCGACGCCGAGCCGCCGTTCGAAGCCCCCGACGGCGAGGAACGCATCCCGGCGCACCACCGATCCACAGGCGAGGAAGCCGAGCACCGAGGGACCGGGCCCGTCGTCGCCATCACCGAGGGGGCTGGTGGCCATGGCCGCGCAGGTGGGGTCGAGCCGCTCCTCGGGGCCGACGAGCACCCGCGCCGCCACCAGCGCGAGCCTCGGGTGGGCGTCGAGCACCGCCGCCGCCCGGTCGAGGGCCCCCGGGGCCCACCACGAGTCGTCGTCGGCGAAGGCGACATAGCGGGTGGTGGCTTCGCTCACACCGACGTTGCGACCGGCGGCGCCGAGGTTGTCGGGTAGGCCGATCACGGCCACGGCGGGATGGGCGGTGGCCACGGCCTCGGTCGTCCCGTCGGCGGAGCCGTTGTCGACCACGATGACCGGGGGCCGGGCCCGGCCGCCGGCGTCGGCGCCGGCCACTGCGGGGGTGCCGCCCTCATCGGTGAGGCGTCCGAGGGTGCGCAGGAGCGAGGAGCGCCGATCCCGGGTGATGACCACGACGGTGACCGCGGGCGGGGCGTACGGGTCGGGATCCACAGGTGAACGAGAGGTGTCCCGCCGGAGCCATCACGGCCAACGACCGGTCGGGTCGGCCGGCACCCTATGGCGATGTCACCGCCGGCGCATGTTCGAGCCCGAACGGGGTAGCAAGCAAGGGCCGAACACCCGGGCGAGAACGGTGCACCTGCCAAGGAGGCGAAGCTCGTGCCCACCGCGTCACCCACGGTTGCTGCTGCGGTTGGCCGCCGCCACCACGATGATCTCGACCGAGCCCGCCGCACCCGCGCCGAGGCGGCCCGGGTCCGAGCCGGCAGCGGCACCGCCCGACGCCGGGCCCGGGCCGAGCTCGACGAGGTGCAAGACCAGCTCGACCTGGTCCAGGCCTGGCGGAGCATCCCTCGGGGCATCGACGCCGAGGACGACGCCACCTCCCCGGGGGTCGACGTCGACGTCTGGCTCCTCCACGTCCGCTACGCCCGCAGCCGGCAACCGGCGATACGGGCCCAGTTGGTGGAGGAGTACCGCGGGTACGCCATGGCCCTGGCCCGCCGGCTGCACCGCGAGGGCGAGGCCCTGGAGGACCTGGTCCAGGTGGCGCTGGAGGCGCTCCTCATCGCCCTCGAGCGGTTCGACCCCGCCCGGGGGATCCCGTTCCCGGCCTTTGCCAGCCCCACCATCCTCGGCTCCCTCAAGCGCCACTACCGCGACCTGGGGTGGTCGTTGCGGGTGCCGCGCCGAGTGCACGAGCTGGCCGTGCCCGCCCGTGACGTCGCCGATCGCCTCACCATGCGGCTCGGCCGGTCGCCGTCGGTGGCCGAGGTGGCCCGGGAGCTCGGGGTCGACCAGGAGACGCTGCTGGTGGCCCAGGAGGCCACCCACGCCCGATCCGTGTCCTCCCTCGACGCCCCCATGGGCGACGGCGAGCGCCGATCCGACCTGCTCGGGTCCACCGACGTGGGGTACGTCCGGGCCGAGAACCGGGTGGCGCTGGCCCAGGCCCTCGACGAGCTCACCGACCGTGACCGCGAGGTGCTGGCCCTGTACTTCTTCGAGGACCTGTCCCAGTCCGAGATCGCCGAGCGTTACGACGTGAGCCAGATGCAGGTGTCGCGGTGGCTGACGGCGTCGTTGCGCCGGCTCCGCAGCCGCATGCCGGCCGACGCCTGACGAGCCAGTCCAGTCCTCCAGCCCACCAGCCACCCAGGAGATCGCCGTGTCCAAGGTCTGTGTCGCCCTCTCCTCCGAGGAGCACTCCCCCGGGGACCTCGTCCGGTATGCGGCGATGGCTGCCGACCACGGCTTCGGTGACGTGTGGGTCTCAGACCACTTCCACCCCTGGATCGACCGCCAGGGCCAGAGCCCGTTCGTGTGGTCGGTGCTGGGCGGGATCGCCCACGCGGCGCCGGGCCTTCGGATGGGTACGGGCGTGACCTGCCCGACCGTGCGCATCCACCCGGCCATCGTGGCCCAGGCGGCGGCCACGGCGGCGGTGATGGCCGAAGGACGGTTCTTCCTCGGCGTGGGGTCGGGCGAGAACCTGAACGAGCACATCCTCGGTGACCGCTGGCCGGCGGCCGACGAACGACTCGAGATGCTCGAGGAGTCCGTGGAGGTGATCCGCCTCCTGTGGGGAGGTGGGAACGAGAGCCACCGCGGTCGCCACTACACGGTCGAGAACGCCCGGCTGTACACCGTTCCCGACGAACCGCCGCCCATCTACGTGTCGGCCTTCGGCCCCAAAGCGTGCTCTCTCGCGGCCCGGATCGGTGACGGCCTCGTCACCACCTCGCCGGCCGAGGAGCTGGTGCGGCAGTACCGCAGCGAGGGTGGGCGGGGGCCGGTGCTCGGAGGCCCGAAGGTGTGCTGGGGGCCGGACGAGGCCGCCGCCCGCAAGCTCGTGGCGGAGATGTGGCCGAACACCGGGCTGCCCGGCGAACTGGCCCAGGAGCTGGCCACGCCGGCCCACTTCGAGCAGGCCTGCTCGCTCGTGAGCGAGGACGACGCTGTCGGCTCGGCCCCCTGCGGGCCCGACCCGGAGGTCCACGCCCAGTCGGTCGAGGCCTACCTCGAGGCCGGCTTCGACGAGGTGTATGTCCAACAGATCGGCGCAGACCAGGAGCCGTTCCTCGCCTTCTACCGCGACGAGGTCCTGCCCCGCCTCTCGCTCTGAGGCGTCACCGGGGCCCGTCGAGCGCGAGGAGAGCAGGCTCGTGCGCCTTCTCGGGATGGTGCGCTTGCTCGGGCGTGGCCGGCTCGAGCGCACCAGCCTCAGCGCGGCGTCCCGCCCAGCGACACCACCGTGGCCATGGCCGCCTGCCCGACCGTGCATGCGGTGCAGCATCCAGGTGTGACCACCGCCTCAGGAGGGGACGGGTCGGGCGAGTCGAGCGTTGGCGGCGGTGAGGACGTCGTCGACGGCGATCTCGCACAGGCCAGGATCGACCACGGTGCCGTGGGGGTCGCCGGTCCGCCCGGCCCAGAGCACGGTGTGGGGCCCGTCGGTCACCGGTCCCCACCGGGCCGGCGAGGTCGGCCCGAACAGGACGACCGAGGACACGGCGTAGGCGGTGGCCAGATGGGCCACGCCGGTGTCGCCGCAGAGGACCAGCCGGGCGCCGGCCACCAACCGGCAGAGCCCGTCGAGGTCGGTGGCGCCGGCGACCACCCGGCAGCCCGACGATCCGGCGCCGCCGCCCACAGCGGCGTCGGCCACGTCGGCCACCCTGCGGGCCAGCGCCACCTCGTCGGGACCGCCCGTGATCAGGACCCGGTGGCCGTGGTGGGCCAGGGCGGCCACCACCTGACCCCAACGCTCGGCCGGCCACCGACGGGCCGGTGAGGCGGCCCCTGGGTGCACGAGCACCTCGGTCGGCTGGTGGCTGCGGGGGACCGGTGCCGGGAGCCGCAGGTCGGCGGGATCGGCGGTGGCGCCGACGGCGGCGACCAGCCAGCACCACCGGTGGACCTCATGCTCGTCCTCGCACCACACCGGGGCCTTGGTGGCGCCGACGGTCTCGTCCAGCTCGGGGTGAGAGAAGGCCACCAGCCGTCCCGGCCCGCTGGCGGCGAGGAGGCGGGTGCTCTGAGGCCCGCGGCCGTGCAGGTTGACGGCCACCGCCGCTCCGGCAGCGGCGGTCGGCAGGCAGTCCAGCCCGTGATGGTCGACGACGGCGTCGACGGCCCCGCTGGCGAGGGCCAGGGGGCCGAGGATGCCCGGTGTGAGCAACTCCACCCGGTGGTCGGGGTACCGGCGGCGGAGACCGCGGAGGGCGGGGACGGCCGTCAACAGGTCACCGAGGCCGAGCGCCCGGAGCACCACCACCCGCGGCGGTCCGCCCCCGGGCGTCCCGACCGTCACGGCCGGATCACGGCCAAGAGGTCTCGTTCGGCCCGGCGATCACCAGCTCCTTCACCTCGCAGCCGGGCGGCCGGCTGAGGGCGAACACCACGGCATCGGCCACCTCGGCCGGGTCGCACAGGCGGGCGTCGGGCCCCGGCTTGTACTGCTCGGTCCGGTCGTCGAAGAAGCCGGTGGCCATGCCGCCGGGGGTGAGGAGCGTGACGCCCACCCGGCCCTTCAGCTCGGCGGTGATGGCCCGGGTGAAGCCCACCACCCCCCACTTGCTGGCGCAGTAGGCCGAGGCGTCGCCGACGGCCCGGTGGCCGAGCGTCGAGGCCACCGTGACCACCCGACCCTGGCGCTCCTCGAGGAACGGCAGCGCCGCTCGCACGACCGAGACGGTGCCGAACAGGTTGACCCGCACGATCCGCTCCCAGTCCTCGGAGGGGAGCGCGGTGAGGGGGGCAGGGACGTCGACGCCGGCGCAGGTGACGACGGCGTCGAGACCGCCGAGGCGCTCGGCCACCCGGGTGACGGCGGCCTCGGTCTCCGCCGTGTCGGCCAGGTCGACCTCCTCGAAGGGCACCTCCCCCAGCGGGGGCCGGCGGTCGAGGACGACCGGTCGTGCTCCGGCGGCGAGCACGGCGTCGGCGACGGCGGCACCGAGGCCGGAGGCCCCGCCGGTGACGACGACGTCACTGCCCGCCAAGACCGGAGCGGGGTGATGCTCCCCGCCGTCGACGGTGGGACGCGGGTCAGCGGTCATGGCGGGACGCTCCCTTGACGAGTCGGGTGGTGGAACGGCCGGGAAGGTAGGGCACGACCACGGCGTTGCCGCCCCAGCGGCGGAGGGCGGCGGCCTCGGGCAGGTCGGCCACGGTGTAGTCGCCGCCCTTGACGAAGACGTCGGGCCGGAGCACCTCCAGCGCGGCGACCGGGGTGTCCTCGTCGAACACGATCACGTCGTCGACCGAGCCGAGGGAGCGGAGCACGGCGGCCCTGTCGTCCTGGGACTGGAGGGGCCGGCCCGGTCCCTTCAGCCGGCGGACCGAGTCGTCGGAGTTGAGGAGCACGACGAGCCAGTCCCCGAGCCGGCGGGCGTCGTCGAGCATGGCCACGTGGCCGGCGTGGACGAGGTCGAAGCATCCCCCGGTGGCGACGACCGTCCCGCCGGTGGCCCGCACCGATGCGACGGTGGTGGCCACCCCCCGGGCGCACTGCGGTGTCGACGAAGGCACGGCCGGCACCGGCCTCACCGTGCCGGCACCGCCGGCGGCCACGAACGCGGCCGCGTCGGCCACCGCCCGGTCCACGGCCTCGGAGGGCAGCGCCCCTTCGGCCAGGGCGACGGCGGCGGCGGCGGCGAAGCAGTCACCCGCCCCGCAAGGATCGCCGCCGTCGACCACGGGGGCGGGGGTGAACCGAGGCGTGCCCGCCCGATCGACGAGGACGGCGCCGTCGGCTCCCAGGGTGATGGCCACGCCGTGGGCTTGCCACCGCTCGACGAGGGTGGTGGCAGCGGCGACCAGCTCCCCGACGCCGGGCAGAGCCCGCGTGTGAGTGGGCTCGGGGGGCCACGGGGGCAGAGCCCCCGTGTGAGTGGCCTCGGCTCGGTTCGGGGTGGCCAGGCGACAGGCCGCCACCGGCTCGGCGCCACGGGGATGGGGGTCCCACACGGTGGGGAGCCGCGCCGCCGCGTCGGCCAGCCATCGACGGAGCGGGCCGGCGGCGGTGAGCCCGCCGCCGTAGTCGGACACGAGGACGGCAACGGCGGCGGTCAGCGCCTCGACGGCCGGTGCCACCGACCGGGGCGGACGGGCGGGGGACGGCTGGTCGCCCCGGTCGAGGCGCAGCAGCGATTGGCCCGCAGCCCGAACCCGCACCTTCTCGACCGTGGGCCCCTCGGCCCCGAGGTCGACGACCGTGACGCCGGCCGCCTCCAGCAGCGACGCCAACTGCGCACCGGCCTCGTCGGCGCCGAGGGCGGTCACCAGCACCACCGGACCGGTGTGCCGCTGGCCGGCCAGCACCGCCGCCAGGGCCGCCCCTCCCGACCGGGCGTGTTCGCCCTCCACCCGGACGACCGGGACCGGGGCGTCGGGACAGACGCGGTCGACGGTCCCGTACACGTCGCGGTCGAGCATGGCGTCACCCACCACGACCAGCGGCCCGGCGGATGTCATGGCTCGACCCCGAGCGCCCGGTCGACGGCGACGCACAGCAGGTGCACGACGACCTGGTGGACCTCCTGGATGGTGGGGGTGGCGGTGGCTTGGACGCAGAGGGCGTCGTCGCTGGCCTCGGCCAGCGGGTTGGGTCCCGGGCCGGTGACGGCCCAGCTCGTCAACCCCTGGCGCCGGGCCTCGCAGGCGGCCTCGACCACGTTGCCGCTGCGACCCGAGGTGCTGAGCACGACCAGGACGTCACCGGCGCGGCCGTGGCCGGCCACCTGGCGGGCGAACACGGCGTCGGAGCCGTAGTCGTTGCCGATGGCGGTCACCGCCGAGGAGTCGGCGTGGAGGGCGATGGCGCTGAACGGTCGACGGTCGTGGAGGTAGCGCCCCACCAGCTCGGCGGTGAGGTGCTGCGCGTGAGCGGCACTGCCCCCGTTGCCGGCCGCCAGCAGCCGCCCACCGCCGGCCAGCACGCCGGCCAGGTGGTGACCCCACTGCCCCAGGTGGGCGCACTGCCCTTCGAGCGAGCCCAGAGCACGGTGGAGGGCGTCGAGGTGAGCCCGCCCGGCCGCCATCTCGGCTGTGCACGGGTGGAGTGGGGAGGGTGTCGTCATGCCGGCTCGGCTCCGAGTGCCGGAGCCCCGGCCCGGGTGGCGATGCGGGCGAGGGCGGTGCCGGTGAGCCGGGCCACCCGGTCCCAGCCGTAGAGGCGAGCCTGGTGGACGGCGGCTCGTCCGAGTCGCTGCCTGAGCTCGGGGTCGTCGAGCAGCTGGCGGGTGGCGGCGGCGATGGCCGCCGGTGCCCGGGGCGGGACGTGGAGGCCGGTCACCCCGTCGATCACCGTCTCGGCCAACCCGCCCACCTTGGAGGCCACCACCGGGACGCCACAGGCCATGGCTTCGAGGGCGACCATGCCGAACTGCTCGTACCAGGGGCAGCAGATCACGGCGTCGGCCGAGCACAGCAGGGCCGGCACCCGCTCGGGGCTCAGCGCGCCGAGCAGGTGGACACGGTCGCCCACCCCGTGGTGACGGGCCAGCTGGGTGAACCGTCGGGCCTCGGGATCCTCGGTGAGGGCGGCGGCCGGCGGCCCACCGGCCACCACCAGCTCGGTCCCGGGGATGTCGGCCAGCGCGGCGATGACGTTCCCGATGCCCTTCCGCTTGACCAGCCGGCTGACGATGACCAGCCGTCTCCGCCCGCCTCTCGCCGGCATCGGGTCGACCCCGGGGCGGAAGCGGTGGAGGTCCACGCCGCACGGCACGACGTCGATGTTGCCGCGGTCGGTGCCCTGGACGATCCAGCCGAAGGCCTCCTCTGAGGTGGTGGCGATGACGAGGTCGACCTCACGGGCCAGGCGGGCCTCGGCGTCGATCCGCTCGGCCGGGCTGGTGTCGGCTGCCCCCTGGTGGCGGCGCTTGACCGACCCGACGGCGTGGAAGGTGTGGGCCACCGGGATGCCGAGGGGACGGGCGGCCTGCAGCGAGGCGAGGCCCGACATCCAGAAGTGGGAGTGCACCACGTCGGGCCGGTCCCCGCTCCAACAGGCCGACAACCGGTCGGCGAAGACGTCCATGTGGGGGAGGAGGGCGTCCTTGGACACCGGGCCGGCGGGACCGGCGGTGACGTGGTGGACCCGCACCCCGGGGGCGAAGGGAACGGTGTCGGGCAGGTTGGGGTCGTCGCGCCGCGTGTGCACGGTCACCGACGCTCCCCGCCGGGCCAGCGCCATGGCGAGGGCGGCCACATGCACGTTCTGGCCACCGGCGTCAACGCCGCCGAGCGTGGCGAGCGGGCTGGCATGCTCGGAGACCAGGTCGATCCTCACGTCGCCACCTCATCCTTCACGTCGTCACCTCTTCCAGGAGGAGGTCCCAGTCGTCGAGGAAGCGCTTGAGGCCGAACCGGTCGAGCGCCACCCTGCGGGCTTCGTCGCCGGCTCGGCGAGCAGCTTCGGGCTCGGCCACGAACCGGCGCAGCCCGTCGACGGCCCGGTCCACCCGGTTGGTCACGACGCCGGCCTCGGCGGGGACGGCGTCGGGGACCTCGGTGGTGGCCATGGCGACGACCGGCATGCCGAGGTGCATGGCCTCGATGAGGGACAGGCCGAGCGACGTCCATCGGATGGGGTGCAGGTAGACCCGGCGGCGGGCCATCGCCTGGTGCAGCGCCGGTTGGGGCAGGTCGTCGGCGCCACCGAGTCCGAGGCGGTGGGCGACGTCGGCTGTGCCCATGCCGAACAGGTCGATGTCGACGGCGGCGGCGAAGCGCTCCAGCAGGTCGGTCCCCACCACCCGACCCCGGCGGGCGGGCTCGTTCACGACGACGGCGGCCCGGGCCAGCTCGCCGGTGTAGCGGTGACCGGGGTCGACCACCCCGTGCTCGATGACACGGGTGCGGGCCGAGCCGCAGTCCCAGAAGAGATCGTTCGTGTGGGTGACGTGCACGACCACCACGTCGTCGCGGTCGGCGGCGGGGTGGCGGAGGTCGGCGATGCGGCCCTGGGGGGCGTTGTGCTCGACCCACACCGCGGGCAGGTCGCGCCCGGGACGCCGGCCCCCGAGCCACCGCCGGGCGAGCTCTTCTTCCTCGGGACGTTGCAGGATGACGGCGTCGACGTCGGTGGTGGCCAGCTCGGCGGGGGTCAGCTCCTCAGCGGCGCAGGGCCAGTCCCAGGTGCGGGCCCGGCCTCGGCCGTCCGGGCCGCGGTCAGGGAGTACCGGCAAAAGGTAGGTGTGATCGCCCTGCACGAGGGCGGTGGTCCACGATCCGTGGACGTGCCACACGAGCACCCTCATCGCAGGTTTCCCGATGGCTCGGCCAGGATCGGTACCGGTACCGGAGCCGGGTCCTCGAGCCAGCCGGAAGCGACCTCGTACAGGTGCTCGGCGGTGACGTCACGGAGGCAGGGCTGGCCTGGGTAGGGACACGTGCGGGCGCGGCAGCCGGCGCAGGGCACGGCCTGGTCGCCGAGGAGTTGCCCCTCGACCTGCCACGGGGCCCAGCGCTCGGCGGGCACGACCGGGGCGAACACCGAGATCACCGGCGTGGCCACCGCAGCGGCGAGGTGGGCAGGACCGGTGTTGCCGGTGACGACGACGGCGGCGGCTTCGAGCAGTCCGGCCAGCTCGGCGAGGGTCGTCCCACCGGCCACGGCGGTGACCGCCTCCCGGGGCGGGCCGGCGACCTGCCCGACCAGCTCGGCCTCCCCCGCACCACCGGTGACGACCACCCGCCGGCCGGCGGCCACCAGGAGGTCGACGAACCGGCGGGCCGGTTCGGCGGGCACCGCCCGGGCGGGGACGCTGGCCCCGGGGTGGACGACCACGAACGGTTCGCCGTCGAGCTGGGCGACCATCAGCGGGCGCGGAAGGGGTCGGCGTATGGCCAGCCCGCCACGGTCGCCCGCCGGCAACCGGCAGCCGAGCATGGCGACGAGTCGCAACGCCCGCTCCACCTCGTGGCTGCCCTCGTCCTGCTCGGGGCGGCGGCGGACATCGACCAGCGAACCGGGGTGGTCTTCGCTGGTGGCCGCCACCGTCGTCACCCCGGCCATCCGCAGCAGCAACGCCAGCGGGAGCGGGCTCTGGTGGAAGGAGCTGAGCACGACGGCGGCGGTGGGGCGGTCGTCGGCCACGGTGTCGACGAAGGCGGCGATGGCAGCGCCGTCGAAGGGGGTTGGGTCGAGCGCCACCCACGGCGCGTCGAGCTCGACGATCCGGTCCACCCCGGGCAACAGGTCGGCGGCGGGCCGCCCGGCCGGCCCGCACACGAACGTCACCCGGTTGGCGGAGGCGGCCACCGCTCGCACTGCCGGCCCGGCGAGCAGGACGTCGCCCACGTTGTCGAGCCGGGCCACGAGCACGTGGTCGGCCGGGCCGACGTTCACACCGCACCGGCCAGGATCATGGCCACCGCCTGCTCGAGGTCCTCGGCGACGGTGGGGGCGGCTTCGACCTCGGCGGGGAGGGTGGCCGCAGTGGGGACCAGGACGCTACGGGCCCCGGCGGCGTGGGCCGCCCCGACGTCGCTGCCGATGTCGCCCACCACCACGCAGGCACCCGGCTCGACGCCCACCCGGTGGGCGGCGTCGAGGACCATCTGCGGAGCCGGCTTTCGACACCCGCAGCCGTCGTCGGGACGATGGGGGCAGACCAGCACGGCGGCGAACGGGCCGAGCAGCTCTTCGGTGCGCCGGTTGACCAGGCGCATCTGCTCGAGGGTGATCCGGCCGGACCCCACCCCGCTCTGGTTGGACACCACCGCCACCGGCACGCCGGCCGCCCGCAGGCGCTCGAGCGCGGGACCGGCACCGGGCCGAGGCTGCACCAGCGACGGATCGCCGTTGTAGGGCACGTCGTCGATGAGCGTCCCGTCCCGGTCGAAGAGCACCAGACCCGGGCGCTGGTGCTTCACCGGCGGGCCGGGAGACGCGTTGTCGGCTTCGCCGACGAGAGCACCGTGCTGGTCTGGAGCGCCGCCTGCCGGCGATCGCTCACCGGCGCGCTGGTGCTCTCCAGGCGCCGTCGTCGGAACGTGTGGCGGTGGTGGGCGCAGGAGCCAGCGGGCCGTGCCCGCCAGCCACCAGGCCGTCGCCGCCGGCGGGATGGCCATGCTGGTGACGACCATGGCCGTCACCTCGCCGGCGTTCCGAGGTCCCGGCGCGATGCGGGCGGCGGCCAGCTCGGCCGTACCAGCCGCCCATCCGACGGCCGCGACCCGGGCCAGCGAGCGGTGCCCGGCGGCCGCGGCCACCAGGGCCACCACCCCGGCGGCGGTGATGGCGAGGTGCCGGCGGCGTCGGCCGGCGGGGGCACCGGCCAGAGCCCGCCAGCCAGGGCCGTGCAGCGCGTGCATGAGGGCGTCGTCGGCGTTGCCCGCCTGGGCTCGGATGCTCACGGTCCAGCCGGCGGATCGCACCGGGTGGTCGACGGTGCGGCTGCCGGTCACGAGCCGGCCTCGTGCGCTCATGCGCAGGCCGAGGTCGGCATCCTCCCGGTAGGCCCGGCGGAACCGCTCGTCGAACCCACCGATGGCCAGGAGGTGTTCTCGGCGGTAGGCCGCATCAGCGGTGATCCAGCGAGCGGTGGCGAGGCCGGCGGTGGCGCGCTCGAAGTCGGTCGGGCGGCGATCACTCGGCAATGGCACGACCACCCGGCCGTGCACGCCGACTACATCGGCCTCGGCGGCGGCGAGGTCATGGGCGAGCCGGGCTCTCCAGTCCGGCCGGGGCACCACGTCGTCGTCGAGGAACACCACCCACGCTGCCCGTGCCTCCTGCCAGCCCCGGTTGCGAGCCGCCGCGGGCCCTGCCCCGCCGCTGGCCAGCACCCGCACCGGCAGGTCGTGCTGGCCCGTCCATCGGTCGAGGACCGGCTCCGACCCCGCGCCGAGCGTGCGGTCGTCCACCACGATGACCTCGCGGGGAGCAGGTCCTGCCCCGTCGGCGAGTGCCTCGAGCAACGTGAGCAACGACGGACGGCCGACGGTCGGGATGACGACTGCGCAGTCGATGGTCCCGGTCCCCTCCGCGGTCGATCCGGTCATGGTCTCCCCGACGCTCGTGGCCTCTCTACCTCCTGCCGAGAAGCGCTCCCCGACTTCTTGGCCCCTCAAACGACACTTCTCGGCGTCGCACCGGGCACGCGGGGCATGCTTCGGCCCGGCAACGCAAGGAGGACGGATGACCGACGCCACCGACGCCACCGACGCCAGCAACGAGGGTGGACCGACCCGGCCCGAGGAGGCGTGGCGGGCAGCCACCGCCGAGGCCGACGGCTGCAGAGCCTGCCCGCTGTGGGAGAACGCCACCCAGACCGTCTTCGGCGAGGGCCCCGTGCCGGCCGAGATGATGCTGGTTGGCGAGCAACCGGGTGACCGGGAGGACGTCGAGGGCCAGCCGTTCGTGGGGCCGGCCGGCCGGGTGCTCGACGAGGCGCTCGGCGAGGTCGGCATCGTCCGCTGCGAGGTCTACGTGACCAACGCCGTCAAGCACTTCAAGTGGAAGCCCCGAGGCAAGCGCCGCCTGCACCAGACGCCTGACCGGGCCGAGGTCGCGGCCTGCCGGCCGTGGCTCGAACGGGAGCTGGCCCTGGTGCAGCCCCGTCTCCTCGTGCTCCTCGGCGCCACCGCCGCCAAGGCCGAGCTGGGCCCCGGTTTCCGCGTCACCGTCGACCGTGGGCGGCCGATGAGCTCGCTGCTCGTCGAGCATGTGGTGGCCAACCGTGCACCCCTCCTCGATCCTGCGGGGCCCGCCTGACCAGCGGGAGGAGGCCATGGGGGCCCTCGTGGCCGACCTGCGGTCGGCGGCGGCTCTGCTCGACGGCTGATCACCGACCGAGCCCACACGTTTCGGACGGCGAGGCAGCGGGGAGCAGTCGGCTCATCGCGACAACGAGGGCGACAACGAGGGCGATACCAGGCGACACGAGGAGGACCACATGAGCACCGTCGAGGAGTCGATCGAGGTGAAGGTGCCGATCCGGACCGCCTATGACCAGTGGACCCAGTTCGAGACGTTCCCGGAGTTCATGGACGGTGTCGACGAGATCACCCAGGTGACCGAGACCCGCACCCACTGGAAGACGAGCATCGCCGGTGTCAGTCGCGAGTTCGACACCGAGATCACCGAGCAGCTCCCCGACGAGCGGGTGGCGTGGAGGTCGGTCGACGGGGTGGACCAGGCCGGCGTGGTGACCTTCCACCGCATCGAGGACGCCACCACTCGCATCATGTTGCAGCTCGACTTCGATCCGGATGGGATCCTCGAGACCGTGGCCGACAAGCTCGGCTTCGTGAAGGCACGGGCCAAGGGCGACCTCGAGCGGTTCAAGGAGTTCATCGAGGCGAGGGGCACCGAGACCGGGGCGTGGCGGGGCGAGGTGGACCGTCCCGGGCCGTGAGACCGGTGGGACCCAGGCGACCGCCGGTCTCAGCGATCGAGGGCGCGGGCCAGGACGAGCATCCCTGCGACCGCTCCCGCGCCACCGGGGAGCACCCGGGAGCAGGTGACCTCGTAGGACACCGACCGACCTTGATCATCGGCCCCCTTCACCTCACCGGACGCGGTGCCCTCGCCGGACACGGCGGTGGCGACGAGGGCGAGGACCTCGTCGGCGGGAGGACCGGTGCGCAGGTCGTGGAGCGTTCGGCCCACGACGCCGGCGGCGGGTACCCCCCAGAGGGCCTCGGCGCCGCCGTTCCACGCCCGCACCACGAGCTCAGGGTCGAGGGTGGCGGCGGCCATTTCCAGGCCCTCGAGCACGGTGGCGGCGCAGCCGACCGCTCCCGCCGATGCGGTGTCGGCGGTCAGCGAGGCATTGATGGAGGCGACCTCGGCGCTGGCCCTCTCGAACTCCTCCCGAAGCGCGCCGAGCTCGCGTTGGGCGAGCTCCAGCTCCCCGTTGGCCACCGCCAGCTCATCGGTGACGGCCCGCAGCTCCTCCCGCGTCTCCTCAAGCTGGCGGCGAAGGGCCCGCTCTCCGTCGCTCATGGGTGCACCTCATCGTGGTGAGCCCTTCCCGCGCGCTCTCCGGAGATGAAGCCGTCAACGGATGGTCACTGCGGGCGGGGATGCCCCTCGTCGTAGGTCTCCTCGCCGGCGGCCCGGTCCTCGAAGATCTGCTCGGCCTCCTCGGCATCCCCCCCGGCCTCGGCCATCGCTTCGTCGGCCACCTCCTGGTCGCGGGCCACGTTCTGGCCGAACCAGTCGTCCACGGTGCTGTTGTCGGGCTCGACGGCCTCGGTGTCGGGGTCGGTCGGGTCGGACATGGTGGGCTCCTCGGGTGGGGACTCGACCCCCACTTCCTCCCCCGACGAGGTGCGGTCGAGAACCCGGCGTCGTTTGACGCTCGATGCCGGTGGGCAGGTCGGGGATGGCCAACACGCCTGATGAGTAAGTGGACGAGACGAAGCGGGAGGACGACGGCTGGTGCAGGATCAGACCCCTCCCGACGCCCCGAGCGACAACACCACACTCGTCGAGGTTCTCGCCGCCTTTGCCGACGACGGGTTCGCCGCCAACCTGACCGTCACCGACGATGGCGCGGTCCGCTGCCCGGCCTGCCGCCAGGAGACGCCGCCCGACGAGGTGGACCTGGTGTCGACGCGACGGCTCGAGGGGGCTTCGGACCCCGCCGACATGCAGGCCGTGCTGGCCCTGCGCTGCCCGAGCTGTGACACCGGTGGCGTGGCCGTGGTCAACTACGGGCCCGAGGCGTCGGTCGGGGAGGCGGCGCTGCTCACCGCCCTCGGCGACGGCAGCGACCGGCCCGGTGGAGAGCGGCGGTGAGCTGAGATGACCGACGCCACGGTGGTGAGCCTCACCGTACCGGGAGGGCTGGGCTACCTGGGGGTGGTGCGCATGGCGGGCTCGATCCTGGCCGAGGCCGCCGGCTTCGAGGAGGACCGCATCATCGGGGTGCGGGCCGCCATCACCGGGCTCTGGCGACTCTACGGAGACGGACAGGACCGCACCGTGCGGCTGCGCTTCGAGCAGGGTCACCGGGCGCTCGCCCTCTCCGTGGTCGAGTGCCCGAAGGGCCACGGCTCCAACGACGCTCAGGGCTCCCTGGCCAGCTCGGCACCGGCCGAGGTGCAGATCCGCTGGGGCGACCATCCTCGAGGGCCGGAGCCGTGTCAGCCACCCGAGGCTGCCGCTCAGGAGTAGCGGGTGACGTACCCCCTGGCGCGGAACAGGTGGAGCATGCGCAGGAGGAACACCACGGCGGCCGGGATGCAGACGGCCAGTCCGGCGGCGGCGGCGGCGAGACGGACCCAGGGCATCGGTTCGCCGTCGAGGAGCAGGCGGGCGGCTTCGAAGGCATGGGTCGACGGCAGCAGTTCGCACACCGGTCGCAGCGCTCCCGGGATGGCGTCGACGGGGTAGAACGCCCCCGACAAGGCGATGACCACGAAGAGGATCCCCCAGGTGAGGATCTCGGCCCCGCTGCCGAAGCGCAGCATGAGGGCGATGACGAGGAGCGCCACCGTCCAGCCCACCAGCATGAGGACGGCGATGACGGGGACGAGGCCGATCCCGGCCGAGGTGACGTCGAAGGCGTACAGCCCCCAGGCCGCCAGGGCCACCACCGACAGGCCCACCACCAACCGGACCAGGCTCACCAGCATCAGGCTGGCCAGCAGCTCGATCTCGCGCAGCGGCGACACCATCAGGTTGAGCAGGTTCCTCGACCACGTCTCGTCCATGAACCCGGTCGCCATCGACACGTTGGCCTGGTACACGACGTGCATCAGGAGGATGCCCGACAGCATGTAGGCCGCTCCCGACCGCGCCGCCCCGCCCTGCTGGTCGACGAAGGCGCCGATCGATCCCCAGATCACCGTGTCGACGCACGGCCAGACGGCCAGATCGAACCAGCGCTGGGGCGCCCGCTTCTGGACGTAGGCGTGGCGGCGGACCATGGCCCGCACCCGGAGCCCATCGATCACCGGCATCACTCCTCCTCCCGGCCGGCGAGGTGGAGGAACACCTGCTCCAGGTCACCCTTCCCGAAGCGACGGGCCACCTCGGCGGGGGTCCCGTCGGCGACCACCTTGCCGGCCGCGAGGAAGACCACCCGCTCACAGACCCGCTCGACGTCGGTCATGTTGTGGGAGGTGACGAGCAACGCCGCCCCGGTCTCGACGCAGAGGCGTTCGACCCCGCGCCGGACCTGATCGGCGATGTCGGGGTCGAGGGAGGCGGTGGGCTCGTCGAGGACGAGGAGCTGCGGGCGGTGCAGCGTCGCCTTCACGATGCCCACCAAGGTCCGCTGGCCCGACGACAGCTCGGTGGCCATCGCCTTCCCCAGCTCGGCGATGCCGAAGCGCTCGAGGGCTCGGTCGATGAGCGGTCCCGGCGAGGCGATCCCGTACAGGTTGGCGAAGACGCCGAGCACCTCTCGCACCCGCAGGCGCTCGGGCAGCGGCAGGTACCCCGCGGCGAAACCGACGCCCTCCATGGCCCGGCTGCGTTCGGCCGGGAGCGGGTGGCCGAGGACCTCCACCGTGCCCTGGTCGGGGAGGACGGCGCCGAGCAGCATCAGCAGCGTGGTGGTCTTCCCGGCGCCGTTCGGCCCGAGCAGGGCCACCCGCTCGCCGGCGTCGAGGGTGAGGTCGACGCCGTCGACGGCGGTCGTCCGACGGTAGGCCTTGACCAGGCCGCGTGCTTCCAAGACCTTCCCCACGGCTGCATGCTGGCAGACGGGTCGGTCATCCCCGAGCGAGTTCGCCTCCGACCGTCGCCTTCGGACCGTCGTCTCGCTACCGTCGCAAGGCGTGACCGACGAGCACGACGACGACGGCAGCTTCGTCCGGGACACCGGGTACCTCGACGACCGGATCACCGCCGACGGCGCCGACGGGTGGCCGGTCGAGCCCGACCGCTACCGCCTGGTGGTGAGCCGGGCCTGCCCGTGGGCCAACCGGTCCATCATCGTGCGCCGGCTGCTCGGCTTCGAGCCGGTGCTGTCGATGGGCATCGCCGGCCCCACGCACGACGAGCGGAGCTGGACCTTCGACCTCGATCCCGGCGGCCGTGATCCCGTGCTCGGCATCGAGCGTCTCGCCGACGCCTATGAGGCCGCCGAGCCCGGCTACGACCGGGGGTCACGGTGCCGGCCATCGTGGACGTCCCGAGCGGGAAGGTGGTCACCAACGACTACCCGCAGATCACCCTCGACCTCGCCACCGAGTGGCGAGCCCACCACCGGGCCGGTGCGCCCGATCTCTACCCGGTCGACCAGCGGGCCGAGATCGACACGGTGATGCAGCTCGTCTTCCGGGACGTCAACAACGGTGTGTACCGAGCCGGCTTCGCGGCGTCCCAGCACGCCTACGAGCGAGCCTACCGGCGGCTGTTCGACCGGCTCGACTGGCTGTCGGACCGACTCGAGGACCGCCGCTACCTCGTGGGCGACACCATCACCATGGCCGACGTCAACCTGTTCACCACGCTGGTGCGCTTCGACGCCGTGTACCACGGTCACTTCAAGTGCAACCGGTCGAAGCTCGCCGAGTTGCCGGTGCTCTGGGCCTACGCCCGGGACCTGTTCCAGACCCCGGGGTTCGGCGACACCATCGACTTCGACCACATCAAGCGCCACTACTACTGCGTCCACACCACCATCAACCCGACCAGGATCGTACCGGCCGGGCCCGATCTCAGCGGCTGGCTCACCGCCCACGGCAGGGACGCCCTCGGCGGCCGTCCCTTCGGCGAGGGCACACCGCCTGCCCCTCCGCCGCCCGACGAGGTCGTGCCCATCGCCCACCGAGCCGCCTGAGAGGGAGGCAGCGGTAAGGTCCGGCGCCATGGACATCCGGGTGGCCGTGGTCGGTGCGGGGTCCTGGGGCACCACCGTCGCTGCTCTTGCCGCCCACAACACCCCGACCACGCTGTGGGCCCGTCGGCCGGAGCTGGCCGGGCAGATCAGCGAAGAGCACGTGAACGGTGACTACCTCGCCGACTACCCCCTTCCGCCGGCGTTGCGGGCCACGGCCGATCTGGGCGAGGCCGTGTGCAGCGCCGACGTCGTGGTCATGGGCGTGCCGTCCCAGGGCTTCCGGGCCTCGCTCGAACAAGTCGCCCCCTACCTGCGACCGTGGGTGCCGGTGGTCAGCCTCACCAAGGGCCTCGAGCTGGGCACCAAGCTGCGCATGAGCCAGATCGTCACCGAGGTCGTGCCCGGTCACCCCGTCGGGGTGCTGACCGGCCCCAACCTCGCCAAGGAGATCCTCGCCGGCCACGCCGCCGCCAGCGTGATCGCCATGGACGACCACAACGTCGCCCGCGCGCTCAAGGGGTTGTTCACCACCGATCGGTTCCGGGTGTTCATCAACGAGGACGTCGTGGGCTGCGAGCTGGGTGGTGTCCTGAAGAACGTGGTGGCCATCGCCGCCGGGATGGCCGACGGGCTCGGAGCCGGCGACAACACCCGCGCTGCCGTCATAACCCGCGGCCTGGCCGAGGTCTCCCGGCTTGGCATGGCCATGGGCGGCGAGCCGATGACCTTCGCCGGCCTGGCCGGCATGGGAGACCTGGTGGCCACCTGCATCAGCCCCCAGAGCCGCAACCGGCACGTGGGCGAGCAGCTCGGCCGGGGCCGGACCATCGACGAGATCATCGCCGACATGGACATGGTGGCCGAGGGGGTCAAGACGTCACGGGTGGTCATGGAGCTGGCCGACGAGCACGGCGTCGAGATGCCCATCGCCTCGGAGGTCAAGGCCGTCTGCCACGACGGTCGCACCGCAGAGGAGGCCTACCGGGGTCTGCTCAAGCGCAAGACCGGCCGCGAGGTCCGCCACCCGGGCCGGACCTGATGCGGCGAGGGGCGCGGGGGCCGGCCGGCTCCGCCGCCGTGGCCGACCCGGCCGAACCGCGGCTCGACCGGTTGCGGGCCGAGGGATGGGTCCTGCCGTGGGGGTTGGCGGGGCCTGATCGCCGGCGCTGGACGATGATCGGGCCCGTCGACGCCACCACCGCCACCACCGTCGACCCCCGCGGCCTCGTCACCCCGTGCCACCACGACCACGGTTGGTCCCTCGACTGGTGGGTGGGGGCCGATGATCGCTGGCACCTGCCGGCGCGGGAGGCGGGCGTGCGCCAGCGCCGGCTGGACGACGCCCCGGTGGTGGAGACCACGATGCGCATCCCCGGTGGCGACGCCGTCCACCGGGCGTTCGCCACGCGAGGGTCGTCGTCGGCGGGCTGTGACCACTGGGTGGTGGTGGAGGTCGAGAACCGCTCCCGCCTGCCGTTCGCTCTGGCGTTGGCGGTGCGGCCGTTCACCCCCGACGGGGTCACCGACCTCCACCGGGTGGAGCTCGACCCCGTGGCGGGCGGACCGGTCCATCTGGTTCGGGCCAACGGGGAGGCGGCGCTGCTCCTCGCCCGCCGGCCGTCCCGAACGGCGATCTCGCACGGGCAGCGCGGTGACGTGGCCGCCGATGTCCTCGCCGGCCGGGCCGTCGACGACTGGAGCGCTGACCTCCCCGCCGGTGCCCGCCTCGTGACTGCGGCCTTCATGGTACCCGTGCCCCACACGGCCACGGTTCGAGTGGTGCTGCCCCGGGGCGTGTGGCCGCCGGAGCGAGCCGATGCGCTGCGCTGGCCCGATCCCCTGCCCTCGGCCGAGGCTGTCACTCGGGGGTGGAGGGCACTGACTCGGCGGGGCGCCCGGTCCGACCTGCCCGACGAGAGGCTGGCCGCCCTGGTCACCGCCAACCGAAGCCACCTGCTCGGTGCGTTCGCCGTGGACGACCTCGGCCCCACCGTCCGAGATGGTTCCGGCTGGGAAGGCACGCCCGCCGACCCGGTCGACGCCGCCGCCCTTCTCGGTGCCGCCGACCGCGCCGGCTTCGGCGACGAGGTCGGCCGGGTCCTCGCCACCTGGCCCAACCGGTTCTCGGGACATGGGGACGGTCATCGTCGTGCCCAAGTCCCGAGAACGGCGACCGGCGATCCGGTGGCCGCCGGGGCCGCCCTGGCCGCGATCGGCGAGCACGGGCGGCTCTGTCCGGGCCCGTCGTTCGAGGACCTGCTGCCCGAGGTGATCGCCGCCGTCGCCACCATCGACCGCGAAGCACGACGGGGCCGGCTGGCCGGTGAGCCGGACGCTCGTCGCTGGTGCCGGCTCGGTTGTGCACTGGCCGCCGATGCCCTGGTGGCGGCCGGCCAACCCGCTGCCGCCGCCGAGGTTCGCGCCGTCGCCGAGCGCATCGGCGAGGGCACCGGCCCGCCGGCCGCTCCCGACCTGGCCGCCCCGATCGTGGGGGTGCGAGCCGTGGCCGCCGCCGCCCGGAGGTCGGTCGCTACCGGTGATCCGTCGGCGGGCGAACTGCTCGCCTGGCTGGTCCGGGCGGCGTCGCCCACCGGGACCTGGCCGACGGAGGTGGACGGGGCCACGCTGGCCGGGGTGGGCGCCGGGCCGGGCCACGATGCCGTGGCCGGGGCGATGGTGCTCGACGCCGTGCGCGACACCCTCGTGCGGGAGACGGCCGAGGGTTTGGCCTTCCTCTCGGTGCTGCCGACCGGGTGGTACGGGCAGGGGATCGAGGTCCACGACGCCCCCACGGCTCACGGGCCCTGCTCCTACGCCCTCAGGTGGCACGGCCAGCGTCCCGCCCTGCTCTGGGATGTCGCCACCCGTGCCGTCGCCGAGCCACCCGTACTCACCGCCCCCGGCCTCGACCCGGCGTGGCGGACGAGCGAGGCACGTGGCGAGGCCCTGCTGGCACCGGCGGCACCGCCCGGACCACTCCCGGGAGCGTCGTTCTCGTGACCGACCAGCCACCGGCCTCCGGCTCTCGGCTCGACACCGACGTGACCATCCGGGAGGTCCTGCACGGCCTCGGCGTCGACGACGCCGAGATCGACGCCGCCGAGCGCGCCGGCACGCTGGCCTTCCTCGCCATCGAACGGTTGGTCCTCCCCGACCCGGCCCTGTACGACCTCGACGAGGTGGTGGAGGTGACCGGGATGCCGGCCGAGCAGATCGTCCAACTCTGGCGGTCGCTCGGCTACCCCGACCCGAGCCGGGGCGACCGCTTGTTCACCGCCACCGACGCCGAGATGCTGCGGACCGTGGCCGAGCTCACCGAGGAGGGGTTCCTGGCCGCCGACCTGGCCGTGCAGATGAGCCGGGTCATCGGGTCCTCACTGGCCCGCGTGGCCTCGGCCATGATCGACACCTTCGGCCGCGACCTCGACACCAAGGCCACCGCCGACGAGGAGTTCGCCGTCTACGCCGGCACCCTCCTGCCCACCATGCCGAAGGTGATGGACTACGTGTGGCGTCGCCACCTCCAGGTCGCCGCCCGCCGACGCCTCAGCCGGGAGAGCCAGGCCGACGCCCACCCCGACCACACCACGGTCGGGTTCGCCGACCTCGTGGGCTTCACCGCCTTGAGCCAGCAGCTCGACGAGCACGAGCTGGCCCGGGTGGTCGACCGCTTCGAGGCCATCGCCTATGACACCGTGGTCCTCCTCGGCGGCCGGGTGGTGAAGATGATCGGCGACGAGGTCATGTTCGTGGTCGACGACGTCCGGGCGGCGGCCGAGATCGCCCTCGCCCTGTCCGAGGCCTATGGGAAGGACGACTCGCTGTCCGACGTGCGCGTCGGCCTCGCCTCCGGCCCCGCCCTGGAACGGGAGGCCGACTACTACGGGCCGGTCGTGAACCTGGCCAGCCGCATCGTCAACATCGCCTTCCCGGGCTCGGTGGTGGTGTCCGAGGCGGTGCACGCCGCCCTGGAGGCCGACCCGGCCTTCAGCTGGCGGTTCCTGAAGCAGCGTCGCCTGAAGGACATCGGCCGGGTCCCTTTATGGGCGCTGCGTCGAGCCGATGAGGATGACATGGAGCCCAGCCGACGCGACAAGGCCCGCCGACGCCACGCCGAGCAGCTCGAGCGGGAGGTCGAGCGGCTGGCCGGTGTCGACCGCTCGGCCGGCACCGACGAGGGATAGGGTCGCACCATGCGTCTGCGCGTCGCGGTCCTGGTGATGGCTGTCAGCGTGCTGGTGGCCGGCTCGCTCGGGCTCGTGGTCGACCAGCCGGGCCCGCCCGTCGCCGGTGCCGTCAAGGTCGAGGTCGGCGCTCCCACCGTGGGGGAGCTGCAGGGCACCTGGCCCGAGGGCCGCCCTCGCCTGGACTCCCACGCCGCCGTGGCTCGGGCACCGGTGACCACGCTGCCGCCGCCCACCGCGCCACCCCCGCCTCCCGAGCCCGAGCCGGCTCCGCCACCGCCACCGCCACCGCCACCGCCACCGGCACCGCCACCGGCTCCGCCACCGGCTCCGGCTCCGGCCGAACCGGTGCCGGCGTCCAGCTCGGGACGCCCGTCGTCGTTCACCGTGGCCGATGCCGTGGTCCCCCAGGTCCCGCTGTTCTCGGCGCCGGACCAACCCTTGGAGGGCGGGAGGACGATGGCCAACCCCACCCACGAGGGCCTCGACGTCGTCTTCCTGGTGAAGGAGCAGACGCCCGGCTGGCTGCGGGTGCAGGTGTCGTCACGCCCCAACGGGATGACGGCCTGGGTGCGCAGCTCCGACGTGAGCATCCGCACCGTGCCCAACTGGATCAAGGTCGAGGTCGGGGCCCGCCGGGCCACTGTCTTCCAAGGGGACTCCCCGCTGGTGACCACCACCGTCGCCGTGGGGACGTCGCAGACCCCCACCCCCACGGGGTCGTTCTTCGTCGACGGCCTCGTGCGCTTGAGCGGTGGCGGCGCCTACGGAGCCGGACAGGTCAGCGTGGCCGCCTTCTCCGACGTGCTGCAGGAGTTCGGTGGCGGCAACGGCCAGATCGCCCTGCACGGCACGAACGCCCCCCAGCTGCTCGGCCAGGCCGTCAGCAACGGCTGCATCCGCTTGGCCGACGACATGATCCTGCGGGTCATCGACCTCGCCCCCACAGGCACCCCGGTCGAGATCGTCCCGTAGCCCGAACGTCCCGCCGGCGGGCGGCATCAGTCCCACCTCACCGGGGATCAGTCGTCGAGGACGACGGTGGCGATGCCGTGGGGACGGAGGGGGAAGCTGCCCTCGAACGGCGACAGTGGGCGCCCTCGTAGGTCGACCAGCCAGCCCGTCCGCCCGTCGACCACCACGGTCGTCTCGTCGCTCGTGGGGTTGAACACCCGCACCTGCAGCCGACCGTCCCGCCGCACCACGGCCGACACCTCGGCGCCATCGACGCTGAGGGCCACGGCCTCGTCGGCGGTGGCCGGCCCGCCGCGGGGACGGGCGACCAGCAGCGGGAGGAAGGCGTCGTCGGCCACCGCGTACGGGTCGCGCCCGCCGGTGTGGACGGCGTAGCGGAGGCACTGGACGCCGGGCATCTGGGCCGCCTCGGCTGCGATGGGCGGGCCGGCCGGCGACCGCCGGGTGGCCATGGGGCCCCGGGAGATCACCCCGGTGCAGCGCAGCAACGTCAGTGCCAACGCGCGAGCCGGGCCGGGGCTGCCGTCGTCGTTGTCGGCCAGGTCGACCAGCTCGTACTCGAGCAGGCCCTCGTGGGCCACGGTCAGGCCCCCGGCCACGACGAAACGGCGCGACGGGAACGTCGGGATGCCGACCTCGTTGGGACCGCCCTCGGCGGTCAGCCCCCGCTGGACGACGGTGAAGGCGCACTCGGCCAGCGACGTCGTCGCCGGCTGGGGCAGGGGGAACCAGGCCCGCAGCCGGTGGTCGCGGCATGGGTTGTCGACCTCGTGGGTGACCCGGACGAGATCCTCGCCGGCCCGCAGCTCGAGCGTGGTGCGCACCACCGCCACCCGCTCGTCGACGCGGGCGTCACCTTCCACCCGATGGGGCCAACGCCACGTGGTGGTGACGAGGATGCGGCCGCGAACGGGGCCATCCTCGAGCAGCTCCACGGCCACGCCGTCGGGCCGGTCCACGATCGTGTCCTCGGCGGGCGGGCACCAGTTGTAGGTGTCGCCAGCGTCTCCGCCGTCCACCAGGCGGCCGAACCCGCCCAGGCCATCGACGGCCCAGGTGCCGTCGTCCAGGTCCACCACCACCTCGACCCGCCCGTTGATGAGCGACCGCAGGGTGGCCGTGACCGGCTCCTCGACCGGGCCGGGCGTCCACCGCTTCCAGCCCAGGCCGGCCACGTCGGCCACCCGGGCCAGCACGGTCACGGTGGAAGGCCGGCTCTTGACCACTCGCACCGGGCCGTCGGCCGGGCCGGCCGCCGCCAGCGCGTCCAGGCGCGGCCGCACGGCGCCGGCCATCACCGGGTGGGCCCGGGTCCGGTCGGCGTGCAGTGTGATCACGGCTTCGGCCCCGTCATCGTCGTGGCCGAGGTCGTCGACGTCCACGGCGTGCACGAGCGGGTCGATGTCGAGCTCGTGGAGCACCACGTCGGTCACCGCCGCCCGGGTGGTCGTGTGCAGGACCACCCGGTCAGGGCTGGCCTCGAGCAGTTGGGTGCCCTCGGGGGCAGCGTCGCCGGGAACGGTGAGCTCGACCACCCCGTTGCGGGCCCGGGCGGCGGCGTTGACCACGACCGGGCGGTCGCCGCCGGCAGCCATCGCCACCGCCCGCAGGGACCGGTCGCACAGGCCGTCGGCGATGGCTCTGGCTTCGGTGAACCGGTGCAGCACGGCGGCGCCGACCTCGTCGACCGAGCAGGCGCAGATCGAGTCGTGGGCCGAGTTGCGGATCACCTCGAGCCAGGCAAGATCCAGCAGCGCCTTCGGCCAGCGGTCAGGGGCGAGGAACAGGGCCGAGAGTGGTTCGGCCAGCCGTTCCAGGGCGACCTGGGTGCGGGCTTCGGCCTGGTGGACGTCGACCCGGTTCGACGCCACGCCCATCAACAGGTTGGCCCGGACCCCCGAACGCAGCTCACCCCGCCACACGGGCAGGTCGTCCTGGCCCGGTGACGCGCCGGCGGCCACGAGGTGGTCGGCGAGGGAGGTGACCACGAGCCGGTAGTCGTCCTGGATGGCGTTGGCCTCGGCCACCACCCGACCCAGTTGGCTCTGGGGCATGAGGTGGTCGAAGCCGTTCATCCAGAGCACCGGATCGCCGACCAGCGCTCCCTGCTGCGAGCAGAACTCGTCGACCCGGGCCACCAGCTCCTTGGCGTCGTCGGGCACGATGGCGCCGTTGGCGTACCCCGTGGCCAGGTACTCGGCCCGCACGGCGGTGCCGTCGGGCGCAACCCATCGGAACGCCTCCCGGGTGAGCGCCGCCGGCACCCCTCTCCACACGACGGCGTGGCCGAAGCCGAACTGGGCGAGGAGCTGGGGCATCTGGGCGACGTGCCCGAACATGTCGGGCAGGTAGCCGACCTCCATGGCCCCGCCGAACGACGCCGCCCGGTCGAGACCGAGCTCGAGGTCGCGCACCATGGTCTCGCCCGAGACCAGGAACTCGTCCATGAGGACGTACCACGGACCGAGGCTGATCCGTCCCGAGGCCGCCAACCGCCGCAGGGTGTCGGCCGCCTCGGGCCGCACGGCGAGGTAGTCGTCGACCACCGCCATCTGGCCGTCCAGCATGAAGTGGGCATAGGAGTGGTCGGCGGCCAGGCCGGGGAGGAGACCGTCGAGGAGCTCGACCAGGCGCAGGCGGAAGCTCTGGAACGACCGGTACCACTCCCGGTCCCAGTGCGTGTGGGGGACGACGTGCACGGTGCGGGGCATGGGTCCTGACCGTAGGTCAGTCACGGGCCCATCCCTGCCAAGCGCGGTTCAGCGCTCCAGTCCGCAGGAGTCGAACCCGTCGACCACGCCCTGGCGCAGAGACGCCACCAGCTCGAACACGGCCCCGTCCCGGTTGTCCTCGTTGGCCTGGCGCAGGTCGATCAGCGCCAGGATGGCCTCGTCGAGATCGCCAGGGGACAGGCTCAGCTCCCGCTCCGACGTCCCACCCTCGAGGAACACCGACGCCATCCAGCCGCCGGTGAGACAGGCCTGCTGGGGGAGCAGACCCTCCTCGTCTCGTCCCTCGTCGGCCCCGACCGCCTTCTGCGCGAACTCCGACCAGATGAGCCCGAGGACGAGGCCGGCGGCGTTGTCGCCGATGCGGCCGGACAGGTCCTCGAGCAGCTCGACGGTCTCGTCCTCGGCCAGTACGTCCTCGGCCGACGCTCCCTCGAACCCGTCCACCTTGTCCTCGAAGAAGATGTTGAGGTCCTCGACCACGGCGGGGACGAGGACCTCCAGGGGCAGGTTGCCCTCGTTGTCCAGATCCTGAGGGGTCTCGAACGGCATCTGCACGAGCGGGGGCGGGTTGTCGGGGTAGCCGGCGCAGTACTCAGCGCTCCGGTCGAAGCCCTCCTGGAAGGCCCGGACCCGGTCGAACCCGAGCCCGTGGGCGCCGGGCTCGTTCGGTGAGCTGCCGACGGCGTCTCGGAACTCGATCACCGAGGACAGCGAGGCGTCGAGCGGGTTGGCCTCGGCCACCTCGTCGAGGCTCCCCGGGTCCTCGAGGAAGTCGGCCAGCCAGGCCCCGGCGAAGCAGTCGGCCTGCTGTTCGATGATCACGTCGGAGGACTCGACGCCGGCCTGGAACTGGGCCACGTGGCCCCATTCGTGGGCCACGACCACCGCCGCCGCCACCGGTCCGAAGCGGTCGTCGAGCGCGGGGATCAGCTCCTCGTCGTCCCACACCACGACGATGCCCTCGGGGCAGGGGGCGGCGAAGGCGTTGCCCTCCACGAGGTCGTAGGTGATCTCCTCGCCGTCGCAGGTGGGCAGGTCGGTGTCGTCGGAGGTGGCGGCCACGATGCGGTCGGGGTCGAGCGGCTCGTAGTCGGTGTCGTAGACGTCCTCGAGCGCCTCGTCCCAGTAGTCCTCGACGTCGGCGGCGACCAACTCCAACCGTTCGCCGTCATCGAGGGGGTCCTGGGTGGTGGGGGGCGCGGTGGTAGGCGGTGGGTCGATCGGCTGCGTCCCGTCGGACGAGCCGGACCCCCCCATGGCCACGCTGTCGTCGGAGACGCCGCAGGCGGCGGTGAACAGGGCCAAGAGCGTGACGAGGGTCGTGAGGGTGGCGAGCACCGGGTGGGGCCGAGGCCGTCGGGTCGAGCTCACCGGCGTGGTCCTTCCTGGCGTGCGGATCGGCGTCCGACCCTACTTGTGCGGCGTTGTGCACGGTGGGTGGGTGGCCGGTGACTGTGCCTCAGCGTCCGGAAAGCGGACGTAAGCGCGCGGTCAGCGTCGGAGAGCCGACGAGCGGGGCGATGTGGCGACCGAGATGGTTCGGTCGCTGTTCACCCCACGCTCGGGCGGCGTCCGTCGTGCCGCCGCCCGAGCGGTGTTCACTGGTGCCATGGCCACTGAAGGGGCGTTGTCGGCGCGGGCCACGCCACCGGCCATCCCTCGGCCGGGCACGGGCCTGGCCGTGTTCGACCTCGACCGCACGTTGCTGCCCGGTTCCAGCTTGCCGGCGCTGGGGCGGGCGCTCGTGGCTGCGGGCCTGCTGCCTCGACGGCGCCTGGCCACCGCCGCGCTCCGCCAGGCCCGCTTCACCCGACGAGGGGCCAGCGACGCCGAGGTCGATCGGCTCCGGGAACGGGCTCTGCAGGCCGTCTCGGGCCTGGATCACGCACAGGTCCGGGCGTTGGCTGGCGACGTCGCCGCCGGCCTGGCGGCGACCGTGCGACCCTCGGCCCGATCCATCATCGAGCTGCACCGCCGGGCCGGGGACCTCCTCGTCGTGCTCTCGGCCAGCCCCCAGGAGCTGGTCGACGCCGTGAGCGCCGCCCTCGGCTGCGACCGGGGCATCGGCACGCGCGGCGAGGTGACCGACGGTCTGCTCACCGGGCGCCTCGACGGCCCCTTCTGCTACGGGCCGGGCAAGCTGGCCCGGCTCCGCGACGCGCTGGACAGCGTCGACCTGTCCTCGGCGTGGGCCTACGCCGACTCGGCCTCGGACATCCCGTTGCTGCGGGCCTGTGGTCGTCCGGTCGCCATCAACCCCGACCGGCGGCTGCGGGCCGTGGCCACCGCCGAAGGCTGGCCGATCGTCCAGTTCATCTAGTTCGGGCCACCGTGCCTATGTGGCGAGCTGCCGCTCGAGCGGGGTGGGGAACCGCGGGGTGAACCGCACCGGCCCGAGCCAGGCCGCCACCGCCTCGGCCTCGGCCTCGGCCGCCGCACGGGCGTCGGCACCAACGTCCTCGAGGAGACGGACGACGATCTCGCCGTCCTGGCGTTGGGCCCAGCCGCCGACCACCCGGCCGTCCCACCAAACGGTCGGCCCGGCGTTGCCGTTGGTGTCGAACAGGGCGGGACCGTGGTCGCCGAGGTACCAGTGACGCTCCTTCCAGCCCATCACCGTCGAGTACAACGAGGGGAGCAACGCCACCCACGGCTCGACCGGATCGCCGGCGTCGACCACGGCGGCATCGTCGTCGCCGGGGCTCACGAGACCAGTCGTCCCGCCGAGGTCGACCTCGGTCGGACCGATGGCGGTCAGCGCCCGCTTCACCTGGCCGACGGTCAAGCCGGTCCACCACTTGAGGTCGACGAGCGTGCCCGGCCCGAAGGTGTCGAGCCTCGGCCACGTCAGCGGCGCGAGCAGCCGGGCGCAGGCGGTGGCGTCGCGCCAGCCGCGCTCGCCGTTCCCCCACCTCCACCCGCCTCGCGCCCGCCTCACGCCGAGAGTATGGCGGGGTGGCGACGCTCACCGTGCCCCTGCATCCGGATAGCGGACCCCACTGCACAGTCACTTCGCCGTAGTGGGCGCTTCCGTCGCCGCTACTGTCGACGGCGTGTGTGACGTGCTGTGCGCGCTCGGGCCGGCCACCGCTGACGGCGTCACGTTGTTCGCCAAGAACAGCGACCGGCCACCCCACGAGGTGCAGGTGGTGGAGTGGCAGCCACCCCGTCGGGAGGCCGTGACCGCCACCACCTACCTCAGCATCCCCGGCCGGGCCGGTGAGACGGTCGGCTTCGTGGGGTCCCGGCCGGCGTGGATGTGGGGGGTCGAGCACGGGGTGAACGAAGCCGGGGTGGCCGCCGGCAACGCCACCATCTACACCACCCTCGACCCTCGCCCCTTCCCCGACGCCCTCACCGGCATGGACCTCGTGCGCCTCTGCCTCGAGCGGGCCATCACTGCGGCCGAGGCCGTGGAGGTCGTCGGCGCCCTGCTCGAAGGCCACGGCCAGGGCGGTTCGGGTCACGCCGGTGAACACCGGCCGTACTGGTCTTCGTTGCTGGTGGCTGATCCGACCGCTGCGTTCGTGGTCGAGACCTCCGGGGCCACCTGGGCGGCCGAGGCCGTCGAGCGCACGCGGGCCATCTCCAACCGCACCACCATCGCCGCCTTCGACGCCGAGCACCGCCACCCCCGCCAGCCGACGGACACCCTGGTCGACCCTCGCCTCGACGCCTCCCGAGCCGTGTTGGCCCACGAGCCGGTCACGGCCGGATCGCTCGAGGCCCACCTGCGCAGCCACGTCGGCGGGAGCGACGGGTGGACGGTGTGCATGCACGTCGACGGAGTCGAGGCCACGACGGCGTCCATGGTCGCCGAGCTGCCCGCCGGCGCCCCACCCCGAGCCCGCTTCTCCACCGGCTCACCGTGCACGGCCGCCCTCGTGCCCGTCGAGGTCGGCGCCCCGATCCCGGCCGCGCTCGCCGGGTAGGTGGCCACGATGCGCATCGCCTTCGGCACCGACGAGGCCACGGCAGTGACCGACGCCGTGCAGGCCCGGCTGCGGACCACCGGCCACGAGGTGGTCGTGGTGGCCGAAGGTGATCCGTGGCCCGAGGCGGGCCGGGCGGTCGGGGAGGCGGTGGCCGGCGGTGGCGCCGACCGGGGCGTGGTGTGCTGCTACACCGGCACCGGCGTCTCGATGGCGGCCAACAAGGTGCCCGGCGTACGAGCGGCGTTGTGCACCGACGCCGCCACCGCCACCGGCGCCCGCCGCTGGAACGACGCCAACGTGGTGGCCCTCGGCCTCCGGCTCACGTCGGCCGAGGTGGCAGGCGAGATCCTCGACGCCTTCCTCGGCACCGAGGTCGACGCCGATGAGCGCTCGGCCATCGACCGGCTCGAGGGGGCTGGCGGTGACGCCGGGTAGGGTCGCAGTCCATGCCGACCTTCGTGATGCTCTCCACCCTCGGTCCCGACGGCAGCGCCCGCCTGCGCGAGAACCCGGCTCGCCTCCGTGAGGTGAACGCCGACGTCGAGTCCATGGGCGTGCGGGTGGTCGAGCAGTACGCCTTGCTCGGTCAGTGGGACTTCCTCAACATCCTCGAGGCGCCCGACGCGGTCACCATGGCCAAGGTGGCGACCACGCTCGCCGCCCGAGGCACGCTCAAGACCCTCACCCTCCAGGCCATCGACATCGAGACCTTCATCGAGTCGTTGGGCGCCGGCACCAGCGGCTGAGGTCGGCTCAGAACCACCACATCGAACCCTTGCGGGCCCGACGCACGTCATCGAAGGGGAAGACGACCGGGAGGAGCGCCCCGTCCGAGCTCCGCCGCAGCCGATAGCCGGTGTCGGTGCGTTCTTCCACCTCGAACCCCCGCGCCCACTCGCGCTCGAACGCCGTCCGCACCTCGACGTCGGTCCCCGGCGACAGGCTGCCCCGGTCGGCGACTGGCTCGGCGGCGTCGGCCATCAGGGCCGAGCCTAGAGCCACGCCTCCCCGCGACGACGGGCGTGCGGCCACGCCCGTACGCTCGGCCTCCATGACCGACACCGCCGTGCGCCTCACCGAGTGGACCGCCTGCGGAGGGTGTGCCGCCAAGTGGGGGGCGGCCCCTTTGGCCGCGCTGGTGAGCGAGCTGGCCGAAGGCGCCGATCCCGCCCTGCTCGTCGGGTTGGCGCCGTTCGACGACGCCGCCGTCTACCGGGTGTCCGACGAGGTGGCGTTGGTGTCGACCACGGACTTCTTCCCGCCGCTGGTCGACGACCCGGCCGACTTCGGGGCCATCGCCGCCGCCAACGCCTGCAGCGACGTGTTCGCCATGGGCGGCCGGGTCGTGCTCGCCCTCAACGTGGCCGCCTTCCCCGAGCACCTTCCCACCGAGGCGGTGGCCGCGGTGTTCGCCGCTGCCGCGGAGGTGGTGGTCGCCGCCGGGGGCACGGTGGCCGGCGGCCACACCATCCGCAGCGAAGAGCCGATCTTCGGGCTGGCCGTCCAGGGCCTGGTCCATCCCGATCGAGTGCTGACCAAGGGCGCGGCGCGGGCCGGCCAGGCCCTCGTGCTGTCCAAGCCGATCGGCACCGGGATCGTGCTGGCGGCCACCGACGACGACGCCAAGGCGACGGCCATCGGTTGGATGCGGCGGCTGAACCGGGAGGCCTCCGAGAGGTTGGTGGCCCTCGGCGCCGCCGTCGGCGCCGTGACCGACGTGACCGGCTTCGGGCTGGCCGGTCACGGGTGGGAGGTGGCCGAGCGCTCCGGCGCCCGCCTGGTGATCGACACCGCCACCGTGCCCCTGCATGCCGGTGCCCTCGAAGCGGCCGAGGCCGGCGTGCGCACCGGCGGTGACGCCCGCAACCGGGCCCACCTCACCGGCCGGGTGATGAGCAAGGCGCCGGTCGCCCTCGACGCTCTCGCCCACGACCCCCAGACCTCGGGCGGGTTGCTGGCCACCGTCGACGGGGCCGCCGTCGACGGTTTGGTGGCGGCCGGGTTCACCGTGATCGGCGAGGTCGTGGCCGGCCAGCCCGGCGTCGACCTTCGCTGAGCGGCGGTCGGTAGCCCGGCGGTCAGCGGGAGGAGAGGGCTCCGACGACCACCACTCCCAGGGCGGCCAGGGCGCCGGCGGTGGCCAGCCCGTCCACCGTCGCCCGGACGGCCTCGCCGGCGTCGCGGTGACGGGAGCGGGACAGGAGGGATCCGGCCGAGTGCCGCGAAAGGATGCTCCCGGCCGACCCGATGGACAGGATGGACCCGGCCGAGCCGATGGACAGAATGCTGCCGGCCGAGCCGATGGACAGGATGGACCCGGCCGACCCGATCGAGAGCATCGACCCCGCCGACCCGATCGACAGGATGGACCCGGCTGAGCCGATCGAGAGCATGGCGCCGGCCGACAGCACCGACAGGTCGCTGTCCGTCGAGAGCAGCGAGCGTCGGGAGTCGATCGACGCGATCGAGCCGTGTTCGTCGACCCAACCGCGGTCGACTCGACCACGGACGACGGCGGCGGGGGAGGAGCTCATGACCGGCCAGGGTAACGATCTAGCCTTCGGCGATGCCGGCGACCGCCCCCACGCTTCGCAAGGCGCTGAAGCGGGCCGCTCCCGGGCTGTCGGTGGAGCGGGCGCTCTGGCACGACGGCCACGACGTGGTGGTCGGGGTCGACGAGGTGGGCCGCGGCTCGTGGGCCGGTCCGCTCACCGTCGGCGCCGCCGTGCTGCCCCGTGACCGGCGGGTGAACAAGGTGCGGGACTCGAAGCTGCTCAGCGAGCTGGAGCGGGAGGCCCTGTTCGACCGGATCGCCGGGTGGTGCGCGGCGTGGGCGGTGGGCCACGCCACCCAGGCCGAGTGCGACGAGCTGGGCATGTCCGCCGCCCAACGCCTGGCCGCCCGCCGGGCCATCGCCGGGCTCGGGGTGGTGCCCGACCAGGTGCTGGTGGACGGCAACTGGGACTTCGTGGGCGGGGGGATCAGCCGGCGGATCGTGAAGGGCGACGCCACCTGCCTGTCGATCTCGGCGGCGTCCATTCTGGCCAAGGTCAGCCGGGACCGGATCATGCGAGCCGAGGCCGAGCACTACCCCGGCTATGACTTCGAGGCCAACAAGGGCTACCCGTGCCCCCGCCACAAGGTCGCCCTGCGGGGCCTCGGCCCCAGCGCCATCCACCGTCGGACGTGGGTGTTCATGGACACCCTGCCCTGGAGCGGGCTGCACCGGGTCCTGCCGCCCGACCCGCAGGGCACCCTGTTCACCTGAGAGGCCGAGCCGATAGGCGAGGCCTCCATCGAGCACGGCGCGTGTTGCGGCGAAGCCGCACTGCTTTCGAAGACACGACGTGACCTATCCGTGCAACCTGTAAGGGCTGGACCTGACGTCTAGCCCCAGCCGGGGGGTTGCTGCGGGGGAGCGGGGGGTGGTGGTGCGCCGTAGCCCTCACCGGGCGGGGCCGGGTATCCACCGGGCGGCCCGTAGCCGGGGTAGGCGGCGGCGAAGCGCTCCCGCTTCTTGCGACCGGACCGGCGCACGAGCACCACGGCGAGGATGATCAGCCCGACGCAGAGCACCGCCCCGGCGACGAGGGCGATGACGAGGCCGACGCCGAAGTCGCGGACGTCGTCTTCGAGGTCCTTGTCGTCGAGGCCCGACGGGCGGGGGCCGAACTGCTCCTCGAGCTCGCCACGGCTGAAGACGCGGGAGCCGCCGTCGAGCTCAACGGTCAGCGAGTCCAGCCGGCGGGGGAATTCGGTCCAGGCGATCTCGGCGGCCCGTTCCTCGGCTTCCCGCCGATCGAGATCCGACGGCGCCCGTCCCTCGATCAAGAGCCCATCACCGACGCCGACGTTCACGTTGACGTCGGTGAAGCCCTCTTCTTCGAGCGCCTCTTGGAGATCCAGGAAGGCTCTGACCGTGCCGCACCCGGCGACGAGGAGGGCAGCGACGGCGAGACCCACCGCGACAAGAGCGGTGCTGCCCACGTGCGGTCGACGCGACATGGACGCAGCATGGCAGAACGCCACCGCTCCGACCCGGAAGAGGGGCCCCGCTGCCCCTCCGTCAGTTCTTGAGCGTGTCCCGGAAGGGCGCCTTGGCGTTGTCGCCTGGCTCCTTGGGCAGCCCCAGCACCCGCTCCCCGACGATGTTGCGCAGCACCTCGTCGGAGCCGCCGGCGATGCGGTAGCCCGGCGTCCCGAGCAGGAACTGCGTCCAGGCGTAGGTCCCCCATTCGCCGGTGTCGGCGGTCAGGCGGGCGCCGAGCGCACCGCTCACGAGCTGGGCGACGGCGGTGAGGTTCCTGGTCAGGGCCAGCTTGGCCGTCGACAGCTCGGGGCCGGGGACCTGGCCAGCCTTGATCTTGTCGAGGGCCCGCTGGTTCGTGAGGTTGGCCACCCGCATGGCGATGTGGACCCGCATCAGCTCCTGGCGGTACACCGGGTCCTCGGCCAGCCCGAGATGGCCGAGCAGGGCGGCCAGCCGGGTGGTGCTGGCGGCGCTGAGACCGCCGCCGCTGGCTCCACCGATCGAGGCCCGCTCGTTCATCAGAGTGGTGAGCGCGACGTCCCAGCCGCCGTTGACGTCGCCCAGCCGGTGGCTGTCGGGCACCCGGACCTCGGAGAAGAACACCTCGTTGAACGTCGCCCCCCCGGTCATCTGCCGCAAGGGTCTGACGTCCACGCCGGTGGTGCACATGTCGACCACGAAACCGGTGAGACCCCGGTGCTTGGGTTGGTCGGGGTCGGTCCGGCAGATGATCTCGCCGATGTCGCTGTACTGGGCGCCCGAGGTCCACACCTTCTGCCCGGTGATGAGCCACTCGTCGCCGTCGCGCTCGGCCCGGGTGGTGAGCCCGGCCAGGTCGGAGCCGGCCCCGGGCTCGCTGAAGAGCTGGCACGCGACCACGTCGCCCCGGTACATGGGTCCCAGGTAGGCGTGGCGGACCTCAGGGGTGCCGTGGGCCTGGATGGTGGGGGCGACCATGCCGAGGCCGATGCCGAAGAAGGACTGCGACGGCACGTCGTAGCGAGCTTCGAGCGTCGCGTACAGGCGCTCGTGGGCCGGGGACAGCTCCCGGCCGCCATGGGCGTCGGGCCCCGAGATCCAGCCGAGGCCGGCGTCGAACCGCCGGGCCCGCCACTCCTTGGCGGCGGCCAGCTGGCGCTGCTCCTCGGCCGGGTCGATCTCCTCGAACAGGGCGACCGAGTCGTCGCCCTCGCCCCAGGTGAAGCCCCGCCGGGACGCTCGCGGCCGGGCGTTGGCCTCGAGGAAGGCGGTGCACTCCTCGCCGAACTCCTCGATGGTCGGATGGGGCATCGGCGGTCAAGGTAGTCGCCGGTCCTTCCTCGGTCCTTCCCAGCGGTCGAGGCGGGTAGGAGGTCCCCATGAGCGACACCTTCGACCCCGACCAGGAACAAGAGCGGCTCGACCGGATGGAGGGAGACATCCAACAGGTGCGCCGGGAGGTGAATGCCGACAGCGACGTGGGCAGCGACGTCGGTAGTGACGTCGGTGCCGACCCTGCCCAGAGCGACCTGCCCGTCGGCGGGGACCGGACCTTCGTCGACAGCGGCGACGAGGGCGACGAGTACGACGATCAGACCATCGCCCCACCGGGCTGATCGGACGCCGGCCGTGGCCGGTACGTTCAGGGGCATGCCCCGCCTGCGCCCGTATCCCGCCGCTGCGCTGTCGGCGTGGTCGTTGTTCACCTGGGGGAACCGGATCCACCTGGCCTGGGGCGACGACGGCCTCGATGTGGGCGACAAGGTGGTGGCCACCGTCCCGGTCGCCGTCTTCTGCGCCCTGGCGGTGGCGTCGGCGGTCGTGGTGGTCCGGTCAGGACCGGTGCTCGAAGGGGGTGGCCGACTGTTGGTGCGGGGCCTGGCAGCTTGGACCATCGGCTACTGGGTCGTCCGGCTGCCGCTCATCCTGCTCGGCGACGCGTCGGTGGCCTTCGAGGTGGTGCACGGCCTGCTGGCCGCCGTCTCGGTGGCTCTCGCCGCTGCCACCTGGCGGGCGACACCAGCCACGACCGGCGCAGGCGGGGGCGGCTCGCCCCGCCCCGTGCCCCTCGCTCGCTGAGAGGGTTCTCACCGTCCGCTCACGACGATCTCACCGGCGGCGCCCATCGTCGCCTTCGCAGCACACCACTCGATCCTGCGAAGGGCAACAAGGAAGACCAGTGCGCCCGGCTGTGACCGACCGCTGAGCAAGTCCCACCCCGACGGGGCCGGTCCTACGTGACCGGCCCCGTCGCCGTCGCCAGGTCGACGTCGAGCGAGAGGGTGAGGCACCGGCAGCCGCCGCCGGCCTTCAGGAACTCCCCGACGTCGCAGTCGACCACGTCGAACCCCCACGCCTCGAGCTGGCGCCCCACCCGGGGCGGTGTCACGGGCATGACCACGGTGGAGCCGACCACCACCGAGTTGGCGCAGAAGGTGAGCGCCTCCTCGTCGGTCAGCCACAGGGGCTCGGGCACGAGCGCCTCGACCACGCGGCGGCCGTAGGCGTCCCATCCCATGGGGGCGCACATCGCCCGCCTGTCGTCGAGGGGGCAGAAGGTGATGTCGACGTGGTAGAGGCGAGGGTCGACCAGCTCGACCGAGCGCACCGGCGCCCCGGTGAGGCGGGAGAGCTCGGTGGCGGCGGGTTGATCGGAGCGGAACCGGTAGCCGGACAGCAACGTGTCGAGGAACGGGAGGGCGTCGCCGGCGCCCTCGTGGGCCAGCTCGGGCCGCAGCCGGTCGACGGCGAAACCCTGGGCGGCGAACCAGGCGGCGAAGATCTCGGTCTCCCCCTGCCGCTCGGGAAACCGGAAGTGGCTCGGGACGAACTGGGGCGGACCCTCGCCCCGCAGGTTGACGACCCCGGCGTTGGCGGTGAAGACCATGTCCGGCACCGACTCGTCGGGGACGACCACCACCACCTCGGCTCCGGCCGCCCGCAGCGTCGACACCAGCCCTTCCCATTGGCTGCGGGCCCGGTCGCGGTCGACGGCCACCTCGGTGTGCATCCACGGGTTGATCTCGTAGAGGACGCCGAAGTGGGTGGGCGGGCACATCAGGTAGCGCCGACCCCAACCCAGCGGGGTCATGCTCCGAGCTCGTCGGCGAGCTGTCGAAGGAACGGGCCCACGTCGGTGACGATGCCGTGGGCCTGGTGGCTTCCCCGGTCGGCCAGCTTGGTGACCACGGCCTGGTTGATGTCGACGCAGTAGGTCTCCACGCCGGCGGGGAGGATGTTGCCGGTGGCGATGGCGTGCAGCGTGGTGGCCAGCATCAGCGCCACGGCAACGTCGCCGACGAGCTCCCGCATGCGGTCGGCGGCGGCCACCACATCGGTGACCACGTCGGGCAGGGGCCCGTCGTCGCGGATCGAGCCGGCCAGCACGAAGGGCACGGCGCCGGTGACGCACTCGAACATGACGCCGCCATCGATGTAGCCGGCCTCGACGGCGGCGGCGATAGAACCGTGGCGGCGCACCTCGTTGATGACCCGCAGGTGGTTGCTGTGCCCACCGTCGATGGGGGAGCCCTCCGCCACCGACACGCCGAGGGAGGTGCCGAGGGCGTTGCACTCGAGGTCGTGGGCGGCGAAGCCGTTGCCGGCGAACAGGACCTGCACCCAGCCCGAGCGGATCAGGCGGGCCACCTCGGGTGCGCCCCCGGTGTGGACCACGGCGGGGCCGCACACGGCGAGGGTCCGTCCACCGGTGGCGCGGGCGGCGCGCATGCGGTCGGCGAGGTTGCGCACGAGCAGTGCCTTGGGCTTCTCCGAGGAGACCTCGGAGTCCATGAACTCGAAGGTGGACACGCCGCGCCGCTTCTCCGGGGCCCGCACCCGCACGCCGTCGTTGCCGACCACGATCTCGTCGCCGGCTCGGACCCGGTGCATGGGCACGGTGCGCACGGTGGGCTCGGCCGGTGGCTGGCCGCCCCGGTCGACCACCAGCCCGCAGTCCATCTCGGGGTTGGCCACCGCCACCCATCGGCCGTCGATGCGGGCCTCGGTGGCCAGGTTGGTGGTCGAGTAGAAGCCGGCCGGGAGCACGCCGTCCTGCTCGGCGACGGCGAGCGCGGCATCGTCGGAGCCGACCGGGTTGGCCCCGTGGACACGGAGCTGCTCGGCCAGGCGCCCGATGGCGGCGTCGTCCTCGGCGGTCACCTCGAGCACGGCCCGGCTCGGGTCGACCGACGTGCGCCCGATGTCCACGGCCACCATCCGGTAGTCGGCCCCGGCCTCGAGGATCAGGTCGAGCACCTTGGCGAGGATGAGCGAGTCGACGATGTGGCCTTCGACCTCGAAGGTCTCCACCACGGGCATTGGCACCTCCTGGCCAGTAGGTAGGTGTCGCCGAAGGCGGCGATCAAGGCGGCGGGTGGGGTCGGTGGACGTCGTCGCTCAGTCTGTCGGAGCGGGATGGGCGCGGGGGAGAGGATCGCTACCATCGCCGCACCATGGGCCAGCCGATCGTCGTCGTGGAGAAGCCCTCCGCCACCCACCCGGGAGTGGTCAGGTTCGAGACCAACCGGGCCCTCACCGGCATGGGCCACGAGCGCTACGGCGGTCGCGACGACGCCACCGGAACCCGCCCGCCCGACGAGCTGGCCCGCCGGCTGTTCGACCACGGTGGCGTCAGCGGCGTGCACATCAACGGCAACGTGATCACCGTCGACCTCGCCCGGGGCCACACCGCCGACGGCCTGCAGCAGCTCATCGAGGACCTGTACCGCTTCTATCGCGAGGGCGACACCCCACCGACCCCATGAACGAGCCCCGGCGGGCAACGGCGCGGACGGTGAGCGGCCGGCGGTTCGTGGTCGTCGCCGCCGTGAGCTCCCTCATCGTGGCCGTGGCCGGGGTGGCCGTCGTCGCTTCGCTGGCCGACGACGCGGGACCCCCCGAGACCACCGTCCTCGTGACCGAGGCCGCCTCACCGGTGGCGCTGGTGGCTCTGTCCGATGGTGGCCTGCGCTACGGCGAGCGCCGCACCGGTCGCATCCGGGAGGTCGACCCTTCCGGGCGGCTCCGGCCCGAACCGGTGGCGGAGGTGGCGGTGCGGGCCGGACCGGGCCAGCGGGGCCTGCTCGGGGTGGCGGTCGACGGGGGGTCACGCACCTTCGCCGCCTGGACCAGGGCCAGCGACGGCCGCATCGTGGTCGGCCAGGTGGCCCCCGGCGCCCCCCGGCTCGTGTGGGAGGGCCCGCCGAGCACCGAGCTGGCCAACGGTGGCCACCTCGCCGTCGCCCCCGACCGACGCCTGGTCATCGGCATCGGCGACCTCCAGGCCCCCGACCTCCGCGACGACCCCGACGCTCCCAACGGCAAGCTGCTCGCCCTCGATCCCGACGGCCCGGCCGACCAGCGCCCCGAGCTGCTCTCGTCGGGGTGGAACAACCCGTTCGCCTTCACGTTCACCGCCGACGGGGCCTTGTGGGTGGCCGACAACGCCCCCGGGGAGCGACCCGAGCGCATCGGCCGGGGCGACGGCGACGGCCGTCCCCGTACCGACCTCGCCGGTCGGGCGGCGCCCGCCGCCCTGGTGGCGCTGGCCGATGACCGTCTCGGCCTGTGCGGGTACGTGTCGGGCCGGTTGCGCGAGGTGCGCATCGACGGCGACCGCGCCGAGGCGCCGGGGCGGACGGTGGCCGAGCCGTGCCGCACCGGCGCCGCCGTCCTCGCCGACGGCCGGGTGGTGGTCGCCACCGACGACGCCCTCCTCGTGGTGGGCCCCTGACCGTGCCGTGGCGCCCGTTCTCCGGTGCACTTGGTTGCGGGTGGGGTACATATGTTCGATACTGGGTTGCGTGGTCGCTTCCTCGCCGCAGCGGACCGAGCTGCACCGCCTGGGTGACCGGGCCCGCCCGTTGATGATGGCCGCCGAACGGGTCCTGCCCGTGACCGGCCCGTTCGAGGGGTTGTTCCCGGGGGGCGGTGTGCGCCGGGGCTCGGTCGTGGCCACCGAGGGGCCGGGGGCCACGTCGCTCACCCTGGCCCTGGTGGCCGGGGCGTCGCAGGCCGGGGTGTGGACGGTGGCGGTGGGCGTGTCCGCCCTCGGCCTGGCCGCTGCCACCGAGCTGGGCGTCGACCTCGAGCGGCTGGTGGTCGTGGACCCGCCGCCGGTGGGCCAGTGGCCCACCGTGGTGGCCGCCCTGGTCGACGCCTTCGAGGTGCTCGTGGTGTGCCCCGAGGCCAGGGTGCGCCCCACCGACGCCCGCCGGTTGGTGGCCCGGGCCCGGGAGCGCGGTGCGGTGCTCTTCCACCTGCCCGGTGGCCGGGCCGGTGCCTGGCCCGACGCTCCGGACCTGCGCTGCAGGGTGGTCGCCGCCTCCTGGTCGGGCCTCGGGCGAGACGCCACCGGCTCGGGTCACCTGCGGGCCCGGCGGGTGACGGTGGAGGTGGCGGGCCGCCGTGAGGCCGTTCGCCCTCGCCGGGCCGCCCTCTGGCTCCCAGGCGCCGACGGCGGCGTCGCCCCTGCCGCCCGTCCGGTGCCAACGGTGCCACCGGCGGCACCCGTGGTCGAGACCGCGGCGGTGATGGAGGAGAGCGCGTGAGGAGATCGGCGGCCGCCCGCACGTTGGTGGTGTGGTGCCCGGACTGGCCGGTGGTGGCGGCCGGGATCCCGCTCGACCAGCCCGCTCTCGTGCTGCACGCCAACCGGGTGGTGGCCTGCTCACCGGCGGCCCGGGCCGAGGGGGTCAGCGAGGGCCTCCGCCGGCGGGAGGCCCAGGGGCGGAGCCCGGCGGCCATCGTCCTCGCCCACGACCCCGCCCGAGACGCCCGGGCCTTCGAGCCGGTGGTGGCCGCCCTCGACGCCGTCGCCCCGAGGGTCGAGGTGCGGCTCCCCGGCTCGTGCGCCCTGGCCACCCGAGGGCCGGCCCGCTACTTCGGGGGCGACCACGCCCTGGCCGACACCGTCACCAGCCTCGTGGCCGTGGCCCTCGACGGCCGCGGCCAGGTGGCGGTGGGCGTGGCCGACGGTGCCTTCGCCGCCGCCTGCGCGGCCCGCACCACCGGTCCCGGCCGGGCCGCGGTGGTGGTGCCGCCGGGGGAGAGCGCCGCCTCCCTGGCCGCCTGGCCCACCTCGACCGTCACCACGGTGGGAGGGATCGAGGCCCCCGCCGTCGTCGACGTGCTGGTCCGCCTCGGGCTCACCACCCTGGGCGCCGTCGCCACCCTGCCCCCCGCCGACGTGCTGGCCCGGTTCGGTCCCGACGGCGAGCTCGTCCACCGCCTGGCCCGTGGCCTCGACGCCCGCCCCCTCGACGCCCGCCACCCCGCCCCTGACCTCACGGTGACCGCCGAGCTCGACCCCCCGGTGGAGCGGGTCGACACCGCCGCCTTCCTCGCCGTCGGCCTGGCCGACGAGCTGCACCGCCGCCTGGACGAGCGGGGCCTGGCTGCCATCCAGGTGGGCATCGCCGCCGAGACCGAGCACGGCGAGCGCCACGAGCGGTTCTGGCGTCACGAAGGTGCCCTCACCCCCGCCGCCATCGCCGAGCGGGTGCGGTGGCAGCTCGACGGGTGGCTGTCGGGCTCGTCGGCCACCCGACCCACGGCCGGGATCACCCGCCTTGTCCTCACCCCCGACGAGGTCGTCGCCGCCCGGGGCCGCCAGCTCGGGTTCTGGGGAGGGGAGAGCCGTGTGGACGAGCGGGCGGTGCGGGCCCTCGCCCGGGTGCAGGCCCTGCTCGGCACCGAGGCCGTCACCGTGCCCGAACGGCGGGGCGGGCGAGGCCCGGCCGAGCGGTTGGTGCTGGTGCCGGTCACCACCGTCGACCTCACCGCTCCCCGCCCGACCGCCCAGCCCGACGGTGCCGCCGAGCCGTGGCCGGGACGGGTGCCGCCCCCGGCGCCGGCCGTCGTACCCCCCGACCCTCCTGCGGCGGACCTGCTGGCTGCCGACGGGGCCAGCGTGGGGGTCACCGGCCGCGGTGCCGTCACCGCCCCGCCGGCGGAGGTGGCCGTCGACGGCGCCGGCTCCAGGAAGGTGGTGGCGTGGGCCGGACCGTGGCCGGTCGACGAGCGCTGGTGGGACCCCGCCGCCCATCGCCGCCGGGCCCGCGTGCAGGTGCTGGACGACACCGGCACGGCCCGGCTGCTCGTGATCGAGGACGGTCGCTGGCGACTCGAAGCCACCTACGACTGATGTGTGCGGCCACCGCACTCTTGACCGAGCGAGGGCGTTCCCGGTCAGGCGACAGCGCTGACCTGGATGGGTCAAGCTGTGCACATGAGCGATGCCACCTCCACCGAGCGGCCGACGGACACTGACCACCAGCCGGACACGGCGGAGAGCAAGGCGGCAAAGAAGGCGGAGAAGAAGGCGCGCAAGAAGGAGCTGGCCCGGCTCCAAGGCGAGCTGGTCAAGCTCCAGGAGTCGGTGCGGACCTCGGGCCACAAGGTGGTGGTCATCTTCGAAGGCCGCGACGCCGCCGGCAAGGGCGGGGTCATCAAGCGCATCACCGAGACGCTCAACCCCCGCTTCGCCCGGGTCGTGGCCCTCGGCACGCCCACCGAGCGGGAGCGGTCGCAGTGGTACTTCCAGCGCTACGTCGACCACCTTCCGGCCGCTGGGGAGATGGTCCTGTTCGACCGGAGCTGGTACAACCGGGCCGGCGTCGAGCGGGTCATGGGCTTCTGCACCGACGAGGAGTACACCGAGTTCATGCGCTCGTGCCCCGAGTTCGAGCGCATGCTCATCCGCTCCGACATCCTCCTGATCAAGTACTGGTTCTCGGTCAGCGACGAGGAGCAGGAGCGACGCTTCCAGGCCCGCATCGCCAACCCCACGAAGCGCTGGAAGTTGAGCCCCATGGACCTCGAGTCCCGCGCCCGCTGGGTCGACTACTCCAGGGCCAAGGACGAGATGTTCCGCCACACCGACATCAAGCAGGCGCCGTGGTGGGTGGTCGACGCCGACGACAAGGCCCGGGCCAGGCTCAACTGCATCCACCACCTGTTGAGCATGGTGCCCTACGAGGAACCCGAGACCCCCGAGATCGAGCTCCCGCAGCGCCAGGACGACCAGGGCTACGTGCGGCCCCCGGTCGACGAGCAGACCTTCGTCCCCGAGGTGTACTGAGCCGCCGGTGATGGGCGACTGGCCGCTGACGGGTCGCGACCGCGAGCTGGCCGCCGGCGCCGATGCGCTTCGTCGCAGCCGCAGCGTGGTCATCGCCGGGGGGCCCGGGACCGGACGGACCCGGCTCGCCCGTGAGCTCCTCGACCGGGCGGCGACGGCGGGCAACGTGACCGTGTCGGTTACGGCGACGGCCGCGGCCCGAGCGGTGCCCCTCGGCGCTCTTGCGCCCTTGCTCCCCGGGCTCGCACCAGGCGCCGATCTCTTCACGCGCGCCATAGCGGCCGTCGAACGCCGGACCGTCGGATCGACCATGGTGGCCCTGGTCGACGATGCTCACCTCCTCGACGACGTCTCGGCTGCGCTCGTGCACCAGTTGGCCGCGCACGAGGTCCTGACCGTCGTCGCCACCGTGGTGACCGGGGCGCCGGCTCCCGACGCCGTCGTGGCCCTCTGGAAGGATGGCCATGCCGAGCGCATCGACCTGGCGCCACTCGACGACGAGAGCCTCGGCTCGCTCGTCGACGCCGTCTTGCCGGGCGGCGTGGACGGTGCCACCCGCCGGGCCCTGGTCACCACCGCCGCCGGCAGCCCCATGGCCCTGCGGGAGATGCTGGCCGATGCACTCGGCAGCGGCGCCCTCGACGCCGTCGAGGGCCCCTGGCGGGCCCCCGCCCCCCTTGCCCAGGCGGCACGGGTGGCCGATCTGTTGGCCGACTCGTTGTCCGACGTGACCGGCGCCGCCCGTGAGGTGCTCGAGCTGTTGGCCATCGGGGGCCCGCTCGGCGTGAGCCTCCTCGAGCAGCTCGTCGCTCCGGTGGAGCTCGAGGCGTTGGAGGCAGCCGGTCTCCTCACCGTCGAGCGCAGGGGCGCCCGCCTCGAGGCCGACCTCGTCCCCGGACCGTGCCGTGAGGTGCTCCGGGCCCAACTCCCGGCGCTGCGTCATCGGCGGCTGGCAGGAGCGCTGGCCGGCGCCGTCGAATCGTGCGGCGCCCGGCGAGCCGAGGATCTGCGCAATGTCGTCGTCTGGGGCCTCGACGCCGGCAGCAGCGTGGATCCCGAGCGGCTCGTGATCGCCGCCCGCGACGCCCACCGGGCCCTCGACTTCGACCTCGCCCTCCGGTTGGCCCGGGCGGCGTGGGGCTCGAACCGCACCGCCGTCACCGGTCACCTGCTCGGTCACCTGCTTTGGCTGGCCGGTCAGCACAGCGAGGCCGACGCCGTGCTCGGCGAGGCGCTCCTGCGGGCCGAAGACGACGAGGCGGTGGTGCACGTCACCAACACGCTGGCTTCCAACCGGTTGCGAGGACTGCAGGACCCAGTGGGGGCGGCGGCCGCCTTCCAGCGGTCGGCGGAGCGCCTCGGCGATCAGCGCTGCCGGGCGGTGCTCGACGCCCACCATGCCGCCCTTGAGGTGCTCGAAGGCAGGGTGGCCGACGCGTTGGCGAGGGCCGAGCCCTACCTCGATCCAGCCGAGCCCTGGCTCTTCGCCGAAGCGGCCGTGGCCGCCGCGCCCGCCCTCGCTCTGGCCGGTCGCACGGCGGATGCGGCGGCCCTCGCCGAACACGCCTTCGCCGTCCACAGCGGCCTGCCGCGGCGCCCCTTCGCCGCTGACGACGCCGGCATCCACTGGGTGTCGCTCGTGACCGCCAAGCTCCTCGGTGGCCGCCTGGCCGAGGGTGAAAAGCTGGCCACCGCCGCCTACGAGGCCTCGCTGGCCGCCAACAGCCTCAACGGCCAGGCCTGGTTCGCCCTGTTCCTCGGCTCCAGCGCCCAGCTCATGGGACGGATGCGCACCGCCGGTCGCTGGTTCTGCGAGTCGGCCGCTGCCTTCGAGCGGCTGGGGGACACGGGCTTGCGGCGAGTGGCGGTGGCCGGCTCGGCGCTCGCCGCTGCTGTCGCCGGCTCGCCTGACCGCACCGGCGGCGCCCTCGGTGAGCTGGAGGCTGACGGATCGGTGGCCGTGCGGCTGTACGAGACGATGGCGGCCCAGGCTCGGGCCTGGGTGGCGTTCGGTCACGGCCAGCGGGCGGCCGCTCGCTCGATCTTGGCCACAGCGGCCGGCGACGACCTGGCCAACGGTCGGGTGGCCATGGCTGTCCAGGCTGTCCATGACCTGTCCCGGCTGGGTGAGGCCGATTCGGCGCTGGAGCTGTTCGGGGGCATCAGACGGGCCGAGGTGGACGGCGAACTGCTGCCGGCCATGGTGGACGATGTCGAGGCAAGGGCGATCTCGGATCCGGCCGCCCTCGAGGACGTCGCCGCCCGCTTCGAAAAGATGGGGGCGGTCCTCTTCGCCGCCGAGGCCACCGCCGGCGCGGCATCGGCCCGAGCACAGCGGGACGAGAGCCGGCGAGCGGCGGCCCTGGCCCGCCGGGCCGTGGAGCTGGCCGGTCGGTGTGAAGGTGCCGTCACGCCGGCCCTGGTCGGTGTGCTGGCGGGAACACCGTCGCTCACCCGTCGTGAGGCCGAGCTGGCCGGTCTGGCCGCCAAGGGTCTCACCAACGGTGGCATCGCCGCCCGGCTCGGTGTGTCGGTGCGCACCGTCGAGAACCACCTCGGCCGGGCCTACGCCAAGCTCGGCGTCACCAGCCGGCAGGAGCTGGCCGGCGTCCTGAGTGGCGGGGAGCGACCGTCTGAGTAGTCGTCCCTCATGACGCCCTTCGGTTGGCGGTGTCCACTACCTCCAGTGCTGCGCAGCATGCGCCGCCACCACTGGGGAGGAAGATCGTTGAGACCCTGTGCCCTGCGCCGCTTCGGCGCCGCTCTGCTCGCCGTCGGGCTGCTCGTCACCGTGGGATGCGGCGACGACGACGACAGCGAGGCGACGGGCGACGACACGAGCTCGACCACCGCCGCCGAGGAAGAGACCACCACCGCTGGCGACGCCAGCACGACCAGCGAGGCGCCGACGGACGGACCGGTGGAGGTGACGGCGGTGGACTACGCCTTCGAGGGGCTCCCCGACCGCGTCGCTGCTGGCACCAAGCTGACCCTCACCAACAGCTCTGACGAAGAGGTGCACGAGCTCGTGGCCATCGCCTTGCCGCCCGACGAGGAGCGCAGCGCCGACGAGCTGGTGAAGCTGCCCGAGGAGGAACAGGCTTCGCTGGCCAGCGGGCCGCCGGCGGCCGTGCTGGTCGCGCCCCCCGGAGGGGCGCCCGTGATCGAGGCCGTGGGTGACGGGACGCTGACCGAACCGGGGCGGTACCTGATCCTGTGCAGCATCCCGACCGGGGCCGATCCCGACGAGTACCTCGAGGCCGCCCGGGAGAGCCAGGGCGGTCCCCCCGACGTGGCCGGCGGACCGCCGCACTTCGTGAACGGGATGTACGGCGAGGTCGTGGTCGAGTAGCTGCGGGACGGCGGGACGTCGGCGTCGGCGGGCGTGGCGTCGGCCCTCACGCGCCGACTCGCCCGCGCCAGACGAACATGCGTTCGCTACAGTGACGGGCCCCTATGGGCTTCAACAACCCCTCGGTCGGTTGGTCCGAGCTGGAGCGCCAGCTGTCCAACCGGGGCGCCACCGGTCGCTCCACCCACGTGGGCGACTGGGCCAACGGGGGCGACAGCCCGGCCTGGTCGGCGCACCGGCCGGCCTACGAACCCCCGGCCCGGCTCGAGCGCCGCCGGGGCGCCACTCCCTACGCCGAGCTGCACTGCCACTCCAACTTCAGCTTCCTCGACGGCGCCTCCCACCCCGAGGAGCTGGCTGAAGAGGCCGCCCGCCTCGGCCTCGAGGCCCTGGCCCTCACCGACCACGACGGCTTCTACGGTGTGGTGCGCTTCGCCGAGGCGGCCGGCGCCATCGACCTCCCCACCATCTTCGGCTGCGAGCTCACCCTGCTGGCCCGCCCGGACGGGGCGCGGACGGGGGGTCCCGACCCTCCCGGGGAGCACCTCGTGGTGTTGGCCCGGGACCCCGAGGGCTACGCCCGTCTGGCCCGGGCCATCAGCCGGGCCCAGATGGCGGGGGAGAAGGGGGCGCCCCGGCTGGCCCTCGACGACCTGTCCGATCTCGGCGGCGACCACTGGGTGGTGCTCACCGGGTGCCGCAAGGGGGCGGTGCCCGCCGCGCTGGTCGACCACGGTCCCGCCGCCGCCGGCCGTGAGCTCGAGCGCCTGGTCGAGCGGTTCGGTCGTGGCAACGTCGCCGTGGAGCTGTGGGACCACGGTGACCCCCTCGACTCGGCCCGCAACGACGCCCTCGCCGGCCTCGCCGTGCGGGCGGGGGTCGACCTGGTGGCCACGAGCAACGTCCACTACGCCACCCCGGCCCGCCGACCGCTGGCCACCGCCCTCGCCGCCGTGCGGGCCCGCCGCAGCCTCGACGAGCTCGACGGCTGGCTGCCGGCCGCTGCCGGCGCCCACCTGCGCTCGGGGGCCGAGCAGGCCCGGCGCTTCGCTCGCTACCCCGGTGTGGTCGAGCGGGCCGCCGAGCTGGGCCTGGCCTGCGCCTTCGACCTGCGCCTGGTCGCCCCTGCCCTGCCTCCGTTCCCGTGCCCGCCCGGCCACGACGAGATGAGCTACCTGCGCCTCCTCGTGGCCGAGGGGGCGGCCCGGCCCGCCCGCTACGGCCCTCGCCACGCCGAACGGGTGCCCGGCGCCCACGCCCAGCTCGACCACGAGCTGGCTCTGATCGAGACCCTCGGGTTCCCCGGCTACTTCCTCATCGTCTGGGACATCGTGCGCTTCTGTCACGAGCAGGGCATCTACTGCCAGGGACGGGGGTCGGCGGCCAACTCGGCGGTCTGCTACGCCCTCGACGTCACCAAGGCCGACGCCGTCGAGCTCGGCCTGCTGTTCGAGCGGTTCTTGTCCCCCGAGCGCGACGGCCCTCCCGACATCGACCTCGACATCGAGAGCGACCGGCGCGAGGAGGCCATCCAGTACGTCTATGAGCGCTACGGCCGCGAGAACGCCGCCCAGGTCGCCAACGTCATCACCTACCGGGCCAAGTCGGCGGTGCGGGACATGGCCAAGGCCCTCGGCCATGCCCCCGGCCAGCAGGACGCCTGGTCGAAGCAGATGGACGCATGGGGGCCGGTGGCCGCCACCGAGGCCCAGGGCGACCATGACATCCCCGAACCGGTGCTGCGCCTGGCCGCCGAGGTCGAGCGCTTCCCCCGCCACCTCGGCATCCACTCCGGCGGGATGGTGATCTGTGGCCGGCCGGTGGTCGAGGTGTGCCCGGTGGAGTGGGGGCGCATGGCCGACCGCAGCGTGCTCCAGTGGGACAAGGACGACTGCGCGGCGGTCGGGCTGGTCAAGTTCGACCTGCTCGGCCTGGGCATGCTGTCGGCCCTCCACTACGCCGTCGACCTCGTGCGGGGGTGGTCGGGGGTCGACGTCGACCTGGCCGCCCTGCCCCAGGACCCCGAGGTCTACGAGATGCTGTGCCGGGCCGACTCGGTGGGCGTGTTCCAGGTCGAGTCCCGGGCCCAGATGGCCACCCTGCCCCGGCTCCGGCCCCGCACCTTCTACGACCTGGTGGTGGAGGTGGCCCTCATCCGCCCCGGTCCCATCCAGGGCGGCTCGGTGCACCCCTACATCCGCCGCCGCAACGGCCACGAGCCGGTCACCTACCTGCACCCCCTCCTCGAGCCGGCGTTGGAGAAGACCCTCGGCGTGCCGTTGTTCCAGGAGCAGTTGATGCAGATCGCCATCGACGTGGCCGGCTTCACCCCCGGTGAGGCCGACCAGCTCCGCCAGGCCATGGGGGCCAAGCGGTCACGGGAGCGGATGGAGCGGCTGCGCCAGCGCTTCTACGGGGGAGCCGGCGCCCGGGGCGTGGTTGGTGCGGTGGCCGACGAGATCTGGGACAAGCTCGCCGCCTTCGCCAACTACGGCTTCCCCGAGAGCCACTCGGTGAGCTTCGCCTACCTCGTGTACGCCTCGTCATGGATCAAGCGCTACGAGCCGGCCGCCTTCTGCGCCGCCCTGCTCAACGCCCAGCCCATGGGCTTCTACTCGCCTCACACCCTGGTGCAGGACGCCCGCCGCCACGGGGTGGAGGTGCGCACCCCCGACGTCAACGCCTCGGCCGCCGACGCCACCCTCGAGGTGGACGCCGTCGCTGCCGAGGGGCCGGCGTGCGGGCCCGGTGCCCCCCGAGGGCTGGGGACGGGGCGGGCCGGCGGTGCGGCTGGGGATCGGGTCGGTGCGGGGTGTGGGTGACGAGCTGGCCGAGCGCATCGCCGCCGGGCGCCCCTACGCCGACATGGAGGACCTCGCCCGGCGGGCTGGTGCCAGCCTCGACGTGCTGGAGGCGCTGAGCACGGCCGGGGCCTTCGGGTGCTTCGGGCTCGACCGTCGAGAGGCGCTGTGGGCGGCGGGGGCGGTGGCCCAGTCCCGTCCCGACCGCCTGGCCGGGGTGGTCACCGGGGCGAGCGCGCCGTCGCTGCCGGGCATGGCCCCCTCCGAGGAGGCCGCCGCCGACCTGTGGGCCACCGGCGTGTCCCCCGAGGGCCACCCCACCCGGTTCCTGCGATCGACGCTGGACCAGCTCGGCGTGGTTCCGGCCTCGTCGTTGGCCACCGCCCCCTCGACCGGCGGGTGCTCGTCGCCGGGGTGGTCACCCACCGCCAGCGCCCGGCCACCGCCGGGGGCACCATGTTCGTGAACCTGGAGGACGAGACCGGCCTCGTCAACGTGGTGGTGTCGAAGGGCTGCTGGGCCCGCCACCGCCGGATCGCTCGTTCGGCTCCCGCCTTGTTGGTGCGGGGCCGCCTGGAGCGAGCCGAAGGGGTGATCAACGTGATCGCCGAGAAGCTCGAACCCCTCCCCCTGTCCGCGCCCACCAAGTCCCGCGACTTCCGGTGACCGCGAAGATAGGTTCGACGCGCCACCGTCGATCGGACCGGCGGACGCCCGGGACAAGGGTGGTGCGCTGCGGCCGGTTCCGCCCGAGCGTGCGCACCATCCCGAGCCGACGCACCACCCTCGTCCCCGGCGAGTCCAGCGTTGCACCGCCCCAGCGGCGACTGCCCACCGACGGCGGCTCGGGTCTGCAACCTGGGGTGGACTTGGAAGACAACGAGGCGCTCGCCGCCCTCGCCATCGAGCACGAGGCCACCTGGGTCACGACCGATGCCGGCTTCGCCCGCTTCCCGGGGCTGCGATGGCGCCGCCCCTTGGCGACGATGAAGGCTGAGGCCGTGCCATCAACCAGTCGAGTGGATGGTGATGTCGCCGATCGATCGCACGCACCAGCCATACGCCAACCGTCCTCGCCTCCACCGCCATCGGGTCGCGCCGGCCAACCCGGTGGCACCACTCCTCCGGCGTCCATGGATGCGGTTCCACCCTCCCGGGCGCGCACCGAGCTGCTCGTAGCGGTCGAGCAGCCGGTCGGCCAGGTGATCAGCGACCACGATGACGTCCACGTCGCTGCCCGGGTGGAAGTCGCCTCGGGCGACTGACCCGATGACCACCGCCGCCCGCAGGTCCACCTCGGTGGGCACGCCGGCCACAAAGGCCTCGGCCCGCCCCAGCAGCGTCCGACGCTCCGCTGCCCGACGCTCCGCTGCCCGACGCTCCAGGGCCGGGATGGTCACAGATCCTCCGCTTCGGTGAGGCGGGCAAAGGCGGCGTCAACCGCTTGGAGGACAGTTGCGAGGTCGCCTTCCGCCTGCTCGCAGAGGAAGCACGGCCAGTCGTGGAGAGTCCGGCGGACCGCTGCGCTGCCGCCCCCACGTCGAGCACGGCGCCACGGTAAGCCACAGGGAAGCCGATCACCCCGGGCGATGGATCATTGCAGGGGCAGCCGTCGCACCTCGTAGAGGCTGGTCTTCGACAACAACGATGGCTCCAGCTTTGAGATCGTCCATCACCATTTCGAGGTGGCAAGCAGGAGTGACGTCAGTGCTGCCGCCCGGCGACGGGTACGGAGGCGCAGGAGCACGATCGACGGTGTGTCGGATGCTCGTTGGGCAAGCAGCAAGCTGAAGTCCGTGTCAGCGGAGAGGATGACCCGTCGCCCGGCTGCTCGACTACGGATCGTCCCGTCGTCCGCTTGGGCCATGCCCATCTCGCTGGTGTGGACGGCATCGTGCCGGCGCCACGGAGACCATCGACCACCAGTGGCGAGATGTTCTGGTCGACCAGGAACCTCATGCAGGCTGGCGCAGCGGCAGTTCCCGTTCCCGAAGTGCCTCTGCGGCGTATCGGAGGGCCTCGGCGACGTCCTCGACCTCCAGGTCGGGAAGCTCGTTCACGACCTCTTGAGCCGTCATCCCGTCGGCGACCATCGTGACCACCGTCAGCACCGGTATCCGTAGCCCGCGGATGCACGGCTGACCGCCCATCCTCTCCCGATCCAGAGTGATCCGTTCGAACGCCACGATCATCGATGCTAGGAGTCGATGGCTGTCCCCGCTCGGACGAGGAGCGCCACGACGCGGACGTGTTCGTCTTCGCGCTTCAAGCCCGTCACGACGGATTGCAGAGGGCACCTGCATCTTCGTGATGCGCCCGAACGATGTTTATGGTGAACGTGTGGGCACGACGGTGAACGACACCGCCGGGGCCACCGACGACATCGTGCGTCGGCGCCTCGTGGTGTACGGCCGGGTGCAGGGCGTGTGGTTCCGGGAGTCCTGCCGGGAGGAGGCCGAGCGCCACGGGGTCGCCGGCTGGGTGCGGAACCGGCCCGACGGCTCGGTGGAGATCGAGGCCGAGGGACCAGCCAATGCTGTCGCCGCCCTCACCGATTGGGCCCGGCAGGGCCCGCCTCGGGCCAGGGTCGACGGCGTCGAGGCCACCGACGTCCCCTTTACCGGCACCGCCGGCTTCGAGGTGCGCTGAACCGACGGCGGGAACGAGCCGCCGGGCTGGCACCCTGGGGAGGTGCTCCACCTCGCCCGGACCTTGGCCCACCGCCTCGTCCTCCTGTCCCGCCGCCGGGCTCGGCCCGACCCGGCCCTCCTCGGGCCGCTGCCGGGCGGCGAGGAGCACGTCCGTCTCCGCCTGGCCGTGGCTGGCGACGTGGGCCATCCCTCCGCAGAGCTCGACGCCACGGTGGCGGCCATCGCCCGCTCGATGGAACACGTGCCCCTCGACGGGCTCGTCCTGCTGGGCGACAACGTGTACCCCGACGGAGACCCGGCCCTCGTGCACGACGCCGTCCTGGCGCCGTTCGCGCCGGTGCTCGAGCAGGGCGTCCCCCTCCTCGCCGTGCTCGGCAACCACGACGTCCAGTCCGGGCGGGGCGAGCAGGTGGCAGCGCAGCTCGGCATGCCTGGGCGGTGGTACGCCGAGCGGCTCGGTGACGTCGGCTTCATCGGGCTGGACTCCACTCGGCCGGAGGACCCTCGCCAGCGTGCCTGGCTCGAGGAGGAGCTGGCGGCATCGACGTCGGCGTGGACGGTCGTGACCCTGCACCACCCGCCGTACTCGGCGGGCTGGCACGGCTCGGATCGAGCGGTGCGCCGATCCTTCGAGCCCGTGTTCCGCCGCTTCGGTGTCGACCTCGTGCTGGCCGGCCACGAGCACGACTACCAACGCTCCCTGCCCCAGGGCACCACCACCTACGTGGTGTCGGGAGCGGCCACCCACCTGCGACCGACGGCCCGGCGGTCGTTCACGGCGGCGGCGTGGGCGACCCACCACTTCGTGGATCTCCGGGTGGTGGGCGACGAGCTCCTCCTGCGGGCGGTCGACCACGCCGGCTTGGTGTTCGACGGTGTGGCGCTGCCGTCCGCGTCGAGGACGGACAGCATGAGCCGTCCGGCGGTGGGGTAAGCCAGCGGCGCAGGCAAGACACGACCGGGAGAGAAGGTGGCGATGGGTCTGAAGGACAGGTTGACCAAGGGACAGGCAGAGGTGGAGTTCGAGGGCCACACGATCGCGGTGGAGTCCAAGAGCGGAGGGGGTCTCGGCAACCACCACCAGCTCCTGGTCGACGGCAAGGCCCTCGATGTGGAGACCACCTTCTTCGGCGACCACCTCGAGGGCACCCTGCCCGGCGCCGACGGCACCGAGCGCAAGTTCTGGGTGCGCATCGTGCAGGGGTTGAACACCCACTACACGCTGGTGATCGACGGGCAGGAGATCGACATGGGGAAGTCCTTCGTCGCCTGACCCCGAGGCGGTCGGGGCCGGGCCGCACCCTGGCCCGTGGCCCGACGACCCCCGGCTCGACCGCGAGCTGCTGGCCGGCGGCGACCGTCGCAACGTGGCCGACCGCTACCGCTACTGGCGCCACGAGGCCATCGTCTCCGACCTCGACCGACGACGTCACCCCTTCCACGTCGCCGTGGAGAACTGGCGCCACGACCTGAACATCGGCACCGTGGTGCGCACTGCCAACGCCTTCCTGGCCGCCGAGGTGCACATCGTCGGGCGACGCCGCTGGAACCGGCGGGGCGCGATGGTCACCGACCGCTACCAACACATCCGCCACCACCCGACGGTGCCCGACCTGGTGCGCTACTGCGCCGACCAGGACCTGGTCATGATCGGCATCGACAACCTGCCCGGAGCCCGGCCGATCGAGACCGCCGCTCTCCCGGAGCGATGCGTGCTGGTCTTCGGCCAAGAGGGTCCCGGCCTGTCGACCGAGGTGCGTGACGCCGCTGCGCTCGTGTGCGCCATCACCCAGTTCGGCTCGACCCGGTCCATCAACGCCGGGGTGGCGTCGGGCATCGCCATGCACACCTGGATCCGCCAGCACGCCGAGCTCGGAGGCCCGACCGGCCCGTTAGGTTCGGACCCGTGACCGACAAGCAGACGGCCAAGCAGCGGCGTCAGGCCCAGAACCGGGCCGCCCGCCAGGCGCTGGCGGCCCGTCGAGCGGCGGCGACCCGGCCTGGCGCAGAACCCGAGGCACGGCGCGGGGGCGGGGCCGAGAAGGGCAGGCGACGGGGGGCAGGAGTGCGGCGGCGGGTCGGAGCGGGGCCCGCCGGGCCGAGGGCTCCCACCGGCCTGACCCTCGGCCCGAGGCGGGCACCCGTCGGTCCGACCCTCCGAGATCCGGACCGTCCCGGCCCGAGCCGCGGTCACGGCTCGGTCGACTGCACGCCTCGGTGACGGCCGAGCCCGGCGGACGGGCGGTGCTGCTCGGCTTCCTGCTGGCCGTGGCCCTTTCCGTCGGGCTCCCCTTCATCCCGCTCATCCAGCGGCCGATCCTGCCCTACGTGGCTCGGCAGGTGATCGAGGCCACCGGGTCCCCGGGGCCGGCGCCCGAGGAGCGGTTCGAGTCCCTCACGGTGGCGTCGACGGCCAGCCCGCTGGTGATCATCTTCCTGCTCGTCCCGGTGGCGGTGGCCGCCTCGGCCCTGTTCGCCTCGGGCCGCCCGAACCGGGTTCGCACCCTCACCGTGGCCGCCGTGTCCCAGGTGCTCTTCGTCTTCCTGGCCGGCGTCTTCGGCCTGTTCTACGTGTTCAGCGCCGGATCGCTCGGGTTCGGCGCCTGGAAGGCCCGCCAGGCCGCGTCCTCCCGGGCCGCCGCCCCGGACGACGACGAAGCCGAGCTCGACGACGACGAAGACGAGCCCGACGAGCTCGACGACGACGAACACGAGCCCGACGAGTTCGACGACGACGAAGACGAGCCCGACGAGCTCGACGACGACGAAGACGAGCCGGACGCCGACGAGCTGGAGGCCGACGAGGAGGAGCCCGACGACGACGGCGGCGAGCCCGCCGGCCGTCCCTGACCGTCCTGCCGGCGGCCCGGTCGTCGAACGTGGTGGTGGCGTATCCGCCGATCGTCCCCCTTGACGACGGCGGGGAGAAGGCGGACAGTGCACCTATGACGGCACGCTCACGACCGGAGCGATCTCCGCCGGGGTGACCCGGCGTCAGCCGTCCGGCCGGCCACCGCCCTGCCCGATCCGATCGCGGACCGCGGATGTGCGCCGGAGGGGACGCTCGCCACGGGGACGGAACCCTGCCGGGACCGCCGGCCGTCGCCGTGACGACGCCCTCCCGCCCGCCACCGGGCCCGTCCACCCGAAGACGGTGCAGGGCGGGGTCGACCGGCCCCAGGCCGAGACCTAGACGTAGCCTCGCAGCCGGGCGGCGGCGGCCACCCGTTCGATCCCGAGAGCGAAGGCGGCCCGGCGCAGGGTGCACCCGTAGCTGTCGGCGGCGGCCCGGGTGGCGGCGTAGGCGGTGGTCATGAGGTCCTCCAGCTCCTGGTTGAAGCGCTCCTCCTTCCAGGTGAACTGCTGGATGTTCTGGGTCCACTCGAAGTAGGACCCGGCCACGCCGCCGGCGTTGGCCAGGATGTCGGGGATCACCACCACGCCCCGGTCGCCGAGCAGCTTGTCGCCGTGGGGGGTGACGGGGTGGTTGGCGGCCTCGAGCACGATGGAGGCCTGCACGGCCTCGGCGTTGTCCTCGGTGATGACCTCGCCGAGGGCGGCAGGGACGAGCACGTCACAGCGGGTGGCCAGGAGCTCGTCGTTGGTGAGGATCTCGACGCCGGGCGCGTCGACCAGCGGCTGGCCCTCGTCGGCGTGGGATCGCAGGGCCGGGATGTCGAGGCCGTGCTCGGAGAAGACGCCACCGCTCACGTCCGACACGGCCACCACCTTCGCGCCGAGGGCGTGGAGCTCGTGGGACAACCACGACCCGACGTTGCCGAAGCCCTGGACGACCACCCGCTGGGAGCTGAGGTCGATGCCCTCCTGCCGGCAGTGGGCGCCGAGGACGTAGACGCAGCCCCGCCCCGTGGCCGCCTCCCGGCCCGGTGCGCCGCCAAGGTCGAGGGGCTTGCCGGTGACGGCGGCCGGGGTGTAGCCGTGCACCGAGGAGTAGGCGTCCATCATCCAGGCCATGACCTGGGCGTTGGTGTTGACGTCGGGAGCGGGGATGTCCCGGTAGATCCCGAGGATGTGGTGGATGGCGCCGGTGAACCGCCGGGTCAGGCGCTGCATCTCGGCCTTGCTGAGCATCTTCGGGTCGATCTCCACCCCGCCCTTGGCGCCCCCGAAGGGGACGTTGACCAGCGCCGTCTTCCAGGTCATGAGCGAAGCCAGGGCTCGCACCTCGTCGAGGCCGGCATCGGGGTGGTAGCGGATGCCGCCCTTGTAGGGCCCGCGGGCGCCGTTGTGCTGCACCCGGTAGCCACGGGTCACGAGCAGGCTGCCGTCGTCGAGCCGCACCGGGACCTGCACGGCCAGCTCCCGGTAGGGCGTGGTGAGCACCGGGTAGAGCTCCTCGTGGAGGTCGATGATGCGGGCGGCCTCGGTGAAGTAGGTGTTGACGGCCTCGTGCGCGGAGTGAGGCACGTCAGACCTCGGTCCGGTCCGGGGGCCCGCCGGGTTCGAGCGGCGGGAGGGGAGGGGCCGGCGGTGGCGGGGGAGCGACCGCGGCCGGCGACGCCGCTGCCACCGCCGCCACGGCGGCGTCGGCCGATGCGCCGATGGCCTCGATGGAGTCGGCCACCGAGGCCCGCTGCTCGGCCCGGCGCTCGGCCTGGCCGACGGCTCGCCGGGCCGCCCGCTCGGCCCGCTCGGCCCGGGCGGCGTCACCCCCGTCGCCGCCACCCTGGCCGCCCGCAGCCCCGTCGGCCCCGTCGTCGCGGTCCTGGAACAGCTCGGCCACCGCCCCCACCGACCCGAGCATCCCGCTCATGTCGGCGGGGATGAACAGCTTGGTGGCCTTGCCGTTGGCCATGCGGCCGAGGGTCTCGAGGTACTTGATGGCTATGAGGTCGGGCGACGGCTCTCCCTCGTGGATGGCGCCGTAGACGGCCCGTATGGCCTCGGCCTCACCGTCGGCCACGGTGAGCTGACGGAACTTCTCCGCCTCGGCCCGCAGCCGGGTTGCGTCGGCCTCGCCCTGGGCCGACAGGACCTGCTGCTGCTTGCCGCCCTCGGCCCGCAGTACGGCGGCCTGCTTCTCCCCCTCGGCGTTGGTGATGGCCGCCTCCCGACGCCCGAGGGCCTCGGTGACCACCGCCCGGCGGGTGCGCTCGGCCTTCATCTGCTCGTGCATCGACGCCATGACGTCGGGCGGGGGGTCGATCCGCTGGATCTCCACCCGCACCACCCGCACGCCCCACTTGTCGGTGGCGTCGTCGAGGATCTCCCGCAGCCCGACGTTGATCTTCTCCCGGCTGGTGAGCGCCTCGTCGAGCTGCATGTCGCCCACCACGTTGCGGAGGTTGGTCTGGGCCAGCTTGGTCACGGCCAGGAGGAAGTTGGCCACGTTGTAGACGAGGCGCTGGGGGTCGGTCGGTTCGTAGTAGACGACGGCGTCGACCGACACGACCACGTTGTCGGAGGTGATCACCTCCTGCGGGGGGACGTCGACCACCTGCTCGCGCATGTCGACCAGGCGGATGGTCTGGACGAACGGGATGATCAACCGCAGCCCGGGATCGACGGTCTCCTGGTAGCGGCCGAGCATCTCCTTCACGCCCCGCTGGAAGGGGCGCACGATGCGGACCCCGGCGACCACGTAGATGAACAGCAGCACGGCCAGGATGGCCAGCACCACGATCAGCGCAGCATCCATCGTCACTCCTCTCTCGGGGTGGCCACGGGGACCACCAGCAGTCGGGTGCCCTGCACGTCGACGACCTTGACCTGGCCGCCGGCGGCCACCGGCGACCCGTCGAGGGTCTCGGCCCGCCACTGCTCCCGGTCGACCTGCACGAGGCCGAGGCGGTGGTCGTCGGGGATGCGGTCGAGCACGGTCCCGTGCTGGCCGACGAGGCGCTTGGCGCCGATGCCCTCCTGGGCGGGGCCCTGGTCCAGCCGGCGGGCCAGCGGGCGCATGCCGGCGAACGCCGCCGCCGATGCCGCCACGAAGGCGGCCCACTGGACCCACAGCGTGACGCCGGAGAAGGCCAGCACGGTGGCCACGACGGCGCCGATGGCGAAGGGGGCGAGGAAGAAGGTGCCGGCGATCAACATCTCGCCTCCGGCGAAGACCGCCGTCGCCGCCAGCCACACCCAGCGCCAGGTCTCCGGTGACCTCATCGCTGTCCCGGCCATGCCATCGCCCGGAGCGTACCGGCCCCCTCACCCCCGCCGGTAGCGTGCCGAGGCGATGGATGCGCGCCGCTGCCTCTTGTCGGTCCACGCCCACCCTGACGACGAGGCGTCCAAAGGGGCGGGGACGGTCCACCGCTACCACGCCGAGGGCGTGCGCACCGTGCTCGTGTGCTGCACCGGCGGCGAGGCCGGCGAGATCCTCAACCCCGCCATGGACACCCCCGAGGTGCGCGACCGCCTGGCCGAGGTTCGCATGGAGGAGCTGGCCCGGTCGGCCGAGATCATCGGCTTCGACGAGGTGGTCATGCTCGGCTACCGGGACTCGGGCATGCCCGACTCGCCGGAGAACGCCGACCCCCGCTGCTTCGCCCGGGCCCCGCTCGACGAGGCCGTCGGGCGGTTGGTGGCGGTGCTGCGCCGTGAGCGTCCCCAGGTGGTGCTGACCTACGGGGACGACCAGGAGGGCTACCCGCACCCCGACCACCTGCGGGTCCACGAGGTCACGATGGCGGCGCTCGACGCCGCCGCCGACCCGACGAGCTTCGTGGGGACCGGCGAGCCGTGGACGGTGCCCAAGGTGTACTACTCGGCCTGGTCGCGCACCCGGATCCTGGCCATGCACGAGAAGTTCGGCGAGCTGGGCCTCGAGTCACCGTTCACCGACCGCTGGTTCGAACGCCCGTCGCAGGACCACCGGCTCACCACCCACATCGACGTCAGCGGCCTCTACGCCGTGCGGGCCGCTGCCCTGCGGGCCCACGCCACCCAGATCGACCCGACATCGGCGTTCTGGTTCGGGCTCCCCGACGAGATCGCCGCCACCGTCCACCCTCAGGAGGACTTCATCCTGGCCCGCAGCGAGGTGCCCGTCGACCTGCCCGAGGGCGACCTGTTCGCCGGCCTTCCAGCCGTGACCGAGGATGCTCGGTAGCATCGCCCCGCACCCATCCCGCCGGAGGAGACCGACATGGCGAAGTACCTGACCCAGGAGTGGCTCGACCTGCAGCGGGAGCTGGCCCAGGAGTTCCCCGAACGCCCGGGGGCGACCGCCCGCATGCAGTACGTGGTGACCGGAGCCCCCGAGGGGGACGTCAAGTACTTCACGGTGATCGAGAACGGGACCATCGTCGAGAACACCATGGGTTCCGACGAGCAGGCCGAGTTCACCCTCACCACCACCTACGACGACTCGGTCAAGATCCTCAAGGGCGAGCTCGACGCCAACGCCGCCTTCATGCAAGGGCGCATGAAGGTGACCGGCAACATGGGCAAGCTGATGTCGCTGATGCCCCTCACCCAGAGCCCCGAGTACAAGGCCATCCAGTCCAAGGTGGCCGACCAGACCGAGTTCTGAACGGGGCGCGGACCCTGAGCCGCCGCCGGCTCGGCCGGTGATCGGCCCGTGATCGAGGTCTGGGAGCGCCACCGGGCCGCCGACCTGGCCTCCCTGGCGGCGGCCGCCCTGCCCACCGAGGGCCTGACCACCGACGACCTGCGGGCGGCCTGCTGGGGCGACCCGGACCCAGCCGTCGTGCTCGCCGCCCGTGATGGCGCCGGCGCAGCGGCGGCCGTGGTTCGCCGGGTCGGTGAGGAGTCCGTCGGTTTCGTTCGCCTGGTGGCCGTCGCCCCCGACGCCCGCCGGCGAGGGCTGGGACGGTCGCTGCTGTCCGCCGCCGAGTCCTGGCTGGTCGACGGCGGCGCCACCCGCTTGGCGGCCGGCGGTGAGGCGCCGTTCTACCTGTGGCCGGGCGTCGACCTCGCCGCCACTGCTGCGCTGTGCCTGTTCGAGGCGGCCGGGTACGAGGACGCCGGGGCGGCGGTCAACCTGTCGTGTTCGACGCGCCCCTGGCCGTCGCCGGGTCACAGGGCATCCCCCGTCGGTGTCGCCGTGCGGCCAGTGCGGGAGGAGCACGAGGTCCGGGCGGTGCGAGCGCTGGTCGACCGGGTGTGGCCGTGGTGGCGACCCGAGCTCGACCGGGGCATCGACCGTGGCGCCTGCCACGGCGGGTTCGTCGAGGGGGGCGACGCCGTCGGGTTCGCCTGCCACTCGGTGAACCGGGCCGGCTGGGTCGGCCCCATCGGCACCGATCCCACCGCCCAGCGATCAGGGGTCGGGGCGGCGCTGATGGGCGCCGTCTGCGCCGACCTTGCCGCCGCCGGCCACGACCGGGCCGAGATCAGCTGGATCGGTCCGGTGGGCTTCTACGCCCGCACCGTGGGCGCTTCGGTGTCGCGGGTCTTCGCCACTCGGGTGAAGCGGCTCCGTGGAGACGAGGTGGCGCTCAGGCCGCCCGTTGGAGGTCGCGGAGGGGCTTGTACCCGATGAGGTGGGCCCCGGCCCGCTGGAGGGTCACCCGCAGCTCACCGTCGAAGGTCACGAGGTGGTGGTCGTCGACGCGGCCGGGCCAGTCGGGGGCGAGTGCACGGATCTCGGGTGTGTCGAGGGCAGGGCGGACGTACAGCTCGGTGACCCCCGGGCGGAGGTCGGTGACGGTCCGCTCGATGGCCTTGCGGCTGCCGACGCCGGTCACCCGGACGAAGTGGTCGGGGAAGACCACCCGGGCCTCGGTGGCCAGCCTTCGGAAGGGGAAGCCCACCACCGGCTCTGTCGACGCTCCCGACAATCGCAGCGGCAACCCAAACTCGACGGCCAGGTCGAGGTACACGTCGAAGAACTCCGGTCGGAGCTGCAGGGTGCCCATGTGGGAGTCGAGGTGGGTGATGTCGAAGCCCCAGAGGATGGCCCGCTCGATCTGGGCCCGGAGCTCGCGTCGCACCTCATCGAGGTCGGCGTGGTCCCAGACGTCCTCGACGGTCCGGGGGAAGCCCCCGTCCCCGTCGAGCAGCGACGGGGCCCGGGTGATCGGCCCCCAGCGGTACAGGTCGTACTCGGCGTTGAGGGTCAGGTGGACGCCGACGTCCTCGCCGCGGTAGCGGGCCGCCGCCTCCCGGGCCCACGGGCAGGGCACCATCAACGTGGCGCTGGTGGCCAGACCGCTGCGCAGGGCGTCGTAGACCCCGGAGTTGGCGGCGTGGCTCGACCCGAGGTCGTCACAGTTGACGATCAGCACCCGATCGTCGGGGCCGTAGCCGAGGCGTTCGGCCAGCGTCGTCACGGCTCCGACGCTAGCGGCGAGGGAAGCGCCAGCCACGAGCGGCACTCGGCGGAACTGGGTTGGGGGCGAGGTGACCGTGCTGTGGCGTCCGGTTCCCGGACATGGGTAAACGGTGACCGCCGAAGGCGGTCGCAGCCAGGGTGGCGGGTGGGGTCGGTGGACGTGCACGGTGACCGCCGAAGGGTCAGGGCGGTCGGGCGGTCGGCTCGCAGGCGCCCCAGAGGCCGAGCCCGGCGGCGCGGGCCTGGGAGGCGGCGGCGCTGATCTGGGCCGCTCGGGCCGAGTTCGGTGAGATGTCGAGGGGTCGGGCCAGCCCCCGCTGGGCGAGGTCGAGGTTGACGAACAGGTCGTCGCCAGCTCGTCGCAGGTAGACGAGCAGGCGACCGAAGTGGTCCCGGGCTTCGGTGTCACGGGCGAGGTGGACGGCCGTCCCCGGCGGCAGCAGGGTCTTCAGGTGGGCCGACGCCTCGGGGCCGTAGCACTCGACGGGCGCGGCGGGCTTGACCGTCTCGGGGGTGTCGATGCCGATGAGGCGCACGGTCTCCTCGGTGCCGCCGAGGCGGACCACGACGGTGTCGCCGTCGACCACCCGGACGACGGCGGCATCACCGGGTGCGCCGGCCTGGCCGGACGAGCCGGCACACGCGCTCAGCAGGAGCGCCAGCGCGCAGCAGAGCAGGCAACGACCCACCACGGATCTCCGAGGGCAGCGGTGTTCGGTGGCCGAGCCACGAGTCACCGGCGTGCCGGCGGGGCGGCGGCGCCGCCGAGTCAGGTTGCCGGTGAGCCGGTGACCGCGGAGGCGGTCGCAGTCAGGGTGGTGGGTGGGGTCGGTGGACGTGAGCCGGTGTCAGGGGAAGCGGGCGAGGGCGAAGGCGAGCGCGGCCACGGTGAGCACACAGCCCAGCACGAGCAGCATCGTCGAGCGGGTCTGGGCGGCGATGATGGCGGCGAAGTCGGTGCGCATGGCGCCGAAGCCCTCGTGCATCTCCGCCCGGAGCTGGTCGACCTTGCTGTTCATCCGGGCTTCGAACGCATCGAAGCGAGCGTCGATCGCCTCGAAGCGAGAATCGAACGTCTCGAAGCGCTGATCGACCGCCTCGAACCGGGCGTCGAACCGGGCCTCGAAGCGGTCCATGCGCGCCGACAGCTGGGTGAACCCGATGTGCATCTCGCTGCGGAGCTCCGTCCCGAGCGCGGCAAGATCGCTCTGTCGGGCGACGTCGGCCCATCCGACCGGGGGCAGGTACCCCATCAACGTGGTCGCTACCCGCCGACCGTGGACGTGTTCCATGCTGCGGTAGAGCTCGAGCCGTTCTTCTTCACTGATCGCCATCTTCGCCTCCGAGGGCGGACCCTGCAACGGGCCGGTGCAGTCGTGGGAAGGAAGTGGGGGAAGTAGAGGAGCGCTACGGGAGGCGCTCGATGATGGTGCCGGTGCCGAGACCTCCACCGCAACACATCGTGACCAGCCCGTAGCGGCCGCCGGTGCGTTCGAGCTCGTGGAGGGCCTTGGTGACGAGGATGGCACCGGTGGCGCCGAGGGGGTGCCCGAGGGCGATGGCACCGCCGTTGGGGTTCACCGCGCCCATGTCGGCTCCGAGCTCCTTGGCCCACGCCAGCACCACGGAGGCGAAGGCCTCGTTGATCTCGACCACGTCCATGTCCGACATGGTCAGCCCGGTGCGGTCGAACAGCCGCTCGGTGGCGTCGATGGGACCTGTGAGCATCAACACCGGGTCGACCCCCACCAGGCAGGTGTCGACGACCCGGGCGCGGGGCACCAGTCCCAGGGCGTCGGCCCTGGAGGCGGTGGCCAGCACGACGGCGGCGGCACCGTCGGAGATCTGTGAGGACGACCCGGCGGTGTGGACCCCGTCCTCGCGTGCCACCGGCTTCAGGGTGGCCAGCTTCTCGAGTGATGTCTCCCGCAGGCCCTCGTCGCGCTCGACGCGGTGGCTGGTGCCGGTGGGCTTGCCGTCGTCGCCCAGGTCGGGGGCGTCGATGGCCACCACCTCCGCGCTCGAAGCGCCCCTCGGCCCACGCCTCGGCTGCCCGCTGCTGGGAGCGCAGGCCGAACCGGTCGGCGTCGCCGCGGGTGATGCCCCACTTCTCGGCGATGCGCTCGGCGCCCTCGAACTGCGAGGTGAACTCGTAGCGCCCGAAGTAGGACTTCGGGATGGGGCGGCCGTGCTCACCGCGGGCGTTGGCCCCGATGGGTACCCGGCTCATCACCTCGACACCGCAGGCCAGCGCCACGTCGACCACCTCGGCGCCGACCAGGCTGGTGGCCACGTTGGTCGCCTGTTGGGACGACCCGCACTGGGTGTCCACGGTGGTGGCTGGGACCGAGAGGGCAGGCCGGCGCTGAGCCAGGCGGTGCGGGCCACGTTGAAGGCCTGCTCGCCGATCTGACTGACGCACCCGCCGACGACCTGGCCGACCTCGCCCGGGTCGATCCCGGAGCGTTCGACGGCGGCGGCTTGGACCACGGCCAGCAGGTCAGCGGCGTGCATGGTGGACAAACCGCCGCCCCGGCGGCCGACGGGGCTGCGGACGGCTTCGACGATCACGACATCGGTCATGGCTGCACCGTAGAGGGGAGGCGGACGGTTGCGGGAGAGGAGGAGGCGGCGCTGATCCGCTCGATGCGCGTCGCTCACTGGTCCACCATCCGTGTGTGGCTCGGCTTAGGCCGCCGGCCGGCGCTCGACGCCGCCGCCACCCCGCCTCCGGTCGTCGGGCCCGGTGGTGTCGGGTGGGGGCGAGGCGCCCGTGCCGTGGGCAGCGGCGAGGGCGGCCCGAGCCCGGGCCACCCCGCGACGACCGATCTCACGGGTCCTGTCGTCGAGCCGCCAGTCGGGAGAGGTCTCGATGAGGGTGAGCTGTCGTGGCATGGACCAAGTGTCCCCAGGTGGTGTGACAGTGACCGCCGGAGGTCCGCCAGGGTGGTGGGTGGGGTCGGTGTGGGTGGTCACCTCTCTGCAACGCTCCGACCCCCGGCGACCTTCCCGATCAGCACGGGGCGGTGGGGGCGACCAGGGGCCACGGACGCTCCCGCTCCACCACGTGGGCCAGGTCCAGGAGGAGGGCGTCGGCGTGGTGGCGGCCGATGAGCTGCATGCCGACGGGCAGGCCCTCGAAGGGCTCCACGGGCACCGAGATGGCCGGGTTGCCGCTGATGTTGGCGGGGATGGTGAGGGCACCGTTGTTGCCGGGCTCCACCCGGAGGTCACCCACCCGGGTGTTGAGGAAGCAGTCGGCGGGGAAGGCGACATCGGGGTTGGTGGCGCACACGACGATGTCGACCTGGTCGAACACGGCGGCCATGGCCTCGTTGGCGGCGGTGCGGGCGGCCTCGCCCCGAGCCACCACGTCGAGGTCCACCATCTGGTGGGCCAGCTCGAGGCCGAAGGCGATCTCGGTGGTGAGGTCGTCCTTGCAGTCCGGCCACCGGTCTCCGAGCTCCAGCTTCAGACCGGCCAGGTTGGCGAGGGCCCAGGTGAGGTCGAGGGCGGGCAGGTCGACGGCGACGTCGACGATCCGGAGGCCGACGTCGGCGGCCAGCGCCTCGCCGGCGGCCACCACCCGTTGCTGCACCTCGTCGCGCACGACGGCGGTGCCGAGGGTCGGGGTGATGGCCACCCGTAGCCCCTGCAGGTCGCGGGTGGCGAGGTCGCGCTCCCATCCCTCGACCTTCGGCAGGGAGTAGGGGTCGCGCCCGTCGTAGCCGGTGGCCACGTCGAACCAGCGGCAGACGTCGCGGACGGAGCGGGCCAGGCAGCCGACCACGACCGTCATGGGGTGGATCAGCGTCTTCGGTCCTCGGGGGATGCGGCCGGCCGTGCCCTTCATCCCCACCAGGCCGCTGAAGCCGGCGGGGATGCGGATGGATCCGCCGCCGTCGCCGCCCGTGGCGATGGGGAGGAGACCGCCGGCCACGGCGGCAGCGCTGCCAGCGGACGAGCCACCGGTGGTGCGGCCCTGCTGCCACGGGTTGTGGGTCACCCCGTTCAGCTTCGAGATGCTCACGTTGAGGCCGCCGAACTCGCTCGCCGTGGTCATGCCCACCGGCACCGTGCCGGCCTCCGCCAGCCGGGTGACCTGGGTGGAGGTGTACTCGCCGACCCGGTCGGCGAAGACCAGCGACGCCTCCGTGGCGGGCCATCCGGCCACGGCTTCCAGCTCCTTGATGGCGATGGGCACGCCGCCGAAGGGCAGGGTCGGATCGGCGCCGGCGGCGGTCGTGCGGGCGGCCTCGAGGTCGGTGAAGGAGAAGGCGTTGAGCTGGCTGGCCTCCATCGCCGCCACCGTGGCCTCGAGCTCCTCGGTCGGCGAGCGCTCACCGGAGCGGAACGCGTCCACCAGTGCGCAGGCGTCGCCCAGCCAGGGTTGGTCGGCCATCGGATGCTCCGTTCTCGGACGAGGGTCGGGCAACGCTACCGAGGCCGACCTGGCGCCGCCCAGGGCCACCACGCCGGTCCTCTACGGTGCCGGCGATGGACGCTCGGACCTTCCTCGGGCTCGAGGCCACCCACAACCCGAGCCGCTGGTACCTCCCGGTGGTCCCAGGGCTGTCCACCGGTCACCAGTTCCTCTTCGGCGGCTGCGGCCTCGCCGCCGCCATCGAGGCCCTCGAGGCCTTCACCGAGCGGCCGTTGGTGTGGGCCACCGCCCAGTACCTCTCCTACGCCCGGCCACCGTCGGTGATGGACGTCGACGTGACCGTGCCGGTGGCCGGCAAGGCCATCAGCCAGGCCCGGGCCGTCGGGCGGGTGGGGGACACCGAGATCCTCACCGTGAACGCCGCCCTCGGGCGGCGGAGCAGCCCGGCCGAGGGATGCTGGGCCCGTCGGCCCGAGGTGCCGTCGCCGGAGCGGTGCGTCGCCCGCAGGTTCCGCATGGACGTCGAGGACTCGATCATGCGTCGGCTCGACGTGCGCATGGCCGCCGCCCGCGACATCGCCGACCTCGACGGCGACCCGTCCCCCGACGGGCGCTCGGCGGTGTGGGCCCGCATCCCCGAGCTCCTCGAGCCGTCGGCAGCCACCCTCGCCATCCTCGGCGACTACGTCCCCTTCGGCATCGGCCAGGCCCTCGGGGCGCCGGCGGGAGGCAACAGCCTCGACAACACCCTGCGCATCGTCAGGCTCGTGCCCACGGAGTGGGTGCTGATCGACATCCGCATCGACGCCATCAGCGACGGCTTCGGGCAGGGTCACGTCTACCTCTGGGCCGAGGACGGCACCCTCATGGCCACCGCCAGCCAGTCGACCATCGTGCGCTACTGGGACGACTCCGAGCGCCCGGGGACGCCCGGGAGGTGACCGGCTCGGTCCGACCACCGAGGCGTCCGGCGCTGGCGACGGTCCTGGAGCCGGGCTCGGCCGACCTCCTGGGTCCCGCCGCCGAGGTCGATGACGCGCGCCTCGTCGAGATCGACGGACAAGGGCTCGATCTCACCGCCATCACCTTCGACGGGGTGCGCCTCGAGCGTGGCCGCTTCGACGGCGCCGACCTCAGCAGTTCGCGGGTCGTCGACACCGCCGTGTCCGGTAGTGACCTCGCCAACATCGTGCTCGAAGGGCCCGAGCTGGTGCGTTGCGAGCTGGTGGAGTGCCAGTTGATCGGCGCCGACCTCTCCACCGCTCGGCTGCGGGACGTGCGTCTGGTGGGCTGTCGCCTGGACCTGGTGTCACTGCGGTTCGCTCGCCTCGAGGCGGTGGCCTTCGAGTCGTGCTCCCTCCGAGGCGCCGACCTCCACGGAGCCACGCTGGCCGGGGCCCGCTTCGACGCCTGTGAGCTGGACGAGGCCGACCTGTCCGTGGCCGACGCCGATGACGTCGATCTCCGGGGTTGTGGCCTCGGCGATGCCCGCGGCGTGAGCCACCTGCGCGGCGCGCTGATCGACACCCTCCAGCTCGGCCAGGTGGCGCGGGCGCTGGCCCTCGAGGCCGGCCTCCGCATCGACGACGACAGCGGTCTGCCCATCGGGTAGGCAGGAGCCCCCGACCCCCGGCCCCGGAGCACCGATGCAACGCCACGGCATGACCATCCCCTTCGACGGCATCCCGCTGCACGCCCAACGCGACCTCGTGGTCGAGCTGGCCGACCTCGGCTACACCGACGTGTGGTCGAGCGAGGCCAACGGCGCCGACGGGTTCACGCCGCTGGCGCTGGCGTCGGTGTGGGCGCCCACGCTGCGGCTCGGCTCGGCCATCGTGCCCGCCTTCACCCGGGGACCGGCAACGATGGCCCAGTGCGTGGCTTCGCTGGCCGACGCCGCTCCCGGGCGGGTGGCCTTCGGGATCGGCACGTCGTCAGACGTCATCGTCGAGCGCTGGAACGGCCTGGCCTTCGACGAGCCCTACAAGAAGGTGCGGGACATGGTCCGCTTCCTGCGGGTGGCGCTGACCGGGGAGAAGGTGAGCGAGACCTACGACACCTTCGCCGTGAAGGGGTTCAAGCTCGGGGTGGTGCCCGAGGAGCAGCCCCGCATCCTCGTCGCCGCCCTCCGCGAGGGGATGTTGCGCCTGGCCGGCCGGGAGGGTGACGGCGCCATCATCAACTGGCTGTCCGCCGATGACGTCAGCCAGGTGGTGCCCCACGTCCACGCTGGCGGCGAGGGCAAGGAGGTGGTGGCCCGCATCTTCGTCGCCCCCACCACCGACGCCGACACGGTGCGGGCCATGGGTCGCTACGCCATCGCCGCCTACCTCACCGTGCCCGTGTACGCCGAGTTCCACCGGTGGCTCGGCCGGGGCGAGCTGCTGCAGCCCATGTGGGAGGCGTGGGCGGGAGGTGACCGCAAGGCCGCCCTCGAAGCGATCCCCGACTCCCTCGTCGACGAGCTCATCGTGCACGGGTCTCCCCAGGAGTGCCGGGAGCACGTGGCCCGCTACGTGGCCAACGGCGTCACCTGCCCCGCCCTCGCCCTGTTGCCGTTCGGCTTCGACACCGGCCAGGCCATCCGCGACCTCGCCCCCCGCTGAACGAGTGCTTTGTCAGACGACGTCTGCAGTGTCGTAGGTACGCTCGTCACTCCGGGCGTCACCTGGATGCCTCTGAACCTGGAGAGGGTCGGTGCCAGTTGCAGCGCCCTATGACGAGATCGCCGATTGGTATGAGTCGGTGTTCCTCGCCCGACAGCGCGCCGACGCTGGACCTGACGGCTTCGCCGACGCGTTGGGCATCGATCAGGCCCTCGTGGAGTTGCTCGGCACGGGCGAGGGCATATGCCTCGAAGTTGGTTGCGGGACCGGCATCTGTGCCGAACGCGTCCGACAACTCGGTTGGCAGCCGGTCGGCGTCGACCTGTCCAGTGGGATGCTGCGGCACGCCCGAGGGCGGCTCCCGGTCCTTCGAGCTGATGGCGGCCAACTGCCCTTCCCGACGGGTTCGTTCGGCGCTGCGATGACTGTCATGGTGCACACCGATCTGCCCGACTACGCACCAGTGCTGACAGAGATCCGTCGAGTGCTGAAGCCGGGCGGAGTGTTCGTCCACATCGGGGTGCACCCCTGCTTCTGTGGCGGGTTCGCGAATCGCTCCGATGCCGATGGCATCTTGATCCGACCGGGCTACCTGGACGGAGCGTGGACCAACGATTCATGGACCGACCAAGGCATTCGGGACAAGGTCGGAGCAACACACCTTCCTCTGGCCGATCTCGTGAACACGATGATCCGAACCGGCTTCCACCTCGAGCGGATGACCGAAGGCGGCCAACCGACTCCCGTCGTGCTCTCAGCCCGAGCCCGCAGACCTGCCCTTGATGGTGTGTGACACGGGACTAGATGCGCACCAGGCGCAGCGAGTCGGTGGCCTGGCCCGGGTAGCTCGTCGACCCGGACAGGACGGCCACGAGGTCGCCGCTGCGGATCTCGCCGTGGTGCCGGGCCAGCTCCACGGCCCGGGCGATCTGGGTGTCGGGGGTGAAGCCGCCGGTGAGCTCGTAGGGCGTCGCTCCCCATGACAGGGTGAGCTGGCGCAGGGTGCGGACGTCGGTGCTGAAGCCGAGGATCTTGGCCTTGGGTCGATAGCGGGCGATCGAGCGGACGGTGAACCCGGTGCGGGTGATGCAGATGATGGCGGTGGCCCCGGTCTCGCTGGCCGCCCGCCAGGCGGCGTCGGTCATGCCGTTGGTGACGATGTCGTCGATGCTCTGGCGCAGCTCGCCCGAGATGCGCTGCACCCGGCTGGGCCAGCTGTCGTAGTCGAACTCCTGGTCGGCCCGGTGGGCGATGCGGGCCATGGTGGCGACGGCGTTGGCCGGGTCGTGGCCGATGGCGGTCTCCCCCGACAGCATCACCGCGCTCGACCCGTCGAACACGGCGTTGGCGATGTCGGAGGTCTCGGCTCGCGTCGGGGTCGGGGCGTGCACCATCGACTCGAGCATTTGAGTGGCGGTGATGGCGGGCCGGCGGAGGGTGATGCAGCGCTCGAGGATGCGCTTCTGCAGGTGGGGCAGCTCCTCGAGGGGCATCTCCGAGCCGAGGTCGCCGCGGGCGACCATGACCGCCCCCGAAGCCTCGATGATGCCGTCGAGGTTCTCCACCGCCGCCCGCGTCTCGATCTTGGCGACCACCAGCGGACCCCGGGGGTGCGGCTCGGTGCCGACCCGGCGGATGTCGTGGGCCGACCGCACGAACGACAGCGCCACCATGTCCACCCCCTCGTCCACGAAGGCGTCGAGCAGGCGCAGGTCGCGGTCGGTCGGCGTGGCCAGCCGCAGCCGCTCGGACGGGATGTGCACGCCGGGACGCCCCTGGAGCAGCCCGCCGTGGGTGACCCTGGCCACGAGTGCATCGGGGCCCCGGTCGGTGACCTCGGCCATGACACCGCCGTCGCCGAAGGTCACCCGGTCGCCTGGGTGCAGGTCGGCCAGCAGGCCGGCGTGGTCGACGAAGATGGCGCCGTCGGTGGCGGCTTCGTTCCCCGGCACCAGGCGGAGGAGCTGCTCGTCGGCCACGGGCATGCCACCCTCGGGCATGGGCCCGGTGCGCACCTTGGGGCCGGGCAGGTCGACGAGGATGCCGATGGGGCGACCGAGGGCCGCCTCCACCGCCCGCACCCGCCGGTACCGCTGGATGCCGAGGTCGAGGTCCCCATGGGACATGTTGATGCGGGCCACGTCCATGCCGGCCACGGCGAGGTCCTTGATCAGCCCCTCGGACTCCGATGCCGGGCCGATGGTGGCGATGATCTTGGTCCGTCGGCTGGCCGTCGGCTCGCTCATGGGGCCAGTATGGCGGCGGCCGGCGGCGGGTCGGCCGCTATTCGGCCAGACCGACCGGTCGGCCGTCCTCGATCTGGTCGAGGTACTCCGAGAGGCCGTGGCCGACCCGGCCGTCGTCGAGGGTCCACTCTGTGAGGCCCTCGGAGATGCGGGTGACCCGCCCGTCCCTGCGGTTGCGCAGCGGGATCAGGTTGAGGACTCGGCCGTTCCCGGTCCACACCCGGTCCCCGGCGGTCAGCCGGAAGCCGATGGCGGCGTGGTAGGCGTCGTCGCCCTCCCATCTGGTGCTCACCTCGCCGCCGTCGCAGAGGTGCAGCTCGCCGTCGTCCCACACGAACCCGCCCCGAGTGCCGGGACCGTCGCGGCGGGCGATGCGGGAGAGCATGAAGCCCCAACCGTCGAGGTGGGCGCAGGTCAGCCACCGGTAGTACCAGGGCGCCTGCCAGGTGCGGGGGCCCCAGGAGTGGTCACGCAGACCGGCCCCGGCCACCGACCACTCCTCGCCTCCCACCCGCAGGGTGCCGGCGACGGCCACGAGCTGTTCGTAGTGGCCCTTGGCGAACTCCTCGCCCGGCCGCTCGTGGGCGTCGTCGGGCTCCCCGCCGAACATGGCGCTGATCCGGGTGACGGTGAGGTCGGCGGTGGCGTCGGCGTGGGGGTTGGCCCGGAAGGCGGCGCCGGGATCGGCCATGTCGAGCGGCCGGTCGAGCACCACCACCCGGCCCTCGTAGGCCACCCGGAGACGCTCGAAGGGCTCGTCGACGTCGAAGCGCAGGCCTCCGGCGTCGAAGGCGTGGTTCCCGGTGATGGCCGGCCGGGCGTACATGAACCCCACCCGCCCGTCGGGGAGGTAGAGGCAGACCGTCATCTCGGCATGGCCCTCGTTGGCCCGGTTGCCGAGCCGGAACCAGGCCCCCAGGCGGGCGGCCGGGTCGTACAGGTTGAAGTACATCGACTCGTTGAAGGTGGGCTCGGGACCCAGCTCGTGGAGGTACTCGTCGCTCGGTTCGAGGCGCACGCCCATGGCCGCAACCTAGATCTCGCGCTGCTCCGGGTGCAGGGAGGCGGCGGCGGTCAGGTGGGCGGCCAGGTCGGGGACCTGGCTGTGGGCGTTGAGCCCGCTCGACGACGGCATGAGATACACCGGGGCGGGACCGAGCCGGTGCTCCTGCCAGCCCGACCGGGCCCGGCGATCGACCGCCGCCCGCCACCCGGCCAGACCGACGACGGCGACGGCGCCGGGGTGCAGCAGGTGGCACAGCCGGGCCACCCGTCCGAGGCCGCTGCGGTACTCGTCCTCGGTGATCTCGGCGGCGGCCACGGTGGCCCGCTTCACGAGGTCGGTCATCCCGATGCGGTGGTGGGTGAGGAGGTGGCCGGGGTCCCGGTCGACGGTGGCCAGCCCGGCGGCGCGGAGCGCCGGCCACAGCCGGTTCCCGGGCCGGGCGAAGGCCACGCCGGCGTCGGCGGCGTACAGGCTCGGGTTGAGGCCGCAGAGGAGCAGCCTCATCCCCGGGCCGACGGTGTCGGCCAGCGTGCGGGCCCGCACGGCGGTGACCACGAGGCCGCCGTCGCCGTCGCCGCCGCCCCCGTCGACGGCGACCAGCTCGAACCCGGCCCCGACCAGCAGGTCGACGAGATCGTCGCGGCACCGCTGGGCGGCGAGCCGGCCCGAGAGCGCGAGCTCGACGCTGGCACCCACCGGCAGGACCCGGTGCAGCTCGGCCAAGGCGCCTGGGAGCGCAGTGAGGGCGACGTGCTCGTCGGCCTTGCTCACCCAGACCCCGGCGACGGCGCCGGCCCGCACCGGCAGGGTGGTCAGCGGTCGCCCACCGCCACCACACGCTTCTTGATGCAGATCACCACCGCAACGGTGGCCAGGTGCATCAAGAACCGCCACGGCCATCGGTCGATGCCTGCCCCGGCGGGGCGAAGCGGGCTTGGAGGCGGCGCATGCCGGCCAACCACCGGTCGGGGTCGGCAGCCTTGCGGGCCACGTAGTCGGCCACCTCGGGGTGAGGGAGGATCAGGAAGCGCTCGTCGGCCAACCCGGCGACCACGGCGTCGGCGACGTCGACCGGCTCGATCACGCCCTGGGCGGCGACGGTGGTGGCCGGCCCGCCGGCGGCGAGCCCGGAGCGCAGCAGGTCGGTGTTCACGCCCTGAGGGCAGAGGCAGCTCACCTTGATGCCGCGATCGCCGTAGGTGATGGCCAGCCACTCGGCCAAGGCCACGGCGGCGTGCTTGGTGACCGTGTAGCCGGCGTCGCCGATGTTGGACAGGAGGCCAGCGGCAGAAGCCGTGGACAGCAGGTAGCCCTCGCCGCGGCCCAGCATCGAGGGCAGCACGGCTCGGGCGGCGTGGACGTGGGCCATCACGTTGACCGACCAGATCTGCTGCCACACCTCGTCGCCAGCCTCGATGCCCTGGCCGGTCCCGATGCCGGCGTTGGAGGCGAACAGGTCGACGGGCCCGAACCGCTCCTCGGTGCGAGCGACGACCCCGGCGACGTCGGCAGCCACGCTGACGTCGGCGGCCACGTCGAGGGTGCCGGGCCCGAGGCGGCTGACGGCAGCATGGCAGTCGGCCGGGTCGAGGTCGCAGACGGTGACGCCCCGGGCTCCCTCGGCCAGGAACCGCTCGGCCAACGCGTAGCCGATACCGCGAGCGGCTCCGGTGACGACGGCGACCTTGCCGGCCAGCTCCATCAGGCCCCCATGGCGGCGCGCATCGTGTCCTCCACCACCCGGGCCCGGTCGGGTCCCCAGGGCAGCGGCATGAGCACGGGGACGTCGACACCGGCCGCCGTGTAGGCCCGGACGGCGGCGTGGACGTGGTCGGCGTCGCCCATCACGTCGATCCCGTCGATCATGTCGTCGGACACCGCGGCCAGGGCGCCCTCGCGATCGCTGGCGGCGTGCCTGGCCCGGATCTCGCTGACGGCGTCGCCGTAGCCGGCCCGGGCGAAGTTGGCGGCGTAGGCGTCGACCACGGCGTAGGAGAACAGGTCGCGGCGGGCGAGGTCGACGCCGTCGGCGCGCTCGCACACGCCGGCGTGGACGTAGGCGTAGACGGTGGCGTCGCCGCCCTCGCGCACCTGCTTGACCGACCACGGCACGTGCGAGGCGGGCAGGTAGTTGAGGAGCACACCGTCGGCCACCTCCCCGGCGAGGCGCAGCATGGCCGGGTTGAGCGCTCCGACCACGACCTTGGGTCGCCGGTCACCGAGGCGCACCCCGAGCCGGAACCCCTTGACCCGGTAGAAGTCGCCGGCGAAGTCGACCTTCTCCCCGGACAGGCAGGCCTTGACCAGGGCCACGTACTCCCGAATCCGGGCCAGCGGTCGTCCCCCGTAGTCGACGCCGTGCCATCGCTCGGTCACCACCGGGGAGGAGATGCCGACGCCGAGGAGCACCTCCCGGTCGGGGTGCAGGGCCTGCAGGGTGGCGCCGGCCATGGCCACCACCATCGGCGTGCGCAGCTGCAGGGCGAGCACTCCGGTGCCGAGGCCGAGCGACGGCGCCGCCGCGCCGGCCGCCGCCAGCAGGGAGAACGCCTCGGGCCCGGTGGTCTCGGCGGTCCAGAACGACCCGTAGCCGAGCTCCTCGGCCCACCGGGCGGTGTCGAGCGCCAGTGGCGGCCCCAGCCCCATCAGGCTGGCGAAGGTGACCCCGAGCGGGGCGGCGGCGGGGGCCATCCCGGCGCACGCTAGCCACTGGTGCCGTCAGTACGAGCCGGTGACCTCGAGGGTGTAGTCGTCGGGGGAGCGGTCCGATCCCACCGAGGAGATGACCACCTCGAGGGTGCCGGAGTCGTCCCCGGCGCAGGTCGGCTCGGTCACCTCGGCCGAGCCCGGGCTGCCGTCGGCGCTCGTCGTGTCGGCCAGCTCGGCGCCGCCGGCGTCGGTGACCGTGGCCCGCATGCTGGCCCCGGCCGGGGCGGTGAGGGTCACCGTCACGGTGCCGTCGCAGCTGAACTGGAAGCGATCCTCGACGGCCACCGTCCAGGTGTCGACGTCGGCGCGAGGCACCAGGTTGGCCGAGACCTCCCCCTCGACGGCCGTGCCGTCGGCCACCCGGTCGGGGACGGCCTCACAGCCGTTGGTCCGGTCGCCGTCGTAGTCCCCGTGGTCGTCGACGCAGCGACGACCGTCGGTGTTGGGGGCAGGGTCCTCCCCGCAGGGCTGGTAGCGCAGGTCCCGGCACGGTTCGGTGGTGGGGCCGGAGGTGGTCGTGGACCGCCCCGGGGGGTCGAGGGCGCCGGACCCAGGGGGCCGTCCCCCGACCCCGTCGGCGAGGACGGCGGCCACGCCGGCCAGGCCGACCACGACCAGGAGGGCGGCCAGGCCGACGGTCGTGGCCCGGTGGCGACCGGTCACCCTGGCGAGGCCGCTCCGGGGCAGGGTGCCCTCCGGTCCGCCCAGCACCTGAGCGGCCGAGGGCCGGCGGGAGGGATCGCCCTCGAGCATCGACGCCAACCGGCTCCGCACGTCGGCGGGCAGGGTGCGGGGCAGGCGCTCGACCTTGCCCGTGGCCGCCCGCCACATGAGCACCCGGGGGTCGGCCTGGACGGGACCGAACGGGCCGGTGCCGGTGGCGGCGAAGGCGAGGGTGGCGCCGAGGGAGAACACGTCGGCGGCGGGCGTGGCCGGTTCCCCCCGGGCCTGCTCGGGAGCCATGAAACCGGGGGTGCCCACCACCATCTCGCTGGCGGTGAGCCCGACGGTGTGGTCCCGGGCCGAGGCCACGCCGAAGTCCACGAGGTGGGCTTGGCCCTCGGCGTCGAACAAGACGTTGGCGGGCTTGATGTCGCGGTGCACGACCCCCTGGCGGTGGGCGGCGGCGAGGGCGTCGAGGAGCCGGACGGCGATGGTGGCGACCTCGTCGGGTTCGAGCGGCCCGGATCGCAGGACCCGGTCGTGGAGCGTGCCGCCCGAGAAGTAGGGCATGACCAGCACGAGATCGTCGGCCTCGTCGACGAGGTCCACCAGCGGGACGATGGCGGGGTGCTCGAGGGAGGCCAGCACCATGGCCTCCCGGCGGATGCGGGTGCGGGCCCGGGCCACCTCCTCGGGTGAACCGTGGAGGGCGAGGCGCTTGAGGGCCACGGGGTGGCCGCCGGCGTCGGTGGCGAGGTCGACGACGCCCATCCCGCCCCGGCCGAGGCGCCGCACCACCTGGTACTCCATGCGGCCAACGCTAAGAGCCCGAGCTCCGTGCGTGGGTCACGGGGGCAGAGCCACCGTGTGCAAATTCACACGGTGGCAACAGGCGGTGCAGTCCTGTTGCGCGGGGGTCTGGGTAGGGTGGGGTCACCACCAGCCGGGGGGGAGCCAGAGATGACCGAGACCAGAGAGCACGACGTGATGAACGAAGCCCTCGCCGTGATCGATCGGGGCCTCAACGAGATGCAGCACCGCAACCTCGTGTCCACCACCGAGGTCGCCGACCTGCTCCTGGATCTCCGGCTGCTGCTGATGTCCGCCGACGACGCCCCCAGCCCGGCTGTCTCAGGAGCCTGAGCACCCCGTCGTCAGCCGCAGCCGATCAGCTCGGTGAAGGCTTCCTCCATGTCCAGGCGCAGGCATTCGGGGTCGACGATGGCGGCGGCGTCGCTGTGCAGCCCCATGTCGAGGTTGCCCCGGTAGGACATGGTGGTGAGGTTGAAGGCGGTCCCGGCCAGCGGTCCCATCGGGTAGTTCCCCACGATCAGTCCACCGGCGATGTAGAGGTCGAAGGGGGCGGCCCGCACGTTCGAGGTGGCGAAGTCGACCGTCTCCACCTGCTGGCGGGCCATGCGCACCAGCACCGACGTGGGTAGCACGTTCATGACGCCGGCCAACGCACCGGTGAGCCCGAGGGCCCGCTCGGTCTTGGTGACCGACAACCGTTCGTGGATCGCCGTGAAGCGCTCGACGGGGTCCGGCCCCACGGGCACGAGCACCCGGGTTGGGGTGAAGGCGTTGCCGCCCGCCGACCGGTCGTTGCGGGTGCTCACCGGCATGGAGATGCGCAGCTCGTCCACGTCCACGCCGAGGCGGCGGTGATAGGCGCCGGCGGCGCCGGCGGCGCCGGCCACGAAGAGGTCGTTGACGCTTCCGCCGAGCGCTTTGGCCGCCCGCTTGGCGTCGTCGAGGGGGACCTGGAGCACGTCGAAGCGCCGCCGTAGCGACCGCTGCACCCAGAGCGGTGAGCGACGCTGGTCGGTGACCGCCACCTGGCGGGCCAGCGAGGCCACGGTGGCGGCGGCGTCGGCTGGTAGTCGACCGAGCCGGGCCGGGTCGGTGGCGGTACCGACGGCGACCGCGACACTGCGGCGGGCCACCCCCACCTGACGGCGCAGGTTGTGCCCGATGGCGTCGGCGGCCGACGCCGCCAGCGAACGCCCCGAGGGCCCGGCCGGGACCGTGTCGAGCGGGCCGGCGTCATCGCCGTCGTCCACGGGCGGGTCACGCTCCAGGTCGATGAACTGCACCGACATCCGCACCCCGCCCTCGCCGTCGGTGATGGTGTGGTGCATCTTCTGCAGCATCGCCCCCCGTCCGCCGTCGAGCCCGTCGATGACGGTGAACTCCCACAGCGGCCGGGTGCGGTCGAAGGGGTCGGCGGCCATGGTGGCGGCGAGGTCGAACAGCTGGCGGTCGGTGCCGGGGGGCGGGAGCGCCACCCGGCGGATGTGGAAGTCGATGTCGAAGTCCGGATCGTCGCGCCACTCCGGCGGGGCCAGCCGGCCGAGCGAGGCCACCACCCGTTGGCGGAGGCGGGGCACGGCCCGCACCGCCGCCTCCATCCGGCGCCGCAGCCGGTGGTGGTCGAGCGGACGGTCGAAGATGGTGACGTTGGCGAACGCGGAGCTGAGGTGGGGGTCCTTCTCGAGGTTCCACATGAGGGCCTCGACGTCGGACATGCGGACATCGGCGGGCACGGCTGAGTCGGCCACCATCGCACCGTAGTCGTGGCCACCGAGAGCGGTCCTCCCGACCGGTTCCTCAGCGGCTCCTGCTGTAGTGGCGGGGAGCGCGGTAGGAGCTGCCGACGAAGGGCCGGCCGCGCCCGGAGCTGTACCGCCACTGGATGGAGATGCGGGTGTTCACCGCCTCCCGGGGCCGGTAAGGGACGGCGTGCTCCCAGTCGGCCTGGCAGCGCCCGCCCATGACCAGAATGTCGCCCGGGCCCGGCGCGATGTCGATCACCGCGCCCCTGGTCTCGGAGTGGTCGTACCGGCTGGTCCGGGGTCGCAGCAGCCACGGCCGCCGGGCCCCGAGGGTGAGGACGGCGATGATGGTGTCGTCGAGCCATCGCAGGTCGGTGTCGCGGTGGAAGGCCTGCCCGTCGTTGCCGTCGCGGTACTGGATCAAGCCGAAACCGTCGAAGCGCACGCCGTAGCGGTGTTGGAGGTGGCGGTGGACCTCGGCCACGGTCGGGTGCGGCAGGGGGTGGCCCGAACGCCACACGGCGCCGAGGCGGCGCTCCTCCACCCAGTGGTCGTAGCGGTACAGCCGGCTGGTCTGCCACGCCACCCCGTCGCGAAGCGCCCCGAAGACGGTGTCGGCGTCGGCGTCGGCCAACCACCCCCGCGCCACGTCCACCCACGAGGTCTCGTCGAGCTGGATGCGCTCGACTGCTGCGTCAGCGGCCATGGCCACGCTCGTCAGGTCAGCCCCGTCCGAAGGCGGCCTGGGCCGCTCGGGAGCCGGCGCCGGCTCGGGTGCAGAACCCGTAGGTGCCCTCCTCGCGGAGCTCGCGGGCCGCTTCGACGACGGCGCCGATGGCGGCATACGCGAAGGCGCCGCCCACCGAGATCCGCCTGACGCCCAGCTCGGCGAGCTCGGCGACCGAAGGACAGCCGGGACGGGCCAGCACGTTGACAGGTCGGTCAACGGCGGCGACGACGGCCCCGATGTCGTCGGCCGTCGTCAGGCCGGGGGCGTAGAGGACATCGGCGCCGGCCTCCTGGTAGCGCTGGAGCCGGGCGATGGTGTCGGAGAGGTCGGACCGCCCGTGGAGGTGGTTCTCGGCCCGTGCGGTGAGGACCACGCCGACCGGCCCCGCGTGGGCAGCCTCGGCCGCCGCCGCCACCCGCTCAGTGGCGAAGGCGACGTCGTAGATGGGGGCGTCCGGCCGCCCGCTGGAGTCCTCCACCGAACATCCGGCCAGCCCGGCCCTCAGGCCGAGCTGGACGGTTTCGGCCACCGCCTCGGGCTCGTCGGCGAAGCCGTTCTCGAAGTCCGCCGACACGGGGAGGTCGGTGGCCTCCGCGATGGACGCGGCGTGGGTGATCGCCTCCTCCCGGGACACCGATCCGTCGAGCCGCCCGAGCGTGGCCGCATGCCCGCCGCTCGTCGTGGCGAGGGCCTCGAAGCCGAGGGACTGCAGGAGGCGGGCCGAACCCGGGTCCCATGGGTTGGGCATCAGGAACGGTGTCGAGGCCCGGTGGAGGGCGAGGAACCGCTGCACCTTGTCCGCCTGCGCGGTCACGCCCGAACGGTACCGGAGCCGGGGCCCGCCTCAGACCGCCTCGGCGCCGGCACCGACGACGACGACCCATCGGCGGATCCGCCACCCAGTGACCACCCCTGCAGTCACGTACGGGTCGGCGCGGGCGAACTCCTCGACCACCTCGGGAGCCTCGCACTCGAACACCAGCACGGCACCGTCGGCGGGCTCGGCCAGCGCCCCGGCCATCACCAGCCCGTCGCCGTGGTGGGCAGCTCGAGCATGGGCCAGGTGGGCGTCGCGGAACGGGCGCCGCCGCTCCAGGTAGTCGTCGGCGACGTCGTAGAGGAGCAACCAGTGCACCGGCGATCCTCCGGACCGGTGGTGGGCTACCGGGACAGCGACGTGTACTTGAACTCGTTGAGCTCGGGGAACCCGTCGAGCAGATCGAGCACCCGGTCCACGCTGCGACGGGCGTGCGCGCCGTCGCCGGCCGGGCGGTCCATCAGCCGCACGAAGGCGGCCCGGTCACCGAGGATGAACGTGGGGACGCCCCAGACGTCGTGATCCCGGGCCGCCGCCTCGTGCTCCTTGCGGACCACGTCGAGGGCGCCGCCGTCGGCGACCCGGGCGAAGGCCGCCTCGGCGTCGACCCCGTGGTCGCCCAGCACCTCGCCGATCACGTCGGCGTCACGCAGGTCGAGGCCCTGGTCGTGTCGGACGCCGAACAGGGCGTGGTGGACCGCCGGGAACGCCTCGGGAGCGGTGTCGCGCACCACGGTGCCGACCTGGAGGGCCAAGAGACCCGAGTCCTCCTCCGGGCGGTCCCAGATGGGGCGCTCCCCTTCGGCCACGTGCACCTGGCCGAGGGAGAAGGGGACGAACGTGACGTCCCAGTCGGCGCCGGCGGCCAGCCCGGCCAGCACGTGCTCGTGGGCGTTGCGGGCGAACGGGCAGCGGTAGTCCCAGGTGACGGCGAAGGAGGTCATGGCCTTGCCAACCGGCCGGTCCGGCGCCGCATTCCGGCGGCGTGTCCTGGCGGCGCCCACCCGTTCAGCGAGCCAGGCGCCACAACCGGCGGGTGACCACGGCCATGGCCGTGCCCACGGCCGCACCGGCCAGCACATCCGATGCGTGGTGGATCTTGACGTGCACCCGGCTGGTGGTCACCAGCACGGCAGCGGCGTAGTACAGCGGCCCCCAGCGGTTGCGCTCCGAGAGCAGTCCCGCGGCGCAGAAGGCGGCGCTGGCGTGGCCGCTCGGGAAGCTGCTGGTGAGCGGCATGCGCAGGTGGTGGGGCCGTTGGAACTCCGGGATCGGCCGATCCCGCTGGAACAGCGACTTGAGGCCCATGTTGACCACGGTGGACTCGAGGCCGAGGACGGTGCTGAGGCGCACCGCCTCGCGGAGGTGGCGCTCCGAGCGCAGACCTCGGCCGGTGCCGATCAGGTGCCAGAGCAGGCTGAAGTCGGCCAGCTCCGAGGCGGTGTACATGAGCCGGTCGATGGCGGGCCGGCCCCGCAACCGGTCGACGAGCGCATCGACCCGCTCGTCGAACGCCTCGACCGGCGACAGGACGACCTCGACGACCGGAACCGCCACCCCGTCGGACATGCGGCTGGAACGCTACGGCGCCGCCACGAGCACGGGCGAGCCAGCGCGGGCACCCACGCCGTCGTGGCCCGACGCCACGGCCTCGCCGGTCGCCGTTGCTCCTGCGGCGGCCGCCTCGGCCGCCTCGGCGGCATCGGCGGGGTCGCCGCCAAAGGCCGGGCAGTAGGCCTGGAAGGAGCACCAGTCACAGAGCGGGCCCGGACGGGGGCGGAAGTCCTCGGTGGCACACGCCCGCTCGACCGCCTGCCAGATCGCTCCCACTCGCGCCCGCAGCCCCTGGGTGGACTGGTCGCTCGGGAGGGCGGTGAGCGCCACCGGCTCCTGGAGGTGGAGGAGCTGCACGCGGGCCGGGCGGCGGCCGAACAGCTCTTCGCACAGCAGCGAGTAGAAGTGGACACCGCCGAGGCGGCGGTGCTCGTGCCGTTCGGTCGGCGCCCGACCGGTCTTGTAGTCGGTGACCACGAGCTCGCCGGCGGCGTCGAGCTCGAGGCGGTCGATGACGCCGACGAGCTCGAGCCCGGCAACCTCCACCTGCAGGCGCAGCTCCACGCCGATGGGCTCGAAGCTGCGAGGGTCCTCCAGGAGGAAGTAGTTGCGCACGAGCCGATCTGCGTCGGCCACCAGCGCCGCCTCGGCGTCGCCCTCGAGGGCGAGACCGGCCACGTCGGGCTCGGGCCGGAGGGCTGTGAAGGCGTCGGCCAGGCAGGCGAGGGCGGCGTCGACGGTGCGGTCGGGGGCGGGGAGGCAGAAGAGGCGCTCGAGGGCGGCGTGGACCAGGGTGCCCTTGGTGGCTGACAACGACGGCGGCTCGGGGAGCCGGTCGATGGTCGAGAATCGGAAGGCCAGGGCACAGTCCCTGAACGAGGAGACCTTCGAAGGGGACAGCCGGCGGGGGAGCTCGAAGGCCATGCGGCAACTGTACGCACCCCCTGTCACAGCCAAGGGGAGGGTGTGCCGGGGTCAGCCGGGAGCGAGCGCGGCGAGGATCGAGGCGGCGATGGCGGCCGGGGCGGTCATCGGCCCGAAGTGGTCCAGGTCGTCGTGGGCCTCGAGACGACCGTGCGGGAGGCGGCTGGCCACCGGTTCGCTCATGGCGGCCGGGCCGAAGCCCTCGGTCGTCCCCCGGACGACCGTCACCGGGCAGGTGACGGCGTCGAGAACGCTCCATGCGGAGTGGTGCGCGCCCATCTCGTAGACCCGGGCCTCGTCCTCGGGGCGACACTTGAGCCGCACGCCGCCGTCGGGGTCGGGACCGAAGCCGTGGGCCACGTAGAGCTGCCGGACCTCGGGATCGAAGGCGTCCATGGGCGGCTTCGACGCGAAGTTGGCCTCGGCGGCGGCCAACGAGTCGAACCGCTCCCGGCGCATCCGGGCCCCACGGGCGAGCTGATCGCCTCCCGGGTTGTCGCCGGACCGGGCGGGGGCGCCGGGCTCGGTCGGGGGGAGGACGATGGGCTCGTAGCACCACAGCGCCCGGAAGGTCCCCGGTCGTCGGGCCTCGGCGAGGAGGAGGGCGGCGGCGCCCGAGCTGTGACCGATCCCGGCGGGGTGGCCCAGGCCGAGCGCGTCGAGCGCGGCGAGGACATCGTCGGCGAAGCCCTCCCACGCGAAGTCTCCATCGGCGGGAGCGGGGGAGTCGCCGTGCCCTCGCAAATCAGGGGCAACGCAGTGCAGGTCACCGAGCCGCCGGGCCACCGGGGCCCAGATCGGGCCCTGGAAGCCGGTGGCGTGTGCCAGCAGGGCCGGCGGGCCGTCGCCCCCCAGGTCGTGGATGGCCACGTCGACCCCGGCCGAGGAGCTGGCACGCCGCACGGACCCATCCTCGCATCGCCCGCTGTACCGCTCGTACCCAGCTCGGTCCTCGCATCGAGGCGCTGACGCCGTCCTACCCTCGCGGCCATCGCCGTCGACGAGGACCTCGAAGCGCTGCTCGCCGCCAACCGGCGGTTCTACGAAGCCTTCGAGCGCCAGGACCTCGACGCCATGTCCGAGCTCTGGTCCCACCAGGACGACGTGGCCTGCACCCACCCCGGTTGGGCGACCCTGCAGGGGTGGTCGGCGGTGGCGGCGTCGTGGTTCACCTTGTTCCAGCAGCCGGCGCCCGTGCAGTTCATCCTCACCGGCGAGCGGGCCAGGATCAGCGGTGACACCGGTTGGGTGACCGTCGACGAGAACCTGATCGGGGAGGGGATCGGGGGCACCGTTGCCGCCCTCAACCTCTTCCAGCGCACCACCGAGGGTTGGCGCATGGTGTGCCACCACGGATCCGGCGTGGCCGGCTCCTAGCGGCCGCCGGCCTGCTTGGCGTGGGCTCGCCCCACCGGTTGCCGAGGGCCCCGGCCTGGGGTCGGTGGTACCCCAACCTCCGGCGGCGACCGTAGATTGAATCGGACATGTCCGACGTCGAGCATGCCCCAGTGGACGGGCGCACGGCGCGAGCCGTCCGCACCCGTGAAGCCATCGTCGACGCCTGCATCGGCCTCGTCGAAGCCGGCGTGCTCCGGCCGACCGCCCCCCAGATCGCCGACGGGGCCGGGGTGTCGGTGCGTTCGGTGTTCCAGCACTTCGACGACCTCGAGACGCTCTTCGCCATGGTGGCCGAGCGGGTGATCCACCGTCTCGGGGAGCTGCTCGTGCCCATCGACGGCTCCCTGCCCCGCGAGGAGCGGGTGTCGGCGTTCGTCGCCCAGCGCGTCCAGGTGCTCGAGGCGGTCACACCCATACGACGAGCCGCCGCCATCCACGCCCCCTTCTCGGCCGAGATCACCAAGCGCCTCCAGTTCGGTCACGACGTGCTGCGGGCCGAGATCGCCTCGGTCTTCGCCACCGAGCTGGATGCGGTGGAGACGGCCGAGCGCGAGCTCCTGCTCGACGTGCTCGACATCTCGCTGTCCTGGCCGACCTGGGAGAGCTTGCGCACCTTCGACGGGCGCTCCGTCGAGGAAGCAGGCCGGGTGTTGGCCCGCATGGTGTCCCTGGCCGTCGGCGCCGCCTGACCACGACCGGCCGATGCCCCGCGAGGGCCTCGACGTCCGTCGGTCCCGTCCCCGGAAGGTGGGCGGCGGTACGCTCCGATCGATGGACGGCCGCGATCCGTTCCCCCGGCGGACGGCGAGCGTCGCCACCCTGGCGCCGTGGCTCGGCGAGCTGGCCCGCACCGCCGGCGGTCTCGTGAGCTCCTACCTCCCGGGTGGGGCCATCGACCCCCGGACGCGGGAGCGGGTGATCCTGGCCGCCAGCGAGGTCAACGGCTCCCGCTGGTGCGCCTGGGTGCACGCCCCTTGGAGGGAGTACCTGGGCGAGGACGGCCTCCACCCAGACGTCCGCGAGGCCCTCGTGGCCTACGCCCGCGCCCGCGCCGAGGCCGGCCGACCTCTTCACCCGGCGCCGCTCGCCGAGGTGCTGACGCCGGCCGCCGTCCGGTCGGTGCGGGCCACGGTCGCCCAGATCGGGGTGTCCAACCTCGTCGGCAACACCGCCGACGGGCTCGTCGCCCGGCTCACCCGCGCCCGCCCCGCGGACCCGCTCGCGGCGCTCGGCGAGATCGCCACCATCGCCGCCGCCACCCCGATCGCCGCTCCCATGCTCGCCGCCGCCGGGCTCATGCGGGTGGCCACCCACCTGGCGCCACCGACGCCGACCGTCGAGGCACCCCAGGGCGAGGACGACCTGTTGGTGCACCTGCTGGTCAACGCCGCCCCAGGGCCGCTGGCCAACGCCCTGGTCCGCACCATCGTGGCTCGACTGCCGGTGACCGTCGCCGTAGCCGTCCGGGCCGGGCGCAGTGCCGCCACCGTGCGGTTCGGCCGCGGGCGGGTGGAGGTGGTCAACGGGGTCAAGGCCGACGCCGTCATCGTCGTCGAGGGCGACATCGAGCCGCTCCTGCGAGCGGCCAGCGATGCCCTCGCCCGTGAACTGGGCACCATCGGCATCCAGCCGTCCTGATGGACGCCGCTGCCGGCGCAGCGCCGCCCCGCCAGCGGTGACTGCCGCCGACCGCGCGCTGTTCGACCGGCTGCCGCGGTGCGCCGGGCTCGTGCCCTTCACGCCGCTGGCTGACGGTCTGCCCACCCCGGTCACCCGTCTCGACGAACGGCTGTGGGTGCAGCGCGACGACGCCACCTCCACCGCCTACGGGGGCAACAAGGTGCGCAAGCTGGAGTTCACGCTGCCCGTCGCCCTCCGGCGAGGGGGGCCGGTGCTCACCGCCGGCGGCACGGGCTCCCACCACGTGCTGGCCGCCGCCGTGCACGCTCGCCGGCTCGGCCTCGACGTGGAAGCGGTGCAGTTCCCGCAGCCGGCCACCGACGACGTCGCCCGCACCGCCGCCGCCGTGGCTGCCCTCGACGTGCGGGTCACGCCCGTGCGATCTCCCTACCTGATGCCCGTCGCGCTGGCGGCCCGTCTCACCGCCCTGGCTCGCCGGTCCCCGTACCTGCTGTGGCCGGGGGCGTCCACGCCGCTCGGGTGCCTCGGCCACGTCTCGGCCGGCCTCGAGCTCGTCGCCGCCTTCGCCGCCGTGGGTGAGGGCGAACCCGACGAGATCGTGGTCGCCCTCGGATCGGGCGGCTCGGCGGTCGGCCTCGCCATCGGGGTCGCCCTCGGGGGGTGGAGGAGGGCGGCGGTGCGAGCGGTGCGGGTCGCCGACCGGGTCGTCACCAACCGGGTGGCCCTCGCCCCGCTCGTGTCCGGCACCCTTGCCCTGCTCGCCGCGGCCGGCGGGGTGCGCCCGGCGGCGCCCCGTCTCGTCATCGACGGGCGCTGGTTCGGCGGCGGCTACGGGCACCCCACCGACGCCGGCCACGACGCCACCGACCGGGCCGGCGCCCACGGCCTCGCCCTGGAACCGACCTACACGGCCAAGGCCTTCGCCGCCGCGCTCGACTCGGTGGAGGCAGGCAGGCAGGTGGTGTTCGTCCAGACCTACGCCGGCCGGGCCACGGTGGGGTCGTGACGGCCATGCCGACGCCAGCGTGGCGCGCACTTCTCGTCTCCCGCTCGCCGTCGAGGTCGGTGCGCTGGCCCAGGTTGGTGCGCTGGGTCGGGCCATGGCCGATGCATCGCACCAACCCGGGTGGTTCAGCCGGTCCCGGCCGGTGCGCTGGCTCGGGCTCGTGGGCCGGGTCGAGTCCCGCGAGCCGTCGTTGGTGGGCGAGCCGATCGGCGAGCGAGGCGGATCGGCCGTGCCATGGTGGGCCATGACGACCAACCCGGAGGTGTCCGTCGCGCTGCTCCATCCCGGCCAGATGGGGGCTTCGATCGGGGCCGCCCTCCGCCGAGCGGGACACGAGGTGGGATGGGCGGCCGACGGTCGAAGCCAGGCCACCCGCCAGCGGGCGGTCACGGCCGGGCTGGTGCAACGGACGACGGTGGCCGACCTGGTCGGCGAGGCCGACGTCGTGATGTCGATCTGTCCTCCCCACGCCGCCCTCGACGTCGCCTCCCAGGTGGCCACCCTCGGCTTCAGCGGCACCTACGTCGACGCCAACGCCCTGGCGCCGACCACGGCGGCGAAGATGGCCCGGATGGTCGAGGCGGCCGGGGCCGTCTTCGTCGACGGCGACATCATCGGCGGGCCGGTGCGGCCCGGAGGTGGCACCCGCTTGTACCTCTCGGGGCCCGGGGCCGGTGGGGTGGCGGCGCTGTTCACCGGGCCCGACGATCCCGAGGTCGTCGTCCTGGGAGACGACCCGGTGGCCGCCTCCACGTTGAAGATGTGCTACGCCGCCTGGACCAAGGGCACGAGCGCGCTCCTCCTGACCATCGACGCCGCCGCTCGCCGTGGCGGTGTCCGTGAGGCCCTCGTCGCCGAGTGGGAACGCACCCAGCCCGACGTGCCCGTCCGGCTGCGCGCCGCCGTCGCCGGCACGCCGGCCAAGGCCTGGCGCTTCGCCGGGGAGATGGAGGAGATCGCCGCCACCTTCGCGGACGCGGGGCTACCCGACGACTTCGCCCACGGCGCGGCCGAGGTCTACCGCCGACTGACACACTTCAAGGACGGCCCCACCGCCGACGGGGCCACCGTGGCCGACGCCGCGGGGAGACCTGCCCCGGGATGACCTCCAAGGAGGCGGTGGCGCGAACCCATGCGTGGTTCGAGGTCAACAGCGGCTGGGCCCCGCCCGATCCGGAGACGTTGGCCGAGTGGTTGGCCGACGGAGGCTGCCGCTGCCCCGACGAGTGCTGGGTCGCGCCCGACGCCTGGTGCGAGCACGGCCTCGCTTCCTGGAACCTGGTGCTCACGGCGATGGGCGGGGGCCGCTGAGGGCGCCGGCCGTGTCCTTGCCTCGTTCACCGAACCGCCGGCGTGGGTCAACCGGGGGGACGGCCGGCGGTCGCCGGCCTGGCATAGTCTCCGCCGCCATGCGCAACCCGATGTCGCTCTCCCCCGACCCCGACCTGGTCGACACCGCCGTGGAGGCCCTGCTCGACCCCGTGCTCGAGCCCATCGTCGAGATGGTGATCACCGCCGACGGCGACGGCTACGAGGCCCGGGCCGTCGACGGTCGGGTCCGCTTCCGCCGGCAGGACGACGGTTACGGCTGGCGGTTCACCGAGACGGCGGTCGAGGGTCGGAACCCGCTCGGCGACCGGTCCACCAACCGCTTCGCCCCTCTCGACGAGGAGACCGCTCACCCCTGGCCCGACCGCACGGCCAACAGCTACCCGTTCGCCCACGAGATGGTGGCCCAGGTGTTCGACGCCGCCAGCGCCCCCGACGTCGTCTGCCTGCACACCTCGGCCCACAACTGGGAGGACCACGGCGGCGAGCGGGGGGAGCACGGGTCGATGGGCGTCGTGCAGGCCCGGGCCCCGTTCATCCTGGCCGGGGCCGGCGTCAAGGCGCTCGGTGCCGTCCCCCGGGCGTGCCGGCTGATCGACGTGGCTCCCACCGTGGCCGCCCTCATGGGCGTCGCCCCCCATCCCGGCGGCGTCGGCCTCAACGGTCGCCCCCGCCCCGACGCCCGGCTGCGCCGCCAGGACGGCGAGGTGCTCGACGACCTCATCGACAGCCGGGAGCCGCCGCCCGACCACGTGGTGGGCCTCCTGTTCGACGGTTGCAACCCGAACGTGCTGTACGACGCCGCCGCCCGGGGTGAGGCCCCCAACGTGGCCCGGTTGATGGCCATGGGCACGACGTACCTCCACGGTGCGATGGCGTCGATGCCGACGGTGACCCTGGCCAACCACACCACCGTGCTGACCGGGTGCCACCCGGGCCACCACGGGGTGCTCAACAACGCCTGGTACGACCGCCAGCGGGGCGAGCAGGTCATCACGAACTCGCCGGCCACGTGGCCGTGGAGCATGGCGTCGCTCTCGCCGGAGGTGGAGACCCTGCACCAGGCCGTGCACCGCACCTGGCCCGACGCCTTCACGCTGGCCGCCAACGAGCCCTGCGACACCGGGGCCGACTTCGGCACCTTCCACATCCTGCGCGACGGTCGCATGCCCGAGCGACCACCCCGCGCCGAGGACCTGCCCTTCGCCACCGAGCGGTTCGTGCGCCCCGAGAAGACCTACCAGCTGTCGTCGCGCATCGACCACACGGGCCTCGAGATCGCCCTCGGGGTGTGGGGCGACGGCTACCAGGGCGTGTCGTACCCGCTGCCCCGGTTCACCTGGGTGAACTTCTCGCTGACCGACGCCGCGTTCCACCGGGGCGGCCCCTGGTCCGACATCGCCCGGGCCAGCATCCACGACACCGACGCCCGGTTGGGGCAGGTCATGGCCGCCATCGAGCGGCGCGGGGTGTTCGACCGCACCGCCTTCTTCCTCGTGGCCGACCACGGCATGGAGGAGTCGAACCCCGAGGTCACCGGCGACTGGGGGCCAGCCCTCGACGCCACCGGCATCCCCTACCGGGACGAGGCCTACATGTGGATCTACACCGGCGTCACCTGATCTCGATCAGGTGGCGGCGCCGTCGCGGCGGGGGTCACCAGCGGCGCCTCGTCCCGGGGCCACGGCGTGGACACCACCGAAGTAGAGGTTTGGCGCCGACCACACGTTGACCCCGCCGAGGGCGGCCAGTGCGGCGACGGCGGCTTCGGGCCAGCCCGGCTCGACCTCGGTGCGCCCGCCCTCGTGGTGCAGACGCGGAGCTTCGACGGCGGTGACCACATCGGCCCCGTGGTCGATCACGGCCGAGAGGACCTGGGGGATGGCGGTGCGGATGCGCTTGCTGCCGCCGCTGCCGAGGAGCAGCTCGACGGCGCCCCCCGGACCGATGACGATGGTGGGGGCCATCATCGAGGCCACCCGTCGACCGGGGGCGGCGGTGTGGAACCCGTCGGGGTGGAGGTCGTCCTCGCCGAGCATGTTGTTGAGCAGCACTCCCGTGCCCGGGATGAGGTCGCCGGAGCACTCGCCGTTGGAGGTGGTCATGGAGGCCACGTTGCCCTCGGCGTCGGCCACGCTCACGTGGGTGGTGCCCCGTGTCGACACCGGCGGCGTCACCACGCCCGGGCCGGTGTCCGAGCCGGTCGTCAGCTCGGCCCGCCGGCGGCGGTCGACCTCGGCCATGACCTCGACCAGGGCGGTGACGTGGGCCGGCGAACCCCATCCGGGGACCGGCGAGCGCTCGGCCAGGAGCCGCAGCGTCAGGGCGATCAACCGGCCCCCGAAGGACGGTGGCGGGTTGGTGAGCACCCGCCGTCCCCGGTACTCGACGGCCAGGGGCTGTCGCTCGACCACGGTGTAGCCGGCCAGGTCGGCCGAGGTCACGAGGCCGTCACCATCGGCCATGGCCCCGGCCAGCTCGTCGGCGTGGTGGCCCTGGTAGAAGGTGGCGTCGGGGCGACGGCCGATGTCGGCGATGAAGCCGGCCAGCTCGGGGTTGCGAACGACGTCGCCGGCGCCGAGGAGCGGGCCGTCGGGGGCGAAGATGGCGGCCACCTCGGGTGTGCGGCGCAGGATGGGTTCCAGCAGGCCGAGCACCTCGGCCTGGCGGGGAGCCAGTGCCACGCCCTCGGCGGCGAGCCGGGCGGCGGGGGCCACCACCTCGGTGAGATCCAACCGCCCCAGGCGACGGTGCACGTGGAGGTAGCCGGCCAGCACCCCCGGCACGGCCACCGATCCCAGCCCGCAGTGGAAGACCTGGGTGGCCCCCGGGAAGCGCACGGTCACGGGTTCGAAGCGGGGCCGGCGATCGGCGGCACCGAGGCCCCGGCCGGGCGTGTCGACGAAGAAGTCGAACAGCACCTCCTCGCCGGCGACGGTGCGGGCGAGGAAGAACCCGCCGCCGGCCAGGCTGGTCAGCGCCGGTTCGGCCGCCGCGCCGGCCAGACCGGCGGCCACGGCGGCGTCGAAGGCGTTGCCCCCGTCAGCCAGCGCCGAGGTGGCGGCGGCGACCACGGCGGGGTGCCCGGCAGCGACGGAAGCCCGCCCCTGGGCGTCGGGTTCGGCGGGCATGTCCCGAGCTTCCTACCATCCGTGGGTGCCCGACACCGCTGCGCCCGTCCGGCCGGCCGCCTCCGAGCGGTCACGTCTGGGGCTGGCGGCGCTGCTGGTGCTCATGGGGGTCCTGCACTTCGTGGTGCCCGCCCCGTTCGAGAAGATCGTCCCTCGGTGGCTGTCGCACCCCCGGCTCTGGGTGGGGATCAGTGGGGTGGCCGAGCTGGTCAGCGGTGCCCTTCTCGCCGGCCGTCGCACCCGGCGCCTCGGCGGGTACGTGGCGGCGGCGACGATCGTGGCGGTCTACCCGGCCAACGTCCAGATGGCCCTCGACGCCGGGATGCCCGACGACGCCATGGGCTGGTTCTCCTGGCTGCGACTGCCCCTGCAGCTGCCCCTCATCCGCTGGGCCCTCCGACAGACCCGCTGACCGGGCAGCCCAACGACACCGAGGCGAAGCAGACCCGTCGTCGAAACCCCGGCTTCCGCGCTGGCGTCCACGCGTAGCGTCGCATCCGTGTCCGCACCGCCGTCGCCTGGCGTGCTCGCCAGCTACGGCTGGAGCGACCGCGTCGCCGCCCTCGTGTCCACGGCCGACCCCGGCCTGGTGCCGGCCCGCGTGGTCCGCGTGGACCGTGACCGCTGCCTCACCGTCACCCCGGCCGGCGAGCTGACCGCCACCGCCGTCGAGCTGCCGGCGGTTGGTGACTGGGTCGGGCTGCGAGGTGCAGAGGTCGTCGAGGTCCTGCCGCGATGGTCACGCCTTGCCCGCCATGGCGCTGGTGAGGCCGTCACCGAGCAGGTGCTGGCGGCCAACGTGGACCTCGTGGTCATCGTCACCGGCCTCGACCGCACGGTGAGGCCGTCGCGGGTCGAGCGCGAGCTGGTCGTCGCCTGGGACAGCGGCGCCCGCCCCCTGGTGGTGCTCAACAAGGCCGATGCCTGCACCGACCCCGAGGGCCCGGAGGCGGTCAGGGAGGCACTGGCCGACCGGGTTCGGGCCGATGTCGTGGTCACCAGCGCGGAGGACGGCCGAGGGATCGACGCGCTCCGGGCTCGCATCGGCGGGTCGGACACGGTCGTGCTGATCGGCGCGTCGGGCGTGGGGAAGTCGACGCTGGCCAACCGCCTCCTCGGCGGCGCCACCCTCGAGATCCGTGCGGTGCGGGGCCGGGACGGCAAGGGGCGCCACACCACCACCGCTCGACACCTCCTCGCCCTGCCAGGAGGCGGGTGCCTCATCGACACGCCCGGCACCCGTTCTCTGGGGCTGCTCGACGCCACCGAGGGGGTGGCGCAGGCCTTCTCCGACGTCGACGCCCTTGCCGCCGGTTGCCGCTTCGGAGACTGCGCTCACGACGCCGAGCCCGACTGTGCCGTCCGGGCGGCGGTGGCGGCCGGCGAGCTCGACGGCGACCGGCTCGAGAGCTGGCGCAAGCTCGGGCGGGAGGCGGCGTGGGCCGAGCGTCGTCTCGACGCCCGCGCCCGTGCCGAGGAGCACCGCCGCGCCAGGGCGATGAGCCGGGCCATCAGGCGCCAACGCAACCGCCCGTAAACCGTGGGCGTGTCGAAGCGACTAGCGGGAGCGGAGCTTCGAGAGCAGGCGGAGCAGCTCGAGGTAGAGCCAGACCAGGGTGACGAGCAGGCCGAAGGCGGCGTACCACTCCATGTGTCGGGGCGCTCGCATGGCCACACCCTTCTCGACGAAGTCGAAGTCCAGCACGAGGTTGAGGGCGGCGATGACGACCACGGCCAGGCTGAAGCCGATGCCGATCGGGCCGGCGTCGTGGATGAACGGGATGTCGCTCCCCAACAGCCGAACCACGAACGAGGCGAGGTAGACGAGCGCGACCGCGCCGGTGGCCGCCATCACCCCGATCATGAACTTGCGGGTGACCCTGATGACCCGGGTGGCGAACAGGAAGAGCATGGTGGCGAACACGCCGACGGTGAGGCCGACGGCCTGGAGCACGATGCCGTCGTAGGCGAGCTCGTAGTAGTGCGAGATGGCGCCGAGGAACACGCCTTCGGCCACCGCGTACATCGGGGCGGTCACGCGCGCCGCCTTGGGCACGAAGATCGTGACCAGGGCCAGCACGAAGCCCAAGATCACCGCACCGAAGATCCACGGCGGGATGGAGGCATCGACGACCACGCGCTCACCGGTGACGGCGTCGGTGCCCTCCACCACCTCGACGGCCTGCCAGCCGAACCAGCCGGCCACGACCACCAGGAGGAGGAGGACGGCCGAGGCGCTGACCACCCCGCCCATCCGCATGACCTGGTACTGGTCGGCGTCGAGCGGACCGGCCGGCGCGCCCCGCTCCGCGGTAGGCGGGGGCGGTGGCCACGGCGAGAGGGTGTCGGGCGCCGGAGAGGCCCAGCCCGCACGCGCCGCCGCCGGCGTCTCCTTGGCGAAGATCTTGTCGTTGAGGGCGGGGTTGCTGGTGCGCATGGTTTCATCCTGCCCGGTGAGCGGAGCCCTCAGGCGTCGATGTCCAGCGTGTCGAGGGCGTAGCGCTTGAGCCGCTTGTAGTCGACCTTGCCGTTGGGGGCTCGCCCGATGGCGTCGACGGCGAGGACCTGCTTGGGAGCCTTGAACGATGCCAGCCGCGACTTCACGTGGTCGACGACGTCGGCCTCGTCGAGCGTGGCGCCGGGCACGAGCTCGACGACGGCGGTGATCGCTTCGCCGAACTTCTCGTCGGGCACGCCCACGGCCACGGCATCGTGCACCGATGGATGGGTCTTCAGCACCTCCTCGACCTCCTCGGGGAAGACCTTCTCGCCACCGGTGTTGATGCACACCGAGCCGCGGCCGAGCAGGGTGATGCTGCCGTCGGCCTCGACCTGGGCGAAGTCGCCGGGGACCGAGTAGCGGCGGCCGTCGATGGTGAGGAAGGTGGCCGCCGTCTTGGCGTCGTCCTTGTAGTAGCCGATGGGCTGGAAGCCACCGACGGCCACCCGGCCGATCTGTCCCGAGCCGGGCTCCACGTCGGTGCCGTCGTCGGTGACCACCCGCGTGTTCTCGCCGACGGTGAACTTGGCCGTCCGAGCGGCGAAGCCGGCGCTCGAGACGGACTGGCCCATGCCCACCGCCTCCGATGAGGAGAAGGCGTCGACGATCAGCATCGTGGGGATGTGGGCCAGCAGCGCCTGCTTGGTCGGCTCGCTGAACATCACCCCCGAGGAGGCCATCAGGAAGAGGCTGGAGAGGTCCCAGCGGTCGGGTTCGGCGTCGAGGGCGGCCACGATGGGCTTGGCGAAGGCGTCGCCGACGATGGCCATGGAGTTGACCTTCTCGCGCTCGACGGTGTCGAGCAGCTCCTCGACGTCCAGGGTGCGGGACTCGAGGGTCACCACACACCCGCCGGAGGAGAGGACGATGAGCTGGGTCATGCACCCGGTGCCGTGCATGAGCGGGCAGGCCGGCAGCCCGACCGGCCCCGGCCCGGTGACCCATCCGCCCACCGCCGACAGGTCGGCGTCGCCCTCGCGGACCGCAGGGTTCACGGCGGCGCCGATGAGGTTGCGGAACAGGTCGTCCTGGCGCCACATCACGCCCTTCGGCATACCGGTGGTGCCCCCGGTGTAGAGGAGGTACAGGTGGTCGCCGCTGCGACCCCAGGGACCAGCCGCCCGCTCGGGGTCGGAGGTGGCGGCCTCCTCGTAGGGCCGCGCCCACTCCGGGCAGGGACCGGTGCCGTCGTCCACCCAGAGCCAGGTCCGCACCCGGGGGACCCGGTCGCGGATGCGCTCGATGGTCTCGACGAAGCTGCCGTGGAAGACGACGGCCACCACGTCGGCGTTGTCCCACAGGTAGGCGAGCTCCTCGTCGGCGTAGCGGTAGTTCGTGTTCACGGGGGCGAGCCCGGCCTTCCAGATCCCGAACATCGACTCGAGGTACTCCGGGCCGTTGTAGAGGTACTGCGCGACCTTGTCCTGCTCGTCGACGCCGGCGGCGACGAGGGTGTGGGCCACGCCGTTGGCCCGCTCGTCGAGCTCCCGCCACGTGAACCGCCGGGAGCCTTGGACCTGGGCGGGCGCCTCGGGGACCAGCTCGGCCACCACCTCCCAGGCCTCGGCGAAGTTCCAACCCGTCATGTGCATGGCTCCTGTCGGACTGCGGCTGTCGTGGCGGTGGACGGCGGGCATCCTACGGGGCGGCCCACGCTGTCGGTCACCGAGCTGAAGGTACGGTCAGCCGATGGACTTCGAGCTGCCGCCCGATGACGACCCTCGCCGCGTCGAGGTCCGGCGCTGGCTCGCCGAACACCCTCGGCCCTCGGGGCGAGACCTGGCCGTCGCCGGCTACGTCGCCCCCCACTGGCCCCGGCCATGGGGCCTCGAGGCCGACCCCGTGCACCAGCTCGTGATCGATGACGAGCTGCGACGGGCCGGGGTTCGCCGGCCGGTCAACCCCATCGGCATCGGTTGGGCCGGACCCACCATCCTCCACGCCGGCACCGACGACCAGAAGCACCGCTACCTGTCCGGCCTGCTCTCGGGCGACGACATCTGGTGCCAGCTCTTCAGCGAGCCGGGCTCGGGGTCCGACCTCGCCAGCCTGGGCACGCGAGCGGCGCGAGATGGTGACGAGTGGGTGGTGAACGGCCAGAAGATCTGGACCTCGCTGGCCCAGTTCTCCCGATACGGCATCCTCATCGCCCGCACCGACCCCGAGGTGGCCAAGCACCGCGGCATCTCCTACTTCATCTGCCCGATGGACGCGCCCGGGATCGAGGTGCGCCCCATCATCGAGATGACCGGCGAGCACACCTTCAACGAGGTGTTCCTCACCGACGTGCGCATCCCGGCCGAGAACCTCGTCGGCGAGGTCAACCAGGGGTGGACCCTCGCCAAGGTCACGCTCGGCAACGAGCGGGTCTCCCTCTCGAGCGGCGGGGCGCTGTGGGGCGCCGGTCCGAGCGCCGAGGACCTGCTCGCGCTGGTGAGGGCCGGGGGGGCGGTGGAGGACCCGGTGCTGCGGCTCCGGCTGGTGGACCTCCACATCGAGGCCGAGCTGCTGCGCCTCATCCGGCTGCGCACGGTCTCGGCCCGGATCCGAGGCGAGCAGCCGGGACCGGAGGCGTCGATCCGCAAGATCATCGCCGACGAGCACGGCCAGCGGATCATGGGGCTGGCCAAGGACCTGGCCGGAGCAGCCGGCATGCTCACCGACGTCGGACCGCTCGGCGGCCCACCCGGCCCGTGGCACCACGGCTTCCTCTTCGCCCCCGCCCTCACCGTCGGTGGGGGCACCGGGGAGGTGCAGCGCAACATCGTCGCCGAGCGGGTGCTCGGTCTGCCCCACGACATCGACGTCGAGGCCGGCCGTACGTGGGCCGACACCCGCCGGGGTCCCGTTTTGCGAGCTTCGTGACGCGGGTCCTCGTCACGGGCGCCGCTGGGCTGGTCGGCTCCTGGCTCTTCGCCCACCCCCCGGGAGCGGTCGACGCCGTCGCCACCACGCGGGCCGACACCGACCTGGCCGACCCCGCTGCCGTACGTGCCCTGATCGAGCGGGTACGGCCCGACACCGTGGTCCACACCGCCTACGGCACGGCCGACCTCGAGCGCGACGTCGTGGGGGCGTCGGCCAACGTCGTCGACGCCTGCCTGGCGATGGGGGCCGGGTTGGTGCACGTGTCGACCGACGTGGTGTTCGGTGCCACCGACGGCCCCCACGGCGAGCACGACCGCCCGGCGCCCGTGACCCCCTACGGGGCGGCCAAGGCCGCCGTCGAGGCCGACCTGGCCGAGCGCTTCCCCGGCGCCGCGCTCGTGCGCACCTCGCTCGTGTGCGCCACCGATCCCCCCGACCCCCGCACCCAGGCGCTGCTCGACGCCCTCCGCACCGACCGGCGCATCACCCTCTACACCGACGAGCTGCGCTCCCCGGTCCGCCTCGACGACCTCGGGCGGGGGCTGTGGGCGCTGGCCCGGATGTCGCCCCGCTCCCGCGCCGGGACGTGGCACTTGGTGGGCCCCGAGTCCCTCAGCCGTTACACGCTCGGTGTGCTGGTGGCGGCCTGGGCCGGACTGGATCCGGCCGGCATCACGCCGGCCTTGGTCGAGGAGCATCCCACGCCGCGCCCACGCGACACCCGGCTCTCCACCCGGGCGTCGGTACTGCCGGAGATCGTGATGCGACCGATCGGCTCGCTGTTCACTCGCTCGTGGTCAGCCGGCGCCGGCTCACCGACCTGGGGTTGATGATGGCCCCTTTAGAGGTTGCGCGGATAGGTCACGTCGTGCGTCCCAAAGCAGTGCGGCTTCGCCGCAAACACGCCCCGTGCTTGATGGAGGCCTCGCCTATCGGCTCGGCCTCTTAGAAGTCGTTGTTGTTGTTGTCGCTGGCCCCGATGATGAGGAAGACGATCACCAGGTAGAGGATAAGGGCCACGATGCCCACGACGGCCGAGATGATGGCCCAACGCTTCGCCTTGTCGGCCGCCTCCTGGGCACCGGCGTAGTCGCCGCTGTTCCACTTGCCGTCGACCTGGCTGGCGAAGACGATCGAGACCACGCCGAACGGCAGGCAGCAGAGAGCGTGGAGAGGATGGCCAACACCAGGTTGTTGGAGGGCTTCGACTGGTAGCTCATGGGCGGCGAGCGTAGCGAAGGCCCTCAATCGGCGAGGGCGACCGGGACCGGCTCGCCGTCCGCCGTCCCTCTCGACGGCCCTCTCGACGGCCTCTCGACGGCCCTCTCGACGGCCCTCTCGACGGCCCGTGGGTCGCCACTCCGCAGCAGGTGCCAACCCCACGCCGCCGCCGCCAGCGTGGCGGCGGCGCCCATGCCGAGACCGGCCCGGATGCCGATGTGCTCGGCCACCCAGCCGGCGATGGGCCCGCCGATGGGCGTGCTGCCGAGGAAGACCATGGTGTAGAGGGCGTTGACCCGGCCGAGCATCACGGCCTCGGAGCGGAGCTGGATGACGGTCATGCACGAGCTCATGAAGGCCAGTCCGGTGGCCCCGACGGCGACGATGGTGACCAGGGCGACGGCCAAGTTCGGCGAGATGGACAGGGCCGCCGTGGCCCCGCCGAAGGCGGCACAGGCGGCCACGATCAGGCCCAGGTCGATCGATGTCCGCCGAGCGACGAACAGCGACCCGCAGAGCGACCCCACGCTCATGAGCGACGACAGGAGCGTGTAGGTGCCGGCGTCGCCGCCGAGGGTCCGGGTGGCGAGCAGCGGGACGAGCACGGCGAAGTTGAAGGCGAGGGTGCCGACCACGGCCACCATCACCAGCGGGGTGCGCAGCTCGGGCCGGGCCAGGACGTACCGCAACCCTTCCCGGACCTGGCCCTTGCCCCGCGGCAGTGGCGGCGACAGCCGCAGCCCGCTGTTGTCCATGCGGACCAGGCCGACGAGCACGGCGATGAAGGTGGTGCCGTTCAGCAGGAAGCACCAGCCGTGGCCGACGGTGGCGATGAGCACTCCGGCCATGGCAGGGCCGGCGATGCGGGAACCGGTCATGAGCGCGCTGGTCAAGCTGACGGCGTTGGCCACGTGGTCGGTCGGCACCATCTGGGTGACCAAGGAGCGGCGGGCGGGGTTGTCGAAGGCGTTGGCCACCCCTGTGAGGCCGGCCAGGAGGTACACCTGGGCCACGCCGACGTGCCCGGTGATGGTGAGCAGGCCCAGGGTGAACGCCAGCACCATCATCGCCGTCTGCGTGCCCAGCATGAGCCGCCGCTTGTCCACCCGGTCGGCGATCAGGCCGGCCCACGGACCGAAGAGCAGGACGGGTAGGAACTGGCAGGCGGTGACGAGGCCGAGGGCCACGCCGCTCCTCGTCAGCTTCAGCACGAGGAGCGTCTGGGCGACCATCTGCACCCAGGTGCCGGCCTGGGAGACCGACTGGCCGAGGAAGAACAGCCGGAAGTTGCGGATCCGCAAGCTGCGGAACATCCCGCCGTGGGGGATCGTCGCGCCGGCGGCGGTGTCCGCGCCTCGCATCAGGGCGCGGTGGTGAGGCGTTCGAGGACGGGGAGGGCGGCGGCGAGCGTGGCCACCTCGTCAGCGTCGAGGCCGGCCAGGCGGGTGGAGAGCCAGGCCCGGCGGCGGTTGCGGGTGCGTTCGACGAACCGGCGGCCCTCCTGGCTCAGCTCGACCCGGCAGATGCGCCGGTCGTCGGGGTCGACGGAGCGCTCCACCAGCCCGAGCTGGTCCAGCCGGCCCACCGTCTTGGTGATGGTGGGCGGCGCCACCTGCTCGTGGCCGGCCAGCTCACCGAGGGTCAGTGGTCCCTCGCGGTGCACGGCCGAGAGGGTCGACATCATCGTCGGGGTGAGGTCGCCCCCGGCCTGCTGACGGAGCAGTCTGGCCAACCGGGTCGTGACCAGCCGGAGACGCTCGGCCACGACGGTGGGGTCGTGCTCGGAGGAGGTTGCCCTCGCCTTGGCTGTCATGTGACCTATTATTTCACCGAGCTAATTAGCTTGGTGAAGTAGGTGGCCGGTCATCGGTCACAGACGTCCACCGACCCCACCCGCCGCCCTAGCTGCGACCGCTTCGCGGTCACTGCTCACGTGCACGACCGAGTGGCTCGAGCAGCCGGTAGCTTCTGGCGCCATGGCCCGAGCCGACCCCAGCGACGTGCTCGACAAGGGTGCCGAGGTCGTGGCCGCCGTCGACCTGCCCCGGGTGCCGGCGGGCACGAAGGGCAGGGTGGCGCTGGTCAACGGGCTGTCCTGGGTCCGCTACTGGGTTCGGTTCGACAACGGCGTGGCTGTCGGGTCGGTCAACCGGTCAAAGCTGGCCACTCCGGCCGAGTGGGAGCGGCGAGGTGAGGGCGGTGACGAGGAGAGCGCCGGCCGGCCCGGCGAGTCGGCGGCCGACGACGGCGCTGGTGACGGGGACGATGGTGGCGGCGTCGCCGTCAACGGTGTCGTGGTGCCGGCCAAGCTCATCGAGCGGTCGAAGGCTGCCCGGGCCCGGCTCGGCGCGTAGGACAGGGGAGGCGAGGCCATGCAGATCAGCATGCAGCTCAGTTACGCCGGGGGCTTCAAGGAGTCCGCCCAGCAGGTGGCCGAGCTGGAGCGGGCCGGGCTCGACCTGGTCTGGGTGGCCGAGGCCTACGGCTTCGACGGCGTCAGCCTCATGGGTTACCTGGCCGCCTGCACGGAGCGGGTCCAGATCGCCTCGGGCATCCTTCCCATCTACACCCGCACGCCGACGCTACTGGCCATGACCGCAGCCGGCGTCGACGCCTTGTCCGACGGGCGCTGCCATCTGGGTCTCGGAGCCTCCGGTCCGCAGGTGATCGAGGGCTGGCACGGTGTCCCCTACGACCGGCCCCTCGGCCGTACCCGGGAGATCATCGAGATCTGTCGCACGGTGTGGGCTCGGGAGGAGCGACTGACCCACGACGGGGTCAGCTACGCCTTGCCGTTGCCCGAGGGCCGGGGCACGGGGTTGGGCAAGCCGCTCAAGATCATCTCCCGGCCGGTCCGTCCCCGCATCCCCATCTGGGTGGCATCGCTCGGACCGAAGAACGTGGCCATGACCGCCGAGGTGGCCGACGGGTGGATGCCGCTCTTCTACCTGCCCGAGAGAGCCGGCGACGTGTGGGGTGCCGACCTCGCCGCCGGCCGAGCGCGGCGGGCGCCCGACCTCGGGGAGCTGATGGTGTCGGCGGGCGGCATGGTGGCCATCGGCGACGACGCCGCCTCCCTGCGGGACCTGGCCCGGCCCATGGTCGCCCTGTACGTCGGTGGCATGGGTGCCAAGGGCAAGAACTTCTACAACGACCTCGTGCAGCGGTACGGCTTCGAGCAGGAGGCGGCCGAGATCCAGGACCTCTACCTCGACGGCCACAAGCAGGAGGCGGCGGCCAAGGTCCCCGACGCCCTGCTCGAGGCCACCACGCTGTGCGGACCGGAGGGGTACGTCCGGGATCGTGTGGCCGCGTACGCCGAAGCCGGCGTCACCCACCTGAACGTGATCCCCATCCCCACCGGTGACCACACCGTGCGCGACGTCATCGCCACGGTCAAGGAGTGGAGCGCCTGAACTTGGCTCGGGGGCTCGGGTCGTCGGCCCAGTCCCGGTCCGGGGTGACGTAGATGAACGGCAATGAGGCCAGGCTGACCGCGCCCTTGACCACCAGGTTGACCCAGAAGATGCTCCACACCGTGGCCCACGGCAACGTGCCGGGGTCGTCGGTCAGGAGCGGCAGGGCCCCGAACGCCCCGACCGCGAAGATGACGTTGTCCACCGGGACGCTCACGGCGTTGCTGACCAGGACCCGGAGCCACTGGAAGCGGGTGGTGACCCGGTGGACGAACCAGTGGTACACCTCGGTGTCCAAGAGCTCGCTCACCACCATGGCCACGATCGACGCCGCCACGATCCGCCCGATGGGGCCGAGGATGCGGTGCCACTCCTCACCGAGGCCCCAGCTCGGATCGCTCTCCACCCGGTCGGTGAAGACGAGGTAGCCGGCAACGAACAGGTTGACCCCGGCGCTGGTGACGATGAGGGTGCGGGCCGGGGTCCGCCCGAGGGCCTTGTGCACCACGTCGCGCAAGGTGAACGTGACCGGGTACACGAAGGTGCCCATGTCCACGGCCCGGCCGCCCACCACGCCGATCTTGAGGCTCGTGACCTGGGAGATGACCTGGATGCCGGCGTAGGCGGCCACCGCGATGAGGCCGATGCGGGGATGGCGGGCAGGCCCGGCCCGGCCGGTGGGTCAGCGGGCGTCGGTGTTCCCGGTGCCGTCGTCGGACGCATCTTCCTTCTGCGGTGGCGGTTGTGCGGGTCGGGCCCCTCGGTTTCCGGGGGTGGGAGCCCCCAGGTCACCTCGGTGGCGGTTGTGGGGGTCGGGCCCTTCGGTGTCCGGGGCTGGGGGGCCACGCTGCCTGGCGGCTCAGGCGGGGGCGGTGGCCCGGCCGAGCGCGGCCTCGGCCTCGGCCACGAAGCGGGCCACCAGCTCGCCGGCCGGCACCAACCTGTCGATGCCGCCGGCCCCCTGGCCGGCCGGGAAGAACTCCCGGGCGGGGTCCACGCCGGGGTGGCCTCGTCGCCACCCAGGTGGTTGGCTCCGTCCTCCATGGAGCGCACCACCTGCATGGGGAACGGCTCAGGCCGGCCGCCGGCCTCCTCGAAGGCCCGGGTGTAGGCGTTCCCGACGACCCGGCAGGTCTTGCCCGTGTAGGCCCGGGTGACGACGGTGCCGTCCTCGCCCAGCGTGAGGAGGGCGTCCTTGTAGCCGCTGACGCTGCGGGCCTCGGGGGTGGCGATGAAGCGGGTGCCGACCCACACGCCGTCGGCGCCGAGGGTGAGCGCGGCGGCCAGGCCCCGTCCGTCGAAGAGGCCACCGGCGGCCACCACCGGCACCTGATGGCCGACGGCGTCGACCACCTGGGGCACGAGGGCCATGGTGGCCACCTGGCCGGTGTGGCCACCGGCCTCGGTGCCCTGGGCGACGACGATGTCGCACCCGGCCTCCACCGCGGCCACGGCGTGACGGACCTTGCCGCACATGTTGACCACCAGCACATTGCGGCGGTGGCAGAGCTCGACGACGTCGCGGGCACCCCCAGCCCGGCGACGAAGACGGTGGCGCCGCCGTCGATGATGGCGTTGACCTTGGCGTCGAGGTCCTGAGGGGCGGCGGTGAGCAGGTCGACGCCGAAGGGCTTGTCCGTGAGCTCGCGCACCTTGGCGATCTCGTCGACCATCTCGTCGAAACGCATCGTCGAGGCCCCCATGCACCCGAACCCGCCCGCCTCGGACACCGCTGCCACCAGGCGGTGGTAGGACACCCCGCCCATGCCGGCCAGCATCACCGGGTGCTCGACGTCGAGGATCTCGGTCAGTCGGGTGCGCATGGCGGCATCGTAGACGGGCGCCTTGACCGCTCGGTCAAGTCTCGGAAGGCGCCGGGACCGGACAGGGCGCCCCGCTGCCACCGCGAGGGGGTGGCCAGCACGGCGCGGGGTAGTCCTCGAACAACCAGCGGGCGAAGTTCCGGCGGGTCCACGGCGTCGCCCCCGCCACCCGCAGGGCCGCCCGCACGCCCTTGCGGTGGCGCACCGCCCGTATCAGCAGCACCGACATCCGGTGGTCGGCCACCAGGTGCTGGCGGACGGCAGCGTCGAAGCGCCGGGCGGCGGCGGCCGGGTCGTACGGGCCGGCGGCGTCGATCGCCTCGGCGGCCAGGATGCCGGTGCGCAGCGCCTGGCCTATGCCTTCGCCGGTCATCGGGTCGGTGGCAGCGGCGGCGTCGCCGACGAACAGGGCCCGCCCGCCGGCCGCGGAGAGCTCCATGCCGTCGACCCGGGCGGGGATGGGCCACGCCCGGTGCGGCGACTCCGGCTCGGCATCGGCGCCCAGGACGGCCCGCACGTGGGGCCGGGACAGCAGGTCGGGCCAGACCCCGGCCATGTCCCGCACCGAGTACCGCCCCCCGCGCTGGATGCCGAAGCCCACGTTGGCTCGCCCGTCGGGCAGGGGGAACGACCATGCGTAGCCCGGCAGCAGATCGGGTTCGAACCAGACGAACAGCTCCCGCGACGCCCGCTGGCCCACCCCCCGGAAGTACTGGCGGAAGGCGTGCCACTCGCCCCGGTACCCGGGCACGGCCACGCCGAGCGCCTTGCGGAGGGGAGACCACATCCCGTCGGCGCCGACGGCGTAGCGGGCGTGGACGGCCGCCTGTCGCTCGGTGGAGACGACGACCCGATCGGCGCGCTGCTCCACGCCCGTGAGCGCGCACCCCTCCCAGACGTCGGCACCGGCGGTGCGGGCCAGGTCGAGCGCGGCGGCATCGAGATCGAAGCGCCGGGAGACGGCGGCGAAGGTGCCTCGGCCCTGCGGGAGGGGGAAGGTGGTCTCCCGGCCCGATGGCGAGCGCACCACCACGTCGTCCACCGGTTGCCAGGACGGGACCGCCGCAGGATCGAGCCCGAGGTCCTCGAACAGGCGGAGCGCACCCGTGGTGAGCCCGTCGCCGCAGGCCTTGTCGCGCGGGAAGCGGGCGCGGTCGATCACGGTCACCGACCGTCCGGCTCTGGCCAGGGTGATGGCCGCCGCTGCTCCGGCCGGCCCGCCCCCCACCACCACGACATCGGCCCGGATCACCAGGGCGAGGCTACGGCGGCGTGAACCTCAGGCCGCCTTCAGGACCTCTTCCCAACCATCGCGGTAGCAGGCGAGGAACAGCGCCGGGTCGGTGACCGCGGCTGGATCCAGGTTGACGCCGATGAGCAGGTCCTCCAGGTAGCTGACCAGGGTGATGTTGGCGCCGGCCCCGCTCATGGGGCCGAAGGCGAACAACCCGTCGAGCTGGCTGCCGGCCATGAAGATCGGGATGGGGGCACCCGGTACGTTGCTCGTCACGAGGTCGACTCCCTTCAGCATCGAGCCGAAGAGGCCGGTGGCGGCGGCGGTGGGGAGCCGGTTGAGCACCCGGGCCAGGGGGTCGACGAGGGCCATCGCCGGCTCGCCTCGCTGGGTCAGGACCAGCTCGTGGATGGCCCCCATTCGCTCGATCGGGTCGTCGATGGAGAGCGGGATGGGGAAGCGGGCGGGCACGAACTGGTTCCCGGCCAGGTCGGAGGTGGCATCGGTCCGGATGTTGATCGGCATGGTCATGCGCAGGGCGCTGGCCTCAACCCCCAGTGCGTCGTGGTAGCGGCGGAAGCCGCCGGCGGTGGCGGCGACGAAGGCGTCGTTCAGCGTGCCCCCGGCCCGCCTGGCCGCCGCCTTGGCGTCGGCCAGAGGGATGGACAGGGTGTCGAAGTGCACCGACAACGACCGTCCCTGCATGACCGGGGAGAGCGGCGCGGTGGCCGGCGTGAGCAGCCGCAGCACCGATGCCGCCGTCTCGCCGGCCCGCCCGGCCGCGCCGCCGGGGTCGGCGGCCACCGCGGCCACCGCGCCGACGGCGGTGCTGACGGCCCGACGGGCGATGCCGAGGTTGCGGCGGCGCTCGTGCTCGAGGGCATCCAGGAAGCGCTCGACCTGGGTCATCACCCGCACCGGCGGCTCTTCGGGCATGTCCGGCGCCGTGCCCGGGTCCCGCTCGAGCTCGAACATGACCATGGCGATCTTGATGGCGCCGACGCCGTCGGTGATGGCGTGGTGAACCTTGAGCACCAGGGCTGCCCCGCCGCCTTCGAGGCCGTCGACGACGGTGACCTCCCACAGCGGGCGGACCCGGTCGAAGCCCTGCATGGCGATGGGCTCGGCCAGGTCGAGCACCGAGCGCAGCGAACGGTCGCCACCGGCCCCCACCCAACGGAGGTGGAAGTCGAGGTCGAAGTGGGGGTCGACCTCCCAGCGAGGCGGGGCCACCGACATCGGGTTGGAGCGCACCCGTTGGCGCATGCGGGGCACCAACCGGCTGCCGCGGTCGACCAGGACGCGCAGCCGGTCCCGGTCCGGGGCCCGGTCGAGCAGCGCGACGGCGGTGATCGTCGAGCGCAGCATGGGATCCTTCTCGATCGTCCACATGAGCGCGTCGGAGTCGCTCATCCGGTGCTCGAAGCGCAGGTCGTCGTCCATCACCTGATCCTGCCCGACCGACGGCGAGCGGAGCGAGCCTCGTCGGTCGGAACAGGGAGGATGGTCCGCGGAGCGGGTCCTCGGGGGTCGTGGGGGCGGCCCCCCCCGCGAGGTCGGCGAGGTGAGCGAGCGTCGTCGGTCCCCGATCAGCAGTCCACGCTCTCCCGGGGCCGGTAGGTGGCGAAGACCTCGTCGGTCTCCTTCGTCCCGGCGGCGTAGGTCCGGGTGCGGACGGTGGTCACCTTCGTGCACCGGCCCATCGGGCCCTGGCTCTGGCCGGTCTGCTCACCGACGACGTGCTGGGTGGAATACAGGGTGACCGTGATGCTGGTCGGGGTGTAGGTGGGCCAGATGAGGACGCCGTAGGGCGTGGTGTTCTCGATCTGGAGGTCGGGGTACGGGTAGCCGATCGTGGCCTCCCGTCCGTACGGGTAGCGGGAGATGACGAGCGAGTGGCTCTGGTACTCACCGAAGTCGAGCCCGGCGAAGAAGGCGGCGTTGAACAGCGTGGTGGCGAACTGGGAGACGCCGCCCCCCACCTCCTGCACCATCTCGCCCTCGAAGATCGCTCCTGCGGGCACGAAGCCCTTCTCGGGGGTGCGCTCACCGACGAAGTCGTTGATCGAGAAGGTGTCACCGGGGGAGATGACGGCGCCCCGCACGAGGTCGGCCATGCGCTGGATGTTCTGCACCCGGCTCTCGCAGCAGGCGTGGTAGGTGGTGAACGACTTGACCTGCGGCCGGCCCTGGAAGGTCGTGACGGCACCGACCGGTTCCTTGATGCCGAGCGCCTCGGCCTCGGCCGTGGTGAGCTCCGGCTCGATGGTGGCCAGAGGGACCTGCACGGCCGTCGCACCGGCCTCGACGGCCTCGAGCACCTTGGCCGGCGCGTCGGCGGCGCAGCAGCGGACCCCGTCGTGGGCCGGGATCAACCGCACCTGGCCGCCGACCACGTCGAACCGGGCGCTCACCGCTTCCCCCTCGACCTCGCTGAAGGTGGCCTCCAGGTCGGCCATCACCTTCTCGTCGTTGAGGGTGGCCTCGAGACCGTCCTCGCCCGGCCGGGACCGGAGCCAGCTGCGCACGGTGGCCGGTGGAAGTTCGACGGTCGTGTACCCCGCCGTTACCTCCAAGGGTCGCGCCGTCTTGGCGGCAAGGTCGGCGGCCAGCGCCCTGGCGGCCTCGTCGCTGACCGTGGGCTCTCGCTCGATCGGGTCGGTGGCGATGGTGATCGGGTCCTCGTCGAGCTCGGCGGCCTCGACCAGCTTGCGGCCGACGTCATCGGGATCGAGGGAGAAGCCGCTCACCCCGCCCTTGATCACCACCGAGCCCGGGGTGCCCACGATCGTCGGCTCGGCCACCCGAGACGCCTCCTCCCCCTCGAGCTCGAGCAGGGCGACGGTGAGCTGATCGGCCCGAACCGTGAACTCGAGGGGAGCCTTCAGGGGTCGGGCGAAGGAAGCCACCCAGCTCGCCGGGCGCAGCGGGGCGGCACCGGTCCGCCCGACGTCGAGGGCGGCCTGGGCGGTGGCCTCCTCGTCGACCACGAGCCCGAGCTCTCCGGCGGTGCTGCGGTAGGTACGACCGGTGGTGCGGATCTCCACCGGCGTGTCGAGGTGGCGTTCGGCGATCCGGCCGATGGCGGTGACCAGGGAGTCCTCGGGGAGCCGCCCGATGTCTCTGTCGTCGAGGTGGACGTTGCGCACGACCCGGCCCCCCGCCGAACCGGAGTCGATGGCCCACGCCGCCACCAGCAGCACGAGCACCACCATCGGGACGCCGAAGCCCAGCAGCGCGCGGGTTCGCGGTTGCACCACCTGCCCACCTTGGCATGCGGTACCGGGCCGTCCGGGATCGTCCCCCGCCCCGTGGGGCTCTGGCCAGCGGTTTGCCATGATGTGACGTCCCGGTGAGGCCGGGTCGTACCCACACCCACGGAGGACACATGACCGGGATCTGCGAGAGCCGAGTGTGCATCGTCACCGGTGCCGGCCGGGGGATCGGGCGCGAGCACTCGCTGATGCTCGCCGAGCAGGGCGCCAAGGTGGTGGTGAACGACCTCGGCGGAGGGATCGACGGCGAGGGTCGTTCCACCGGCCCGGCTCAGGACGTGGTCGACGAGATCGAGGCCATGGGCGGCGAGGCGGTCTCCAACGGCGACGACATCTCCGACTGGGACGGCGCCAAACGCCTGGTCGACCAGGCGGTCGAGACCTTCGGCGGCCTCGACGTGGTCATCAACAACGCCGGCATCCTCCGGGACCGGATGCTCACCAACATGAGCGAGGCGGAGTGGGACGCCGTCATCAAGGTGCACCTCAAGGGCACCTTCGCCCCGTCACGCCACGCCGCCGCCTACTGGCGGGAACGGGCCAAGGCGGGAGAGGCCAACGACGCCCGGATCATCAACACCAGCTCGCCGTCGGGCATCTACGGCAACGTCGGCCAGACGAACTACGGCGCCGCCAAGGGGGCCATCGCCTCGTTCACGATCATCGCCGCCAAGGAGCTCGGCCGCTACGGCGTGACCGTCAACGCCATCGCCCCCGCCGCCCTCACCCGGATGACCGAGAACCTGGGCATGGGGCAGGCCGACGAGGCCACCAAGGAGAAGCTGTCTCCCCGCTGGATCGCTCCCATCGTCACCTGGCTGGCCTCGCCCGAGTCGCGTGAGGTGACCGGGCGGGTGTTCGACGTCACCGGCCAGGCGTTGTCGGTGGCAGAGGGCTGGCACCGGGGGCCGACGGCCGAGCCCGTGGACGACCCGGCTGCGCTCGGGCCCATCGTCACCAAGCTGGTGGCCGAGGCCCGGCCCAACGCCAACATGTTCGGCTACGACGAGAGCTGAAGGGGGTCGAGCGCCAGATGCCCATCAACCCGGACGCCGTCGGCTCGAAGGGCGAGCCCACCGAGCACTCGTGGACCTCGAAGGACTGCCTGCTCTACGCCCTCGGCGTGGGCGCCGGCACCGGAGAGCTGGCCTTCACCACCGAGAACACGAGCAGCACCCCGCAACAGGTGCTGCCCACCATGGCCGTCGTCCTCGGGGCCGGCGGCTTCGGCGCCATGGGCTCCGTCGGCACGTTCAACCCGGCCATGCTCGTCCACGGCGAACAGGCCATCGAGCTCCACGGCCTCATCCCCACCGAGGGCACCGTGTCGACCGTCAGTGAGGTCACCGGGATCTTCGACAAGGGCAAGGGTGCGGTGGTCCAGACCCGGTCGACCTCCACCCTCACCGGGACCGGCCAGCCGCTGTTCACCAACGTCTCGTCGGTGTACATCCGGGGCGAGGGCGGCTGGGGCGGCGACCGGGGACCTTCCGGCCCCCGCAACCTCGCCCCGGAACGCGACCCGGACCACGTGGCGAGGTACCCGACGCTGCCCGACCAGGCCCTCATCTACCGGTTGTCGGGCGACCGCAACCCCCTCCACTCCGACCCCGAGTTCGCCGCCCTGGGCGGGTTCCCGAAGCCGATCCTCCACGGTCTGTGCACCTACGGGTTCACCGGACGGGCCCTGCTGCACTCGCTGTGCGGGAGCGACCCCGCCCGCTTCACGTCGATGGAGGGGCGGTTCTCCTCCCCGGTGTTCCCCGGTGAAGCGCTCGCCGTCAAGATCTGGCGCACCGGCGACGGCGACGCCGTCTTCCAGACCTGCGGTGACGACGGCCGGGTGGTGCTCGACGCCGGGCGGTGCACGTTCGACGGCTGACCCCGTTCCCGATCAGCCGGCTCACCGCGCTGGCGGTGGAGCGATCGGTTCGGCGGCACTGCGCCGGTGCACCGAGACCTGGAAGTCGGCGCCCGGCTTCCACGGCCGTCGATCCCAGGTCGACCAGCGCTCAGCGAGGGTGAGGCCGGCGTCAGCGGCGTGGCCGTCGAAGGCGGGCGGGCCGTAGCCGGCGCCGGTGCACTGGAAACCGGCCACGAGCAGCCCTCCCGGCCGGAGGTGCGCGGCGGCCCGGGCCACCACCGCACCCTCGGTGCCGGCGGCCACGAACAACAAGACGTTGCCGGCCAGCACCACGGCGTCGAACGAACGGCCGAGGTCGAGGGTGGCCAGGTCGGCTTCGACCCACTCCAGGTGGGGCGCCTTGCCCCGAGCCTCGCCCAGCATCCCCGGGTCGAGGTCGACACCTACGACCTCGTGGCCCCTGCGGGCCAGCTCGATGGCCACCCTCCCGGTGCCGCACCCACCGTCGAGCACAGCCGCGGCCCGGGGGACGAGCTCGTCGACCAGGGCCGCCTCACCGTGTACGTCCACGCCCGACGCCGCCAGCGACGCGAAGCGCTGGTCGTAGGCCGCCCCCCTCGGTGCGCCGGCATCGGCCCCCCACCGCGATCGACCCATCGCCGCCGAGCGTGCCACACGTCCGCCGACCCCACTGTCACAGGGGGTGGGGAACATGGGCCGATGGACACCGAGACGGTCGCTCCGGTCATCGAGATGAGGGTCGTCGAGCGGGCGACCAGGGCCACCCGCTCCTGCGGCGCCCCACCGGCGCCGTCGCTCACTCTGCTCGAGCGGGTGGTGACCCGGGACGAGCGGGTGCGCCTGCTGTGCGAGGCGTTGGCGTCGGTGGCGTCGCTGCGGGACGGGAAGCTGTTCCTCGAGATGCTCGTCCAGGACTGGTCGGGTGACCCGGCGCCGGCCGCCACGGTCGGCCCCCGCTTCGCTCTCTCGGCCGACGCCGCCCGGAGCCACCACCGCCGAGTGGCCCTCGCGCTGCGGCGGCTGGCGTCCGACGACGATCGCTACGCCACGATCGCCCACCTGCCATCAGTGGCGTGACCGTGCCGGCGACCAGCGACCGCCACCAGCCCCGGTCGGTCCAAGCGCGGGCTCGCGCCCTCGGAAGTCGAGGGTCGGGGCCCACAGGTGCCGCCGCCGGTCGGTCCAAGCGTCGAGGGCTCGGCGCGGGACGACGATGGGGCAGACTCGGAGCCGTGGGGGCGGGCGACGAGCCGTTGGAGCGGGTCAGGTCGATCTGCCTGGCCCTGCCCGAGGTGACCGAGCGGCTGAGCCACGGGTCGCCCACCTTCTTCGTGCGGAGCAAGAAGACCTTCGTGATGTACCTCGACGACCACCACGGCGACGGGCGCCTGGCGCTCTGGTGCGCGGCGCCGCCAGGCACGCAGGGGATGGTCGTGGAGGAGGAGCCGGACCGGTTCTTCGTCCCGCCCTACGTCGGTGGTCGGGGCTGGATCGGGGTACGCCTCGACCGCTGCGTCGACTGGGACGAGATCGCCGGCATCACCGAGGACGCCTACCGGATGGTGGCGCCGAAGGTGCTCATCGCCGAGCTCGACGCCGCCCACGGATGACCGGCGGTCAGGGCCAGCTTCGCCACGCCGTCACGTCGATGGCCACCACCGGTCCGGGAGGCGGGGAGCCGCGGTACTGGCCGTACTTGGCGGTGAGTCGCTCGACGGCCCGGTCCCGCTCGCGGCCACCCTCGATCACGCGGCCCTGGCCGTCGAGCCGGACCCACCACAGCTCGGACCAGTCCTCGGCGTAGTGGTCGACGAGGAGGGTCGCCGCCGGGTTGGCCCGGAGGTTGGCCAGCCGGCGCAGGGCGAGGGTCGACTTCGGCTTGGCGTCGACGGCGGACCAGATCACGTCACCGGCGAGGACGAAGCAGCAGGGCACGACGTGGGGCCGGCCTTCGCCGGTCACGGTGGCGAGACGGGCCACCGGTGCCGCCGCCACCCGCCGACGAGCCTCGGCCTCGTCCATCAGAAGAGGCGTTGCTCGCTGCTCTCGATGCCCCGGAGCTCGTCGTAGTCGACCTCCAGCCAGCGGATCCCCCGATCGGCGGCCAGCACCCGAGCCTGGGGCCGCACCTGCTGGGCCACGAAGACCCCGCGCACCGGGCGCAGCATGGGGTCCCGGTTGAGGAAGTCGAGGTAGCGGCTGAGCTGTTCCACCCCGTCGATCTCGCCTCGGCGCTTGATCTCCACGGCCAGCGTGGTGCCGTCGGGGGCCCGGCAGAGCAGGTCGACGGGCCCGACGTCGGTCGGGTACTCCCGGCGGACCAGCCGGAGACCAGCGGCGATGCGCTCGCAGTTGGCGGCCAGGAGCGCCTGGAGGTGCGCCTCCACGCCGTCCTTCTCCAAGCCGGGGTCGGCACCGAGGGGCCACGACGTGTCCGAGAGGATCTCCTCGACAGCGATGGTGAGCGTCTCTCCCTTGGGGTTGGTGACCACCCACGACCCCTCCCGCTCCACGAGTCGGTTGGGGGCGGTCATCCACATGAGCGGCTTGTAGGCGCCACCGTCGGCGTGGACGGCGACGCACCCGTCGGCCTTCACCATGAGCAGCCGGTTGGCGGGCGGCAGGTGAGCGGCCAGGCGCCCGCTGTAGTCGACCGAGCAGCGGGCGATCACGAGGCGCATCGTCGGCGAAGCGTACGGCTCGTCAGCGCCGCCGGCCCCGCTCCCGCTTCGACAGGCGGTCACGGATGACGGCCCGCCGGTCCTGCAGCTCCCGGTAGGTGAGGCCTTGGGTCACGTCGGGGTCCACGCCGAAGGACGCCTTCACGCCGGTCAGGTCGGGTTCCCAGTCCCGCTCGAGCTCGAGGCCGACCTCGGCGGCGATGCGCTCGCCGTGGGTGGTCGCGAAGTACATCGATATCTGGGCGATCTCGGCGAACAGGTCGAGGTCGGGGGCGAGGGTGGCGATGGCCCCGTCGAGGAACACGAGGTTCTTGACGAACAGCATCAGCTCCTTCGGCATGCGGGCCCCGTAGCCGAGCAGCGCCTTGACCGTCCGCTGGATCTCGGCGGTGAGCTCCTCGGGGGTGAGCGTCGTCGGGTCGACCGGGGGCCGGTCGAGTCCCAGGTCGGCGATCACCGCGTCCAGGTCGACGTCGGCGGGCAGGGCGCCGAGGTCCCGGAGGGCGGCGAGCTGGCCCTTCACGTCGTTCATCGACGCGCCGACGAGGAGGCGAAGGAAGGCCAGCCGTCGCTGCTCGCCCAGGCGACCGGTGATCCCGAAGTCGAGCAGGGCCGTACGGCCGTCGCCGAGCACGAACAGGTTCCCGCCGTGGAGGTCACCGTGGAAGATGCCGTGGAGCATGCAGCCCTCGAGGAAGCCGATCATGCCGGTGCGCACCACGGCCTCGGTGTTTACGCCGGCGCCGCGCATGCCCACCACGTCGTCGAAGGCGAAGCCCGACAGCCGCTCCATCACCAGCACCCGACGGGTGACGAGCTCGGGATGGGGGCGGGGGATCACATAGCCACGCTGGCCGAGGTCGGCGAAGCTGCGGGCCACGTCGATCATGTTGTCGGCCTCGAGGCGGAAGTCGAGCTCCTCGGTGATGGTCTGGGCGAACAGATCGACCAGGGCCGGCGGGTTGGCCAGGGCGGCGATGGGTATGCGGCCCACGAGGTGCGGGGCGAGCCATGCCATCACCTTGAGGTCCTGGCGGACGAGGCCGGCCACCGCCGGCCGCTGGACCTTGACCACCACCGGCTCGCCGGTCGACAGCTCGGCGGCGTGCACCTGCGCGATCGACGCCGCCGCCAAGGGGCGCCGGTCGAACCAGGTGAAGACGGCGTCGAGGGGCCGGCCCAGGTCGGCCTCCACCACCTCGCGCACCAGCGGGAACGGCTCGGGGGGCACCTGGTCGCGGCACTTGCGGAACTCCCCCACCAGCTCCTCGGGGAAGATGCCCTCACCCGACGAGATGATCTGCCCGAGCTTGATGTAGGTGGGGCCGAGCGCCTCGGCGGCGATGCGCAGGCGGCGGGACACGCCGGTCCGAGACACGGCCGGACCCCGTCGACGCTCGAGCAGCGCCCAGGCGCCGAGCGCGGCGCCGAGATGGCGGGCGACCCGCACCACCCGCAGCCCCGGCGGCACCCTCCGAGGGCGCACCAGCTCGGGCAGCTCCTGGCTCACGGCCTGTCGTCGGGCCGGGACGACCCCCCGCCACGCGAGGCGGTCGAGGTCCACGATCCACGGGGGATGATCGCTGAAGGCACCGACGGAGAGGTCGGCGGCCTGGGCGGTCGCGGCATCTTCGGGCACGGCGGGAGTCTCGCAGTCCCCGTCGGCGGCGAGCCATCTAGTGTGCGCCGGTGGACACGGCGCTCTCCGGCCGACCGGAGAACCCGTCCGGAGGAGGAGCGGGACAGGAACCGGGTTTGGCGGTGTCGGCTGCCGCGGTCCTCGCTCGCGCGTCACAGCTCCTCGCCTCCGAGGCCACGCCCGACCGGGCCCTCGATGCTGTGCTGGCGTGGATCGTCCCCGCCCTGGCCGACTGGGGGACCGTCACCCTCCGCGACGGCGACAGTGGCGATGACGGTGACGGCGGCGATGAGGGTGACGGTGACGGTCCCGGGATCGACCGGCCGGCTCGTACCGTCGCCGCCCGCCACGCCGATGCGGTGCGGGAGCCGCTCATGGCCGACCTCCTGGCCGCCCCCCCGCCGTCGGCCGGCCCGACCGGCACCGTCCGTGTCGAACCCGTGGTGGACGACACCGTGCTCGACCGCCTGGCTCCCCACCCCGAGGCCCGCCAGGTATGGGTGGACCTGGGCGCGTCATCGGCGGCGGTCGTGCCGCTGGTCACCGCTCGAAGCGTCATCGGCGAGATCGTGCTGGTGGCCGGCCCGGCCGGTCGGGTCGCCGACCCGGTGGCCCTCGACACGGTCTCCCAGCTCGCGCACCGGGTCGCGCTCCTGGTCGAGCAGACCTGGCTGGTCCGCCGGGCCGGCGCGGCGGCGGGCACCCGAGGCCGTTCCGAGGTGCGATCGCTGCTCGACACCGTGTTGGCCCACGCTCCCGCCGCCACCGCCATCCTCGACACGGAGCTGCGGGTCCTGCACGGCAACGAGGCGTTCGCCCGCATCGGCGGGCTCCCGGCCGCCGCCATCACCGACGAGGCGTTGGCCGAGGTCCTCCCCGATCTCGCCGACGCCATCGTGCCCGTGGCCCGCCAGGTCGTGACCACCGGTGAGTCGGTCGACCGGGCCGAGCTGCTCGCCGACCAGCGTGGCGACGCCGACGCGGTCACGGGCACCGACGGCGCGGGCCGACGCCATGGGCGGGACTGGCAGCTCAGTGCCTTCCCGATCCTGCCGCCGTCGGGAGACCCGTTCGGCGTGGGCCTCCTCCTGGTGGACGTCACCGACGCTCGTCGCGTCGCCAACGACCTGATCGAGAGCGCGACCCGCCTCGACCTCGCGCTCGCCGCCGGCGGCCTCGGCATCTGGGACTGGGACGTCACCACCGGGGAGGTGGTCTGGTCGGGGACGCTCGAGGAGGTCATGGCCCTGCCGGGCGGCTTCGGGCGGACCCAGGAGGCGTTCCTCGACGTCGTGCACCCCGATGACCGGGAGGCGACGCGGGAGGGGTTCGCCGCCGCCGCTCGGGAGGGGAGCGAGTACCACTCCGAGCTGCGCGTCACTCGGGGCGACGGCGAGCTGCGCTGGGTCGAGGTGCGGGGCCGGGTACTCACCATTCACCCGGATGGGCCCGAGCGCATGATCGGGGTCGCCGCCGACGTCACCGACCGCCGCCTCATCGATGAGATCAAGGCTCGCCTGCTCGAGCGCGAGCACGAGGCGCGGGTGGTGGCCGAGGACGCCCGGGAACGGTTGGCGTTCGTGGCCGAGGCCAGCGTCACCCTCATCAGCACCCTCGACGCCCAGGCCGCCTACGAGCACATCACCCGACTCGTCGTGCCCCGCCTGGCCGACTGGTGCGTCGTCGATGCCCGGGACGACGACGGCGAGCTGCGGGAGGTCGCCCTTGCCCATCGTCATCCCGCCGCCGAGCCCGACGTGCGACTCCTGCGCCGGCGCCGCCAGGAGCTCGGCGGGGACGGCATCTGGAGCGTGCGGCGGGCGGTGCGAACCGGGTCCTCGGAGCTGGTGCTCGACATCACCGACGCCGACCTCGCCGCGGTGGCCGGGGACGAGGACCACCTCGCCGCGCTCCGGCGACTGGCTCCCCGGTCGGCCATGGTGGTGCCGCTGGTGGCCCGGGGGCGGGTGCTCGGCGGCGTCACGCTGGTTGCCGCCGGTGACCGCCGCTTCCAGCCCGACGACCTCACCCTGGCCGAGGACCTCGCCGCTCGCGCCGCCATGGCGGTCGACAACGCCCGGCTGTTCGAGTCCCGCAGCCGGGTGGCCCGCGCCCTCCAGCAGACCTTGTTGCCCCCCGCCCTTCCCGACATCCCGGGGGCCGAGGTGGCCGCCCGCTACCGGGTGGCCAAGGGTGGCATCGAGATCGGCGGTGACTTCTACGACCTGTTCGAGCAGAGCGACGGCGTCTGGGTCGTGGTCATCGGCGACGTGTGCGGCAAGGGTCCTGAGGCCGCCGCTGTGACGGGGCTGTTCCGGCACACGCTGCGGGCAGTGGCGGTGCGGCAGCGCTCACCGGCCCGTGTCCTTCGGCTCACGAACGACGCCATCCTCGGCCAGATCGACGACACCCGCTTCTGTACGGCGGCCATGTTGCGGCTGCGGCCCGAACCCGGCCGGGGCCGGGCCCAGGCCACGATCGCCTGTGGCGGCCACCCCCGCCCGATCGTCGTGCGGTCATCGGGGGACGTGGAGCCGATCGGCAAGGGTGGGACCTTGCTCGGCGTCCTCCCCGAGCCCACCATCGTCGACGTCGACTTCACCCTCGGCCCCGGTGACGCGGTGGTGCTCTACACCGACGGCGTGACCGAGGCCCGCCGTGGCGACTCGCTGTTCGGCGAGGCCCGCCTGCTCGAGGTGCTGGCCGATGCCGCCGGGGCCGGTGCCACCGCCGCCCACCTGGCCGACGCCGTGGCATCGGCCGTCGACCGCTTCCAGGAGGGTGCCGCCAATGACGACACCGCCATCCTGGTCGCCCGTGTGCCACCACCCCCGCCACCGGCCTGACCAGCCCCACCCGCCGACCCCACCTCCCGCTGCGTCGCCGCCGGTCAGCGCCGCCGGGTGACCTCGAGGACCGGCTCGGTGAGGTCGGGGTGGCACACCAGCAGGTCCGGGAGGTAGGGGTCGGGGTTGTTGTAGACCAGCGGCGAGCCGTCGAGGCGCGAGGCGTGGAGGCCGGCGGCGACGGCCACCGCCACAGGGGCGGCCGAGTCCCACTCGTACTGGCCGCCGCTGTGCGGGTACACGTCGGCGGCGCCGAGCACGACCGCTGCCGCCTTGGCGCCGGCCGATCCCATCTCCACCAGGTCGCCGCCGAGGGCCGCCGCCAGATCGCTGGCGATGGCCGGCGGGCGGGACCGGCTGACGATCACACGGGGACGGGGCGGCGGGGGGCCGGGCGTGGACGCCGGGGGAGCGGTCCCCAGCGTCAGGCGCTGGGCGGGGAGGGCGACGGCCCCGGCCACTGGCGTGCCCGCCTCCACGAGGGCGACGTGCACGGCCCAGTCGGCACGGGGCGGTTCGCTGAACTCGCGGGTCCCGTCGAGGGGATCGACGATCCACACCCGCTCCGCCTCCAGGCGGGCGACGGCGTCTGCCCCATCATCACCACCCTGGGCCTCCTCGGACAGGACGGGGTCGCCGGGTGCCTCCTCGGCCAGGCGGCGGACGAGCAGCTCGTGCGCCTGTCGATCACCCTCGGTCCGCAGCGTGGCTGGGTCGGCCCCGTCGCCCACCAGCCGCAGCCGCAGATCCATGAGGAGCCGCCCGGCTTCGGTGGCCAGCTCGGCGGCCAGGCGGTGGTCGCGGGGCTGGGCGGGCACGCTGCTTGTCTACAGCAGGTCCGCTTTCGGCCGATGAGGACCGTGCCGTTCGGCTTCCAGTCGTCCCTCTACGCTTCAACGGACCTATGAACACCTACCAGCTCTCCCACCTCGAGGCGCTCGAGGCGGAGTCGATGCACATCATCCGCGAGGTCGCCGCCGAGTTCGAGCGGCCCGTCATGCTGTTCTCAGGCGGCAAGGACTCGGTGGTGATGCTGCGCCTGGCCGAGAAGGCGTTCTGGCCCTGCCCGTTGCCGTTCCCGGTGATGCACGTCGACACCGGGCACAACTTCGCCGAGGTGATCGAGTTCCGGGATCGCCGGGTGGCCGAGCTCGGCGCCCGTCTCGTGGTGGCCTCCGTGCAGGACGCCATCGACTCGGGCCTGGTCCGGGAGGAGACCGGCCCGCGGGCCAGCCGCAACCGCCTGCAGACGACGGCGCTGCTGGCCGCCATCGAGGACCACGGCTTCGACGCCGCCTTCGGCGGAGCCCGGCGCGACGAGGAGAAGGCGCGGGCCAAGGAGCGGGTCTACAGCTTCAGGGACGAGTTCGGGCAGTGGGACCCCAAGAACCAGCGTCCCGAGCTGTGGAGTCTCTTCAACGGTCGACACCGCAAGGGCGAGCACATCCGGGTGTTCCCCATCTCGAACTGGACCGAGCTCGACATCTGGCAGTACGTGGCCGAGGAGGGGATCGACCTCCCGTCCATCTACTTCGCCCACGACCGGGAGGTGTTCGAGCGCGACGGCATGTTGCTGGCGGTCAGCCAGTTCGTCACGGTCATGGACCACGAGGAGGTCATCACCAAGCGGGTCCGCTACCGCACGGTGGGCGACGCCTCCTGCACGGGTGCGGTCGAGTCGGGAGCATCGAGCGTGGACGACGTGATCGCCGAGGTGGCCTCCACCCGGATCACCGAGCGGGGCGCCACCCGGGCCGACGACCGCACCAGCGAGGCGGCCATGGAGGACCGCAAGCGAGAGGGGTACTTCTAGCCATGGAGCTGCTCCGGTTCGCCACCGCAGGGTCGGTCGACGACGGCAAGTCCACGCTCATCGGGCGCCTGCTGTACGACTCGAAGGCCATCTTCGAGGACCAGCTGGCCTCGGTGGAGCGGGCCAGCGTCCAGATGGGCGCCGAGTACACGAACCTGGCCCTGCTCACCGACGGCTTGCGGGCGGAGCGGGAGCAGGGCATCACCATCGACGTCGCCTACCGCTACTTCGCCACCCCCAAGCGCAAGTTCATCATCGCCGACACCCCGGGCCACATCCAGTACACCCGCAACATGGTCACGGGGGCGTCGCTGGCCGACCTGGCCCTCGTCCTCGTCGACGCGCGCAACGGCATCCTCGAGCAGTCCCGGCGCCACGCCTTCCTGGCCTCGTTGCTGCGGATCCCCCACATGGTGGTGTGCGTCAACAAGATGGACCTCGTCGACTACGACGAGGCTCGGTTCGACGAGATCAAGGCCGAGTTCCGCGACTTCGCCACCAAGCTCGAGATCCCAGACCTCAGCTTCATCCCGCTGTCGGCCCTCCACGGCGACAACGTCGTCGAGCGGTCCCACAACATGGCCTGGTACGAGGGCTCGTCGCTGCTGCACCACCTCGAGGAGGTGCACATCGCGTCGGACCGCAACCTGATCGACGCCCGCTTCCCGGTCCAGTACGTGCTGCGACCGTTCTCCAACGAGTGGCACGACTACCGGGGCTACGCCGGCACCGTGGTCGGCGGGGTGCTGAAGCCCGGCGACGAGGTGGTGGCCCTGCCCTCGGGGTTCACCTCGACGATCAAGACCATCGACACCCCCCGGGGTGCGGTCGCCGAGGCCTACGCGCCGATGTCGGTGTCGGTCACCCTCAACGACGACATCGACATCTCCCGCGGCGACATGATCTGCCGGCCCCACAACCGGCCGACGACCGGCCAGGACATCGACGCCATGGTGTGCTGGATGACCGAGCAGAGCTCGCTCGTGCCCCGGACCAAGCTGGCCCTCAAGCACACCACCCGCACCGCCCGCTGCCTGGTGAAGGACCTCCAGTACCGCCTCGACGTCAACACGCTGCACCGCGACGAGCGGGCCGACGCCCTGGCGCTGAACGAGATCGGCCGGGTGAGCCTGCGCACGACGGTGCCGCTGTTCTACGACGAGTACCGCCGCAACCGGTTGACCGGCAGCTTCATCCTGATCGACGAGGGCACCAACAACACGGTGGGAGCGGGGATGGTCCTCGGCCCCAGCCAGTAGTCGATCCCGCGCTGATGAGCGAGCCGGAGGCGAGCGAATCAAAGGGTACGGCATTGGTTCGCCCCGGAGGGGCGAGGCTCATCGGCACGGACCGAAGGGAGCACCGATGAGCACGAACGTGACGTGGCACGGCGGCGAGGTCGAGCGGGGCGACCGGCCGACGGTCGGGGCCACCGTGTGGCTGACCGGGCTATCGGGTTCGGGCAAGTCGACCGTGGCCGTCGCCCTCGAGCGCCTGCTCGTCACGAGCGGTCGGCCCGCCTACCGCCTCGACGGCGACAACCTGCGCCACGGCCTCAACGCCGACCTCGGGTTCGGTGCCGACGACCGGGCCGAGAACGTGCGCCGGGCCGGCGAGGTGGCCCGGCTCCTGGCCGATGCCGGCGTGGTGGCCATCGTCCCCCTCATCAGCCCCTACCGGGTCGACCGAGACGCCGCCCGGGCGGCGCACGTGGAGGCGGGGTTGCCGTTCCTCGAGGTGTTCGTCGACACGCCCATCGAGGAGTGCGAGCGCCGGGACCCGAAGGGCCTGTACGTCAAGGCCCGGGCCGGCGAGATCACCGGTTTCACCGGTGTGGACGACCCCTACGAGGCGCCACTCCGTCCCGACCTCGTGCTCACCCCAGCGGACGGCTCACCCGACCAGCAGGCCGAGCGGGTCCTGGCGTCGTTGGCGGCGACGGCACCAGGCCCGTGACGGCGCGACAGCACCGAGGCGTCGAGGTCGATGCGACGAGCTTCACCGTCGGTCACCGGCAGCCCGGCTGCGCCCCAGGCGGACCGCCTCCCGCACCAGGGACCGCACCTCGGTCTCGTCGGCGCCACCGGCCACCAGCGCGCCGATGCGGGTCTCCAGCTCCCGGCCCTGCTCCTCGTCGCCGAGCCCGGTCCCCGGCCGGCCGGTGGTGTCCGGCGGGATGCGACCGGTGGTCACCGCAGTGGTGACGATCAGCACCACCGAGGCGGCGGCGGCCACGAGACCGAAGGTGGCGGCGGCGCCGGTCACGCCCTGGGCGGAGCTCACGATCATGGCGGGGATGCAGGCCAGGAACACGACCAGCACCGCCCGCCGGACGGCGGCGGCGGACACGGGCCGAACGCTACGCGCCCAACCGCGACGGCCGAACCGGCCTCCGACCGGCTCGAGCGCGGCCCCGTCGGCCTGACCTGTGGGCTCGTGCCCTCGGCTTCCGAGGGTCCGGGCCCGTGCTGACCTGATCGGCGCCGAGGGTCCGCCTCAGCGGACCAGGGGCTTGTACCGCATCCGGTGAGGTTGGTCGGCCTCGGCGCCGACCTCGGCTCGCCGGTGGGCCTGGTACTGGCTGAAGTTGCCCTCGAACCAGCGCACCTGCGAGTCGCCCTCGAAGGCGAGGATGTGGGTGGCGATGCGATCGAGGAACCAGCGGTCGTGGCTGATCACCACGGCGCAGCCGGCGTAGGCCTCGAGGGCGTCCTCGAGGGCCCGCAGGGTGTCGACGTCGAGGTCGTTCGTGGGCTCGTCGAGCAGCAGGACGTTGCCGCCCTCCTTGAGGACCTTGGCCAGGTGCAGCCGGTTGCGCTCGCCGCCCGAGAGCACGCCCACCTTCTTCTGCTGGTCGGACCCCTTGAAGTTGAACGACGCCGTGTAGGCCCGGCCGTGGACCTCCCGGCCGCCGATCACGAGGTCGTCCCGACCGCCGGTGATCTCCTCGTAGACGGTGCGCTCGGGGTCGAGGCCGGCCCGGCTCTGATCGACGGCGGCGAGCTGCACGGTCGGCCCGATGCGGATCTGGCCGTCGTCGGGGTCCTCGGCGCCGGTGAGCATCCGGAACAGGGTGGTCTTGCCGGCCCCGTTGCCCCCTATCACCCCCACGATGCCGGCTCGGGGCAACGAGAACGACAGGTCGTCGATGAGCAGCCGATCGCCGTAGCCCTTGCGCAGGTGCTCCACCTCGATCACCCGGTCACCGAGGCGGCCGCCGGCCGGGATCCAGATCTCCAGCCGGGTGTCGCGACCCTCGGCCGCCTGGGCGTCGGCCAGCAGCTTCTCGTAGGCGCCGAGGCGGGCTCGTCCCTTGGCCTGGCGGGCCTTGGGCGCCATCCGCACCCATTCGAGCTCCCGCTCGAGCGTCCGCCGTCGGGCCGAGTCCTGCTTCTCCTCCTGGGCCAGGCGGGCCTGCTTCTGTTCGAGCCACGACGAGTAGTTCCCCTCGAACGGGATGCCCCGCCCCCGGTCCAGCTCGAGGATCCACCCGGCCACGTTGTCGAGGAAGTACCGGTCGTGGGTGATGGCGACGACGGTGCCGGCGTAGTCCGACAGGAAGCGCTCGAGCCAGGCCACCGACTCGGCGTCGAGGTGGTTGGTGGGCTCGTCGAGCAGCAGCAGGTCCGGTCGGGCCAGCAGCAGGCGGCAGAGGGCGACGCGACGGCGCTCACCCCCGACAGGGTCGCCACCGGGGCGTCACCGGGAGGGACCCGAGGGCGTCCATGGCCACCTCGACCGTGCGCTTCAGGTCCCACCCCCCGGCCGCCTCGATGCGCTTCTCGAGGTCACCTTGTCGCTCGCCGAGCTGCTCGAAGTCGGCATCGGGAGCGGCCCACCCCCTCAGGACGTCGTCGTACTCCTCGAGCAGGGTGGCGGCTTCGCTGACGCCCTCCATCACGTTGGTCATCACGTCGGTGTCGTCCTGCAGGCGGGGCTCCTGCTCGAGCAGTCCGACGGTGAACCCGGGCGTGAGCCGGGCCTCGCCGGTGTAGCCGTCGTCGACGCCGGCCATGATGGCCAGCAGCGAGGACTTGCCGGCCCCATTCGGCCCGAGGACACCGATCTTGGCCCCCGGGTAGAAGGCGAGGGTGATGTCGCGGAGGACCTCGCGGTCGGGTGGGTGGACCCGACTGCACCGCCGCATGGTGAAGATGAACTGGGAGCTCATGGGGGTCAGAAGCTACCGGCGTTCCCGTCTCGCGGTGGGCGTCTGGCACAATGGCGGGGTCCGCCGGCGGCCAGCGACCACGGGTACACCTCCACTGCCATGACCTCAGTCCACAACCGCTGGCCGATCCAACCCGCCGGCCGGCGTCGCCGTCGACGCGACGACCACTGGCTACCGCCCCGCCCATTGGTCCCCAACGGCTCGGCCCGCCAGGTCGACCTGGCTCGTGGCAAGGGGACGCTGTTCGCTCCCCGTCGCCGGATCGATCTCACCGTCATCCTGCTCGTCGTGCTGTGCCTCGTCGGCGCCACCTGGTTCGGCTCCTGGGTGTGGAAGACCTCGCGGGTCGATGTCGCCTTCTCCGGGTTCACCGACGGCGCCGTGTTGCGCCCCGAGCAGGCCGACGACATCGTCGCCTCCCTGCGGTTGCCCACGGTCGATCAGCGGCAGCGGGCCGAGCTGGCCTTCGACGGCGAACCGGTGGACGAGGACGACACGCAGCTCAATGGCTCCACCATCACCTGGCGACCGTCGGGTGAGATCGCCGACGGCGAGCACACCCTCCAGCTGACCGTGGCCCGCACGGTGTTCGGCGACTCGACCTTCTCCTGGAGCTTCCAGGTCGACGGCACCCGGCCCGAGGTGAAGGTGCCGCCGCTGCTCGACCCGGTCGACATCTCCGATCCCGTCACGGTCTCGGGCCGAGTGGAGGCCGGCGCCCGGCTCTTCGTCGACGGCGAGCCGATGGACCACGCCGACGGCGCCTTCACCTTGCGCTACGACTTCCCACCGGCGGCACCGGTCCGCATCGAGGCGGTCGACCCGGCCGGGAACCGCACGACTCGGGAGATCATCGTCCCGGTCACCTATCCGACCGGCATGCGGGGCGTGCACATGACCGCCATCGCGTGGGGGAACGACGAGCTGCGCAACGGCGTGCTGGCCATGATCGACGAAGGCCGGATCAACACCGTCGAGCTCGACATCAAGGACGAGGCCGGCGTGGTCGGCCACGAGTCCGAGGTGCTCCGGGCCCACCAGATCGGCGCCGTCCAGCCCGAGTACAACCTGCGAGACGCCGTCTCCCTGCTCGAGGCGAAGGGGGTGCGGGTGATCGGGCGCATCGTCGCCTTCCGGGACGCCGTCCTCGCCGACGCCGCCTGGGCCGAGGGCAACCGTGACCAGGTCCTCCAGAACCCTGACGGCACGAAGTTCGCGAAGTACGACGGCTTCACCAACTTCGCCCACCCGGCGGTGCGCCAGTACAACATCGACCTGGCCACCGAGGCCGTCGAGGCCGGCGTCACCGACATCCTGTGGGACTACGTGCGCCGACCCGAGGGAGACATCACCCAGATGGTCATCCCCGGCGTCAAGGCCTGGGACGACGACGCTGCCGGTCGAGCGGTGGTGGAGTTCCTGCGCCGGAGCCGGGCCGAGCTGCGTCCCATGAAGGCCTACCAGGGCGCCTCGGTGTTCGGGGTGGCCGCCGCCCACGGGGACCTCATCGCGCAGCCCCCTCGGGAGGTGGCCGAGGTGGTCGACTACATCGCCCCGATGGTGTACCCCTCCCACTGGGTCGACGGCGAGTACGGGGTGGCGAGCCCCATCCGCCAGCCCTACGAGATCGTCGACGCCTCGCTCGCGGACTTCCAGCGGGTCACCGCCGGCACCGGCGTGGCCTTCGTGCCCTGGCTCCAGGACTTCAGCTACAAGGGCGTGACCTACACCCCCGAGATGGTGAAGGCCCAGATCGACGCCACCCGGGATCGTGGCATCGACAACTTCCTCCTGTGGAACGCCAACGTCCGCTACACCCCCGAGGCCGTCCCGCCCAGCTCCTGACGGGCCACAACTCTCGCCTCGGCTCGCCCTCCTGAACCCCGCCGACGCGCGACAATCGGGGCCATGCCGTACAACGAGGGACGGGTCGTCCACGACGCCGACGCCCACGTCATGGAGTGGCCCACGTGGCTGCCCGACTACGCCGATCCCGACGTCCGTGAGCGGCTCACGCCTCGGGAGCCCGACGACGGCTCGGGTCGGCTCATCGACGTCGACCGGGTGCGGGCCCGCCACGAGAGCGACGACTACCGGGCCGCCGAGGCCGACGAGATCATGGCCAGGAAGAACTTCGCCGCCACCGGGTCCTTCATCGCCGAGGATCGGCCCCGCGCCCTCGACCTGTTGGGCTTCGCCAGCCAGCTGCTGTTCAACACCTTCCACAACGGCCGGTTCGCCGCCCTCGAGCGCAGCGACCCGGACCTGGCCTACGGCGCCGCCCGGGCCCACAACCGGGGCATGGTCGACTTCTGTTCCGTGGACGCTCGGCTGCTGCCCACCGGCTACGTCCCCCTTGCCGACTTCCAACGTTCGGCGGCGATGGCGGCCGAGGCCGTCGAGCTGGGCGTCGCCGCCCTGCTCGTGCCCTCGGCGTGTCCGGTCGGCCACTCGCCGAGCCACATCGGGCTCGACCCGGTGTGGGCCACCGCCGCCGAGGCCGGCATCCCCGTCGTGTTCCACGTGGGCGGCGGTGGTCAGCTCCTCGACCCCGACTACTTCGCGAACGGCCGGCCCCTCCCGCCCGACTTCCACGGCGGGGAGGAGAACTTCCGCTCGGTCGACTACATGGCCATCCCCGGCCCCCCGGCCCAGACCATCGCCACGATGATCTTCGACGGCGTCCTCGACCGCTTCCCCGGGCTGCGCATCGGGGTGATCGAGCAGGGGGCCATCTGGATCCCGAGCTGGGTGCGCCAGATGGAGGCCGCCCTCGATGCCTTCGCCCGCCACGAGGAACGGCTGCAGGCCCTCGAGCTGCGTCCGTCGGAGTACCTGCGCCGCCAGATCCGGGCCACGCCGTACCCCACCGAGGACGTCGGGTGGATCACCGCCCAGGTCGGCCCCGACGTGTGCCTGTTCTCCTCGGACTACCCCCACGTGGAAGGAGGGCGGCGACCGATCGAGCGGTTCGAGGCCTCGCTCGGCGACGCCGACGAGCACGTGCGCCAGCGGTTCTACTGCGACAACTTCGTCGACCTGATGGGTTCGGCCCTCCCCCTGGCGGTGGCCCGAGCCTCGTGACCCACCCGCCGCCGGGTGACGCGCCCTACCGGGATGCCCGGCGACCGGTGGGGGAGCGGGTCGACGACCTCGTCGGCCGGATGACCCTGGAGGAGAAGGTCGCCCAGCTCGTCGGGGTGTGGGTCACGCTCGACACCGAGCGGGGCGAGGTCGCCCCGTACCAGGGCATGTTCGCCGAGGCGGTGGGCCGCCCCCGTGACCTCGCCGAGCAGCTCCGGGCCGGCATCGGTCAGATCACCAGGGCCTACGGCAGCGGGCCGGTCACCCCGGCCGACGGCATCCGGCTCGTCAACGACCTCCAGCGCCGCCTGGTGGAGGGCACCCGCCTCGGGATACCGGCCATCGTCCACGAGGAGTGCCTCACCGGTTTCATGGCCCTCGGCGCCACCACCTTCCCGTCCCCCCTCGCCTGGGGGGCGACGTGGGACCCGGCCCTCATCGAGGAGGTGGGGCGCGCCATCGCCGGCCAGATGCGCCGGGTCGGGGCGCACCAGGGCCTGGCCCCGGTGCTCGACGTCGTGCGCGACCCCCGCTGGGGACGGGTCGAGGAGTGCATCGCCGAGGACCCTCACCTCGTCGGGGCCATCGGCGCGGCCTACGTGCGCGGCCTCCAGGGGGACGATCCCACCACCGGCGTGGTGGCCACGCCCAAGCACTTCGCCGGCTACTCGTCCTCGGAAGGAGGACGCAACCTGGCCCCGGCTCGCCTCGGCCGGCGAGAGCTGGAGGACGTGTTCCTCCCGCCGTTCGAGCGGGCCATCCGCGAGGGCGGCGCCCTGTCGATCATGAACGCCTACCAGGACATCGACGGTGAGCCGGTGGCGGCCAGCCGATGGATGCTCACCGAGGTGCTGCGGGACCGGTGGGGCTTCGACGGCATCGTCGTGTCCGACTACTTCTCGGTGGCCTTCCTGTGGAGCCTGCACGGGACCGCCGCCGACACCGGCCACGCCGCTGTGCAGGCCCTGCTGGCCGGGCTCGACGTCGAGCTGCCCAACCCCGACGGGTACGCCGCGCCGCTGCGGGCCGCCGTCGAGGACGCGCGGTTGGACGAAGCTGTGGTCGACCGGTCGCTGCGGCGGATCCTGGCTCTCAAGGTGCGCCTCGGCCTGTTCGAGGCCCCCTACGTCGACGAGCCGGCTCCGGAGGACCCCGTCGACCTCGACCCGCCGGCGGCCCGGGCACTGGCCCGGCGGGTGGCCGAGCGGTCGGTGACGGTGCTGCGCAACGACGGGGGGATCCTCCCCCTGGCCGCCGACGGCGACGACGTCGTCGCCGTGATCGGGCCGAACGCCGACGACGCTCGCCTGCTGCTCGGCAACTACAGCTTCGAGAACCACGTCCACTACCAGGACGGTGCAGCGCTCGGCCTACCCGTCACTACCGTGCTCGCCGGCATCACCGGCATCGTCGGCCCCGACCGCGTGCGGCGGGCGTGGGGATGCGACGTGACCGACCCGTCCACGGACGGGTTCACCGCCGCCGTGGCCGCCGCCGACGAGGCCGCGGTGGCCGTCGTCGTGGTGGGCGACCGGGCCGGCCACTTCGGGCGGGGCACGGTCGGCGAGGGCACCGACACCGACGACCTGTCGCTGCCCGGAGTGCAGGAGGACCTCGTGCGGGCCGTGGTCGCCACCAGCACCCCGACGGTGGTGGTGCTGGTGAACGGTCGGCCCCACGGGCTGGCCTGGGTGGCCGAGCACGCCGCCGCCGTGGTGGCGGCCTGGATGCCGGGCGAGGAGGGGGGAGCGGCGGTGGCCGATGTGCTCTTCGGGGGGGTCGAGCCGACCGGACGGACGCCCGTGACCTTTGCGTCCGGCGGGGCCGGCGGGGCCGGGCAGCAGCCGCTCACGTACCTGCGCAAGGCGCTCGGAGCCACCGGTTACGCCGGGTCGAGCACCCGGCCGGTGTTCCCCTTCGGCCACGGCTTGGCCTACACCACCTTCGGCTACGACGACCTCGACCTGGGGACGGGCACCGTCCCGGTCGACGCTGCCATCGATGTCGCCTGCACCGTCACCAACACCGGCCACCGGCCCGGCCGGGAGGTCGTGCAGGTCTACCTGCGCGACGTCGTCGCGTCGATCACCCGGCCCGTGCAGGAGCTGGCCGGGTTCTCGGGGGTCGAGCTCGAGCCGCGGCAGTCGGCCCGGGTGCGCTTCTCCCTGCCCGCCGACCTCGCCTCCTTCACCGGGGTCGACCTTCGGCGCATCGTCGAACCGGGGGTGATCGAGGTGCAGGTGGGTGCCTCGAGCGCCGACATCCGGCTGCGAGGGGAGGTGACCCTCACCGGTGAGGTCCGCGAGGTGGGCGAGGGTCGGGCCCTGGCCGGTGGGGCGAGCGTCGAGCGGCTCGGCTCGGGACCGATGGGTGGTCGGTAGCATCGGCCTCGATGCCTGACGAACGCACCGCCACCGACACTGCTCGCAGCGAGGGGTTCGGCCCCAACGCGTGGCTGGTCGACGAGATGTACGCGCGGTACCGCCACGACCCGGCGTCGGTGAGCGAGAGCTGGCGGGAGTTCTTCACCGACTACCAGAGCGACACCGAGGCCGGCGCCGGTGCCGGCTTCGACGTCGCCCAACCCGCCACCGGTCGAAAAGGCGGGAGCGAGGGCGCCATGGCCTCGACGGCGCCGGCACCGGCGCCCAACGGGGCCACCCAGCCGGGGCGCGGGGCCGACGCCTCCCCCGCCCCACCTCGCCCGCCGGCGACGCCGACCAACGCCCCCGCCCCCGGCCCCGCCGCCACCGCCGCCGACGGTGCCGCGGGGGAGGAGCAGCGGGACGGCGAGGTCGCCGAGGCGGTGGGCGAGCCCCTCCGGGGGGCGGCGGCCCGGATCGTGGCCAACATGGAGGCCAGCCTGGCCGTCCCCACCGCCACCAGCTTCCGCGAGGTGCCGGCCAAGCTCCTCGAGGTCAACCGCCGGGTCATCAACGGCTACCTGGGCCGCACCCGGGGCGGCAAGATCAGCCTCACCCACATCATCGGCTACGCCGTGGTCCGGGCCATCGCCGACGCCGTGCGCAACATGAACTCGACCTACGTCGACGGCCCCGACGGCAAGCCTCGGGTGGTGCGCAACGAGCGCGTCGGGCTGGGCCTCGCCGTGGACGTCGAGAAGAGCGGCGGCTCCCGCACCCTCCTCGTGCCGGTCATCCGCGACGCCGACACCCTTGACTTCCGCGGCTTCTGGGGCGCCTACGAGGACCTCATCCGCAAGGTGCGGTCCAACAAGGTGTCCCCCGACGACTTCGCCGGCGCCACCGTCACGCTGACCAACCCGGGCACCATCGGCACCGTGCAGTCGGTCCCCCGCCTGATGCCCGGGCAGGGGGTCATCGTCGGCGTCGGCCGCCTCGACTACCCGGCCGCCTTCCAGGGCGCCGACCCGGAGGCCCTCGCCAACCTCGGCCTGTCGAAGGTGATGACGGTCACCTCCACCTACGACCACCGCATCATCCAGGGCGCCGAGTCCGGGCTCTTCCTCAAGAGGGTCCACGACCTCCTCCTCGGGGAGGACGACTTCTACGTCCGCATCTTCCGCTCCCTCGGCGTGCCCTACGAGGCCGTGCGCTGGCTCCGCGACGACAACCCCGTCGACCGCCAGCACGCCATGCTCGAGAAGCAGATGCACACCCAGACGCTGATCAACATGCACCGGGTGCGCGGTCACCTCATCGCCGACCTCGACCCCCTGGCGTGGAAGGAGCCGCACATGCACAGCGAGCTCGACCCCGCCACCTACGGCCTCACCATCTGGGACCTCGACCGGGAGTTCCTCACCGACGGGCTCGGCGGAACGCAGTGCCTCCCGCTCGGCGAGATCCTCCACGTGCTGCGCGACGCCTACTGCCGCACCGTCGGCATCGAGTACATGCACATCCAGGAGCCGGAGGAGAAGGCCTGGATCCAGGAGCAGGTGGAGGGAGTCGACACCACGCTGCCGACCGAGGAGCAGCGCCACATCCTGGATCGGCTGAACGCCGCTGAGGCGTTCGAGAAGTTCCTGTCCACCAAGTACGTGGGCCAGAAGCGCTTCGGCATCGAAGGGGCCGAGTCGGCCATCCCCATCCTCGATGCCATCCTCGAGCGAGCCGCTGCCGACGGGCTCGAGTCGGCCGTGCTCGGCATGGCCCACCGGGGCCGGCTCAACGTGTTGACCAACATCGTGGGCAAGTCGTACGGCCAGCTGTTCAAGGAGTTCGAGGGCTACGTCGATCCCGACTCGACGCAGGGCTCGGGCGACGTCAAGTACCACCTCGGCCAGGTCGGGAAGTTCGCGTCCCGCCTGGGCGACGAGATCCAGGTCGAGCTGGCCGCCAACCCGTCGCACCTGGAGACGGTGGACCCTGTGGTGGTCGGCATGGTCCGGGCCAAGCAGGACATCATCAACGAGCCGGGAGCGTTCACCGTGCTGCCCGTGCTGCTCCACGGCGACGCCGCCTTCGCCGGCCAGGGCGTGGTGTCCGAGACGCTGAACCTGTCGAGCATCAAGGGGTACCGGGTGGGCGGCACCATCCACCTCGTCATCAACAACCAGCTCGGCTTCACCACCCCGCCCGACGCCGCCCGCTCCTCGGAGTACTGCACCGACGTGGCCAAGATGGTGCAGGCCCCGATCCTCCACGTGAACGGCGACGACCCCGAGGCCTGCGTGCGGGTGGCCAGGCTGGCCTACGACTACCGCCAGCGGTTCCACAAGGACGTCGTCATCGACATGGTGTGCTACCGCCGCCACGGCCACAACGAGGGCGACGACCCGAGCTACACCCAGCCGCTCATGTACAAGCGGATCGACGCCCGCCGCTCGGTGCGCAAGCTCTACACCGAGACCCTCGTCAAGCGGGGCGACATCTCGATGGAGGAGGCGGAGGCGGCCCTGGGCGACTTCTCGTCCAAGCTGCAGACCGCCCTGGAGGAGACCCGGTCCCACGCTCCCGCCGAGACGGTGGTGGCCCGGCCTCCCGAGCCCGCCGTCGGGGTGTTGCCCCACATCGCCACCGGCGTCGACCGACCGACCATCGACGCCCTCTACGACGCCCTGGGGGCGGAGCCCGAGGGCTTCGCCGTCCACCCCAAGCTGCGCAAGCAGTTCGCGGCGAGGAACAAGATGTTCGCCGAGGGCGAGGTCGACTGGGCGCTGGCCGAGTACCTGGCCTTCGGCTCGCTGCTGCTCGACGGGTCGAACATCCGCCTGGCCGGGCAGGACTCGCGCCGGGGCACGTTCTCCCAGCGCCACAGCGTCCTGGTCGACTACGAGAGCGGGGCCGAGTGGGCTCCCTTGGCCCACCTCGACGCCGACCAGGCCAAGATCTGGATCTACGACTCGCTGCTGTCGGAGTACGCCGCCCTCGGCTTCGAGTACGGCTACTCGGTGGTGGCCAAGGACACGCTCGTGCTGTGGGAGGCACAGTTCGGCGACTTCGTCAACGGGGCCCAGATCATCATCGACCAGTACATCGCCGCCGCCGAGGACAAGTGGAACCAGACCTCCGGCCTGGTCCTGCTCCTGCCCCACGGCTACGAGGGCCAGGGCCCCGAGCACTCGTCGGCCCGCATCGAGCGCTTCCTCACGCTGTGCGCCGAGGACAACATCCAGGTCTGCAACCCGTCCACGTCGGCGCAGTACTTCCACCTGCTACGCCGCCAGATGGCGCGGGAGCTGCGCAAGCCGCTCGTGGCCATCACCCCGAAGTCGCTCCTACGGGCCAAGTCGGCTCGCTCACCCATCGACGCGCTGACCGACGGCTCGTTCGAGGAGGTGCTCGACGACGGCGGTGTGGCCGACCCGTCGGCCGTGCGTCGGGTGGTGGTGTGCTCGGGCAAGGTCGCCCACGACGCCACCGCCTACCGCGACGAGCGGGGGCTGGCGGCCGCCGTGGTCCGGGTGGAGCAGCTCTACCCGTTCCCCCGCCGGCAGCTGTCCCACATCTTCGCCCGCTACGCCAACGCCGAGGAGGTGGTCTGGTTGCAGGAGGAGCCCGACAACATGGGGCCGCGGTCGTTCGTGGGCGAGCGGGCCTGGCCGCTCGTGCCCGACGGCGTCGCCTTCCGCCAGGTGTCCCGGGTCGGGTCGGGGTCACCGGCCACCGGCAGCCACACCATCCACGTCCAGGAGCAGAAGGACATCCTCGAGCGGACCTTCGAGGGGCTCTGAGCGGGCGGGACCGTGCCCGAACCGACCGCGAACCCAGCGTTCGACGCGGCGAGAGCCGGCGGGGTCTTCGACACGTTCCTGTCGATGCCCGACACCCGGGCCCGGCAGGCGGCCAAGTACGAGTCGATCCGCCGGCTGGCCAACGACCCCGAGACCAAGGCCATGGAGATGCCGGCGGAGTACATGTTCAAGGACGCCCCGAAGGACGAGCTCGACGACGTCGACGACCCGGTGCAGGTCGTCCTGGCCCAGATGGAGGCGCACGGCATCGCCCGCTTCCTCACCGGGATCCACGAGAACGAGCACTCCCGGCGGGCCGTGCGTGAGCGCCCCGACCGCTTCCTCGGCATGCTCAACGTCGACCCGAACGCCGGGATGGGAGCGCTCCGGGCCATCGACGCTGGCGTGGAGGAGTGGGGCGAGTCCCTCCGGTGCGTGCACGTCTGGGGCACCGGCCTCGACCCGCAGGTACCGCTCGACGACAAGCGCATGTACCCCGTCTACGCCAAGTGCGTCGAGGCCGCCCTGCCGGTGATCGTGTACGCCGGCGTGCCCGGGCCTCGCATCCCGATGATGGCCCAGCACCCGATGGGCCTCGACGAGGTGTGCTGGTTCTTCCCCGAGCTGACCATCGTGACCCGCCACGGCGGCGAGCCCTGGACCGACCTCATGGTGAAGCTGTTGTTGAAGTGGCCCGGCCTGCACTACTCGACGTCGGCCTTCGCGCCCCGGTACTACCCCCGCGACATCGTCGACTTCGCCAACACCCGCGGTGCCGACAAGGTGCTGTACGCCGGCTACTACGCCGCCGGGCTCAGCCTCGACCGCGTCTTCGCCGAGCTCCCGACCGTCGGCTTCCGCGACCACGTCTGGCCCAAGTTCCTCCGAGGGAACGCCGACCGCATCTTCAACCGCTCCGTTCTGGGGCAGGAATCGGACGACGGCTTGAAACCGCCGTCCGCCTAGGGACGGCGAACGTGCCCCAGAACGCTCCGGCGGCGGTTACGACAGGGGGAAGCCGACGACGGACTCGAGGTCGGCGATGGCCTGGGCCGGGTCGGTGACCTTGATGGTGATCATGCCCATGGCCCGGGCCGGCTTGAGGTTGATCCCGAGGTCGTCGAGGAATACGGCGTGCTCGGGGGCGACGCCGAGGCGCTCACAGGCCAGCTCGTAGAAGCGGGGGTCGGGCTTGCGCACACCGACCTGGGAGGACTCGACGATGACGTCGAAGAGCGCCAGCACATCGGCGTAGGGGTGGGCGCCAGCGCCGAACCCGGTGACGTTGTTCGTGAGCAGGGCCGTGGACAGCCGCTCGCGGCAGCGGCGGACGGCCTCGACCATCTCCGGGCGCAGGTCCCCGTGCAGGAGCTCGAGCACCTCGGCGCCCCGTAAGGCGTGGCCAGCGGCCAGCGCCTCGGCCTCGTAGCGCTCGCAGAACCCGTCCAGGTCGACGTGGCCGCGCTCGAGCCTGGCCCAGGCGTTGTCGTCGGGGTTGGTGGCGTTGAGCCGGCGCAGGAACCCGTCGGGCAGGCCCCGTTCGGCCTCGTAGCGGGCGAAGGCCTCGAACGGGCTGGTGAGGATGACCCCGCCGAAGTCGAACAGGGCCGCCCTCATCCCAGGAGGTCCGCGTTCATCCCAGGAGGTCGTGGGCGACCGCCTGCCACAGCTCGGTCGAGAGGCGCAACGACTCGGTGTCGACCCGCTCGTCGTCGCCGTGGAACATCACCGCGAAGTCCTCGAAGGTGAGGTTGCGGCTGAACAGCCCGAAGCCGTAGGCGGTGGCGCCGACCCGCCGGAAGAAGCGGGCGTCGGTGGCACCCACGATCAGCATGGGCACGGTGGCGCTGTCGGCGTAGAACCGCTTCGTGGTCCGTGTCAGGCAGTCCCACAGCGGGGTGTCGATCGGCGACGCCGACGACGCGTCGTAGGCGGCAGCGGTGAACTCCACCCGGTCGGCAAGGTCGCCGAGGGCCGCACGGAGCTGGACCTCGACGTCCTCTGCGGTCTGGCCGGGCAAGGTGCGGATGTCCACCTCGAGCTCGACGGTGTCGGGGATGGTGTTGATCTTCGATCCGCCGTGGGCGATGTTGGGCGAGAACGTGGTGTGGGTGCAGGCGTGGAACTGGCGGGCCATACCGAGGGGCAGACCCTCGAGCGCGCCGGCGAAGGATTCGGGCGACAGCAGCGGGGCGATCATCTCGTCGGGCAGGTCCATCCCGGCCAGGAAGCGGCGCCAGACGTCGTGGATCTGGGTGGAGGGTTCGTAGGCGGCGATGCGGCGGACGACCTCGGCGGCGGTCACCAGCGCGTTGTCGGCCTTGAACGGCTGGGACCCGTGGCCCGGTGTCCCCCGTACCGTCACCTTGCACCAGTAGGCGCCCTTCTCACCGACCATGATCGGCAGCTTCAAGCCGGCGGGAGAGGGGATGGGGATGCCGCCGGACTCGGTGATGACGTAGTCCGCCTTGACGGCGTCGAGCTCGTGGGCCACGAGGTGTTCGGCCCCCCAGGTGCCCAGCGCCTCCTCGTCGGCCACGGCCAGGTACGTGAGGGTGCCCTTCGGGCGGAAGCCGCACTCGGCCAGGCGGCGTACCGCGACGGCCATCGAGGCGGTGAGGTTCAACATGTCGACCGCGCCCCGACCCCACACCTCGCCGTCGACCAGGTCCCCGCCGAAGGGGTCGTGGCGCCAGCGGTCGGGGTTGGCCGGCACGACGTCGGTGTGACCCATGAGCAGGAGCGAGGGCGCAGTGGGGTCGGTCCCCTCGATGCGGGCGATCAGGCTCTCACGGCCGGGCTGGGGTTCGTAGGTCTCGACGTCGAGCCCGGTACCGCCCAGGTAGCCGCGCAACACGTCGACGCTGCGGGCCTCCCCGCCCGATCCCGTCGAGCCGTCGTTCACGCACCCGTTGCGGATCAGGTGCTGGAGCAGGTCCGTGACATCAGCGGTGAGTTCGGCCACGGCGGGCACAGTAGTGACGGCCCGACCCGGTCACCATCCTTCGGCCCCGTGCGGGCAGGTGCTTGACTGGCGATCCGAATGATCAACGAGCACGTCGTCGTCGACGGATCGAACATCGCGACGGAGGGACGCACGCAGCCGAGCCTCAGCCAGCTGGACGAGGCGGTGCGTTCCTTCCAGGACGAGTTCCCTGCCGCCGAGGTCACCGTCGTGGTCGATGCCACCTTCGGGCACCGCATCGACGACAGCGAGAAGCCGACCTTCGAAGAGGCGGTCCTCGCCGGGGAGCTGGTCTCCCCGCCGGCTGGTGCCATCGGCCGCGGTGACGCGTTCGTGCTGTCCATCGCCAACAAGGCTGATGCAACGGTCTTCTCCAACGACTCCTTCCAGGAGTTCCACGGCCAGTACACGTGGCTGTTCGACGAGGGCCGCCTGGTGGGAGGCAAGCCCATCCCCGGCGTGGGTTGGGTGTTCGTGCTGCGATCGCCCGTCCGGGGTCCGCTCAGCCGGCGCTCGACGCGCGACGCTCGAGGGTCCAACGCCAAGAAGGCGACGACCAAGGCGCCGGCGTCACGGATGTCGAGAGCGGGCGTGGCCGAGCCGCGACCGCGGCGAGGGCGCCGCCCCTCCGTCGATCCTGCCGCCGACGTCGCCGGTGCCGCCCGTGCCGCCGCAGAGGTGGTGGCGCCGACCGACGAGCCGGTGGCCGAGGCTGCCGGCATCCTCACCTCAGGCACCCTTGCCTCGGGCACCGTCGCCATCACCGACGACGCGTCAGTGGAGGGTGCGGGACGCGGTCGACGTCGCCGCCCGACCAGGCAGCTCGAACCCATCAATGAGCCGCTGACCTTTCTCCAGTTCGTGAGCGCCCATCCGGTCGGTTCGGTGGTCGAGGGCACCGTCGACCGGTTCTCCTCCCACGGCGCCTATGTGGTGATCGACTCGGCGCAGTGCTACCTGCCGCTGCGGTCGATGGCCAACCCGCCCCCCAAGAGCGCCAAAGAGGTGCTCACCGTGGGCGAGACCCGCTCCTTCGTGGTCGAGGCGTTCGAGTCGCCGCGGCGGAGCATCGACCTGGCGATCCCAGGGTTCGAGACCGTCGAGGCGGCGGCTGCCGTTGCCGAGGACGAGCTCACACAGCATCCACCTGCCGAGGAGGCACCCACGATGGCACCACCGAAGAAGGCATCGGCCAGGAAGTCCACGGCCAAGAAGGCGCCGGCGAAGAAGAGCACGGCCAAGAAGGCGCCGGCGAAGAAGAGCACGGCCAAGAAGACCACGGCCAAGAAGACCACGGCGAAGAAGACGACGCCGGCGAAGAAGGCGCCGGCGAAGAAGAGCACGGCCAAGAAGGCGCCGGCGAAGAAGAGCA
>JAUJOW010000001.1:402262-453633 GCA_030447445.1 Acidimicrobiales bacterium | reverse complement strand
AAGAAGGCGCCGGCGAAGAAGAGCACGGCCAAGAAGGCGCCGGCGAAGAAGAGCACGGCCAAGAAGACGACGCCGGCGAAGAAGACCACCGGCACCAAGAAGGCCCCGGCCAAGAAGTCGAGCGCCACCACGACGGGGAAGGTGACGGCCAAGAAGGCCACGGCCAGGAAGACGGCGGGCACGAAGAAGCGCTGAGGCCGCCGGCCGGCCGCGTCCTCCACGCGGGCGGCGGGCCACCGCCGGCGACACGGCGAACTGACGGTGCCATGGCGTCCGGTTTCCGGCCGTGGGTGCACGGTGAACGCGTGCAGCGAGCGCCGGCTCAGCGGACGGCACCGTCCGTTCGGGCAGGCAGAGCCGGTGACCCCGGTCGCTAACGTCACGACCCGTGCGGATCGCCACGTGGAACGTCAACTCGCTCAAGGCGAGGCTGCCCCGGGTCGAGGAGTGGCTCGGCTACGCGCAGCCCGACGTGATGTGCCTGCAGGAGACGAAGTTGGCCGACACGGCATTCCCGAGCTTGACCTTCCAAGCGCTCGGCTACGACGCCGCCCACCACGGCGAGGGTCGGTGGAACGGCGTCGCCATCCTCAGCCGGGTCGGCCTCGACGACGTGGTGGCCGGCTTCACCGACGCCCACGAGCCCGACACCGACGCCCGGCTCCTCTGGGCCACCTGCGGAGGGGTGCGGGTGGCGAGCGTGTACGTGCCCAACGGCCGGGAGGTCGGCCATGACCACTACCGCTACAAGCTCGACTGGCTGGCCCGCCTCCGGGTCCATCTCGAGTCCCACTGCGATCCGGCCCGACCGTTGGCGGTGTGCGGTGACTTCAACATCGCCCCCACCGACGACGACGTGTGGGACCCTGCCGTGTTCGCGCAGTCGACCCACGTGACGCCACCGGAGCGTGAGGCCCTCGCCGCGCTCGAGGACTGGGGGCTCGTCGACGCCTTCCGGCGGCACCGTCCGGAGCCTCACCTCTACACCTACTGGGACTACCGGGCCGGCATGTTCCACAAGCACAAGGGCATGCGCATCGACCTGATACTCGCCACCCCGCCGGTGGCCGACCAGGTCTCGTTCGCCCTCATCGACCGCCAGGCCCGCAAGGGCAGCCAACCGTCCGACCACGCCCCGGTGCTGGTGGACACCCGCCCATGACCGAGGAACCCATGGACAACGCCCCCGCCGACGACGCCCCCGCCGACCCCACCAAGACCATCATGGCGCCACGGGTGCTCGCCGCTCGCGACGGTGACGTGGCCCCCCGCCGCCGTGAGCTGCGACGCTTGGCCGACGCCGCCCGGCTGCTCATCGAGCGCCTCGTCGGCACCGGCGCCCCCGACGCCGTGATCACCGAGACCGCCGCCGAGCTCGAGCGGGTGGCCGAGCGGTTCGCCGGCAGCGGTCCGAAGAGCGTCTATGACGGCTTCGCCGAGGCGGCGATGGCGGGCGGCGACCCCAGCGCCTTCTTCGACCACAGCCCGCTCATCGGCCGGGCCAACCCCCTGGCCCCACCGATCACGGTCGAGCTGGTCGACGGGACGATCCGTGGCACCGCCACCTTCGGCTCGGCCTACGAGGGCCCGCCTGGGTGCGTGCACGGCGGGTACGTGGCCGCCGCCTTCGACGAGGTGCTCGGCTCGGCCCAGACCCTCTCCGGCAGCCCCGGGATGACCGGCACGCTGACCATCCGGTACCGCGCGCCCACGCCCTTGCACACCGAGCTCCGGTTCGAAGGCGAGTTCGACCGGACCGAGGGGCGCAAGGTGTTCACCGTCGGCCGGGTGTACGCCGGCGACCTGCTCACCGCCGAGGCCGAGGGGATCTTCGTGTCCATCCCCCCCGAGCGGTTCCGGGAGCTGAAGGAGGCGCGCGACCGCCGCCTCGGCTGAAAGCGGTGCCCTCAGGCCCGGCCGGCCAGGAACCGGGCGACCACGGCGACCTCGTCGTCGAGGTGCTCCCGCAGCCCCGACACGATGGCCCGCTCGACGGTGCCGGCCACGAGCGGGGCCTTCACCTTGACCTCGCCCTCGGCGTGGCGGATGGTGGCGCCGGCGTCGTCGCCGGCCGGGGTGAACCAGTACGAGCCCGAGCACCGGAACCGGTCGGCGTAGTGATCGGGATGGAGCACGAAGCGGGCCCGGCGGGCGGCGAGGTCGTGCACCGTCTCCTCCACCCACGTCAGCTTGGTCGGGTCGAGCACGGCGCGAGCCGCCGAGGACAGGTCACCGGTGAAGCGGTAGCGGACCCGCATCGTCACCCGCTGCCCGCCGGCGTCGGCTTCCCGCCCGAGCACCTCGGGACGACCGAGCTTGGGGGCGTCGGCCAGCAGCTCGTAGAAGCCCGGATCGCAGAAGGCGTCGGCCACCTCGGCGACGGGACCGGCGAATCGTTGGGTCAGCTCGAAGCGCATGGGTGGCGTTGTTGTAGCCGACGGCGCGGCCCGACCGATGGGATCGAGCGCTGGCGCATCGGCGGTGGTGCGCTCAGGTGGGGTCATGGGCGGCGACGAGGGCGAGCAGGGTGTCGCCGTACTCGCCCACCCGCACCGGCCCGAGGCCCGGCAGCCCCTCCAGGTCGTCGGGCGACCGGGGCCGCCGCTCGGCCACGGCGGCCAGGGTGGGGTCCCCGAGCACCACCGCGGCCGGCACCCCGGCGCCCCGTGCCACCCGCGCCCGCCAGGCCCAGAGGTCGGCCAACAGCTCGTCATCGGACCGCCCAGCGCTCCCGGCCGGTCCCAACCGGTCGTCCCCGGGGCCGCCGTCGCCGGGCAGGGTGTCGAGACGGGCGCGCACCCGTGCCAGCGCCTGATCCCGGTCGACGGCGCCCACCGCTGCCTCGATGGCAGCCACGGCATCGGTGGCGGCCGCCAACCAGGGCGATGGACGGCGCTGCACGGTGCGCTCACCGAAGGTGCGCTGCTCGGCCCATGTGCAGCGCAGCACCTCCTCGGCCCGGGTGAGGGCCACGTACAGCAGTCGTCGCTCCTCCGCCACCGCCTCGTCGCTGCGGGCGTGGCTGATCGGCACCAGGCCGTCCTCGAGCCCGGCGACATGGACCACCGGCCACTCGAGCCCCTTGGCGGCGTGGAAGGTGACGACCTCGACAGCGTCGACGGCGAAGCGAGGATCGTCGGAGGCCACGGTGGCCGCCAACCACGTCCGCAGCTCGGCGGCCGTGCCGTGGGGGTCGTCGGCGCAGAACTCCCGGCCCAGGCGCACCAACGTCTCGAGGGCCGCTCGGCGCTCGTGGGCGGCGTCGGTCTCGGGCGATGGGTCGTCGGCCAGACCGACGGCGAGGTCCTCGACGGCCGCGGCCAGGGGCGGTGGGCGGCCGGTGAGGTCGCGGAGCGCGTCGCGCACCTCGGGACGAGCCAGGAACGACGTGCCGCCACGGACCCGATGGGGGATCCGGGCCCGGCGGAGAGCCTCGCCGAAGACGAGGGCCTGGTCGTGGGTCCGGACCAGCACGGCCTGGCCCCCCCAGCGCCCGCCGGGGCGATGGTGGTCACGCACGGCCCTGGCCACCCCACGGGCCTCGTCCTCTTCCGAGGGGTAGGCCACGACGGTCGGCACCGGACCACTGGGTCGGTTGGCTCGCAACCGCCCGCCGCCGGTGGTGCCGACGGGTCCGACTGAGGCCCCGCCCCGGTCGAGCACGGCGGCGGCCACGGCCAGGACCTGGGGCGAGGAGCGGTAGTTGTCGACCAGCTCCACCACCTCGGCCCCGGGGAAGTGGAGGGGGAAGTCGATGAGGAAGGAAACGTCGGCCCCGTTCCAGCGGTAGATGGCCTGGTTCGGGTCACCGACCACGCACAGGTCGGCCCGACGGCCGAGCCAGGCCGTGAGCAGCCGGAGCTGGAGCGGGTTGACGTCCTGGAACTCATCGACGAACAGGTGCCGGAAGCGCCACCGTTGAGCGTCGGCGAAGGCCTGATCGGTGGCCATCGTGTCGATGCAGCGGGTCAGCAGGTCGTCGAAGTCGACGAGGTGGCGACGCCGCTTCTCGTCCTCGTAGGCGGCGTAGAGGGCCGCCACCCGGTCGCGATCGAGCGCCGTCCGGCGGTCGGCCACCGCAGCTGCCCGGGGGTAGCGGTCCGGCGCCACCAGCCGGGCCCGGGCCCACTCGATCTCGGTCGCCAGCTCACCCGGGGACATGCGGGTGGTGCGCCCGAGGATCCGACCGAGCAGGCGGCCCTTGTGCTCGACCAGTCCGGGAGCGCTCCGGCCGGCTCCCTTCCACCAGGTGTGGAGCTGGGCCCAGGCCACGGCGTGGAAGGTGCCGGTGGTGGGCAGGTCGCGCAGGCCGAGGCGGCGGAGCCGGCCGGCCAGCTCGCCGGCGGCTCGGCGGGTGAACGTCAGGGCCAGCACGTGGCGGCTGTCGGCGCTGCCCACCACGGCGCGGTGGGCGATGCGCCGGGTGAGGACCCGGGTCTTGCCCGATCCGGCCCCGGCCAGGATGCACAACGGTGCCGCCGGGCTGGTGACGGCCCGGCGTTGGCCCTCGTCGAGGCCGGCGAGGAGGCCGGCAGCGGTCACGGTCCGGAGAGTACCGAGCGGTACCCTGCCGTCGGTGGTGGAGGTCGGACGAGCGCGCTTCGAGGAGCTGGTGGCTGACGCCCTCGACGACCTCCCGCCGGACATCGGGCGCCTGGTCGACAACGTGGCCGTGGTGGTTGAGGACGGCCGGCGGGCCGACCTCCTCGGCCGGTACGAGGGCGTGCCCCTGACCGAGCGGGATGCCGGCTACGGGCTCATGGCCATGCCCGACCGCATCACCATCTTCCGTCGGGCGGTGTGTGCATCCTGTGACTCCGAGGCGGCGGTGGTCGACCAGGTCCGCACCACGGTCATCCACGAAGTCGGCCACCACTTCGGCATCGACGACGACCGCCTCCACCAGCTCGGCTGGGGCTGACCGGCACAGTCTTCCCGGCCGGCGGTGGCCGACGCTCGGGCCGGTGCTCACTGCCCCTGGCTACGCTTCGCGTCGTGGCCTTCCCTCGCAAGTTGCTGAACGACGGTGAGGAGCTGGTCCTCGACCTGCGGCCGCACTGGGTCTACCTCGCTCGCCCAGCGGCGGCGCTCGTGGCCGCCATCGTCGTCGGCGCCGTCGTCCTGGCCATCGGTCCCGAGGGCGACGCCGGCACGGCGCTCAACGTGGCTGCCGGCGTGCTCGTCGTCGTGGCCCTGGTGTGGTTCGGCGTCAGGTACGCCGGCTGGGCAAGCACCAACCTGGTGCTCACGAGCGACCGGCTCATCTCCCGCGGCGGCGTGCTCTCCAAGTCCGGCATCGAGATCCCGCTCGAGCGCATCAACACCGTCTTCTTCAACCAGTCGCTGTTCGAGCGGATGTTCGGCTCCGGTGACCTCGTCCTCGAGTCGGCCGGCGAGCAGGGCCGCCAGTCGTTCACCGACATCCGCAGGCCGGCGGTCGTCCAGCGTGAGATCTACGTCCAGATGGAGAGCAACGAGAACCGCAAGTTCGACCGGGTGCGGGGTCCGGCCAGCGGCCTGTCGGTGGCCGAGCAGCTCGAGAAGCTGCATGGGCTCGTGGAACGGGGAGCGCTCAGCCCGGCGCAGTACGAGGCCGAGAAGGCGCGTCTGCTGGCCCCGTGAACGCCCGAGCCCGGGCCCGGGTGGTGAGCCTGGTCCCGTCGGTCACCGAGACGCTCCTGGCCTGGGGGGTGGAGCCGGTGGCCTGCACCCGCTTCTGCGAGCGCCCCGAGCTGGCCCACGTCGGCGGCACCAAGGATCCCGACGTCGCCGCCATCGTCGCCCTCGCCCCCGACCTCGTCGTGATGTGCGACGAGGAGAACCGGCGGGCCGACGCCGACGCCCTCACCGCCGCCGGGGTGGCCGTGCACTCGTGCTCACCCCGCTCGGTGGCCGAGGTGGGACCCGCCCTCGACGAGCTGGCCGCCGCCGTGGGTTGCCGTCCCGAACAGCCGGAGCCGGTCGCAGCCGTGGTCCCGCTCGGGACCTGTGCCTTCGTGCCCGTGTGGCGCCGTCCGTGGATGACGATGAACGCCGACACCTACGGTTCCTCGGTGCTGGCCGCCATCGGGGTGGGCAACGTGTTCGCCGGCGCCGAGGAGCGCTACCCGACCACCGACCTCACCGACGTCGCCCGCCGGCGCCCCGACATCGTGGTCGCCCCCTCCGAGCCGTACCCGTTCCGTGCTCGCCACCTGCCCGAGCTCGCCGCTGTCGGCCCGACCGTGCTCGTCGACGGCCAGGACCTCTTCTGGTGGGGGGTGCGCACGCCGGCGGCCATCGTCCGCCTCCACGCCGCCCTCTCGGCGGCGGTCTAAAGAGGCCGAGCCGATAGGCGAGGCCTCCATCAAGTACGGCGCGTGTTGCGGCGAAGCCGCACTGATTTCGGAGACACGACGTGACCTATCCGCGCAACCTGTATGGAGCTCGGGCCTCGGGCCGAGGCTCACTCGACGACGCGGATGTCGGACTCTCGCGCCTCGAGGTGGGCGCCGGCTCGGTCGAGCGCGGCGGCGCCATCCTCGGGGGCCACGCCCTGGGTCTCGGCGTAGCCGGGGGCGTGCCCAACGAGGCCCCCGACGAAGGACAGCCGTTGGCCGGCTTTGATCTGGAGCGGCGACTCGCCTCCCGTGACCAACTGGACCCAGAGGCGGCGGCCCCCACCGCCGTCGAGCCAGAACCCCTCGTCGGCGGGGACGTCGACCACGATGGCCCGGTCGACGGTGACCGTCGCGCCCTGCTCGTTGCCCAGGTTCGGGTCGAGAGCGGGTGAGCCGAGGGGTTGGCCGTCGATGGCGACGGTGGGCGGTGGCGGCGCTGTGCTCGTCGTCGCCGTCGTCGTCGTGGTCGTGGTCCGCGGTGCCGCCGCCGGTTCACCGCCGCCTCCCAGGACGGCAGCGGCGGCGAGGGCGCCACCGACGGCCACCGTGCCGGCGGAGGTGACGCTGATGGCCGGGTGGCTCGCCACCCACCGCCGCAGCGTGCCGAAGAGGGGGGCGAGGAACGGGACGGGGAGGATGGCGGCGATGCTGCGCCGGCGCTCGACCAAAGGAGGGGCGAGGTCGGCGCAGGTCTCGCAGTCCACCAGGTGGGCGCCGGAGCCGATGGCAGCTTGGCGTCGCCGGTCGGCGGAGGACAGGGCGAGGAGCACCGGCATGCAGGCCGTCGTCGGGAGCGAGACGCTGCGGGCGGCGAGCAGGTACTCCACCCGCATGCGGGCCCGGGTCCGGGCCAGCCTCGCCGCCACCCCGCCGGAGGTGGCGCCGAGCTCTTCGGCCAACGAGGCGGTGTCGCGCTCGTCGACCACGTGGGAGATCAGCACGTCCCGATCGATGTCGCTCAGCTCGGCGAGGGCCCGGTTCACGGCGGCGATCTCGGCTCGGCGGACGACCAGCTCGGCCGGGTCGTCGCCCGGCAGCTCGTGGCCGACGCGGGCCAGGCTCCGCTCCTCGGCCGACTGCGACCGGGCCCGGGCGATCACCAGGTTCTTGGCGATGGTCACGGCGTAGGGCACGACGCTCTCGGGCCCGAGGCGTTCCCGCGCCCGACTCAGCTTGAGGATCGTCTCCTGCCGGAGGTCCTCGACCAGAGAGGGATCGCCGACCCGGCGGCGCAGGACGTCCTCGACGGCGGCGGCCACAGCGTCGATCTCATCGTCGGCGAGATCTGCATCGTGCTCCATGGTTTGGGCTGATCCGGAAAACCTCGTCGACGATGCGTCATGGGCGGGCCGCTGCCGCGTTGAGAGGAGTGTAGGAGACGAACGTCGTTGCCCTCACGAGGAGCCTCCATGCCATCCGTGCTCGCCGAGATCGACGTCGAAGGCGGTGTGTCCGACGCCATCGGCGACGTGTTGGCCTTCATCCCGAAGCTGTTCGGCTTCCTGGTCATCCTCGTGGTCGGCTACTTCGTGGCCAAGGCGCTGTCGAAGATCGTGGCCAAGGTCCTCGAGCGGGTCGGGTTCGACCGGGCCGTCGAGCGGGGAGGGGTCAAGAAGGCCCTCGACAACTCGAAGTACGACGCCAGCGACCTGCTCGCCAAGCTCGTCTTCTACGCCGTGTTCCTGTTCGTGCTCCAGATGGCGTTCGGCGTCTTCGGCCAGAACCCGATCAGCGACCTGCTGACCAGCGTCATCGCCTACCTTCCGAAGGTCTTCGCCGCCTTCCTGATCATCGTGATCGCCGCCGCCGTCGGCGCCGCCGTGCGGGAGCTGCTCGACGCCACCCTGGCGGGCCTGTCCTACGGCGCCGCCCTCGCCAACGGCGTAGGTGTGGCCATCCTCGTGGTCGGCGTGTTCGCCGCCCTGGACCAGCTCGACATCGCCCCCGCCATCGTGACCGGCATCTTCTACGCCCTGCTGGCCACCATCGCCGGCGTCACCATCATCGCCGTCGGCGGGGGCGGCATCGCCCCGATGCGCCAGCGGTGGGAGCGCTCACTCCAGCGCCTCGACGACGAGATGCCCCAGATCCGCCAGCAGCGGGAAGGGGCCAAGGAGCGCATCCAGCAGCGGGCCCGTGAGCGCCAAGCGCAGGCCCAGCAGACCGCGCAACCGCAGCCGCCAGCACAGCCCGACACGCGATCACAAGGTTCCACCACCAGCCAAGGGAGAGTCCGATGACCGGCACTGTTCGAGGGGCCCGCTCCGCCGGCGACGACGACGGCGGGGGAGGCGGCAAGCGGGCCCTGTGGGCCCTCCTGGCGTTGCTCGCCGTGTTGATCATCGCTGCCCTCGTCGTCCTGTTCGTCGTGAACAACGACGACGACGCTGACGACAACGAGGCCGAGGTGACCGAGACCGAGGATGTCACCGAGACCGAGGTCGAGGAGACCACCGAGACCGAGGAGCCGACCGAGACCGAGACCGAGACCGAAGAGGAGACCGAGGCCACCGAGACCGAGGTCGAGACCGAGACCGAGACCGAGAGCTGAACCGGCCTCTCGGGCCTCGTACCCACATCCCGACCGGCGTCGACGTTCGAGCCGAGCCGGGAAGCCGGAAACCCACACCACCGCACACGAACAACGGAGGACAAGCACATGGCAGACCAGACGAACCCCCAGGAGTGGATCGGCCTCGATGTCGTCGATCCCACGGGCGACAAGGTCGGCAAGGTCGAGGACATCTACCTCGACGACGTGTCGGGCCAACCGGAGTGGCTCGCCATCAAGACCGGTATGTTCGGCAGCCGCCTGTCGTTCGCCCCGCTGGCCGGGGCCGACGTCCAGGGCGACGCCCTGCGCTTGGCTCACGAGAAGTCCCGCGTGAAGGATGCCCCCCAGGTCGAGGCCGACGGCCACCTCGAGCCCGACGAGGAGGCGGCCCTGTACGCCCACTACGGGCGCGAGTACGCCGACACCGGCAGCGATGCCGGCGGACGTCAGACCGACGACGCCATGACCCGCTCCGAGGAGGAGGTCAGGGTCGGCAAGCAGAGCCGGGAGGCTGGTCGAGCCCGCCTCCGCAAGTACATCGTCACCGAGAACGTGCAGACCACCGTGCCCGTGCAGCGGGAAGAGGTCCGGGTCGAGCGCGAGGCCATCACCGACGCCAACGTGGGTGACGCCACGAGCGGCGAGGCGCTGAGCGAGGACGAGCACGAGGTGGTGCTCCACGAGGAGCAGCCCGTCGTGGACAAGCGGGTGGTCCCGAAGGAGCGGGTGCGACTCGACAAGGACGTGGTCACCGAGGAGCAGCAGGTATCCGGGGAGGTCCGCAAGGAACAGGTCGAGGTCGAGGCCGACGACAAGCGCCGCAAGCGCTGAACCCCGCCACCTAGAGTCGCTCCTGTATGCCGCCACGCCCTATCGGCAGATGGCGCCAACCGAACCATCCTGGAGGAAGTAGATGTCGAAGCTGTACAAGCGTCTAGCCGTCCCCGTCATCGTCGGAGCGCTCGCCCTCTCGGGGGCGGCTTGCGGCGAAGACGACGAGGACGACAACGAGGCCGAGGTGACCGAGACCGAGGACGTCACCGAGACCGAGGTGGAGGAGACCACCGAGACCGAGGAACCCACGGAGACCGAGACGGAGACCGAGGAGGAGACCGAGGCCACCGAGACCGAGGTCGAGACGGAGACCGAGACCGAGAGCTGAGCCAGGCTCTCGCACACCGACCGGCCGCACCCCGGGCTTCGTCCTCCGTCGAAGCCCGGGGTGCGCCCGCGCTCGTGGGCTCTTCCTCCGACCGGGCCGGACGGCGCCGCCGCTGGGGGCCGATCGCCCTGCCGGCGGCGGTGGTCCTCGCCGCCGGCGCGCTCCGCCTCTTCAGGCTCGACCGGCCGCACCGGATCTACTTCGACGAGGCCTACTACGCCAACGACGCCCACGAGTACCTCCGGCAGGGGGTGGAGAGCGTCCGGGCCGTGCACCCGCCGCTCGGGAAGTGGTTGATCGCCGGCGGCATCGAGGTCTTCGGCTTCAACCCCTTCGGTTGGCGCATCTCGGCCGCGCTGGCCGGCACCCTCACCGTCCTCGTCGTCTACGCCTGCGCCCGCCGCCTGTTCCCCGACCTCTGGTCGGCGGCGCTGGCCGCCGTCCTGCTGGCCGTGGACGGCCTGGCCTTCACGATGAGCCGCATCGCCATGCTCGACGTGTTCTTCGCCCTCTTCGTGTCGCTGACCTTCTTGTCCCTCCTCGTCCACCGCGACGTGCGAGCGGGAGGCGGGCGAGGCCTTCGTTGGCTCGCGGCCACCGGCCTCGCGCTCGGCTCGGCGGTGGCGACCAAGTGGGCCGGGATCGTGCTCGTGCCGGCGGCCCTCGTCTTCGTGCTGGTCGGCGAGTGGGTGTGGGCTCGACGGGAGGGTCCGGCGCGATGGCGGTCGATGGCCGGCTCGGTGGTCCTGGCCGCAGCCTCGCTCACCGTCATCCCCTCCGCCGTCTACGTGGCCAGCTACGCCAGTTGGTTCGCGAACGTCGAGCGCACCGATGCCGGTCGCCGCCTCTGCGCCGAGGGCGCCTGTCCCGACGGGCCGGTGTCGACCTTGGCGGCCTGGTGGGGGGAGCAGGCCGACATCCTGCGCTTCCACCGGAAGCTGGTCCCGCGCCACCCCGATCGGAGCCCGGCCTGGGGGTGGCCGCTGCTCGATCGACCGGTGCTGTACCACTTCGAGCGGTGCGATGCCGAGGCGCGGGAGCGTCCCGGAGGTTGCGCCGTGGCCCCCGGCCATCGGGCCAAGATCGTCGGCCTGGGCAACCCGGCGGTGTGGTGGCCGGCCCTGGCCGCGTACCCGGTGCTGGCCTACGCCGCCCTTCGCCGCCGGGACTGGCGAGCAGGGGCCCTGCTGCTGTTCCTCCTGGCGCAGTGGCTGCCGTGGCTGGTGTCGCCCACCCCGGGCTACTTCTTCTACATGACGCCGGTGGTCACGTTCGTGGCCCTGAGCCTGGCCTACCTGGCCGAGCGCTGCGCCCGGACCAGGGCGCTGCGTTGGGTACCGGCCGGACTCGCTGTCCTCGCGGTGGCCAGCTTCGCCTTCTTCTACCCGGTCTACGCCGCCGTCGAGGCGCCCCGGGAGGAGCTCGACCTGCGCATGTGGAACGAAGGCTGGCGGTAGCGTCGCAGGAGGGCCCACCCGGTGAGGGCGAGGACGGCGGCGCCGCTGATGGCGGCTCCGGCCCGGAGCCCGGGCGGTCGGTAGTGCAACGCCACCACCTGGCGACCGGGTCCGACGGGCACGCCTTGCACGAGCCCGTCCACCCGCACCACCGGCGCCTCCTCGCCGTCCACCGACGCCGACCATCCCGGTGCCCAGGCCTGGCTGACCACGAGCACCGCCGGACGCGTGGCCTCCACCTCGAACCGGGCGGTGCCCGTGCCCAGGGATCCGGCTCGGACGGTCCCGGCAGGACCGGCCCGGTCGGCGTCCCGGCAGGGCTCGCACCTTCCCTCGATGAGCGCGGTGGCCGAGGGATCGAGGGGGCTGCGGCCCCACAGGGCCGCCAGCGCCTGGTCGTGGGTCACCGGCCGGGCTTCGCCGGCGAGGAACGCCTGGGGCAGCGTCGGCCGGCGCTCGTAGCGCACGAGCTCGGTCCCTGGCACCGGGGTGCCCTCGCCCAGCGAGGCCGGGGGCGTGCCGGGGGTCGACGGCGGATGCCCCACCACCAGGGAGACCCGCAAGAGGTCGAGCACGTGGCTGTGCCTGGACCAGACGAGCTCGGGGGCCCGCATCCCCCCGCGGTCGTCCATGGCGCCCACCGCCTCCCGAAAGCGGGAAGGGGCCAGCGGGTCGAAGCCGTTGGCGGAGGGGACCTGCTTGGCGTCGAGCACCCGCTGGTACCACGGGGCCAGCTGCAGCGGATCGCCGCCGACGTAGGCCATGCGGTCGAGACCGCCCGGAGCATCCGGCACCGGCCCCCAGACCGGAGCTTCGTCGGGTGAGAGGAGCGCGGCGAGGTCGTCCGGGTCCGGGCTGTGGTCCCGCCAGCGAAAGTAGAGGCCGAAGGCCAACAGGTCGGCCACGACGACGGGCACCAGGGCCAGGGTGACGAGGCGCCGTCGATCGGCGGCGGCGACGGCGGCGACGGCGGTGGCCGACACGGCGGCGGCGACGGGGAGCGCGAGGGCCAGCACGCCGGTGGCGCCCGGCGCCCGCTGCTCGTCGATGGACGGCACGACCAGCGTCAACAGCGCCATCCCCACCACACCGGCGAGGACGAACGACGACCGGCGAGCGGCCCTCCGCCGTCGGAGGGGTTCGGCGGCGCGCAGCTCGGTGGCACCGAGGCCCGCCAGCACGGCCACGACCAGGTCGATGGCGACCGTGGCCCGGCCCCAGGAGCGGAACTGCCCGTAGACGGGCAGGGCGTGCACGACCCGCCCCACCGGCGTCGAGTCGCCGAGGGCGACGAGCAGGGCCACGACGGCCACCACCGCCAGCGCCGCTCTACGCCGGTCCCGGCGCACGGCATCCACGCCCATTCCGGCGCCGGCCAGCACCAGCGCGGCGCACCCGACCGACCCGGACAGCTCGGTGAGCGACCACTCTCCTCGGTACGGGGCCGTGAACGGCCCCGAGGCCAGCTGGTTGCCGAACAGGTACGGGAAGAGGAGCAGCGGGATCGAGGACGGCGAGAACGAGAACGCCATCGCCTCCAGGTAGGAGAAGTGGGCGCGACCGGAGTCCCCGATCACGGCGAGGGCGGGAAGGAGCTGCACGCCGCCGAGGGCGAGCCCGGTGACGGCGGCGAGCCCGGCCAGCGGGAGCGACGGCCACGACCGCGGCCGGTCGAGCACGGTGACGGCGGCGGCGTAGCCGACGACCACGGCGAGGATGACGGCGACCATCTGGCTGTGGCCGGCCAGCACGGCCATGGCCACGGGCCCGCCGGCGGCGAGCAGGCGACCGGGGCCGACCCGCTCCCGAAGGAGCTCGAACCCCCAGAGCGCCCAGGGCAGCCACACCGCCGAGGCCACGATCGAGGTGTGCACGACGTGGCCGAAGAGGAAGCCCGACAGCCCGAAGCCGACCCCGGCCACCGCGGCGCCGAGCGGGTCCCCCTGCAGGCGGCGGCACAGCAGGTAGGCGCCACCACCACCGAGGGCGAACGACCCGGCCACCACCAGGTTGTGGGCCGTGGCGACGGGCAGGACCAGCGCGACCAGGTTGGGTGGGTAGAAGACAGCCGACTGGTGCAGCGACAGCAGCGGCGAACCGGCGAAGGCCCACGGGTCCCAACCGGGCAGCTCCCCCGACCGCCACGCCCGGGCGGCCAGGATGCGGAGCGGGAGGTAGTAGCTCGAGGCGTCACCGGGAGCCAGCAGCCGACGGCCGACGAGGCCCTCGACGAACACGCACATCGGCACGACCACAGGGACCGCCGCCCACCACCTCTCCCGGGCGTCTGCTCGCGCTGGACGCCGACGGTGGGAGGCGATGACCGAGGCTACCGAGCGCCGGTGCCGGCCCCGCCCGAGGGCGCTGAGGGGGCGGGGGAGGCGACCAGCCGGGCTCCTGGCGATGGTCGTACCCGCCAGCCCTCGGTGAGCGCGCCCGGGCTCGCCAGGGCCACCACGCAGCCGCCGAAGCCGGCCCCGGTCAGCCGGGCGCCGTGCACGCCGGGCCGCGCCGAGAGCCGCTCGACGAGGGCGTCGAGCGTCGGCGTGGAGACGGCGAAGTCGTCCCGCAGGCTGCCGTGGCTCGCCGCCATCGCCGCGCCGGCGGTCGTCATGTCGCCGGCGGCGAGGGCGGCGGCGAAGCTCCGCACCCGGGCGTTCTCTCCGATGACGTGCCGGGCCCGGCGCCGCAGTGAGATGTCGGCGATGCCTCGTTCGTCACCGGGCCGGCAGCATCGGAGGGGACCGATGATGGCCTCGGCCGCCTCGCACTCCGTCCGGCGCTCGGCGTAGGCCGAGCCGGCGAGCGCGCGGGCCTCGCCCGAGTCGACCACCACCACCTCGACGTCGTCAGGAAGCGGGACGGGCTCGATGATGCGGGCGTGGCAGTCGATGAGGAGAGCGTGGCCGTCGATCCCGGCGGTGGAGGCGAGCTGGTCCATGATCCCGCAGGGCACGCCGGAGGCCCGCTGCTCGGCCCGCTGGCAGAGCTCGGCGAGGACCAACGGCGGCCCCTCGGCGCCGAGGGCGAGGGCCACGGCCACCTCCAGCGCCGCGCTCGACGACAGGCCGCTCCCCACCGGCAGCGTGGTGGCGACGGTGCCGGTCAGCCCGACCGGCGGCCGCAGCTCGGCCACCACCCCGGCCACGTACCGGGCCCAGGGCGGCTCGGCGCCGGCCGGCTCGCCGATGTCGAGGGAGACGACCGCCGGCTCGGCTTCCTCGGCCGACCGGAGGACCACCCGATCGCCCCCTCGCTGGCCGGCCACCGTGGTGCCGAGGTCGATGGCCATCGGCAGCACCAGGCCACCGGTGTGGTCGGTGTGGTCCCCGATCAGGTTCACCCGCCCCGGTGCGAACGCCGCCACGGTCCCCTCGGTGTCGGAGGGTGGTGCACCCATCAGGCGTCCCGGAGGGCGGCGGCCGCCTCCTCGGGCGGCACCGGGTTGACGAACGTGCCGCTGCCGAGCTCGCCGGCGGCCACGAACCGCATCACGCCTTCGGCCCGCCAGGGGCCGGCGACCTCGAGGTGCAGCCAGGCCTGCGGCCACCGCCCGCCGTCGGTGGGCCGCTGGTGGAACCACATCATGTACGGCATGGGCCGGGGGTAGCGGCGGTCGAGGCGGGCCAGCACGTCGACGAGCATCGCCGCGAGCGCGTCGCGCTCGGCGTCGTCGAGGGAAGGGAGGTCGGCTCGACGCTCGAGCGGCGCCACCCGGAGGCCATGGGGGTAGACCGAGGCCCAGGGCACCCACGCCCGCCACCCGCCGTCCTCGGCCACCACCCGTTCCCCGGCCGGGTCGTCCTCGAGCACGGAGTGGCCGGCGCCCAGGCGAGCCAGCACGCGGGCCGGTCGCTCGGGGATCCGGTCGAAGGCGAAGATCTGGCCGTGGGGGTGGGAGATGGTGGCCCCGACCTCGGGGCCGTGGTTCTCGAACACGAGCACGTAGTCGACGTCGGAGCGGCGGCCGAGGGCGGCGGTGCGGGCTGCCCACAGGTCGATCACGGCCCGGACCCCGTCCCGGCCGAGGGACCACAGCGAGGCGTCGTGCTCGGGGGAGTAGAGGACGACCTCGCAGCGGTCGTCGGGGTACGACGGCCACCGGTTGACGAAGGCGCGGGTGCGGTAGGGCTCGAGCGCCTCCTTACCGCCCACGCAGAACGGACAGCCGGCGCACGGGAGGTTGGGGCGGCCCTGGCGGGCGCCCACCACCTGCACCTCGAGACCCGTGAGCGGGTCGACCCGCAGCCCGGTGATCGGCGGCGGCCTCGTCGACCGGTCGGGCTTCACGGTTCCAGCACGGAGCGGTCGCCGGCCCGCAGGCCGTCGGTCAGGCGGCGGTAGGCGCCGGCGGCGTCGTAGCCCATGGCGTCGTGGGTCGACCACCGGAGGCCCCGTTCCCGGTCGATGCCGTACAGGCCGAACCGGGGCTCGTAGGAGCCCCACTCGTAGTTGTCGGCCAACGACCAGTGGTAGTAGCGGCCGAGCGGGACGCCGGCGTCGATGAGGTCGACCACGGCGGCCAGGTGGGCGCGCAGGTAGCGGGGGCGGGTCCAGCCGTCCAGGCGGGGCCACGAGCGCCCGTTGCGCACCCGGTTGCACAGGCCGTTCTCCACGATCCACAGGTCTCGGCCGGGAGCGACGTTGGCGGCGGCGAAGGTCTTGAACGCCTCGGGGTCGGGCTCGTCGTCCCACAGCGGGCCGGCTGGTTCCCAGACCCTGCCCCCCGCCGTGCGGCGCCCGGGCCGGCCCAGGTGCCCCGCCACGCCGGGGGCGTAGTGGTCGATCTGGGTGACGTCGAGGGTGCACGCGTGGGGGCTGTCGTACACTGCGGCCACCGTGCGGGGCAGCGCCCGGTCGAGGGGGATGGCCCGGGCCGCCCAGCGGCGGAAGAACCGCTCCTTGCCGGTGTGGGGCTCGACGGTGGCGTGGTAGGCCGCCCGCCGCTCGCCGAGCCAGGCCGACAGGTCGTCACGGGTGACGCCGTGGAGGCGGGCGGTGAGCACGTCGATCAGCAACCGGTCGAGCTCGTACACCGAGAACGTGAAGGTGTTGGTGGCGACCACGGCGTCGGGGCGGCGGGCGTGGACCGCGCCGTAGGCGAGCACGTGGCCGGCCAGGAGGTGGTCGAGGGACCGCACCGCATCGCCCACGGCAAGGCGGGCGCCCGGCGGGTGGGTTCCGAGGAGGAACGAGCTCAGGGCCAGGATGTTCACCTCGTTCGAGGTCACCCAGTGGGTGGCTCGGCCCCCGAGACGGTCGACCGCCGTCGCCGCCCATGCGGCGAAGCGCTCGGGGGCATCGAGCGCCAGCCAGAACCGCTCACCCAGCCACCAGGGGTGCGTGAAGTGGTGGAGGGTGACGAGGGGCTCCAGCCCCCGGTCGTGGCAGGCGTCGATGATGGCGGCGTAGCGGTCGAAGGCGCTCTCGTCGAGCTGGCCCTCGGTCGGCTCGCAGCGGGCCCACTCCACCGACAGGCGGAACCCGTCGCAGCCGGCGGACACGGCCCGATCGAGGTGGTCCTCGGCGTGGCGCCAGAAGTCGAGGGCGATGCCCGACGGCTCGACCCGCCCGTCCCGCTCCCACCCGTACCAGTTGTTGCGGGGCTCGCCGGGGCCGTTGGTGTGGCCCTCGACCTGGAACCCGGCGGTGGCCACGCCGAAGCGGAAGCCGTCGGGGAGCACGAAGGATCCTTCAACCCGCACGGTGCCATGTGACCACACCGGACCACCTTGACCGCCCGGTCAAGTGAAGGGGATCATGACGGCCATGCCCATCGCCCCCGCCAACGCCGACGGCATCGAGCTCTGCTACGAGACCTTCGGTGACCCCGATGGCGTCCCGCTGCTGTTGATCATGGGCCTCGGGGGCCAGCTCGTCCGCTGGGACCCGGAGCTCGTCGAGGGGTTCGTCGACCGGGGCTTCTACGCCATCCGCTTCGACAATCGAGACGTCGGCCTCTCGACCAAGCCGGCCGTCGGATCCTTCGACATCGGCAGCCGGCTCCTGGCCGCCTTCGGGGGCCAACCGGTCGAAGCTCCCTACCTGCTCTCGGACATGGCGGCCGACGCCGTGGGCCTGCTCGACCACCTCGACATCCCCGCCGCCCACGTGGTCGGCGTGTCGATGGGCGGGATGATCGCCCAGACCATGGCCATCGAGCACCCCGGGCGGCTCCTCAGCCTGACCTCGATCATGTCCACCACCGGTGACCTCGACGTCGGCCAGCCCACCCCCGAGGCAGCCATGCTCCTGCTTCGCCCCCGAGCCACCGACCGGGCCGGGGCGGTCGCCGCCGACATCGAGGTCTCCCGCATCATCGGCAGCCCCGAGCACTTCGACCCCGAGCGGGTTCGGCGCGACGCCGAGCTGAGCTACGACCGGTGCTTCCACCCCGCCGGTATCGGTCACCAGCTCCTCGCCATCATGGCCTCGGGGTCCCGAAGCGCGGCGCTGGCCGACGTCGACGTCCCCACTCTCGTCCTCCACGGCGACGTCGACCCCCTCGTCGACGTGAGCGGTGGACGGCGCACCGCCGAGGCGATCCCCGGCGCCGAGCTCGTGGTCATCGAGGGCATGGGCCACGACCTGCCACCGGTGTTCTGGCCGACGCTGATCGAACGCATCACCGCGCTCGCCGCCCGGGCCGACATCGCCGCGGCCTGAGGGGGACGGCGTGGGACCGCTCGCCGGTCTGAGGGTGGTCGAGATCGCCGGCATCGGGCCCGGTCCGTTCTGCGCCATGGTGCTCGCCGACCTGGGCGCCGACGTCGTGCGCATCGACCGGTCGGCCAACGTCTCGGGCGGCGATCCCGCCAACCCGCCCGCCGACCTGTTGAACCGGGGCCGGCGGTCGGTTGGCGTCGACCTCAAGCACCCCGACGGCGTGGGCACCGTGCTGGACCTGGTGGCCGGCGCCGACGCGCTCATCGAGGGCTTCCGGCCGGGGGTGATGGAGCGGCTCGGCCTCGGTCCCGACACCTGTCTCGCCCGCAACCCCCGCCTCGTGTACGGCCGCATGACCGGCTGGGGCCAGGTAGGCCCCTACGCCGCCGCCGCCGGCCACGACATCAACTACATCGCCCTCGCCGGGGCGCTCGAGCCCATCGGCCGCCGCGGCGGACCGCCGGTCCCACCGCTCAACCTGGTGGGCGACTTCGGGGGTGGCGGCATGCTGCTCGCCGTCGGCGTCTGCGCCGCGCTAGTGGAAGCCAAGGGGTCCGGTCATGGCCAGGTGGTGGACGCCGCCATGGTCGACGGTTCGGCGCTGCTCATGACCATGACCCACTCCTTCCGGGCCATGGGCATCTGGGACGAGGAGCGGGGCACGAACATGCTCGACACCGGTGCCCACTTCTACGACGTCTACGAGACCGCCGACGGCCGGTACGTGTCGATCGGGTCCATCGAGCCGCAGTTCTACGCTGAGCTGTTGCGCCTCACCGGCCTCAACGGGGAGGAGCTGCCCTGGCAACACGACAAGTCCCAGTGGCCGGCGCTCAAGGAGCGCCTCGCCGCCATCTTCGCCAGCAAGACGAGAGACGAGTGGTGCGAGCTCATGGAGGGCACCGACGTGTGCTTCGCCCCGGTGCTCTCGATGACCGAGGCCCCCGCCCACCCACACAACGTCCACCGGGAGACCTTCACCGAGGTGGCCGGCATCACCCAGCCCGCCCCCGCCCCCCGCTTCAGTCGCACCCCTCCCGAGATCACCGGTCCCCCGCCCCACGCCGGCCAGCACACCGACCAGGTGCTCGCCGACTGGGGGCTCGACACGACCCGGGTGGCCGAGCTGCGCGCCGCCGGCGCCATCGCCTGACCCCAGCCGACCGTCTGAGGAGGCTCTAGGTTCGGGCGATGGCCACGTTGGTCTGCTTCCACGCCCACCCCGACGACGAGGCCATCGCCACCGCCGGCACGATGGCCTGCGCCGCCGACGCCGGCCACCGCGTCGTGCTCGTGGTGGCCACCCGCGGCGAGCACGGCGAGCCGGTGGCCGGTGTCCTGGCCGAGGGCGAGCAGCTCGGAGTGCGCCGGACAGCCGAGGTCCACGCCGCTGCCGAGGTGCTCGGTGCGCACCGGGTCGAGCTCCTCGGCTACGTCGACTCCGGCATGGTCGACACGGCCACGAGCACGGCGCCCTGGGCCTTCTGCAACGCCGACGTCGACGCCGCCGCTCGCCGGCTCGCCGCCGTCCTGGCCGACGAGACGGTGGACGTCCTCACCGTGTACGACGACCACGGCGGCTACGGCCACCCCGACCACATCCAGGTGCACCGGGTGGGCACCAGGGCGGCCGAGCTGGCCGGCATCACCGACGTCTTCCAATCGACCATCAACCGGGACCACATCATCCGAGGCATCGCCCGCCTGCAGGCCCAGGGGATCGAGCTCCCCAACGGCGTCGAGGCGCCCGACATCGAGAACGCTCCGGACTTCGGCACGCCGGAGGCCGCCATCACCCACAAGGTCGACGTCGAACCCGTGCTCGACCGCAAGCGGGCGGCGATGCAGGCCCACCGCAGCCAGATGGCCGACGACCACTTCCTCCTGGCCATGCCGCCAGCGGCCTTCACCGCGGCCATGGGCACCGAGTGGTACATCGCCTCCGGACCGCCCCCTGCGCCCGGGTCGCTGGCGGCCGAGCTGTTCACCCCCATCCGCTGACGTGGCCGGCCTCCCCGCCTGGACCCACACCGGCCTCACCCAGCAGCTCCACTTCGGGGTGGGCGTCCTCGACGACGTGCCCGGCATCCTCCGCGGCCTCGGTGTCCGTCGGGTGCTCCTGGTGACCACCGCCGGCCGCCTCGCCTCCGACGACGGCCAGCGCCTCGCCGCCGTGCTCGGACGGGCACGGGCTTCGACCTTCGCCGCCGTCACCTCCCACGTCCCCGCCCCCATCGCCCAGGCGGCGCTGCAACAGGCCCGGAGGGACGGGGTCGACGCCGTGGTCTCCTTCGGTGGTGGGTCCTGCGCCGACCTCGGCAAAGCCGTGTGCTACCTCACCGAGCAGGAGCAGGGCACGCCGGGGGCGTCCTACGCCGATCGGCCGGCCCTGCCCCACGTGTCCGTCCCCACCACCTACTCGGGAGCCGAGCTCACCCCCTTCTTCGGCATGACCGACCCGGCCGCCCGCCGCAAGACCGGCGCCGGTGGACCGACGGTGGCGCCGATCGCCGTCGTGTACGACCCGGTGCTGACGATCTCGACCCCGCCGCGGGTGAGCGCCGAGACGGGCATGAACGCGCTGGCCCACTGCGTCGAGGTGGTCTGGTCGCCCCGCCGCAGCCCCGAGGCCGAAGCCGTCGCCCTCGGCGGGGCCGCCGCCATCGTCGCGGCCCTGCCGAGGGTGGTCGACGACCCGGCCGACCTCGACGCCCGGACCGACATGCTCGCCGCCGCCGCGTTGGCCGGACGGTGCCTACAGAACGCGTCGATGGGCGTGCACCACGGGTTGGCCCAGCTCATCGGCGGCCGCACGGGCATCGCCCACGGCCTGGCCAACGCCGTGATGCTGGCCCACGCCGTGCGGTTCAACGCCGAGGCCGTGCCCGAGGCGGTGGCCCGCATCGGGGAGGCCATCGGCGCCCCCGACGACCCCGCCGGCGCCATCGCCGCCCTCGCCGAGCGGCTCGGCCTCCCCACCGGCCTGTCGGACTGCGGCGTCACCGACGAGGACCTCGACGCCGTGGCCCGCATGGCCGTCGGCAACCACAACGTGGCCGCCAACCCCCGACCGGTGAGCGAGGACGACGCCCGCTCCCTCCTCGCCGCCGCCTCCTGACCCCGAGGACGGGCGAGAGCCGGCGCGCTACCGTCCGTTCACCTTCGTCCATCCGGGGAGCCATGGGCCACCGCATCCATCGCGCGCTCGTCTGTGCCCTGCTGGTCGCCCCGGTGAGCGTGGCGCCGCTGACGCCAGCCGGTGGAGGACCGGTGGCCGAGGGCATCGACGACACCGTCCACCTCAACCAGGTCCAGGTGGTCGGCTCGCACAACAGCTACCACGTCGAGGCATCCCCAGCCGAGAGCGACCTGCGCCGCCAGTTCATCGGCGACGAGGAGAACGCCCTCCAGTACGGCCACGCCCCCCTCGACCAGCAGTTCTCCGAGCAGAAGGTGCGCCAGATCGAGCTCGACGTGTTCAACGACAGCCAGGGTGGGCGCTACGCCAACCCGTTGATCCGGACGGCCACCGGCGGCGGCCCTTACGACCCGACCATGAACGAGCCCGGCATCAAGGTCCTCCACGTCCAGGACGTCGACTACCGGACCACCTGCCTCAGCCTCGTGGCCTGCCTCGACACCGTCGATGCGTGGAGCGACGCCAACCCCACCCACCTCCCCATCGCCATCCTGGTGGAGCTCAAGGACAGCCCGCTCGATCTCGGTGACTTCGACTTCGTCGAACCCGAGCCGTTCGACGCCGCCGCCCTCGACGGGCTCGACGCCGAGATCCGCTCCGTGTTCGACGAGGACGAGATGATCACACCGGACGACGTCCGGGGCGGCGCCGCCACCCTCGAGCAGGCGGTACTGGCCGCCGGCTGGCCCACGCTGGCCGACTCCCGTGGCCAGGTCCTGTTCCTCATGGACAACGGCGAGCCGTACCGGAGCCGCTACCTAAGCGGGCACCCCTCGCTCGAGGGCCGGGTGGCCTTCACCAACGCCCAACCGGGCCAGGCCGACGCCGCCTTCGTCAAGGTCAACGAGGCCATCGGCAACGTGGAGCGCATCCAGGGGCTGGTGGGCGACGGCTACGTCGTGCGCACCCGCTCCGACAGCGACACCGAACAGGCCCGCACCGGGGACACCACCACCCGCGACGCCGCCTTCGCCAGCGGGGCCCAGTGGGTGAGCACCGACTACCCGGTGGCCTCCTACGCCCAGCGGTTCGGCACCGACTACGTGGTCGAGATCCCCGGAGGCACCGTGGCCCGGTGCAACCCGGTCAACGCCCCGCCGGCCTGCGTCGACGCCGCCCTCGACACCATCCTCCCGCCGGGCCCTCCGCCGCCGGACCCCTCCGGACCGCCGTCGCCCCCCGGGACCAAGCCGACGCCCCCGGTGGAACCGAGCCCATCGATGGCCGACGCCGCCGTACCGGTGGCCGCTCCCGCCCGCTTCACCGGGTGAGGCTTGGCGTCGGCTGCCGCCGGCCTGGGAAGCTCGGGCCATGTCCACCGTGATCAAGATCAACGCCATCACCGTGCCCGAGGGCAGCGGCGACGAGCTGGCCAAGCGGTTCGCCGCTCGCGCCGGCGCCGTCGACGACCAGGAGGGCTTCGAGGGCTTCGAGCTGCTCCAACCCACCGACGGACGCACCGTGTGGCTGGTGGTGACCCGCTGGCGGGACGAGGAGGCGTTCCAGGCATGGGTCAGCTCGCCGGCGTTCGGCCACGGCCACCGCTCGGAGCAGGAGCGGTCCGGCGGCGACACCCCGCCCCCGGTGTCGGTCTCGAGTGAGCTCTGGTCCTACACCGTCGCTGGGGGGTCCGGGGGGGCGGCAGAGGGATAGGGTTGACCCGACGGTCAAGCGGTCCACCAAGGCAGGTAGCACATGAAGCGGATCCTCCCGGTCGACGAGCTAGCTCGCGACCAGCGGTTCAGCCGCATCAACATCGAGCAGGCCATCTTCGACCCCCGCAACGCGGTCGTGCGGTCCGAGAAGCGGCCGAACGGCTTCGCTCCCGAGGTCTACGAGGCGCCCGACAACGCCCGCCAGCTGATGCACGGCATCTTCGTCGGCGAGATCCAGGCGCTCGAGGGCGCCGGGCGGACGTGCTGGGACTTCGACACCGGCACCGCCGGTGACGAGACGCCCTTCGAGCTCAAGCTCGACATGGCCCGCCAGTGCTGGGACGAGGCCCGTCACGTCGAGATCTCCTGCAAGCTCTCCGAGCACATGGGTTCGGAGATCGGCGAGTTCGCCGAGCAGACGCTCCTCTACGAGGCCGCCTGCAACACCGATCCCGTCCTGCGGTTGACCGGGGTGAACCGGGCCCTGGAGGGCTTGGCCATCGACGTGTTCAACACCATGCGGAACTTCGGCCAGGCCACCGCCGACCCGGTGCTCGAGTTCTGCGAGGACTGGATGCTGGCCGACGAGGTCACCCACGTGAAGATGGGCTCGGACTGGCTGCGGCGCCTCACCGCCAAGGACCCCGAGCGCCAGAAGGCGGCGCTCGACTTCCAGAAGACGGTGGACAAGCTGTTCAGCTTCGGCGGCTTCCGCGGTGAGGAGGAGCAGAACCCGATCCACCTGGCCCGCCGGTTCCGGTCCCTGGCCGGTTTCAGCGACGACGAGATCACCGAGCTCGTCGACATCGCCGCCGAGGCCTTCCAGGAGGCGCAGGCCCGTTCACTCGAGGCCGGCGCCACCCCGGGGGCCTAGCCCCTGCTCGCCCTGCTCCTCCGCGACGTCCACGAGGGGTGGGCGTGGTTCGTCGTCATCGGCAACGGGCTCGCCGGCGCGTGGGCGCTGGCCGCCCACTGGACCGCTGCTCTGCGCACCCGGGCACTGTGGTGGTTCACGGTGGTGGTGGAGGTGGCCATCTTCGTGCAGGTGGCCCTCGGGGTGGCCATGGTGGCGGGAGAGAAGATCGACCCGCCCGAGTTCCACATGTTCTACGGGTTCGTGGCGCTCATCGCCGTGGGTCTGATCTACAGCTACCGGGCCTCGCTGGCCGACAAGCGCTACCTGCTGTACGGCCTCGGGGGGTTGTTCCTCATGGGCCTGGCCATCCGCGCCATGCTCGTCAACACGACGTGAGGCCGTTCCGAGGACGGCTCAGAGGTGGACCACCGGGCAGGTGAGCGTCCTGGTGATGCCGTCGATCATCTGCACGCGGCTGACCACCATCTTGCCCAGCTCGTCGACGGTGTCGGACTCGGCGCGGGCGATCACGTCGTAGGGGCCGGTGACGTCCTCGGCGGACACCACACCGGAGATCCCGGCCACCTCGGCGGCCACCTGGGCCGCCTTGCCCACCTCGGTCTGGATCAGGATGTACGCGCTGACGGCCACAGGTGCCTCCTCGACGAGCTGCGGCGGCATGGTAGCGGGGGTCTCCCGGCGACGAGGTGGGACCGTCACCCCGACAGGCGCTTCTCCAGCTCGGCCAGCTCGTCGCGCAGCTCGTCGGGAAGGCGTTCCCCGACGCTGTCGTAGTGGCCCTCGATGAGGGTGACCTCGTGGCGCCACGCGTCGCGGTCGACGGTCAGGAGCTTGGCCACGGTGGAGGCGTCGAGATCGAGGCCATCGGTGTCGAGCGCGTCGACGGTGGGCACCCGCCCGATCGGCGTGTCGACGGCGCTGCTGCCCCCGGCCACCCGTTCGAGCACCCACTTGAGCACCCGGCTGTTCTCCCCGAAGCCGGGCCACATGAAGGAGCCGTCGGTGTCCTTGCGGAACCAGTTCACCCAGAAGAGCCGGGGCAGCTTGTCCGGGTCGGTGGCCCGGCCGATGTCGAGCCAGTGGGCGAAGTAGTCACCGACGTTGTACCCGGTGAAGGGCAGCATGGCGAAGGGGTCGAAGCGCACCTCTCCGACCGTGCCGGCGGCCGCCGCCGTCTTCTCCGAGGACATGATCGAGCCGAGGAACACCCCGTGGTCCCAGTCGAACGACTCGGTCACCAGCGGCACGTTCGTGGCTCGACGGCCGCCGAAGAGGATGGCCGAGATGGGCACACCGGCGGGGTCCTCCCACTCGGGGGCGATCGACGGGCACTGGGAGGCCGGGGCGGTGAAGCGGGCGTTGGGGTGGGCCGCCGGCGTGCCGGTCTCGGGCGTCCAGTCGTTGCCCCTCCAGTCGATCAGGTGGGCGGGGGGATCGTCGGTGAGGCCCTCCCACCACACGTCGCCGTCATCGGTGCGGGCCACGTTGGTGAAGATGCAGTTGGCTTCCAGGCTGCGGATGGCGTTGAGGTTGGTCTGCTCCGACGTCCCAGGAGCGACCCCGAAGAAGCCAGCCTCCGGGTTGATGGCGTAGACCCGGCCGTCGCCGCCGAACTTCATCCAGGCGATGTCGTCACCGACCGTCTCCACCGTCCACCCCGGCAGGCTCGGTATCAGCATCGCCATGTTGGTCTTGCCGCAGGCCGACGGGAAGGCGGCGGCCACGTAGCGCTTCTCGCCGCCGGGCGGGGTGACCCCGAGGATCAGCATGTGCTCGGCCATCCAGCCGTCGTCGCGGGCCATGGCCGAGGCGATGCGCAGGGCGAAGCACTTCTTCCCCAGGAGCGCGTTGCCGCCGTAGCCCGACCCGTACGACCAGATCTCGCGGGTCTCGGGGAAGTGGACGATGTACTTGTTGTCGGCGTCGCACGGCCAGGGCACGTCGGCCTCACCGGGGCCGAGCGGGCGGCCCACCGAGTGCAGGCAGGGCACGAACTCGCCGTCGGGACCGAGCACGTCGAGGGCGGGCTGGCCCATGCGGGTCATGATGGCCATGTTGACCACGACGTAGGCCGAGTCGGTCAGCTCGACGCCGATGTGGGCGATGGGCGAGCCGAGCGGGCCCATGCTGAAGGGCACCACGTACAGCGTGCGGCCCCGCATGGCCCCCCGGAACAGCTCGAGCAGCTCGGACTTCATCTCCACCGGCGGTCGCCAGTTGTTGGTGGGTCCGGCGTCGATCTCCCGCTCCGAGCAGATGAACGTGCGGTCCTCGACGCGAGCCACGTCGCCGGGGTCGGACAGCGCCAGGTAGCTGTTGGGGCGCAGGGTCTCGTCGAGGCGCTCGAACGTGCCCGCGTCGACCAGCTCGGCGCACAGGCGGTCGTACTCCTCCTGCGAGCCGTCGCACCAGTGGACCCGCTCGGGCTGGAGCACGCCGACCCACTCGTCGACCCAGTCCCGCAGCGGCTGGTGGCTGGTCGTGGCGGTCATCGTCTCTCCGGGGGTGAGGGGGTGGGGCGGGTGGCTCAGCCGGGGCCGGCCGGGTCGCCGACGGCGTCACCGCCGGGGGAGGGCGTGGGTGGGGCCGGGAAGCCGGGGGTGCCCATGTCGACCTCGGAGCCCAACCGCAGCCGGGTGGCCCGGCCGGCGCCGTCGAGGTCGAACACGACGCGCTGGCCCTGGCGCAGCATGCGGAAGACCGAGCCCTCGAGCGCACCGCTGCCCAGATCCACCTCGGCCTGGTCGGTGTCGCGGACCACGACGCCGTCACCGGTGCCGGGGTCGTAGGACTTGATCACGCCTTGCACAGCGCCGGGCACCTTCCGTTCTGGTCGCTCGCCTCGATGGTGGGCATCCACCCTAACCGGTGGGCCCTCGAGCCGGTCGAAACCAGGACGTCTCGGCCGATGCTGGCGGCTCAGCGGGGGACGCGGTGGGCGGCCTTGACCACCTTGCCGGCCTTGAGGCAGGACGTGCAGACGTCGACGCGGCGGGTCCGGCCGGCGACCACGGCCCGCACCCGCTGGATGTTGGGGTTCCAGCGCCGCTTGGTGCGCCGGTGCGAGTGGCTGATGCTGTAACCGAAGGAGGGGTGCTTGCCGCACACCTCGCACACCGCTGCCATGACTGGACCTCTTCGGGGTTCGTGACCGGCCGGCGAGCGTACCAGCCGGCCCCGGAGCCAGCGACAAGCGAGGGGCCGGCCGTGCGTCACTACGATCCCACGCCATGCCCACCCTGGAGCGGCTCGGCGCCGACGACCTGCGCCAGGTGGTCCACGGCTTCCGGGACGCGCTGCGGTCCCACCAGGATTCGATCAACCGCCTGAACGTGTACCCGGTGCCCGACGGCGACACGGGCACGAACATGGCCCTGACGCTCGAGTCGGTGGTCGTGGCCCTCGACGGCACCGGCGGCGACCTGACGGCGACGTGCAAGGCGATCAGCCACGGGTCGCTGATGGGAGCCCGGGGCAACTCGGGGGTGATCCTGTCGCAGATCCTGCGGGGCATGTCCGGCGTGGTCGCCGATGCCGGAGGTCTCGACGGCGCCGCGCTGGCGGCCGCGCTCACCGCCGCCGCCGAGGCCGCCCACGGCGCGGTGATGCGCCCGGTCGAGGGCACCATCCTCACCGTGGCCCGCGAGTCGGCCCAGGCGGCGGCGGCGCGTGCGAACGCGGACACGGCGGCCCCGCTGACCGACGTGGCCGAGGCGGCCCTCGGCGCCGGCCGTGACGCGCTGGCCCGCACGCCTGAGCTGCTGCCGGTGCTGGCCGAGGCCGGTGTGGTCGATGCCGGTGGCGCCGGCTTCCTGCTGCTGCTCGACTCGCTGCTCCACGTGGCCGACGGGCGGCCGCTGCCGGCGCCCCCGGCGCAGGAGGTCTCCCCCGACCTCGACGCGCTCCGGGCCCACGCCGACCACGACGACCACACCGACGACGTCGGCAGCCTGCGCTACGAGGTCATGTACTTCCTCGAGGCGCCCGACGAGGCCATCGGTGCCTTCAAGCACGTCTGGGCCGGCATCGGCGACTCGATCGTGGTCGTCGGTGGAGAAGGCATCTGGAACTGCCACATCCACACCGACGACATCGGCGCCGCCATCGAGGCGGCGCTCGACTGCGGCCGTCCCCGCCAGATCCGGGTCACCGACCTCCTGGAACAGGTGGAGGAGGAGCGTTGGGTCCGTGAGGGCGCAGCGGGCGACCACCCGCCGGAGGGACAGCCGCAGCGGGAACCGCCGGCCACGGCGGTCGTGGCCGTGGCCACCGGCGAGGGCATCCGGCGGATCTTCCACTCGCTCGGCGTGCACTGCGTGGTGACCGGGGGCCAGTCGATGAACCCGTCCACGGCCCAGTTGCTCGAAGCGGTGGATGCCGCTCCGTCCGACGACGTGGTCATCCTGCCGAACAACAGGAACATCGTGCCCGTGGCCGAACAGGTCGACGCCCAGACGGCCAGGTCGGTGCGGGTGGTGCCGACCCGTGGGATCGCCGAGGGGTTCGCCGCGCTGATGGCCTATGACCCCGAGGCTGACGGCGCCACCAACGCCGCCGAGATGTTGGACGCCGCCGACCACGTGGTGGCCGGTGAGGTGACCCGGGCGGTGCGGGCCTCCACCTGCGAGCTCGGACCCATCGCCGAAGGCGACTTCCTCGGCATCACCCGCGCCGGCATCCGGTCGCTGGGTCCGTCCCTGGGCGCCGTCACCTGCGACCTGCTCGACGCCCTCCTCGACCCCGAGCACGAGATCGTCACCCTCGTCGAGGGCGAGGGGGCCACCGCCGCCGACACCAGGCGGATCACCGAGTGGCTCGGCGAACGCCACCCCGACGTCGTCTGCGAGGTCCACCACGGCGGCCAGCCGCTCTACCCCTACTACGTCGGCATCGAGTAGCCGCTGGCGGCGGGCTGAGGTCGGGTGCGACGTCAGTCAGGGCACGACGACGTCGTGGACGGTGCCGTCACCGGCCACGAGCTGGATCCGGTCGGCATCGACAGGGCGAACGACGACGTCGAGCACCGCTGAGGCGACGCCGCCGTCGGCGCCCGGTTCGACGACCTCTCCCTGGCCGGCAACGGTGCGGAACAGTGCCACGGCAAGGGTGTCACGATCGATGACCAGCACCTCGCCCACGCCCAGCCCGGCATACCACGCCAGCTTCTCGTTCGTCTCGTCACCGGGCGAGCGGATCTCGATCACGAGGTCGGCCGGCCCGTCCACCCCGCGGTCGGTGGCCAGGTCGGGCCGGTAGCAACACAGGTCGGGCACCCGGTAGTCGTCGTCGACGCCAGGGCGGAACAGACCCGTCTCGTACGAGCAGAGGAGCCCACGCCCGTCGGCGATGGTTGCCAGCAGCGTGGCCAACCTCGTCCCGAAGCGCTGATGGCGGCCCGACGGTGGCGGTACCATGTGCAGCACCCCCTCCCACATCTCGTCCCACCGGTCGGCGCCGCGCCGGCGCCGCTCGGCCAGCAGGCGTTCGTCGACCTCGAGCATCACCGCCCTCATCGGCACAAGGGTAGGGCCTGCCTATCCTCGCCGGATGGGTCGCCGCCTGTCCCAGCTGGCCGAGCTGGAGCCCACTGTGGTCACCGGCGTGGGGCCCAAGGCGGCCGCGGCGCTCGAGCGGGCCTTCGGCATCGAGACCGTGCTCGACCTGCTCACCCACTACCCCCGCCGCTACGTCGACCGCACCAACCAGGCCCGCATCGCCGACCTGCGCCCCGGCGAGGAGGCCATGGTGCTGGCCACCGTGCGCCGCATCACCAGCCGCCGCACCCGCGGCCGGCCACCTCGCACCCTCGTGACCGCCGACGTCACCGACGGATCGGGGTACCTCAAGGTCACCTTCTTCAACCAGGGGTGGCGGGAGCGTCAGCTACCGGCGGGCACCGAGGCCGTGCTCTTCGGCAAGGTGGACACCTACCAGGGCCGGCTGCAGATGACCAGCCCGGTGGTCGACCTGGTGGGCGACCGCACCGGCCGCATCATCGCCATCTACCCGCAGTCCGAGAAGGAGCGGCTCACCACCTGGGACGTGAGCCGGTGGATCGAGGAGGTCCTGCGTCGTGCCGGGACGTTCGCCGAACCGGTGCCCGTCGACGTCCTCGACCGCTTCGACCTGGTCGATCGCACCGCCGCCTTCCGGGGCATCCACCTGCCCGAGTCGTTCGCCGAGCGGGAGGCAGCCCGCCAGCGCCTCGTCTTCGACGAGCTGCTCCGGGTCCAGCTGGCGCTGGTGTTGCGCAAGCGGGCCCTGGAGGAGGTGGCGCGGGGCATCCCCCACGCCGTCGGCGACGGCGGCGGAGACCTGGTGCGGCGCTTCCACGAGCGCCTCCCTTTCGCGCTCACCGGGGCCCAGCAGCGGACGGTGGGCGAGATCGCCGCTGACCTCGCCGCGCCCCGCCCGATGCACCGCCTCCTCCAGGGCGACGTGGGCAGCGGCAAGACGATCGTGGCCGTGAGCACCATGCTCGTCGGCGTCCAGGGGGGTCACCAGGGAGCGCTGATGGCCCCCACCGAGGTGCTGGCCGAGCAGCACCACCTCGGCGTGCGGGCCCTGCTCGACGGGTTCACGCTGGACGACGACGGGGCGTCGCTGTTCGGTGAACGCCCCCTGCAGGTCGAGCTGCTCACCAACCGCACCACACCGAACGAGCGCCGGCGGTTGGGCACCGCCCTCGCCGAGGGCAGAGTGGACATCCTCATCGGCACCCACGCCCTCATCGAGGAGGCGGTGCGCTTCCGGTCCCTCGGCGTGGTCGTCATCGACGAGCAGCACCGCTTCGGCGTCGAGCAGCGGGCGGCGCTGCGGGAGAAGGGGGCCGACGGCGCCACGCCCGACGTGCTGGTGATGACGGCCACCCCCATCCCCCGGACGGCGGCCATGACCGTCTACGGCGATCTCGACGTGTCGGTGCTCGACGAGATGCCTCCCGGGCGGACCCGCATCGACACCCGCTGGGTGCACAGCGCCGACGGCGACCCCGGCACGGGAGAGGCCGAGGTGCCGGTGTGGGCCCACGTGCGGGCCGAGGTGGCCGCCGGCGGCCAGGCCTACGTGGTGTGCCCGCTCATCGAGGACTCCGAGAAGCTGGAGGCGCGGTCGGCCCAGGAGACCTTCGACCGGTTGACCGCGCCCGGCGAGGGTGCGCTGTCGGACCTGCGGGTGGCCATCCTCCACGGTCGCATGCCCTCTTCGGAGAAGGAGGCCGTGATGGGCCGGTTCCGGGACGGGGAGCTCGACGTGCTGGTGTCGACCACGGTCATCGAGGTCGGTGTGGACGTCCCCCGGGCCTCGGTGATGGTGGTGCTCGACGCCGACCGCTTCGGCATCTCCCAGCTCCACCAGCTGCGGGGCCGGGTGGGCCGGGGTGCCCGCCCGTCCACCTGCTTCCTCGTCGGGTCGGGGGCCACCGACGACGCCCGGGAGCGGCTGGAGGCCATGGTGCGCACCACCGACGGGTTCGAGCTGGCCGAGGTGGACCTCGACCTCCGGGGGGAGGGAACGCTGATGGGTGAGCGCCAGAAGGGCCGCAACGACCTGAAGCTGGCGTCCCTGCGGCGAGACCGGCAGTGGGTGGAGCGGGCCAGAGGGGTGGCCTTCGAGCTGGTCGACGCCGACCCCGGCCTGGCCGGCAACCCGGGCCTGCTCGAGGAGGTCGAGCTCTTCCTGGGCGAGGACGACACCGAGTTCCTGCTGAAGAGCTGACCGGTCGAGCGCCTCGGATGGGACCGGCCGGCAGAATGCCCCCGGTGGCCTCCCACGTCCCCAGCCCGCACCAGCGCGACGACCATCCGGCCGCCCTCGCCTCCAACTGGCGAACGGTGCTCGCCGTCGACCTCGGCCTGGGGCTGGCGGTGCTGGCCGTCGGCCTGGTGCTGGCGGTGCTGTGGCACCCAGTGCCGGGCGGAGCCGTCGGTGCCCTCGGCGGTTCCTACGCCGTGCTCGTGGCCCAGCGCTGGCGCCGGTGGGCGGCGCAGCGCCGCGCCGCCGGCCTCGACGACCGGGGGTAGCCGGCGTGTCCCACGCCCGTCGCGTCACCGTGCACGCACGTCCGGAAACCGGACGCCACGGCACGCTCAGATCAGGTCACGCGTTCACCGTGCACCGACGTCCGGGAACCGGACGCCACGGCACGGTCACCACTCGTCGTCGCCGGGGAGGAGCAGGTCCCAGCGGTCGTGGCAGTCCTCGCACCGGTAGCTGACGAGGTCGCCCGGCTCCCAACGCCCGTCCTCCCGGGGGTAGGTGATGAGGTGGGCGCGGCCGCCGCAGTCGACGCAGTCGATCACCGGCTCGGGCCCGAACTCCCTCGAATCGCTCACGAGATCCCTCGACGACGGTCCCGCTGGTGCTCGGTGAAGCGGGCCACGCCGGCGGCGAAACCGGGATCGGCGATCACGGCCCGGCCGTGGCGGTCCTCGTTGGCGAGGCCGGCGTCGAGGTCCATGCCGAGACCCTCGTAGACCGACAGGCGATCGTGGCGGACCGCCGGCCAGGGGGAGGCAGCGATGCCGGCGGCCAGCTCCTCCGCCGCCGCCAGCGCGGTGCCGGCGGGCACCACCCGGTTGGCGAAGCCGAGATCGAGCGCTTCGGCGGCGTCGAACTCACGCCCGGTGAGGATGAGGTCGAGAGCCCGACCGAGGCCCACGATCCGGGGCAACCGGTAGGTGCCGCCATCCACGAGCGGCACCCCGAAGCGCCGCTCGAGGCAGCCGAAGCGAGCGCCGTCGCCGGCCACCCGCAGGTCGCACCAGGCCGCCAGCTCGACCCCACCGGCCACGCACCAGCCCTCGATGGCGGCCACCACCGGCTTGGTGAGCTGCAGCCGGGTCGGCCCGAGGGGCCCGCTCGGGCGAAGGCGGGGGAGGGCGGTGAGGTCGGCCCCGGCGCAGAAGGCGGCGTCGTCACCGGTGAGCACCGCGACCAGCGCGCCGTCGTCGGCCTCGAAGGCGACGAAGGCGTCGTGGAGGCGGGCGGCGGTGGCGCTGTCGATGGCGTTGCGGCGCTCGGGCCGACCGATCTCGATCACCCGCACGGCGCCGTCACCCATGCCGGTCGACGGTACCCGCCCTGCGACAATCGACCCGTGCCCCGCTCGACCCCAGACCTCACGGGCAGGGTGGTAGTGGTCACCGGGGCCAGCTCCGGCATCGGCAAGGAGTCGGCGGTGGCCCTGGCCGGGATGGGGGCGACGGTCGTGATGGCCAGCCGCGACGGGGCGAAGGCCGCGGTCGCCGCCGAGGAGGTGCGCCGGCGGACCGGGGCCGGGGACCGGGTGGTGGCCGCCCACCTGGACCTGGCTTCGCTGGCGTCGGTGCGGACGTTCGCGGCCGAGGTCGTGGACCGCCATGACCGCCTCGACGTCCTGTTGAACAACGCCGGCCTCGTCCAGGGTCGACGGCGCACCACCGTCGACGGCTTCGAGATGACCCTGGGGGTCAACCACCTCGGCCCGTTCCTGTTGACCACGCTGCTGCTCGATCGGCTGCGGGCCAGCGCTCCGAGCCGGATCGTCAACGTCTCCTCCATCGCCCACCGGACGGCCTCGGGTCCGAGCCTCGTGGCCGACCTCCAGAGCCAGCTCGCCTACGTCGAGATGGACGCCTACGCCAAGTCCAAGTTGTGCAACGTGCTGTTCGCCCGGGAGCTGGCTCGGCGGCTGGCCGGTACCGAGGTCACGGCGAACGCGCTGCACCCCGGGATCGTCCGCAGCGGCTTCGCACGCGGCGGCGACGCCACGCTGGCCCTGGCCGCCACCTTCACGATCACCAGGCCCTTCCTCCTCAGCCCGCGGCAAGGTGCCCGGACACAGGTCTTCCTGGCCTCCTCACCCGATGTGGCCACCGTCACCGGCGAGTACTTCGTGCACCGACGCCCCCGCCGGCCCTCACCCGCCGCCCTCGACGCCGATCTCGCCCGCTGGTTGTGGGACCAGAGCGCCGACCTGGTGGCGTCGGTGCCCCAGGGCGGCTGAGGTGCGGGTCGTGGCCGGCGTGGCCCGGGGACGGCGCCTCGTCAGCCCCGCTGGTCCGTCCACCCGCCCCACCGCCGACCGGGTGCGTGAGGCCACCTTCAACGCCCTGCACAGCCTGGGCGCCGTCGCCGGCGCGACCGTCGCCGACCTGTTCGCCGGGAGTGGGGCACTCGGCATCGAAGCCCTGTCGCGGGGCGCCGGCGGGGCCACGTTCGTTGACCGCGACCGCGCTGCCCTCGAGGCCGTGCGCCGCAACCTCGCCGCCACCGGTCTGGCCGACCGAGCCGCCGTGGTGCCCGGTGACGTCCTGGGGTGGTTGACCACCACAACTGCCACCTTCCACCTCGTCCTGGTCGACCCGCCCTACGGCACCGGCGACGAGGAATGGTCCCGGATCCTCGAGGCCGTGGTGGGCCGGACCGCCCCGGGCGGCCTCGTGGTGGTCGAGTCCGACCGGCCGGTGGTCGTCGTCGACGGCCTGGAGGTCCTCAGGACCAAGCGCTACGGCAGTACGGTGGTGAGCATCTCCCGCGCCGCGCCCGGCGCGACCCCACCCACCGGAGCCGAGCGTTGACGGTCGTCCTCTACCCAGGGTCGTTCGATCCCGTCCACAACGGGCACCTCGAGATCATCGACGTGGCCGCCTCGTTGTTCGACGAGGTGGTGGTGGCGGCCATGCGGAACCCGCAGAAGGGCACCACGATGTTCGAGCTCGACGAGCGCAAGGCCATGATCGAGGAGTCGGTGGCCCACCTCGAGAACGTCCGGGTCACCCAGTTCTCCAGCCTCGTCGTCGACCTGGCCCGAGAGGTCGGGGCCGACTTCATCATCAGGGGCCTGCGGGCGGTGTCCGACTCGGAGTCCGAGCTGCAGCAGGCGCAGATGAACCTGGCCATCTCGGGGGTCCACACGGTCTTCATCCCCTCGGCCACGACCCACTCGTTCCTGGCCTCGAAGTGGATCCGGGAGATCACCCGGTTCGGCGGTGACGTCGGGTCGATGGTGCCGCCCCCGGTGGCCAAGCGACTCGCCGAGAGGGAGGGTTCATGACGTTCTCCGACGACCTGTCGACGGCCCGGGAGATGTCGGGCCAGCACCAGGCGGTGAGCGGCCGGCCGCCTCGGTCGGGCGGGGGCGACGGCCGCCCGCCCAGTGGGCCGCGCCGCCCTTCACGCGACCTCCGCCACGGCCCCGAGACCGAGGCCCTGCTCCGCCGAGCCGCCGACCTCGTGGCCTCGGCCCGCCCCATGCCGCTGTCGTCGTCGGTGATGATCAACCGCGAGGAGGTCCTCGACCTCCTGAGCGAGGCGGTGGACCGGCTCCCCGAGGAGCTGCGGGCGGCTCGCTGGCTGCTCAAGGAGCGGGAGGACTTCCTGGCCAAGGTGCGCACCGAGGGCGACGAGATCCTCGAGTCGGCCCGCGCGCGGGCCGAGCGGATGGTGCAACGCACCGAGGTCGTGAAGGGCGCTGAGCTGCGGGCGCGGCGGATCGTCGAGGCGGCCGAGGCCGAGGCCCGCCGCCTGCGCCACGAGTGCGAGGACTTCTGCGACCAGAAGCTGGCCAGCTTCGAGATCGTCCTGGAGCGCACCATGAAGATGGTCGAGGCCGGGCGGGAGAAGCTCCAGGGAGCGGCCCTCGTCCGACCCCCCGAGGAGGAGGAACCCGAGGAGGACGACGCCGGGTTCTTCGACCAGGACCAGGAGTGACACCCGCTCCCGACCGTCGCCGGAGGACCGAGCCGCGGGTGGGGGCGATCGTCGTACACGTCACCGAGCTCCGGCGGCGACCAGGCACCCGCAAGCCGGTGCAGCGCACGGTGGCCGCCCACGGTCTCGCCCTGTCGACGGCGGAGGTCCCCGAGGGTGCCGACATCGACCTCGACCTCGTCCTGGAATCCATCCCCGACGGGGTGGTGGTGGACGGGACCGTGGCGGCGCCATGGCAGGGGGAGTGCCGCCGCTGCCTCGGGTCGGTCGAGGGCAGCCTGTCCCTCGACCTGCGGGAGATCTTCGAGCCCCACCCGACCGAGGGCGAGACCTGGCCGCTCCGAGGCGACGACCTCGACCTCGGGCCCATGGTCCACGACGCCGTGCTGCTGGCCCTGCCGTTGGCGCCGCTGTGCGGCGAAGCCTGTCGGGGCCCCGCGCCGGAGGAGTTCCCGGCCGTCCTGGAGACGTCGGCCGAGGGCGCTTCCGAGGACGGTGCCAACCGTCGGGGTGACGGGCCTCCCGATCCCCGGTGGGCGGCGCTGGCCGCCCTCGACCTCACCGGCGACGACGAGAGCGGTTGAGCGATGCTGCGGCCCGCTGGGAGGGCTGGGCTGTTCGTCCACCGCCGTCCAGAACGGAGCGGGTTGCCCCGCGCTCGAACGGGTAGGGCACACGCCAGCCCGACAACACGAGCCCCGACAACACGAGGAGGACGACGTGAGCGACATGGAAACCGGTGAGGTCACCGGCACGAAGGACAAGGACTACAACGTGATCTGGTTCACGGAGGTGTGCCTGAGCAACGTGCTCCGGCTCGAGACCTACATCAAGGACGCGGAGCGCGACGGTGACTCGGAACTGGCGGAGTTCTTCCGCCGGGCCCAGTCCGAGAGCCGCAAGGGCGCCGAGCAGGGCAAGGCCATGCTCCGGTCCCGGCTCGGGGGCTGACCCAGACGGCAGGACGGGGTCCGGCGGCGGCTGCGGCGACGGGCCGGAGCCAGTGCCCGAGGTGGCTTCGGTAGGACGATGACGGTCGCCGCACGGGCCGTTCGTGTCGCCGTCGGGCCCGAGGTGTCCCTCGACGCCGACCTGACCGTCCCGGCCGGAGCCATGGGGGTGGTCGCCTTCGCCCACGGGTCGGGGAGCAGCCGGCTCAGCCCCCGGAACCGGTCGGTGGCCACCACCCTCCAGCGGAGCGGCCTGGCGACCATGCTGGCCGACCTGCTCACCGCCGACGAGGAGGGGGTCGACCGCCGCACCGGCGGTCTTCGCTTCGACGTCGATCTCCTGGCCGCCCGGCTGGTGGAGCTGCTCGCCTGGCTGGGCGCCAGACCGGAGACCGCCGGCCTTCCCCTCGGCGTCTTCGGCGCCAGCACGGGCGCAGCCGCCGCGCTGCGGGCCGCCGCCGCCCGACCGGACCTGGTGGCGGCCGTGGTCTCACGGGGCGGCCGGCCCGATCTGGCCGGCGATGCGTTGGCCGCCGTCGAGGCCCCCACCTTGCTCATCGTCGGTGAGGCGGACACGACCGTGCTCGAGCTGAACGAAGCGGCTCGGGCGCGGCTCGGCGGGGAGAGCCACCTGGCCGTGGTACCGGGGGCCACGCACCTGTTCGGGGAGCCGGGTGCGCTCGAAGAGGTCGCCCGCCTCGCCCAGGAGTGGTTCGGTCACCACCTCGGGATGATCGGAACCGGGACGTGATCGGGCCGCGGCCCGAGCTCGCCGGCTCGAGTCGGGTTTCGACCGGACGCCGGGGGCACCGCTACGCTCGTCGGTCCACGTCGCCGCCCCCAACGAGTGACCCGCCACCCAGCTCCCAGGTTGACCGATGGCCGTCCCCAAGAAGAAGACCTCCAAGGCCAAGACCCGCAGCCGGCGGGCGTCGGCCTGGAAGCTCGGTCCTCCCTCGCGGAGTCTCTGCCCCCGCTGTGGCAACGCCAAGACCCCCCACGTCGTGTGTGGGACCTGCGGCTGGTACCACGGCCGTCAGGCCGTCGAGGTCGACTGACCCCGGTCGACTGATCCGGTCTTCTCGCCACTGCCGTTGGCCGTGACCGACCTGCGGCCGATCGCCGTCGATGCCATGGGCGGTGACCGGGCCCCGGGCGAGATCGTGGCCGGCGCCCGCCGGGCCGCCGAGGAGCTCGGCCTGCCGGTCCTGCTCGTGGGGCGCCCCGACGAAATGGGGGACACCGGCGGGCTCGAGGTGCTGGCTGCCTCCGAGGTGATCGCCATGGAGGCCGACCCCGGCCAGAGCGTGCGCCGCATGAAGGACTCCTCGCTCGTCCGAGCGGCCGAAGCGGTCCGCGACGGGCGGGCGTCGGCCATGGTCAGCGCCGGCAACACCGGGGCCACCATGGCCAGCGCCCTGTTGCGGATGGGCCGCATCCGCGGTGTGGCACGGCCGGCCATTGCCACGCCCATCCCCAGCCCGGGGGCGAACGTGCCCACGATCCTGCTCGACGCCGGCGCCAACGCCGAGTGCCAACCCGAGTGGCTGGTGCAGTTCGCCCAGATGGGGGCCGTGCTGGGCCGCGAGCGCTACGGGGTCGACGCTCCCCGGGTGGGACTGCTGTCGATCGGGGAGGAGCCGGGCAAAGGCGACCCGCTCCGCAAGACGACCTACCCCCTCCTGGCCGACCCCGGTTGGGCGGCAGGGTGCGGCGCGACCTTCGTCGGCAACGTCGAAGGCCGTGACCTGATGAGCGACGACGTGGACGTCGTCGTCACCGACGGCTTCACCGGCAACGTGGCCCTGAAGACCCTCGAAGGGGGCCTGCGATCCCTGGTGGGGGCCATCGTGGCCACGTTCGACACCGACGCCGCCTCCCGGGCGGCGGCCGACGCGCTCATGCCGGCGCTCCTGCCGCTGTACGCCCAGCTCGACCCCGACGGCACTGGAGGGGCCATGCTCCTCGGCGTCGACGGCGTCTGCATCATCAGCCACGGCTCGTCCAGCGCCACCGCCGTCGTCAACGCCTGCCGGGTGGCCGCCGACATGGTCACGACCGGCCTCGTCGGCCACCTCGGCACCGGTCTGGTCCCGGTGTAGGCCGGCGCGGGCCTCCAGATCGGTCGCCTATGATCCGCCGGTCCGTCCGCCAGGCCAGGAGTTGGTCGTGCCCGCCGAAACCCACGTCGAACAGGGCCCCATGAGCCGCCAGGAGGTCTTCGAGCTGGTCCGCGACCGCCTCGCCGACATCCTCGAGATCGACCCCTCCGGCATCAACGAGGGTGACTCCTTCAGCGATGACCTCGAGGCCGACTCCCTGGCCCTCATCGAGCTCGTCGAGGCCCTGGAGGAGGAGCTGGGGGAGCGCACGGTCGGTTTCCGGATCGACGACGAAGACCTCGAGGACCTCAAGACGGTGCGCGACGCGGTCGACTACGTCTACGGGCGCCTGGGTCAGAGCTGAGCACCGACGACCGCGTCTGCGCCCTCGCCGAGCGCCTCGGCTACCGCTTCGAGGACGCCGCCCTCCTCGAGCGCGCCCTCTGCCATCGGAGCTGGTGCGCCGAGCACGCCGGCCACGACTCGAACGAGCGCCTCGAGTTCCTCGGCGACGCCGTGCTCGGCTTGATCGTCGCCGAGCACGTGTTCACCCGCTACCCGGACAACGACGAGGGCTGGCTGTCGCGGGCCCGATCGTCGGTGGTGCGGGCCAGCGCCCTGGCCGAGATGGCCTCCGAGGCCGGTGTCGGCGAGGCCCTGCTGCTCGGCAAGGGCGAGGCCAGCTCGGGCGGCCGGGAGAAGCCCTCGATACTGGCCGACGCCTTCGAGGCGGTGATCGGCGCCGTCTACCTCGACGGTGGATGGGAGGCGGCCAAGGCCTTGGTGCTGCGGGCCCTCGGTGATCGAGTCGCCGCCCCGCTCGACGACAAGAGCCGACTCCAGGAGTTCGCCACCCGGCGCATCGCTGTCCGTCCCCACTACCTCGTCCAGGAGACGGGGCCCGAGCACGACAAGCAGTTCCGGGCCCAGGTGTTCCTCGACGACCGCCTGTGGGGCGAGGGGGACGGGCGCTCGAAGAAGCAGGCCGAGTTGCTCGCCGCCCGCGCCGCGCTGGCCCGCCTCCACGTGGAGCTCGGCCCCGAGGACGGGCACCGACAGAGCGACGACCGCCGAACGAGCGAGGTGCCCGGTGCCTGAGCTGCCCGAGGTCGAGACCCTCCGTCGAGACCTCGACCGGGAGGTCGTGGGCAAGAAGATCAAGACGGTGGAGGTCCCCGGGCGCACAGCAGTGAAGCGCCAGCCCAAGAAGCAGTTCGTCGCCCGCCTCGAAGGCGCCAAGGTGACCGGCGGTGCCCGGCGGGGGCTGCTGTTGACGCTGAAGCTCGACACGGGGGAACTGCTTGTGCTCGACGTGCACGACGGCGGTCGCTTGCGGCGGACGTCGCAGCGCGAAGAGATCGCCAAGGGAACCCAGGTCGTCATCACGTTCACCCAGGGCGGCCAGCTCCGCCTGCTCGACGGCGCCGGGGGCCTCGACGCCTGGGTCACCACACCCGAGGAGTTGCTCGAGGAGGTGCCCGAGCTGGCCCACCTCGGGCTCGACCCGCTCGAGGAACCCATCTCGTGGACGACCTTCGGGCACCTGCTGCTGGCCCGGCGAGCGAAGCTCAAGACCGTCCTCACCGACCCCTCGGCGGTGTCGGGCATCGGCCCCGTCTACTCCGACGAGATCCTCCATGCCGCCGGGCTCCGCCACGACCGGCTGTCCGACGGGCTCACCTCCCAGGAGATGCGCCGGCTGTACCGGGCCCTCGTGGAGACGCTGCACGAGGCGGCCAAGCACCGCGGCTCGACGCTCGCCGACGGCGTCTACGGAGACCTCGCCGGCCGGCCCGGCGATCACCAGGGTGAGCTCAAGGTGTACGAGCGCGACGGCGAGGCCTGCAAGCGGTGCCGGGCCACGGTGATCAAGACCCGTGTCGGCGGCGGCAAGGTCACCTACTACTGCCCGGCCTGCCAGGTCTGACGGGCCCGTCCCGTCCAGGTTCCGGTTTCGACGGCGCCGTGGGGGCAAGCCCCACGGTGACCGCAGGCAACCCCCCGGAAGGAACCGACCATGTCGGACCAAACGTCCATCGATCCCGGTGTCACCGAGCTGATCGGGCAGTCCCTCGTCGACCAGGATGGCGAGAAGGTCGGCAAGATCACCGACGTCTACCTCGATGACGCCACCGGCCGCGCGGAGTGGTTGACCGTGTCGACGGGGATGTTCGGCACCAAGGTGAACTTCTTGCCCCTCGCCGGTAGCGAGCGGGTGGGCGATGACGTGCGTTGCCCGTACACGAAGCAGCAGGTGAAGGACGCTCCCAACATCGATCCCGACGGGGCCCTGTCACCCGACGAGGAGGATGCGCTCTACGCCCACTACGGGGTGGGTGGGGACGGCACCGCCGGCACCGAGGCCGACACGCCCGCAGGTGGCGGACAGCCGGCCCCCGGCACGGTCGGCGACGACGCCATGACCCGTTCCGAGGAAGAGGTGCGGGTCGGCACCGAGCGACGGGAGGCCGGCAGGGCCCGGCTGCGCAAGTACGTCGTCACCGAGAACGTGCAGACCACGGTCCCGGTGCAGCGGGAAGAGGTCCGGGTGGAGCGCGAGGCCATCACCGACGAGAACGTCGGCGACGCCACCAGCGGGCCGGAGCTGTCCGAGGACGAGCACGAGGTCGTCCTCAGCCAGGAGGAGGTCGTGGTGGACAAGGAGGTCGTCCCCAAGGAGCGGGTCCGCCTCGACACCGATGTGGTCACCGAGGAGCGGCAGGTGTCCGAGGCGGTGCGCAAGGAGCAGATCGAGGTCGAGGACGGGGCCGACGGGCCGGCCCAGACCTCCTGATCCCAGCGGGCCGGGTTCGGCGGCGTCGCTCCCGCCGGGCCCGGCCCCGCTGCGCGGCGCCATGAGAGGCACCCGATCGAAGGCGGACCGGGCATGAAGGTGGCCATCGTCGGCGCGACCGGGAACGTCGGGACGAGCCTGATCCGGGCGCTGGAGGCCGACCCTGCGGTGACCGAGGTCCGCGGCGTGGCCCGGCGGATCCCCACGGGTCCACCGCTCGGCGCCAAGGTCCGATGGCTGGCCGCCGACATCACCGTCGACAGCCTCGACGCTGTGCTCAGCGGGGCCGATGCCGTGGTGCACCTCGCCTGGGCCATGCAACCGTCCCACCGGCCGACCGTCCAGGTGCGGACGAACATCGTGGGCACCGAGCGGCTGCTTGCCGGTATCGCCGCTCACGGAGTGCCCACGCTCGTCTACGCCTCGTCGCTCGGCGCCTACGGGCCCGGATCCGGCGACCAGCCGGTGGAGGAGAGCTGGCCGACCCACGGCATCCTCCACTCCCCGTACTCGCAGCAGAAGGCGTACGTGGAGCGGGTGCTCGACACCTTCGAGGCCCGCCATCCCGACGTGCGGATCGTGCGCATGCGCCCGACGCTCATGCTGAAGCGGGAGGCGGCCAGCGAACTCCACGACCTCTTCCTCGGCACCATCGCCCCTCGCCGGCTGCTCCGGCCCGGGCTGGTCCGAGGGATTCGCAGGGCCCCGGCCCGGTTCCAGGTCGTCCACACCGACGAGGCCACCGAGGCGTTCCGCCGAGCGTTGCACGTGCCGGTGGCCGGCGCCTTCAACCTCGCCGCCGACCCCGTGATCGGCACGGGCACCGGGCGCCGGCTGCTCGAGCCGGTGTTGACGGCGCTGGCGGGGGCGGCCTGGCGGCTCCGGCTGATGGCCGCCGACCCGGGCTGGGTCTCGCTCGTGTTCCAGGCTCCGTTGCTCGACCCGTCGCGGGCCCGCCGCGAGCTGGGCTGGGAGGCGGAGCAGCCCGGCGACGAGGTGCTCGCCGAGGTGCTGTCCGGGTTCCGGGACGGGGCCCACGGCCCCACGCCGGCGCTGGCCCGCTGACCCCCAAGGGTCACCGAAGCCCGGCCCGGCCGGCGGTAACGTCGGCCTGCCCCGTCGCCTGGGAGTGGTTCGTGTTCCTCAAGTCGCTCACCCTGAAGGGTTTCAAGTCCTTCGCCTCGTCCACCACTCTGGACTTGGAACCCGGTGTCACCGTGGTGGTCGGCCCGAACGGCAGCGGGAAGTCCAACGTCGTCGACGCCATCGGCTGGGTGCTCGGCGCCCAGGCCCCGAGCACCGTGCGGTCCCAGAAGATGGACGACGTCATCTTCGCCGGCACCGCTCGGCGCAGCGCCCTGGGCCGGGCCGAGGTGTCGCTCACCATCGACAACGCCGCCGGCCTGCTGCCTGTCGAGCTCTCGGAGGTGACCCTCACCCGTACCCTGTTCCGCAACGGCGAGAGCGAGTACGCCGTCAACGGGGTGCCGTGCCGCCTGCTCGACGTGCAGGAGCTGCTGTCGGACTCCGGCGTGGGTCGCCAGCAGCACGTCATCGTCTCCCAGGGGCAGATCGACGCCGTGCTCAACGCCCGTCCCGAGGATCGGCGCCTCATCATCGAGGAGGCCGCCGGGGTGCTCAAGTTCCGGCGTCGGAAGGAGAAGGCGGAGCGCCGCCTCGCCGGCACCGAGGGCAACCTCACCCGCCTCGGCGACCTGCTGCGAGAGGTCCGCCGCCAGGTCCGGCCCCTCGAGCGCCAGGCCGATGCCGCCCGCCGCCACGGCGCAGTGGTGGCCGAGCTCACGGCCATCCGCACCCACCTGGCCGGCCAGGCCCTGGCCGGACTGCGAGCCCAGCTCGACCGGGGAGCCCGCGACGGCCAGGAGCTCACGGCCAGGGACCGTGCCCTCCGGGCCGACCTGGCCCGGCTGGACACCGATGTGCTGGCGGCGGAGGCCCGGCTGTCGGCCATGGGGGGTGACGACCTCCGCGACGCGCTCGTGCGGTTCGAGGCCCTGCGGGGGAGGGCCCGGGGCCTGGCCGCCGTGCTGGCCGAGCGTCGCCGGGGGATCGACCGGGATCGGGGTGCGGCGGTGGATCGGGCGGTCATCGCCAGCCTGGAGGCCGAAGCGGCACGGCTCGACACCGAGCTCACCGCCGTCGAGGCCGAGGCGGCGCGCATCGCCCCCGACATCGATGACGTCAGCGAGGTCGAGCGTCGTCTGGACGAGGCCCGGGCCCGTCTCCGGGTCGACGAGGAAGGCCAGCGGGGGGCCGCTCCGGGCCGGCGGGCCGCCGATGTGCGGGGCCAGCTCGCTGCTGTCCGGGCCGGGCTGCAGCGCGACGCGGGCGAGGTCGCCCGGGCCCGCACCCGGCTGGCCGCCGCCGAGGACAAGGCCGAGCGCCTGCGGGCCGAGGAGGCCCGCCTGGCCGCCGAGGCGGTCGACGCCGAGGTCGCCCGGCGGGACTCGGTGGCCCGGGCGACCGCCGCCGACCACGGCTGTGCTGCCGCCGCCGCCGACCTCGTCGCCGCTGAGGCCTGTCTACGGACCGCCGACGACGAGCGCCATCGCTGGGCGGCTCGGGCCGAGGCGCTCGGCATCGCCCTCGACGAGGCCCGGGCACGGGCGGGAGCCGAGCGGCTCGCCGGCGTGGACGGCGTGGTCGGCGCGCTGATCGACCTCGTCGAGGTCGATCCCGGGTGGGAGGCCGCCTTCGAGGCCGCCGCCGCCGACGCCCTCGCCGCCGTGGTCGTAGCTGACGCCGGGGCCGCCCGCGGCGCGCTCGACGCCCTGCGGGACGGTGACGGCTCCGGCGCCGTGCTGGCCCTCGGGGCGGGGGCCGATCCCGCCCCGGTGCCTGTGAGCGGCGCCTCGCCGTTGCGGCCTCGGGTCCACTCGTCCCGGCCCGATGTGGCGGCGCTGCTCGAGCGGCTGCTCGGGGCCACCGTGGTGGTCGACGGCTGGACCGAGGCGATTGACCTCGCCCTCGCCCACCCTGCCGCCGTGGTGGTCACCCGAGACGGTGACCGCTTCGGGCCGACCGGCTGGCGGGTCGGGGCCACCGGCGCCGGGGTCACCGCCGCTGCCCTCGCCGAGGCCCGTCATCGGGCCGAGCGGGCGGCGGCCGTCGCCATCGATGCCGCCACGGACGCCGCCGCCGCCCGCGACGCGCTCGAACGGGCCCGCGCCGCCGCCGCCGAGCTCCTGCGCTCGGTGGACCGCGTCGATGCCCGGCAACGAGGCGCCGCCCATGGGCTGGCCCGCATCGCCGTCGAGCTGCGTGAAGGCGCCGCCGAGATCGCCGCCCTGCAGAGCCACGTAGGCGATCTGACCGACCGGATGGCCGCTGACCGGGCCCGCCTGGCCGAGCTCGAGGCCGTGCTGCCCGCCATCGAGGCCGAGGAGGCGGGCGCCGCGGAGCAGGCCCGGGCCGTTGCCACCGCCCGGGACCAGCTCGACGAGCAGGTCGCCGCCGTGGGTGCTCGGCGCAGCCAGCTCGACGTGTGGGCGGCTGGCATCGACGAGCGCCGCCAGCTCCTCCGCCGGCGCCGGCAAGAGATCGAGCACCGCCTCGCCGCCGACGTGGCCGAGCGCAGGGAGGCCGAGGTCCGCCGGGTCGAGCTGGCCCTTCGGGCCACCGCCACCGAACGGCTCCACCGCCTCGTCGAGGCGCGGCTGGCGGCGGTGGAGGCCGAGGTGGGAGCGCTGCGGGATCGGCGACAGCGCCAGTCCGAGGCCATCCGGGCGGTCGTCGCCCACCTCGAGCGGTTCCGGGCGGAACGGGCGCAGGCGGAGCGATCGCTCACCGAGCTCGGCGGGCGCCTCCAGCGGGCCGGCATCCAGGAGGCCGAGACGAGGCTCCGCATCGAGACCGCCGTCGAGGGCCTGCGTCGCGACCTCGACGTCGAGCCGGACGTGGCCATGGCGGCACCGCTCCCGCCCCTCCCCGACGGCGTGACGGCACCGGCCAGGGTGCGCGAGCTCGAGCGCGACCTGCGCCTGATGGGACCGATCAACCCACTCGCCCTCGAGGAGCTCGCCGCGCTCCAGGAACGCCACGAGTTCCTCCAGGGCCAGCTCGACGACGTCAAGGCCACCCGCCGGGACCTGACCCGGGTGATCCGGGTCGTCGACGGCGAGATCGTCAACGTGTTCGCCGCCGCCTACGCCGACGTGGCCACCAACTTCGCCCTGCTCTTCGAGACGCTGTTCCCCGGCGGGCGGGGGTCGCTGCGGCTCACCGACCCCGAGGACCTCCTCGGGACCGGCATCGAACTGGAGGCCAAGCCTTCGGGCAAGAACGTGAAGAAGCTCTCGCTGCTCTCGGGTGGCGAGCGGTCGTTGACCGCCCTCGCCTACCTGTTCGCGGTCTTCCGGGCCCGGCCCTCCCCCTTCTACGTGATGGACGAGGTCGAGGCGGCGCTCGACGACGTCAACCTGCACCGCTTCCTCGACCTGGTCGGGGAGTTCCGGGCCGATGCCCAGCTCGTCATCGTCAGCCACCAGAAGCGCACCATGGAGGCCGCCGACTGCCTCTACGGCGTCACCATGGAACCCGGCGGCACCAGCCAGGTGCTCTCCGAGCGGCTGTCGGCCACCGCCTGAACGGAGGGAGCGAAGCGAGCGAGTAAGAGCGAAACTCCTCAGGGGAGGCGGCTGAACCAGACGAGTGAGAGGCCGGAGCTGAGGAACAGCGCCACGAGCGCGGCCCCCACGAACCACAGGCCGATCTCCCGGAACTCGATGACGAAGCCGACCGAGGAGCCGATGTTCTCGTAGACCTTCTTCAGCTCGGACTCGGTGGCGGCGGTGAAGGCCTCGCCCCCGGTGTCGTCGGCGATGCGCTCGAGCGCCTCCTCGTTGACCCGCACCGGGGTGGGGACGAGGGCACCGACCTCGTTCGGAACCTCGATGACCCCGTACTGGGTCCCGAAGGCGATGGTGTTGACGGGCACGCCGGCCCGCTTGGCCGCCCGGGAGGCCACGCTGTCGGGTCGCCCGACGGTCGTCTCCCCATCGGACATCAACACGATGCGGGCGGGCACGGCCTCGCCGTCCTCGGACTCGGGGGCTCGCTTGATGGCCTGGAGGCTGGCGAAGATGCCCTCACCGATGGCGGTGCGCTCGGCCAGCTCGAGGTCGTCGATGGCCGACCGCACCGCCGCCCGGTCGGTGGTGGGGGTCACGAGGATCTGGGCGGTGCCGTTGAAGGCCACGAGACCGAGGTTGATCTTCTCGGGCAGGATGTCGAGGAACGTCTTGGCCGCGGCTTGGGCGGCCCGGATGCGGTTGGGCGCCACGTCGTCGGCTTCCATCGACAGCGACGTGTCGATGGCCATGATGACCGTGGCCCGCTCCCGGGGCACCTTCTCCTCCCGGGCCGGCCGGGCCAGGGCCAGCACCATCGACGACAGGGCCACGAGCAGCACGGCGGCGGGCAGGTGGCGACGCCAACCCGGCCGCTTCGGGGCCACGCTGTCGAGGAGCTCGACGTTCGTGAAGCGCACGGCGTAGGCCCGCCGGCGGGACTGGACGACGACGTAGCCGGCGGCCAGGGCGGCGACCACGACGAGCAGCCAGAGGCGGCTCGGAGCGAGGTAGGTGATGGCGATCACGTGACCACCGGTCGGGACAGGCCACGGACCCGCTCGCGGCGGGCGGCGACGAAGCGGACCAGGTCGAGGAGCCAGTCCCGGTCGGTGCGGAGCTGGAGGTGGTCGGCCCCTGCCCGGCCGATGGTGTCGGCGATGCGGGCCCGCTGGGCGGCGGCGGCGGCGGCGTAGCGCTCCCGCAGCCGAGGGTTGGAGCTCTGCACCTCGTGGAGATCGCCGGTGCGAGGATCGACGAGCGCCAGGACACCCACCGCCGGCAACTCGAGCTCTCGTGGGTCCACCACCTCCACGCAGAGCGTCTCGTGGCGGGTGGCCAGGCGGGCCAGCGGCCGCTCCCAGTCGTCGCTGCCCAGGAAGTCCGAGACGACCACGGCCAGGCCGCGCCGGCGGGTGGTGGCAGCCATGCGGCCGAGTCCGGCGGCCAGGTCGGTCTTGCCGCGCTCGGCCCGGGGCGCTGACACCAGCCGGTGGAGCAACGCCATCAGGTGGTCCTTGCCGCCGCGGGCCGGGACGGTGGTGGCTCCGTCGGGGTCGACCAGCACGGCGCCCGTGCGGTTCCCGGTGCGGGCCGTGAGGAACCCGACGGCGGCAGCGGCGGAGACGGCCAGGTCGCGCTTCTCGCAGAAGGCGGTGCCGAAGTCGAGGCTGGGGGACAGGTCGGCCAGGACCCAGGTCTCGAGCTCGCGGTCGGCGATGGTCTCGCGCACGTACGGCTCCTGGAGCCGGGCCGTGACGTTCCAGTCGATGCGGCGCACGTCGTCGCCGGGCTGGTAGCGGCGGGTCTCGCCGAGCTCGGAGCCGTGGCCCGGCACGAGGCCGAGGTACTCGCCGTGCAACAGCCCGTCGAGGCGGCGGCTGATGACGAGGTCGAGTCGGCGCAGCACCTCGTCGGGGCGCCCGCCCGTGCTCGGGGGCACGTTGGCCGGAGGTGCCATCAGCGCTCTCTCTCAGGCACTGCGTTCGCCGGTGGCGGTATCGTCGTCCCAGGATGAGCGGGTGGCCTCGCGGGGCGGCGGCGCCGTCCCCGGAGGTGGGGCCGGCGGGCCCGGCGGGTAGGTCGGCGCCGTCGGTGACGGGCTCCACTCGGGGTGCAGGTCGGAACGGGGCCCGGGACGGCCGCCGGCACCGGGGTCGCTGGGGCGGTCGGCGCTGGCGATGCGGGGAGCCGGGACGGTGGAGAGCACCCGGGCCAGCACCTGATCGGCCGAGGTGCCTTGCGCCAGCGCCTCGTAGGACAGCACGAGGCGGTGGCGCAGGACGTCGGGGGCGACGTCGAACACGTCCTGGGGCAGCACGTACCGGCGGCCCCGCATGAGCGCCAGGGCCCGCCCGGCCGCCACCAGCCCCAGGCTGGCCCGTGGGCTGGCCCCGTAGGTCAGGAGAGGCACGAGGTCCGACAGCGTGTAGTTGCCGGGGTAGCGGGTGGCCAGCACGAGCGTGACGGCGTAGTCGACGACGGCCCGGTCGACGTAGACCCGCTTGGCCGCTTCCTGCAGCGTGACGAGCTGCCCAAGCGGGAGCGCCTCTGTGGGGGTCGGCGGGTTCACGCCCATCCGGTAGACGATCTCCACCTCCTCACCGGCGGTGGGGTAGCCGATGACGATCTTCATGAGGAACCGGTCCCGCTGCGCCTCCGGCAGCGGGTACACGCCCTCGGACTCGATCGGGTTCTGGGTGGCGAGGACGAGGAACGGCTCCGGCACCGGGAAGGTGGTACCGCCGATCGACACCTGCTGCTCGGCCATGACCTCGAGCAGGGCCGACTGCACCTTGGCCGGCGCCCGGTTGATCTCGTCGGCGAGGACGAAGTTGACGAACACCGGACCGAGCTCGACGTCGAAGCGCTCGCTCGAGGCCCGGTAGATCCGGGTGCCCATGAGATCGGCGGGGAGCAGGTCGGGTGTGAACTGGATGCGGGCGAAGGAGCCGCCGACCACGGTGGCGAGGGTCTCGGCGGCGAGGGTCTTGGCCAGCCCCGGCACCCCTTCCAGGAGGGCGTGGCCCTGGGCCAGCAAGCAGACCATCAGCCGTTCGATGGCCCGGTCCTGGCCGACGATCACCTTCTTCACCTCGAACAGGGCCGCCTCGAGCAGCTCGGCCTCGGTGGTGGGGGACGGTTCGGCCATGGCGGCCAGCGTAGGAGCAGGGTCCGCGGCTGCGGTACCGGGGTGGCCACCCCCAAGGCCCAGGAGCGCCGACCCAGCCGGTCCTGCACGACGTCGGCCTCGCCGGCGACGGTACCGTCGGTGGCATGCGGCTGCTGGTGGTCGAGGACGAGGTCGACCTGGCCGACGCGCTGGCTCGTGGGCTGCGCCGGGAGGGGTATGCCGTCGACGTGGCCGCCGACGGGGGCGAGGCCCTCGACCGCCTCGCCGTCACTCCCTACGACCTCGTCTGCCTCGACCTCAACCTGCCCGATGTCGACGGCCTCGAGGTGTGCCGCCGGGTCCGCACCGACCCTGCCTATGCCCCCGCCGACGACGAGGCGGCGCCACGGGTCCTGATCCTCACCGCCCGCGACAGCACGCAGGACCGCGTCGGAGGGCTCGACGAGGGGGCCGACGACTACCTCGTCAAGCCGTTCTCCTTCGCCGAGCTGTCGGCCCGTGTCCGCACCCTGCTGCGGCGCGACGCCGGCCGGAGCGGGGCCGAGCTGCGGGTGGGCGACCTTCGCCTCGACACGGCCCGGTTCGAGGCCTGGCGGGGCCAGCGCCCCCTCGACCTCACGGCCAAGGAGTTCGCCCTGCTGCGGTACTTCATGGCCAACGCCGGGCAGGTCCTGTCCCAGGAGCGCCTGCTCGAACACGTCTGGGACGAGCACGCCGATCCCTTCACGAACACCGTCCGGGTCACGGTGGGCACCCTGCGCCGCAAGCTGCAGGACGACGGCGAGGACCAACCAATCGAGACCCTCGTCGGTCGCGGCTACCGCCTGCGAGACCAGAGCGGCCGGCCGGCATGACCACCGGCGTCGGTTCAGCTCCCCCGGGCCCACCGCCCGGCACCGCCACCGTCGGGACGCCGCTGCGCTCGCCCGAACGGGTGGCTCGCACGCTGCCGGACTGGATGGGATCGGTGCGCTTCCGGCTCACCGCGTTGTACTCGCTGTTCCTGTTCGGCCTCGCCGCCCTCGTGGTCGGCGGCATCTACCTCGGCCTGGCCGCCCAGCTCGGCGACGAGACGGTGTCGCGCGAGCTCGACCGGGTGACGGTCAGCTCCGGGCCGAGCGGTGAACCGGTGATCGACCGTGAGCCCGTGCAGGTGAACTTCACCACCTTCGAGCAGCAGGTCAACGAGCGCTCGCTGCAACTCCTGCGCAGCTACTCCTTCGGCGCGCTGGCCGTGCTGTTCCTGGCCAGCCTGGTCGTCGGTTGGCTGGTGGCCGGCCGCGTCCTGGCCCCCATCGACCGCATCACCGCCGTCGCCCGCGACATCCAGGCCACAGACCTGTCCCGTCGCATCGCCCTACGAGGACCACCCGACGAGCTGAAGAGCCTGGCCGACACCTTCGACGGGATGCTCGGCCGCATCGACGACGCCTTCGAGAACCAGCGCCGCTTCATCCAGGATGCCTCCCACGAGCTGCGCAACCCGCTGGCCGTCATCCGCACCAACCTCGAGGTTGCCCTCGGGGACCCCGACGCCACCGCCGAGGATCTGCGCCGCAGCGGTGAGGTGGTCCAACGGACCACGGAGCGGATGTCGCACCTGGTCGACGACCTGCTCACCTACGCCCGCCAGGGCAGCACCGTTCGCGAGCTGACCCGTGTCGACCTGGCCGACGTCGTGGCCGACACCGCCGCCGAGTTCGCCGCCCCCGCCGCCGCCCGGGGCCTCACCCTGGCCCACGCCGCCGAACCGGGATCGTGGGTGGTCGGTGACCGGGTGGCACTGCGTCAGGCTCTCGCCAACCTCGTGGCCAACGCCGTCCGGCTGGCCCCCACCGGCACGACCGTGCGCATCCTCGGCGGCCGGAAGGACGCCTGGGTGTGGGCGGCCGTCGACGACGAGGGTCCGGGGGTCCCCGAGGACCAGCGCGACCTGTTGTTCCAGCGGTTCTTCCGGGGCGACGGTCGCCGCGCCCGGGAGGAGGGGCGCAGCGGCCTCGGTCTCACCATCGTCCGCCAGATCGCGGAGGGCCACCGCGGCGAGGTGCACCTGCAGCCCAACGCCGCCGGCGGCTCGACGTTCGCGCTGTGGCTCCCGGCCGCCCCGGACCCCTCGCCCCGAGCCTGACCGCCCTACCCCGAACCTGACCGCCCTACCCCGA
>JAUJOW010000001.1:152510-402162 GCA_030447445.1 Acidimicrobiales bacterium | reverse complement strand
CCCTCGCCGCCGAGGCCCAAGCGCCGCTCCCGTAGGCTGCGCCGGCCATGGAAGCAGCGCTGATCATCCTCGTCGCCGTGCTCGTGCTCGTTGCCGTCACCGCAGGATTCGTCGTCGCCACCCGACGCCGGCGGGGCCCCGAGCTCGAACCCCCCCTCGTCGACGACGGCCGCCGCGGCAGGGCGGGGGCCACCACCCTCGAGCCACCGCCCGTCGACGTCGACGAGGCCGACGTGGGGGTCGAGGAGGTCGCCCCACCGGCCCCGGAACCCGAGGTCGTCGCCCCGCCCCGACCGACGTTCAGGGAGCGGCTGGCCAAGGCCCGCAGCACGTTCTCGGGCTACGTCGGTTCCATCCTCACCCGTCGATCCATCGATCAGGAGACCTGGGAGGACCTCGAGGAGGCGCTCATCCGGGCCGACGTCGGGGTGGGTCCGGCCACCGAGCTGCTCGACTCGGTGCGGGAACGGGTGCGGTCCGAGGGCCTGACCGACGGCGAGCAGCTCGTCGGCGCCGTCAAGGCCGAGATGAAGGAGCGCCTGGCCGTCGCCGATCGCAGCCTCCACCACCGCGAGGGCGCCGCCAACGTGTGGTTGTTCGTCGGCGTGAACGGGGTGGGCAAGACGACCACCATCGGCAAGGTGGCCAAGCGGGAGGCCGAGGTCGGCCGCAGCATCGTCATGGCCGCCGGTGACACGTTCCGGGCGGCGGCCGCCGAGCAGCTCGGCACCTGGGCCGAGCGGGCCGGCGCCGATCTCGTGCGGGGCGCCGAAGGGGCCGACCCCAGCTCGATCATCTACGACGCCATCGAGCGGGCCGCCGCCCGCGACGCCGATCTCGTGCTGGCCGACACGGCGGGGCGCCTCCACACCAAGACCAACCTCATGGACGAGCTGCGCAAGGTGAAGCGGGTGGCCGGGAAACCTCCCGGCACCGTCACCGAGACCCTGCTCGTGCTCGACGCCACCACCGGCCAGAACGGCCTCCAGCAGGCTCGCCAGTTCACCGACGCCGTCGAGGTGACCGGCGTGGTGCTCACCAAGCTCGACGGTTCGGCCAAGGGCGGCATCGTCTTCGCCATCCAGTCCGACCTGGGCATCCCGGTCAAGCTGGTGGGCCTGGGTGAGACCGCCGACGACCTCGTGCCGTTCGACCCCGACGAGTTCGTCGACGCCCTCTTCTCCGAGTAGCCGATCACGCCCATCGACCGGCTGCGTGCGCGAGGCTGCGCCCATGTTCCTCATCCGGTTGGTCTTCTCCCCGATGAAGTTGGCGCTGTGGGTCCTCGGGCTCCTCGGCTACCGACGGCTGGTCACCTTCGCGGTCGGGGTCGCCATCGGCCTGCTGTTCGCCCCGATGACGGGGCGAGAGCTGCGGGACCGGTTGCGAGAGGAGATCGAGGCCCGGACCGGCAACGCCCCGACCTCCCTCTGACCACCCGACCGGCCGAGGGGCGGGCCGGCCGCCGGCCCGGACCCGTCCGGTAGGATCGTCGGTCCATGTTCGACGCACTCTCCGATCGCTTCGACGGGATCTTCAAGCGGCTTCGAGGCCGGGGCCGCCTCAGCGAGGCCGACGTCGACGAGGTCCTTCGGGAGATCCGTCTCGCTCTGCTCGAGGCCGACGTCAACTTCAAGGTGGTGCGCAGCCTCGTTGGCCGCATCCGGGAGCGATGCGTCGGCGCGGAGCTCCACGAGGCGCTCAACCCGGCCCAACAGGTCGTCGACATCGTCCACCAGGAGCTGATCGCCATCCTCGGCGGCGACACGATCCGCATCACCTTCGCCCCGAGGCCGCCCACCGTCGTGCTCCTGGCCGGCCTCCAGGGCTCGGGCAAGACGACCAACGCCGCCAAGCTGGCCCGCTGGTTCAAGCAGCAGGGCCGCAACCCGCTCCTCGTGGGTGCCGACCTCCAGCGGCCGGCGGCCATCGAGCAGCTCCGCACCCTCGGCCGCCAGGTCGACGTGCCCGTGGTGTCGAAGGACCTCACCTCCATCGGCGGCGAGGGCGGCGACCCCGTCGAGGTCGCCCGCCTGGGGATCGACGAGGCCCGTCGCCTCGGCCGTGACGTGGTCATCGTCGACACGGCCGGCCGCCTGTCGATCGACGCCGAGCTGATGGACCAGGTGCGCCGCATCGCCGAGGTCACCGAACCGCACTACACGTTCCTGGTGGTCGACGCCATGACCGGCCAGGACGCCGTCACCACCGCCGAGAACTTCCACGCCACCCTCGCGCTCGACGGCGTCATCCTCACCAAGCTCGACGGTGACGCTCGGGGCGGTGCTGCCCTGTCGGTCAAGGAGGTGGTGGGCAAGCCGATCGCCTTCGCCTCCACCGGCGAGAAGCTCGGCGACTTCGACCTGTTCCATCCCGACCGCCTGGCCGGCCGCATCCTCGGGATGGGTGACGTCCTCACGCTGATCGATCGCGCCAAGGAGGCCTTCGAGGAGGAGGAGGCCGAGGCCGCCGCCGCCAAGCTCATGGAGGGCCAGTTCACCTTCGAGGACTTCCTCGAGCAGATGCAGCAGGTGAAGAAGATGGGCCCGCTCGGCAACCTCATCGGGATGATCCCGGGGATGCCCAAGGAGCTGCGCAACACCGAGATCGACGAGGGGGAGCTGGGTCGGGTGGAGGCCATCATCAAGTCGATGACGCCGCAGGAGCGGCGCCAGCCCGACCTGATCGACGGGTCGCGGCGCCTGCGCATCGCCGACGGCAGCGGGACCTCGACGAGCGAGGTCAACGCGCTGCTCCAGCAGTTCCGCGAGATGCAGAAGATGATGAAGCGGTTCGGCGGCACCATGCCGACCGCGAAGACCAACGCCAACGTCAACGCCAAGGCGAAGGCCAAGGCCAAGGCCAAGAAGGCGAAGAAGGGCGGCCGGGTGACCCCCAAGGGAGGACCGGTCACCGCTGGCGCCAAGACCGAGCTCAAGCTGCCCGGCTTGAAGTGACCGGCCGCGGCCGGGCAGCATTGCCGGTCGGCTCGGTCGAGCCGCCGTCGTCGACGACACCGAGGAAGCGATACCCGTGGCCGTGAAGCTCCGCCTCATGCGGATGGGCAAGAAGAAGCAGCCGACCTACCGCGTCGTCGCCGCCGACGCCCGATCGCCCCGCAACGGCCGCTTCATCGAGATCGTCGGCACCTATCAGCCGCGGCTCGAGCCGTCGGGCATCCGCATCGACAACGCTCGGGCGGTGGACTGGTTGCGGCGAGGGGCCCAGCCAACCGAACGGGTGCAGAAGCTGCTCGCCGTCTCGGGCGCCTGGGCCCACTTCGAGCAGGGCACCGAGGTGCCCGCCGAACCCGTCGCCGCCGAGACCGTCGCCGCCGACGCCCCGTGAGCCCTCGCGACCCTGACGAGCTCGACACCGACCTCGACGCTGACGCCCTCGACGACGACCTCGACGCTGATGCCCTCGACACCGGCCTCGACGTGGACGACCCGGCGGGGGACCTGGCCGCCGGCGACCTCGCCGACCAAGACCTCGGTGGTGACGACGATCTCGCCGGCCAAGACCTCGCCGGCCAGGATCTCGGCGGTCACGACGATCTTGGTGGTGTCGGCGACCTCGGCGGTGCCGGGGACGGGCACGAAGGAGCCGACATGGAGCCGGCGGGCAACGCCCGCACCGTGCTCGAGTACCTGGCCAGGGCGGTGGTGGAGGAGCCCGATGCTGTGGAGGTCGACGTCGAGGATGGCCGCCGTGGCGGCGTGACCCTCAACGTGCGCGTCGGCCCCGGGGACATGGGCCGGGTCATCGGCAAGCGAGGTCGGGTGGCGCAGTCGATCCGCACCGTCGTGCGGGCGGCGGCGGTGCGAGACGGCGTGTCAGTCGACGTCGAGTTCGTCGACTGAGCGCTCGCCGCCCCGTCGGCCCGTGCCTCCGCCTCCCATGCTCGAGGTGGGCCGCATCGCCAAGGCACACGGGTTGAGCGGCGAGGTCATCGTCTCCCTCGGCACCGACGTGACCGACCGCCTGGCCCCCGGTTCGGTGCTGTCCACCGATGCCGGCCCACTCGTGGTCCGCAGCGCCCGCCGCCACCAGCACCGCTGGATCGTGGACTTCGAGGGCGTCGCCGACCGCACCGCCGCCGACGCGCTGCGGGGGACGGTGCTGCGGGCAGAACCCCTGGTCGACGACGACGCCCTCTGGGTGCACGAGCTCATCGGCGCCGAGGTTCGCACCACGGCCGGTCGCTCGTGCGGGCGGGTGGAGGCGGTGGAAGCCAACCCGGCCAGCGACCTCATGGTGCTGCCGGGCGGGGTCCTGGTCCCGGTGGTGTTCATCGTCGACGAAGCCGATCTCCCCGAGCGGGTGGTGATCGACCCGCCGGAGGGGCTGCTCGACGACGCCGGTTGAGCGGCCGGGCCGGTCGAGGCGGTGTGGAACCCTGGACCGGTGCGGATCGAGGTCTTCACCATCTTCCCGGCCATGGTCGACGCCTTCGCCGCCGAGAGCCTGCTCGGCCGAGCCCGGCAGCGAGGTCTGCTCGACCTGCGTATACATGACCTGCGGGCCCACGCCGTCGACCCGCACCGGTCGGTCGACGACGCCCCCTTCGGCGGTGGCGCCGGGATGGTCCTCATGCCCGAGCCGGTCTTCGCTGCCGTCGAGGCCGCCGCCCCGCCCCGTCCCCTCCTCCTCCTCGGTCCCGGCGGGCGCCGCTTCGACCAGTCCGTGGCCGTCGAGCTGGCTGCCACCGAGGGTTTCTCGCTGCTGTGCGGGCGCTACGAGGGCGTCGATGCGCGGGTCCGGGCCCACCTGGTCGACGGTGAGCTGTCCATCGGCGACGTCGTGCTGGCCGGGGGGGAGGTGGCGGCCATGGTGGTCCTCGAGGCCGTGGGTCGCCTGGTCCCCGGGGTGATGGGCAACCAGGCATCGGCCCTGGAGGAGTCGTTCACCGACGGGTTGCTCGAGCACCCGCAGTACACCCGCCCGGCGGTGTTCCGGGGCTGGCCCGTACCCGAGGTGTTGCGTTCCGGCGACCACGGCCGCATCGCCCGCTGGCGCCGAGCGCAGGCCCTGGCCCGCACGGGGCGGGCCCGGCCCGACCTCATCGACCGCCGCGGCGGCTTGAGCGCCGAGGACGAGAAGCTGATGGCGGAGTTTCCCGCCCCCGACGACCTCGTCTAGGGTCACCGGTCGCCTCCCGGCGCCTTCGGCGCCCGGCCGGTGGCCCGACTCGCCCCCCAAGGAGCGTGCACGCCGTGCACCGCACCGACCTCGTCGACGACCAGCACAAGAAGCCGTCCGAGCAGATCCCCGACTTCGCGCCCGGCGACACCGTCAAGGTCCACGTGCGGGTGGTGGAGGGGAACAAGGCCCGCATCCAGGTCTTCCAGGGCGTGGTCATCCGCCGCCAGGGGAGCGGGGTTCGGGAGACCTTCACGGTGCGCAAGCTCAGCTACGGCGTCGGTGTCGAGCGGACCTTCCCGCTGCACACCCCGATCGTGGACGAGATCGAGGTGGTGACTCGGGGCGACGTGCGGCGGGCCAAGCTGTTCTACCTGCGTGACCGGGTCGGCAAGGCGGCCAAGGTCAAGGAGAAGCGCTTCCGCTGACCCCGGTGTGCGCCATCTAGGGTGCCGGACCGTGGGTGAGCCGCAGGCCAGCGAACCGGACCGTCGATGAGCACCGACGATCTCGAGCGCTACGAGGCCGAGATCGAGCTGCAGCTCTACAAGGAGTACAAGGACGTGTCTCCGATGTTCTCCTACGTGGTGGAGACGGAACGGCGCTTCTACCTCGCCAACGCCGTCGAGCGCTCGGTGCGCGACGTCGACGGGCGGACCTACGTCGAGCTCGAGCTGCGCGACGCCTGGGTGTGGGACATGTACCGCCAGACCCGCTTCGTGTCCTCGGTCCGCGTCGTCACGTTCAAGGACGTGAACATCGAGGAGCTGCCCCGTCCCGACGCCATCCCTTGAGCGGCCCCGCGTCCAGAGGATCGTCTCCCGTGTTGGCGGCGCAGGTCATCGCATTAGAGGCCGAGCCGATAGGCGAGGCCTCCATCGAGCACAGAGCATGTTGCGGCGAAGCCGCACTGCTCTCGGGGACATGACGTGACCTATCCGCGCAACCTCTTAGAGCAGATGGAGCACCGGTGACCGATCGCCGGCGCCGGCTCGGGGCTCACGGTGAGGCCCGGGCCAGCGCCTGGTACGAGGAGCAGGGTTGGACGGTGCTGGCCCGCAACTGGCGGTGCCCGGACGGCGAGATCGACCTCGTGGTCACCCGTGACCGGGTGGTGGTGTTCTGCGAGGTGAAGACCCGCACCACCGATGCCTTCGGTGTGCCCGCCGAGGCCGTCACCACCACCAAGCAGCGTCGCCTGCGCCGGCTGGCCGGTCGGTGGCTGAGCGAGGAGTCGACCTTCGCGCCGCGGGAGATCCGCTTCGACGTGGCCGCGGTCATGGGCAGCGCCGTCGAGGTCATCGAGGCCGCCTTCTGACCCCGGGTCACCGCGCCGGTGACCGCCGGTTCGATCGGGCTCGGGGCCTCGGTTTCCGAGGGTGCCGGCCCACGGTTGGTCGCCGTGGTGCTCGCCGACGGCACCCGCCGCCGGCCGTGGCGGCTCAACCCCGCACCGCCCACACCACCAGCAGGGTGCACACCACTAAGGCGACGGCGACCATGACGTAGTCCCCGCTCCTGCGCTGCTGTTGACGGAACGGGTTCAGGCCCATGCCATCAGTATCGTGCCGGCGGTGACCGAACCGGACCTCGAGACGATCCGGGTCGAGCGGGCCAACGGTGTCGTCACCGTCACCCTCGACCGGCCGCACCGCAAGAACGCCGCCTCGATGGCCATGTTCGACGAGCTGCTCGCGGTGTTCCGCTCCCTCGCCGCCGATCCCGACGACCGGGTGCTCGTCGTCACCGGGGCCGGCGACGCGTTCTGCTCAGGCGCCGACCTGGGCGATGCGGTCACGGCCGAGGTCGACGGGCTCACGCGGATGCGCCGGATCGGCGAGGTGTGCATCGCCCTGCACCGCATCCCGCAGCCGACCATCGCCAAGGTCAACGGCGTGGCCGCCGGTGCCGGGCTCAACCTGGCGCTGACCTGCGACCTGATCGTCGCCTCGGACACCGCCCGCTTCTCGGAGATCTTCACCCGACGGGGGCTGTCCATCGACTTCGGCGGCTCGTGGCTCCTGCCCAGGCTGGTCGGCGTCCACCGAGCCAAGGAGCTGGCCCTGCTGGCCGAGATCATCGACGCCCGGGAGGCCGACCGGATCGGCCTGGTCAACCGGGTGGTGCCGGCCGAGGAGCTCGACCGGTTCGTCGACGACTGGGCGGTCCGCCTGGCCGCTGGTCCTCCCATCGCCCTCGGTCTCACCAAGCGGCTGATCGATGAAGCGTTCTCCTCGAGCCTGGAGGAGGCCATCGAGGCCGAGGCCCGGTGCCAGGTCGTGAACTTCGGGACCGAGGATGCCGCCGAGGCCCTCGCCGCGTTCACGGCCAAGCGAGAGCCCCGCTTCCGGGGCCGCTGACCCGGCACTGTCACACGTCCGCCGACCCCACCCGCCGCCCTGGCGGGGACCGCCTGCGGCGGTCACTGTCATACCGTGTGGGTAGGGTGACAACTGAGCACGAACCGGACCGGTCCTCGTGGTCCTCGAGCCCCGCTTCCCGGTGCTCCACCGCTCGTTGGTCGGCGCCACGACCTCCCCGCACACCGACTCCCGGCCTCGCCGGGTGGGGAGGTTCTCCGATGCTCGCCCTGGTCCCATCGGCCACGCTGCTCGGCGTCGACGGCCGCGCCGTCACCGTCGAGGTGCACGTATCCAAGGGCCTCCCGTGCTTCACCGTCGTCGGTCTCCCCGACACGTCGTGCCGGGAAGCCCGCGACCGGGCTCGTGCCGCCATCCTGTCGTCCGGGCACGACTGGCCGACCCGTCGCATCACCGTCAACCTGGCTCCCTCAACGGTGCGCAAGGTGGGCAGCGGACTCGATCTCGCCGTGGCCGTCGGCGTGCTCGTGGCCAGCGAGGTGATCCCCGCGCCCGCCCTCACCGGCCTTGGCTTCCTCGGCGAGCTCGGTCTCGACGGCTCGGTGCGGCCGGTGCCGGGCATGGTCCCCCTTCTCGACGCCCTGGCCAGCGCCGTCGCCGTCGTGCCCCTGGCGTCGGCCGCCGACGCCCGCCTCGTCGACCGCCACCTGGTCCGTCCGGTGGCCACACTGGCCGAGCTGATCGCCGCCCTCCGCGGCAAGGAGCCCTGGCCCGAGCATCCCGAGCCGCCACCTGCCCCTCCGCCTCCGCCTCCTCCCGACCTCTCCGATGTCCGGGGGCAGCCGGTGGCCCGCAAGAGCCTCGAGGTGGCAGCCGCCGGCGGTCACCACCTCCTGTTGATCGGCCCACCGGGTGCCGGCAAGACGATGCTCGCGCAGCGTCTGCCCGGGATCCTTCCTGCCCTCGACCGGGACGAGGCCCGCGACGCCACCCGAGTGCACAGCGCCGCCGGTGTCGCCCTGCCGCCCGGCGGCCTCGTGATGCTGCCCCCGTTCCGGGCCCCTCATCACTCCTCCTCGATGGTCTCCCTCGTGGGGGGCGGCACCGCCACCATGCGACCCGGCGAGCTCAGCCTCAGCCACGGCGGCGCCCTGTTCCTGGACGAGCTCGGGGAGTTCACCCCCACCGTGCTGCAGTCGCTCCGCCAGCCGCTCGAGGACGGCTGCGTCCGCATCTCACGAGCCCGGGCCTCGGTCACGTTGCCCGCCCGCTTCCTGCTCGTCGCCGCCATGAACCCCTGCCCGTGCGGTGAGGGCAACGAGCCCGGCGGCTGCCGTTGCACCGACGGGGCCCGCCACCGCTACCGACGGCGGCTCTCGGGCCCGCTCGTCGACCGGTTCGACCTCCGAGTGGACGTCGCCCGCCCCGACATCGGTGCGTTGCTCGGCCGAGCCCCAGGTGAGCGCAGTGCGTTCGTCGCCGCCCGGGTGCTCGAGGCCCGGCGACGGGCACAGGAGCGAGGCGTGCGGTGCAACGCCGAGATCCCCGCCGGGAGGCTCGACGAGCTCGCTGCCCTCGGCCCCGGCGCCGTCGACCTCCTCGAGGCCACCCTTCGCCAAGGCCGCCTGAGCGCCCGTGGCGTGGCTCGGGTCCGGCGGGTGGCCCGCACGCTGGCCGACCTCGCCGGCGGCAGCGGGCCGCTCGACGCCGAGCAGGTCGGCATGGCCCTTGCCCTGCGGGCCCACCCGGGCCTGTTGGAGCCGGCGGCGGTGGCTTGACGTGGGCGCCACCCCACCCATGCCACCGCTCGGGCCGGCCCCGGGGGGCCGGCCCGGCCCGGCGGACCCGGACGGCCCGGTGTCGTCGGAGCTGCCTCCCGAAGCGTGGTTGACCGCCCTGGCTGGGCTGCCACAGATGGGCCCGGCCCGCCTGCTCGGCCTGAGCCTGCTGTACGAGCCGGCCGAGGCCTGGAGCCTGCTGCACAGCGGACGGATCCTCGAAGATGGAGGCCTGCTCGGGCGCATGGGCCCGGCCCCCGACGTCCTCGCCCGGGCCTGGGCCCGTGCCGCCGCCACCGTCGACGTGGCCGCCTGCTGGCAGGTGCACGCCGCCGCCGGCATCGGTGTCGTGGCCCGGGGAGCGACCACCTATCCCGGTGCGCTGGCCACCGACCTCGAGCCGCCAGCGGTGCTGTTCCACCGCGGCACCCTCGACGTGCTCGCTGGTCCCCGAGTGGCCGTGGTGGGCACCCGCCGCTCCACCCGCTACGGCCACGACGTCGCCCGCGACCTTGGCCACGACCTCGCCCGGGCGGGCGTGCGAGTGGTCTCGGGCCTCGCCCTGGGCATCGACGGCGCCGCCCACGCCGGGGCCCTCGACGCCCACGGGGCGGGCGGGGCGCCGCCGGTGGGGGTGGTGGCGAGCGGGTTGGACGTCGTCTACCCGCGGCGTCACGGCGGGCTCTGGCAACGGGTCGCCACCGCCGGTGTGCTGCTCTCGGAGTGCCCGCTCGGCCTGTCACCGGAGGCCTGGCGCTTCCCGGCCCGCAACCGCATCATCGCCGCCCTGGCCGACGCCGTGGTCGTGGTGGAGTCGGCTCCCACCGGGGGGTCGATGTACACGGTGGCCGAGGCGTTGCGCCGGGATCGGCCGGTGTTGGCCGTGCCGGGCTCAGTGCGGTCGCCGGTCTCGCTCGGCACCAACAAGCTCATCGCCGAGGGGGCCCACGTGGCCCGTGACGCCACCGACGTGTTGGCCCTCATCGGGGTCACCCCGCCGCTGATGCTGTCGCCCCGCACCGACGCCCGTCCTCGACCGGCCGGTGATGGGGCCCGGGTGCTGCGAGTGCTGGGCTGGGAACCCATGACGCTCGAGCTGGTCGTCGAGCACAGCGGGCTCGGCTTCGGACCGGTGTCGGCAGCCATGGCCCGCCTGGAGGCCGACGGGTGGATCGCCAGGAGCGGTGGTGCCTACGAGCGCGTCGCCGGCCCGAGCCGGAGACGGACGTGATCGGCCCCGCATTGGCCGCTCCCCCGCCGTCGTCCCTGGCCATCCCGGTCGCGGTGGTGGCGGTGGCGATGATCGGATGGGTGCTCCGGCGACGGGGGGGCCGGCCGGTACCGTGGCTCCGTGGCGTGGCGGCTCGAGTCCTTCTGCGCCTCGCTGACGTCGGTGGCACCGAGCACCGTCGAGGCCTACCGGTCCGACCTGGCCGCCTTCTGCCAATGGGCCGGTCGCCTCGGCCTCGACGACCCCGTCGGCGTGGACCGCCGGGTGCTCCGCCGATACCTCGCGTACCTGTCAACGCGGCGCTACGCCCGCCGCACCGTGGCCCGCAAGACCTCGGCGCTGCGCCGGTACTTCGGCTGGCTTCGCCGGACCGGTGTCCTCGAGGTCGACCCGTCGGTCGGCCTCACCGCTCCCTCCGGGGAGGGCCGCCTGCCGCAGGTGCTCGGCCACGACCAGCTCCACCACCTGCTCGACACCCCCGACCGGCCCGAGCCGCGCCGCGGGCGAGACGAGAGCATCGAACGGGCCCTGCGCCACCGCGACGACGCCGTCCTCGAGCTGCTCTACGGCAGCGGCCTGCGGGTCGGGGAGCTGAGCGGGCTGCGCTGCGGCGACCTCGACCTCGACCGTTCTCGGGCCACGGTGTGGGGGAAGGGAGCCCGCCAGCGGGTGGTGCCGCTCAGCGTCCCCACCGTGGAGGCCCTGCGCCGGTGGCTGGCGGCGCGCGTCGGTCTCCTCGACGCCTCCACCCCGGCCGACATCCTGTTCGTCAACCGTCGGGGGCGGCCCCTCACCCCTCGCGACGCTCGTCGCCTGCTCGACCGCCGCTCGTCGGCGCCCACCCACCCCCACGCGCTCCGCCACACCTTTGCCACCCACCTGCTCGACGGTGGGGCCGACCTGCGGTCGGTGCAGGAGCTGCTCGGTCACGAGGACCTGGGGACGACCCAGATCTACACCCACGTCAGTCGGGAGCGCCTGCGAAAGGTGTTCGACGCCAGTCACCCCCGGGCCTGACCGGCCACTCGTCCCCACGACCACCCCGCTTCCCCTGCCACGACACCCGCCGAACCTGGGAGGCCCCATGGTCCCTGCTCGCTGGTCGCCCCGTCGCCGGATCGCCCTCGTCCTCCTCGCCGTTGCGTCGACCCTCGCCGCCACGCTCGCCGTCGGCGCCCCGACCGTCGGCACCCCGGCCCTCGGCCCCGTGGCCGCCGCCGAGCCGGCGCCGCCCGGTTCGCCCGAGGCCGACCGGCCCCCAGCGGCCGCCGACGGTGCATACATCCCGCCGGTCGAGGCGCCGGTGGTCGACCCCTTCCGTCCGCCGGCCCACCCGTACGGCCCCGGCAACCGGGGCATCGAGTTCGCCACCGTACCCGGCACGGCGGTGCGGGCGGCGGGGGCCGGAGTGGTCAGCTTCGCCGGACCGGTGGCCGGGTCGCTCCACGTCACCGTTGCCCACCCTGACGGCATCCGCACCAGCTACTCGTTCCTCTCCGATGTCACCGTCAGCCGGGGCCAGTCGGTGGACCAGGGCACGGTGGTCGGCCACGCCGCCTCCCGCTTCCACGTCGGCGCCCGGCGAGGCGAGACCTACATCGACCCGGCCAGCCTCTGGGGCCGGCGGGGCCCTCCCCGGGTGGCGCTGGTCCCGCTGGACGGGGGTGGCACGTCGGCGGGCGCACCGGGGGGAGGATGACCGGTCGGCTGGCCGGTGAAGGTGGTCAGCTACACTGCTCTGTCGGCCGGATCACCGTCCGCAGCCAGGCACCCTCGCCCCGGTCCATCCCACGGTCACCTGCCGCGCAGGTGTCGGATCAGGGTCTCGTCGAACCGATGGGAAGGAAGCGCCATGCCCCAACCAGTGGTCACGATGAAGCAGCTGCTCGAGGCGGGTGTCCACTTCGGGCACCAGACCCGGCGATGGAACCCGAAGATGAAGCGCTTCATCTTCGGCGACCGCAACGGCATCTACATCATCGACCTGCAGGAGACGTTGCGACGGATCGAGGTGGCGTACTCCTTCCTCCGGGACATGGTCGCCGGCGGCGGCACCGTGCTCTTCGTCGGCACCAAGAAGCAGGCCCAGGACCCGATCCAGAGCTACGCCGAGAAGTGCGGCATGCCGTACATCAACGAGCGCTGGCTGGGCGGCATGCTGACCAACTTCGAGACCATCTCCAAGCGGGTCGCCAAGATGGCCGAGTACCAGCGCATGCGGGACTCCGGCGAGTTCGAGGCCATGCCGAAGAAGGAGGCCCTGCTGATCGGCCGGGAGCTCGAGAAGCTCGAGCGCAACCTCGGTGGCATCCGAACGATGGAGAAGCTGCCTGACGCCGTGTTCATCCTCGACACGAAGAAGGAGCACATCGCCGTCACCGAGGCCAACAAGCTCGGGCTGCCGATCGTCGCCGTGGTCGACACGAACTGCGACCCCGACGTCATCCAGTACGTCATCCCCGGCAACGACGATGCCATCCGATCGGGCACGCTGATGTGTCGCATCGTGGCCGACGCCGTCGACGAGGGCCGTTTCATCGCCTCCCGTCGCGGTGGCGGTTCCCCGGGGCCGTCCCGCAGCAGCGAGGAGGAGAGCCGCATCGCCAGCGAGCAGGCCGAGGCCCGCCGCCAGGCCGCCCTCCAGGCCCAGGAGCGTGAGGCCCGCCTCGCCTCCCGCTCGGGCGGGGTCGGGCCGGCAACCGAGGCGCCGCCGTCCCCCGCTCCCACGGCCGCTCCTCTCAACGGTGCCGTCCCCGATCCCACTGCCGCACCCGCCGGCGCCGCCCCTCCCGCCGCTGACGCCGATGCCGTGGTCGCCAGCCCCGTCGAACCCGCCTCCGCCGAGCCCGAGGTGACCGACGCCGCCGAGCCGGCCGCCGGTGCCGAGCCCGCCGCTGCCGAGCCGGCTGCCGCGGCGGGAGGCCCCGGCGAGCAGGGGCCCGACACCGACCTCGGCCCCACACCGGCGGTGGTCGGCGAGGCCGGGGAGGTGGCGCCCGCCGTGCCGGGCCCGCCGCCGGCGGCGGCCGACCCCGGCGAGCCGGTGCCCGGCCCGACCGAGGAGCAGCAGCCCTGATGGCCGAGTTCACCGCCAAGGACGTCCAGGCCCTCCGCCGGGCCACCGGCGCCGGCATGATGGACTGCAAGCGGGCGCTCGAGGCCACCGACGGTGATCAGGAGGCGGCCGTGAAGTGGCTGCGGGAGAAGGGCCTGACCAAGGCGGGTAGCCGCGGCGGGCGCCCGAACACCGAGGGAGCGGTGGCCGTGGCCGCCACCGGGAGCCAGGCCGCCATAGCGGAGCTCAAGTCCGAGACCGACTTCGTGGCCAAGTCAGAGCAGTTCACCTCGCTCGTCCAGGAGATCGCCGACCTTGCCGTCGCCAAGGGGGAGGAGGCGGCCCGGAAGGAGAAGGCCGACGCCGTCGACGACCTCAAGGTCGTCCTCCAGGAGAACATCGAGCTGGGCCGCATCGTGCGCATCGACACCCCCGACGGTCACGTGGTCGACACCTACGTCCACCGCCAGGACGGCCGTGGTGTGAACGCCGTGGTGGTCGAGCTCGACGGCGGCACCGCCGAGCTGGCCCACGAGGTGGCCGTGCACATCGCCTTCACCCGCCCCACCTACCTGCGCAGGGAGGACATCCCCGCCGAGCAGGTGGCCGAGGAGCGCTCGACCCTGGAGCAGATCACCCGAGCCGAGGGCAAGCCGGAGGCGGCCATGGGCAAGATCGTCGAGGGCCGCCTGAACGGTTGGTTCAAGGAGCGCGTCCTGCTCGAGCAGGGCTACGTCAAGGACGAGAAGCAGACCATCGGCCAACTCCTGGGCGACACCGAGATCGTGGGCTTCGCCCAAGTCGTCATCGGCAGCTAGGCCCGTCGCTCGTGGCCGTACCCCGGTGGAGGCGGGTCGTCCTCAAGCTGTCCGGTGAGGCCTTTGCCGGCGACCAGGGCCACGGCATCGACGGCGCCATCGTGTCCCAGCTCGCCGAGGAGATCTGCGACGTCCGCCGCGGCCTCGGGGTCGACGTCGCCGTCGTGGTCGGCGGGGGCAACATCTGGCGGGGGATGACCGGCGCCGGGGCCGGGATGGACCGGGCCCAGGCCGACCAGATGGGCATGCTGGCCACGGTCATCAACGCGCTCGCGCTCCAGGACACCCTGGAGCACCTCGACCAGCCCACTCGGGTCCAGACCGCCGTCCACATGGCCCAGATCGCCGAGCCGTACATCCGTCGACGGGCCATCCGACACCTCGAGAAGGGACGGGTCGTCATCCTGGCCGGTGGCCTCGGCAGCCCCTTCTTCACCACCGACACCCCGGCTGCGCTCCGGGCCGCCGAGATCGAGGCCGAGGCCCTCCTCAAGGGCACCCACTCAGGGGTAGACGGCGTCTACACCGCCGACCCGCGGGTCGATCCCGGCGCCACCAAGCTCGACGAGGTGACCTACATGGAGGTCATCAACCGGGGGCTGAACGTCATGGACCCCACCTCGATCACGTTCTGCATGGACAACGCCCTGCCCATCGTCGTGTTCGACGCCCTGGTCCCCGGCAACCTGCGGCGTGTCCTCGAGGGCGAGGACCGAGTCGGTACGCTGGTCAAGTGAGCGAGCCGAAACCAGCGGGTAGGGCCAGGTGAGCGCCGAGCTCGTGGCGATGGTCCTCGATGAGACCGCCGAGAAGATGGCCAAGGCGGTCAGCCACGCCCGGACCGACTTCGCCTCGGTGCGCACCGGCCGGGCCGCCCCGGCGCTGGTCGAGAAGATCCTCGTCGACTACTACGGCACCGAGGTGCCACTCCAGCAGCTCGCCAACACGTCGGTGCCCGAGGCCCGGATGCTCGTGGTGTCCCCGTACGACAAGGGCTCGATGGGTGCCATCGAGAAGGCGATCCGCAACTCCGACCTCGGGCTCAACCCGAGCAACGACGGCCACGTGATCCGCCTCACCTTCCCGCCGCTCACCGCCGATCGCCGCAAGGACCTCGTCAAGATGGTGAAGCAGATGGCCGAGGACGGCCGGGTGGCGGTGCGAAACCTTCGCCGCTCGGCCCGTCACGACCTCGAGCAGCTCGAGCGTGACGGGGAGCTCTCCGAGGACGTCCGGGCCCGGGCCGAGAAAGACCTCGACAAGCTGACTCATGCGCACGAGGCCCATATCGACCAGGCTCTGCAGCACAAAGAGCAGGAACTGCTCGAGGACTGACGCGCCGACGAGAGGAGGAGTCCGTGGTGGACGACAAGCTCGGGAGACCCGACGACGAGCGTCCGGGTGACCCCGCCGAAGGTGTGCGCATCATCGGGGCCGAGGAAGCGGCAGAGGCGATGGAGCGGGGTGACGTGGCCTCGCGTCGCGGTGACCACGAGCCGCGCTACGGCGACCGCCCGAAGCGGCCCCCGGTCGGCCCCCGGCCTGCGCTCCGGTTCCCCCTCGACGCCAGCTCCGATCCCACCCAGATCGAGAAGCCGCCGGTGCGCCCGGCGCCATCGGGGGTCGAGTTCGACCGAGGCCGACGCTTCGACCCCTTGCCCGACCCCGACGACCCCCGCGCCACCCCCGAGGCGCCGCCGGCCGCCGATCACCTCGACGTCGACGGCGACCCCACCGGACCCTGGGGCGGGCTCGACTCCCCCGGCGGGCGGGTCGTGGGCGAGGACGAGGCCGACCAGGAGTGGGGGGACGAGGACTGGGCCGAAGAGGGTTGGGACGACGGCGAGGGCGAGGGCGCCAACTGGACCATCGCCGAGATCGACGCTGACAACGACGACGACATCGACGAGGTCGCCGCCAACGACCTCGCCGCCGACGACCTCGCGGCCAACGACCTCGACGCCGCCGCCGGCGACGACCTCGCCGAAGAGCTGGCCGGCGATGAGCTGGGCACCGACGACCTCGCCGCCGACCAGCCGGTCGAGGACCTGGGACCCGGCGAGCCGCTCCCGCGGACGCTCGGGCTCGCCGCCGACGACGACGACCTCGACGTGGTGGAGCCCACGAGCGGGTCGGTCGAGCTGCCCCACTGGACCGAGCCCGCCACCGGCGAGGTGCCGGCCGTGCTCGTCGCCGAGGACGGTGAAGACGACCTCGACGCCTGGTCGTCCTTCGCCGCCGGTGGCGCCCGCTGGCGCGACAGCGACCGTGACTGGGAGGACAGCGGGCTCCACGACGTCATCCGTGACGGCGACGTCGATTGGCGGGTCGGCGCCATGGACGACTCCAAGCCGACCTACGAGGAGACCTACTCATTCGACGAGCTCGACCGGGACCCCGCCCTGGTGGCCGAAGGCCGGCCCCCCGCCGACCACGATGTCGCCGCCGGGCCGGCCTTCTACGAGCCCGACCTCGACGGCGGCTACGACGGGTACCCCGACGACGAGAGGGCCGAGCCGATGCCGACCGGGCGCCCTGGCATCGGCGAGCGGCTGCGCCGCCGCCGCACCGGTAAGGCTTCCCGGCGGTCGCGAGCGGAGGGCCCGCCGGGTAGCTCCAACCCGCCCAACCCGGCGGTGGCCGACTACGCCCGAGGGGCGGCCGGCACCGGCGCCACCAGCGTCAGCGGAACCATCGACCTGGACGACGACGAGCTCGGCCCGCCCCCGGCGCCGCCGCCTCGCCGTCGCGCCCGCCGGCGACCCGACGGTGGTGGCGGCGCCGGCCGGGGCGGCTCGGGAGGTCTGGGGGAGGGGCGGGACGTGCCCACGGCGGTGATCGTCGGCGTCGGGTTCGCCGTCTTGGCGCTGGTGCTCTTCGCGCTCGGGCCGAAGTTCGCGCTCGCCCTCGTGGTCGCCATCCTCGCCGTGTCATCCCTCGAGCTGCTCAACGCCGCCCGCCGGGCCGGGTACCAGCCGGCCATCCTGTTCGGCCTGGTGGCCACGGTGGCCTGCCCGCTGGCGGTGTACGCCCGGGGGGTCGTGGCCTACCCGTTGCTCCTGGCCATGGTCGTGGTGTTCGGCCTGCTCTGGTACCTCTCCGGGGCCGAGGGCGAGGGACGGGTGGTCGAAGGTCTCGGCGTCACGCTCCTCGCGGTGGGGTGGGTCGGCGGGTTGGGTTCCTTCGCCGCGCTCATGCTGGCTGGGCCCGACGGCGTCGGGTTCCTGACCGCCGCTGTCGTCGCCACCGTCGGCTACGACGTGGGCGGCTACGTGGTCGGACGCAGCGCAGGTAGCCGCCAGCTCTCCGATGCCAGCCCGAACAAGACCGTCGAGGGCCTGGTCGGTGGTTGCGTCGTCGCCGTCCTGGTGACCGTCGTCGTGGTGGGGGTGATCGCAGAGGGGATCGCACCGTTCGACAGCGCCGGCGACGCCTTCCTCATCGGCTTGGCCGCCGCCATCGCTGCACCGCTCGGTGACCTGTGCGAGTCGCTCGTCAAGCGGGACCTCGGCGTCAAGGACATGGGGTCCATCCTGCCCGGTCACGGCGGCCTGCTCGATCGCTTCGACGCCCTCCTGTTCGTGCTGCCGGCGGTCTACTGGGCTGCCGTCGCCTTCGACCTCGGCCCCTTCGGCTCCTGACCCCCGCCATGACGTGAGCTGACGTGACCACCGTCGCCATCGCCGGGTCCACCGGGTCGATCGGCACTCAGACCCTCGAGGTGGTGGCCGCCGAGCCTGACCGCTACCAGGTGGTCGCCCTCGGCGCCGGCGGCGGCAACGTGGACCTGCTCGTGGCCCAGGCCCACGCCGTGGGGCCGGCCGTGGTGGCCGTCGCCGAAGCCACCCACCTCGACGAGCTGAAGGTCCGACTCCCGCCCTGTGAGCTGAGGGTCGGCGAGGAGGGCCTCGCCAGCCTCGGGGCGGAGGCCGAGGTGTGCGTCAACGGGGTGGTGGGCTTCGCCGGCCTGGCCGTCACCCTGGCCGCCCTCGGCGCCGGCCGCCGCCTGGCCCTGGCCAACAAGGAGTCCCTGATCGCCGGCGGCCCCGTCGTGGCCCGGGCCAGGGCGGCCACCGGCGCCGAGCTGGTGCCGGTGGACAGCGAGCACTGCGCCGTCCACCAGTGCCTCCGCGCCATGGCCCCCGACGGACCGGACCGGGTGGCCCGCATCGTGCTCACGGCCAGCGGTGGACCGTTCCGGGGCCGCAGCCGCGCCGAGCTGGCCGGGGTCTCCGTGGACGACGCCCTCGCTCACCCCACCTGGTCGATGGGTCCGAAGATCACCGTCGACTCCTCCACCCTCATGAACAAGGGCCTCGAGGTGATCGAAGCCCACGAGCTGTTCGGGGTCGACTACGACCGCATCGAGGTGGTGGTGCACCCGCAGTCGGTGGTCCACTCCATGGTCGAGTTCACCGACGGCGCCACCGTGGCGCAGCTCTCGCTGCCCGACATGCGGTTGCCCATCGGCTACGCCCTGGCCTGGCCCGACCGCATCGGCACCCCCTTCGGCCGGATCGACTGGTCCAGGCTGTCCCGGCTCGACTTCCAACCCCCCGACCACGACGCCTTCCCGTCCCTCGGCCTGGCCTACGAGGCGGGCCGGGTCGGGGGCACGGTGCCGGCCTGGCTGAACGCCGCCAACGAGGTGGCGGTGGCCGCCTTCCTGGACCGGGCCATCTCCTGGATCTCGATACCCGACGTCGTGGCCGCCGCCCTCGACCGGCATGATGGAAGCCCAGCCGATTCCGCCGACGAGGTGATCGCCGCCGATCGACGGGCTCGAGAGGAGACCCGTCGCCTGATCGAACGGTGGCCGTGACCTCGAACGGCTCGAGAGGAACAGCGTGACCGACACCGACGCCGAGCCCGCCAGCCCGAACCCGGCATCCGGGCCGGTCCAGGGCGGCGGTGGCGACGATGCCCCTCCCGGCGAGGAGATCACCGGCCGCCAATGGCTGCGTCTGGCCCTGCTCCTCGGGGGGCTGGCGCTGCTCACCTTCACGAGCGGTCCCTGGGGGCTCGTCATGGTGCTCGGCATCGTGGCCATGGTCTTCGTCCACGAGCTGGGTCACTTCGTGGCCGCCAAGCGGGCGGGGATGAAGGTCACCGAGTTCTTCATCGGCTTCGGGCCCCGCATCTGGTCGTTCAGACGGGGCGAGACCGAGTACGGCGTCAAGGCCATCCCGGCGGGGGCCTACGTGAAGATCATCGGCATGCACAACCTGGAGGAGGTCGAGCCCAGCGACGAGGCCCGGGCCTACCGCCAGGGACGGTTCCGCTCCCGGTTCGCGGTCGTCGTGGCCGGCGTGGCCATGAACTTCCTGACCGCCCTCGTGCTCATCTGGGCCGTCCTGGCCCTGTTCGGGGTGCCGGGTGGCACCATCGCCGGCGACCTCGACGCTCGCCAGTGGTCGATCGGCGAGGTCTACCCGGGCAGCGGCGCCGACGAGGGCGGTGTCCGCCCGGGTGACCGGATCGTCGAGGTCGACGGCACCCGGATCGGCGAGTTCGACGACCTGCGTGAGGTGGTGCAGGACCGGCGGGGCCAGACCGTCGAGGTGACGGTGCTCCGGGACGGCGCCGAGGTGACGGTGCCGGTCGCGCTGCGCCCCTTCGCCGCCGCTGGGGAGCGACGCTCGTGCTGCCTGGGCGTCAGCCCCGCCCCCCCCGCCGTCGAGCGGGTCAGCCCGCTGGCCGCCGTCCCCCAGTCCTTCGCCGAGTTCGGCGACATCGCCACCCAGTCGGTGGCCGGCCTGGGGCGCTTCTTCACCCCCGGCGGGCTGTCCGACTTCGGGGACCAGGTGGCGACGGCCCACCGGGACGGCACCGGCGCCACTCCCGACGGCGACGGGGGGGGGCCGGGATCGGGAGGGGGCTCGGGAGCCGAGGAACGGACCGGTGAGAACCGGCTGCTCTCCCTGCTCGGCGTGTTCCAGATCGGCACGGCGGTGGCCGAGACCGGTGTCAGCAGCCTCTTGCTGCTCTTCGTGGTGCTCAACATCTTCCTCGGCATCGTGAACCTGGTCCCACTGCTGCCCTTCGACGGCGGCCACGCCGTCATCGCCACCTACGAGAAGGCCCAAGAGCTGCGCCGGCGAGCCTCCGGGCGGTACTTCGCCGACATCAGCCGCCTCATGCCGCTCACCTACCTCGTGGTGGTGCTGCTGGCCGGCATCTTCGTGACCACCCTCTACCTGGACATCATCAACCCCATCGACCTGAAGTGATCGTCACCACCAGCCAGGCCCGGCGACCCACCCGCCAGATCGTCCTGCGCCACCCCACCAACCCGGTGGCGGTGGGCGGCGACGCGCCGGTCACCGTGCAGTCCATGACGATCACCAAGACCGCCGACGTCGACGGCACCCTCGCCCAGATCTACGCCCTGCACGCCGCCGGGGCCGACATCGTGCGCTGCACGTGCAACGAGCGGGAGGCGGCCGAGGGGCTGGCCGAGATCGTGCCCCGTTCGCCGGTCCCCATCGTGGCCGACGTCCACAACGACCACCGCATGGCCCTGGCTGCGCTCGACGCCGGTGTCCACTGCCTGCGGCTCAACCCGGGCAACATCCGCCGACCGGCCCACATCAAGGCTGTCGCCCAGGAGTGCGGCGACCGCGGCATCCCGGTCAGGATCGGCGTCAACGGCGGTTCGCTCGACAAGGACCTCTACGAGCGCCACGGCGGGCGGGTCACCCCCGAGGCCATGGTCGAGTCGGCCGAGCGGGAGCTGGCGTACTTCGCCGAGGTGGGTTTCGACGACGTCAAGATCTCGGTCAAGGCCTCGAGCGTGCCGCTGATGATCGACGCCTACCGGTTGCTGTCCGAGCGCAGCGACCACCCGCTGCACCTCGGCGTCACCGAGGCCGGGCCGCCGCCGGCAGGCCTGATCAAGGCCACCGCCGGCATCGCCACCCTGCTGGCCGAGGGCATCGGCGACACCATCCGCTACTCGCTGACCGCCGATCCCGTCGAGGAGGCCCGGGCCGGCCGCCAGCTCCTGGAGGCCATGGGCCTGCGTGAGCGCAAGAACGTCGACCTGATCGCCTGCCCGAGCTGTGGCCGGGCCGAGGTCGACGTCATCGACGTCGCCCGTCGAGCCAACGAAGCCTTCGGTGACCGGGAGATCCCGCTGCAGGTGGCGGTCATGGGTTGCGTGGTGAACGGCCCCGGCGAAGCTCGCGACGCCGACATCGGCATCGCCGCCGGCAACAAGCGGGGCCACCTGTTCGTCAAGGGTCGGAACGTGGCCGTGGTGCCCGAGGCGGAGATGGTCGAGGCCCTCGTGGAGTGGGCCGAGCTCATTGCCGAGCAGGGCACCGACGCCGCCATGGCCCGGGCCGACACGACCATCGCCGCCCGGGAGGCCGAACGGGACCGGGTACGCCTGCTGGCCCAGCAGGGCGACGACGCCAACGCCGCCGGCCAACGGGTCGACCTGATCCGCAAGCGGGTGTAGGGGTCAGCGCCGCAGGACGTAGACGACGGACGCCCCGATGGCGCCCACCGAGAAGGCCACGAGTACCCCCCGCACCCAGAGCGGCTGCCGCTTGACCTTGTCGACCTGTGCTTTGCGCTTGGCGTAGGTGAGCAGCCGCTCGGCCCACGACACCTCCTGGGCGAGGATGCCGAGGCCGACCAGCACCACCACGATCCCGGGCCCGGGCAGCACGAACATGGCCAGGCCGGCCAGGGTGACGACGGTACCGAGGGCGATGATGGCCAGCCGGGCGACGATGTTGCGTCGGGCCGACACCCGCGACTGCTCCTGGTCGCCGGTGGCGTACTCGGCGGAGAAGGCGGCCTCGCTGAACCGGCTCCGCCTCGTCCCCTCGGGGTCGGCGGGGCCGGCCGGGATCGATCCGCCGGGCTCGGTCATCGGTCCAAGTCTGCCTGTTCGTGGCCTGTCGATGCCCGACGCGAGGCCGTGTGGCGGGCCCCGGGCGGGTCGACGGCCCAAGCCGCCGAGGCCCCCCATCGGTCCTCGAAGACCACCTCGGCCAGCGGTCGGCGCCGGACCGGGCCATGCCTGCTCACCGGCCGACCCAGGGGGATGGTGGCGGCGATGAACACGTCGTCGGGTATGGCGAGCGCGGCCCGGAGCTCGTCCTCCACGGCGGTGTGCCACACGGTGAGCACACCGCCGTAGCCCAGGGCCCGGGCGGCCAGGAGGAGGTTCTGGCAGGACGGGTACACCGATGCGCCGTCGTGGGGGTGGGGCTTCCGGCCCCGGTCGAGGCAGGCCAGGACCACGACCGGGGTCTGTTCGAAGTGGTCCACGAAGTAGGCCATGGTGGCGGCCATGCGGGCCTTGGGCGATGAGGGGTCGGTGCCGGAGCCGGCGGCGTACCCGTCGGCCGCCCGCTTCTCGGCCCACCGCGCCCGGAACGACCGAGCGAGCAGGGCCTTGGCCAGCCTGGCGTGGGACCCGTCCCGCAGGACCACGAAGCGGGCCGGTTGGCGGTTCGAGCCCGACGGCGCCCGGGTGGCGGCGAACAGGATGGCGGCCAGGTCGTCGTCGGGGATCGGGTCGGGCCGGTAGCGGCGAATGGCCCGGGTCGTGGCCAGCCCGTCGAGCAGTGAGATCGGCTCGACCCGCTCGGCCGGGGGGATGTCGTTCACCGGTCCGCCCCGCCGGAAGCCCCGCCGGGGTCGGCCGCTCGGGCCCGACGTCGGAAGGTGACGCTGATGCGGGGCCCCACCGGGTTCGCCGTCTTGGGGATGCAGTGCTGCCACGTCCGTTGGCACGAGCCCCCCATCACCAGCAGGTCCCCGGACCCGAGCCGGTAGGCGATCGATCGGCCACCGCCCCGAGGTCGGAGCAGGAAGCGGCGGGGGGCGCCGAGGGACACGATGGCCACCGTCGCCACGGGTACCGTCCGCAGCACCCGGTCACCGTGCCAGGCGACGCTGTCGCGCCCGTCGCGGTAGAGGTTGGCGCCGACCGAGTCGAGAGCGATCCGGTACCGGGCCGAGAGCAGGTCGGCCATGGCCCCCACCACTGGGGGGAGGCCGGGGTCGTGAGGACCGTCGCCCCAGTGCGCAGACAGCCGGGGCTGGGCGACGAGCTGGCCGTACATGGGCAGCTCGTGGACCTGCCACGGGCTCGCTCGCAGCAGCTCGTCGAACACCGCGTCCGGCCCGGCCAGCCACCCCGGCGCATGGTCGACCCAGGCCCCGTCGTCGAGGTGGTGCCGCTCCAGCGTGCCGAACTGGGAGTCGGGGGCGGTCGGACCCGCGCCGAGCAGCGAGGCCTGCCAGGGGAGCATGGCAGCGGTGGCGACCGGGCCGGCCATGTCGACAGCCTATCCCGTACGTGCGTTCGGACGATAGTCCAATCATGCTCTCATGGCCCGCTCGGGGTGCGTGGACTGCCCGGGGGCGCAATCTTCCTCTTGGCGTGCAACCCGAGATGTCGGCGTTGTTCCCGTAGCTGGTCGAGGTCCCTGCGAAAGAGGGACGACCTGACGACTACCGCAGGCCAGCAGAAGTCACCCCTCAATCCAGGTGTGGACGTGTCGCGCCTATACCCCAACGGGCCCGCGAAGTGCTCCGTGTCGAGAGAACTTCTTCAGGAGGTTGTGCCCCATGTTCCTCGACCGCGCCCGCTCAACCCCTCGACGTCGAGTCTGGCGCGAACCATGCCGTCAAACGGTCTCTCAAGCGCATGAACGCCGGGTCCACGCAGCTCGCCAGGCTGACCTTAGATAGCACCTGCCCAAACATTGCACTTGTGGCTGGCGATCGCGCTTTACGACAGACGCGCTCGAAGGCGTCCTTTGGCTCTGACGGCTTCGGTGCGTCCGTCTCCCACAGGTCTCGAGCTTCGAGCCAGGCCCGTAGCGAACCCGTAGATCCCTCCCACCCCAACGACGTCGCGAGCTGCGGCGAAGAACTCCAGACCCACATCTCGACCTCAGGCTCAATCGCGACTGCGGAGGCCCTGTCGCCCCAATCTGCCGAGAGGGCACGCTGAATGTGTTCCTCGACCTCGAGGGCGTCGGCGCAATGGTTGCCCTCCCACGCATAGTCCAGCACGGCAAGTGCATGCGACGCCTTGTTCACGTAGGGCTTCAGTATCTCGCTGGCGCTGGTGAAGACTCCGGGGTCGTGGCCAGGGTGGCGAACGAGCTCTACCTCAAGGCGTCGAATGCCGAGTGATTGATGCCGTTGAAGAATCGCTACGAGCGAGGCCTCGATGTCGACATCGGCACTGAGCAGAACGAGGTCACTCATCTGCCGATGGCTCCGGAATCCTGAGGTTCCTTCCCAAGACACCGGCGGCGAACAGCGTTCCGAGGTCGGTACCGGTCTTCCATTCGCGGAGATGGGGATGCAGGTCTCCCGGGACGATGTCGGTGGCGCCGGTCGCATCTCGGGCGAAGACAAGCAGGTCTGCTGGCTCGACCGCGCTCAACACGACCGGGGAGTGCGAGGCGCACAAGACTTGGCAGTCGTACACGTGTGAAAGGGCCTGGATCACCGTTTCCGTTGCGAGCGGGTGGATTCCGTTCTCAGGTTCCTCGATGAGATAGATCGAGTCCCTGACACCAAGGAACGCTATGAGTGTCAGCGCAAGGAGCCGCAGCGTGCCGTCAGATACGACCCACGACGGCGCGCGCAGGTCGTTCTCATGCTCCACGACGAGGTAGCTGTGCAGGTCCTCCGGTCGTTCGACCACTTCGATGTTACGGATCTCTGGAAGGGCCGTTCGAACGTGCGCAATCCACTGCCTAAAGCGATGGGGGGCCGAATCGCGAAGGCGACGGACTACCCAGGGTAGGTTCGAGCCATCGGGCAGAAAGTGTGTCGGCGACCCGGGAGCGCTGGCGCGCCTCATGTCTTCGGCAGCCAGTACGACTCTCTGTACCCCTTCGAGGAAGACCTTTCGAACCCAGATGGCGATCGGGAACTTCGTCTCGTCCTCCGGCATGTTTGCTAGTGCCGAGCGGTTCGGGCCAAGTCTGAACTGGTTGTTCCAATTGCTATTCTCGCCCTTGAAATAGTCGTTTCCCGATGACGTCTTGTTCACGACGGTTCGCCAGCCCGTGTTCTGGCGCTCGTGGAGGGTCGAGGGAGCCATTACTGTCGCGGGAAAGAGTTCCGGCGCCTTTTGGATACGGGCAGGCCTTTCCGGTATGAGGTAGAGCGTTTCGTGGGAGAGGAGCAAAGTCTCGCCACCACCTCCCACATCGATCCCGACTTCATAGCGCGCATGTGTGTGTCGGCCTCCATTGCGGAGTTCATCGGGGATCCGCAGCTCAACCGCCAGTTCGACCGTACGAGATCTAAGCCAGGCGATATCTTGGGGGTTGCTCGCGCGTGGGGGTACCCCTCTTGCTGAGTCACCGATGAAGGCGTTAAGAGGCCCAGCGAGGAGAATATCGCCGAGCAGGGCGATCACATCAAGGAACGACGATTTCCCAGCTCCATTTGGGCCGACGATGACTTGGAACTCTCGCACGCTCTGGTCTATGTAGTGCAGAGACCGGAAGTTGAGCGCTTGGATCCGGCTGAACACTCCTCCAGCCTTGCACAGGGTTCCGGGTGCGCCGGGTGGATGAGTTTCTGAAGGCTGCTTCTGAAGGCGGCTGCTTGCATGCTGGGAGGGCGAGCTGGCAGCCGGCGGAAGGGCTGAGCACCCAGAGCCAGCGGCCGCCTCGCCGGTACCATCGCCGGCCATGGCCAAGCCGCCGGTGCTCACCCCTCGCGCCGAGGACTTCCCCCGGTGGTACCAGGACGTGCTGGCCAAGGCCGAGCTGGCGGAGAACGGTCCGGTGCGGGGCACCCAGATCATCCGCCCCTACGGGTATGCCATCTGGGAGCGGATGCAGGCCGAGGTCGACGTGCGCATCAAGGCCGCCGGCGCCGAGAACGTGTCGTTCCCGCTGTTCATCCCCGAGAGCTACCTGCGGCGGGAGGCCGAGCACGTCGAGGGCTTCAGCCCCGAGCTGGCCGTGGTCACCCACGCCGGGGGCAAGGACCTCGACGAGCCGGTCATCGTCCGCCCCACCAGCGAGACCGTCTTCGGCGAGTACATGGCCAAGTGGACCCAGAGCTACCGCGACCTGCCCCTGCTGTTGAACCAGTGGTGCAACGTCGTGCGGTGGGAGCTGCGCCCCCGGCTCTTCCTACGCTCCACCGAGTTCCTGTGGCAGGAGGGCCACACCGCCCACACGTCGCAGGCCGACGCCGCCGCCTACGCCCTCCGCATCCTGCACGACGTGTACCGCGACTTCATGGTGGAGGTGCTGGCGATGCCCGTGCTGGTCGGGCGCAAGACCGTCGACGAGCGGTTCCCGGGAGCCATCAACACCCTGACCTGCGAGGCGATGATGGCGGACGGGAAGGCCCTCCAGATGGGCACCAGCCACGAGCTGGGCCAGAACTTCGCCCGGGCCTTCGACATCGCCTACCTCGACGGTGAAGGCACCCAACAGCACGCCTGGACCACGTCGTGGGGGGTTTCCACCCGCATGATGGGGGGGCTGATCATGGCCCACGGTGACGACGCCGGGCTGCGGGTGCCGCCCCGGCTGGCCGCCACCCAGGCGGTGGTGGTCGTTATCCGGGACGAGGCGGGGGTGGCCGAGGCGGCCCGGTCGCTGGTGGAGCGGCTCGGTGCCGACGGTGTGCGGGTCGTCCTCGACGACCGCACCGACACGTCGTTCGGGCGGCGGGCCACGGACTGGGAGCTGAAGGGCGTGCCGGTCCGGGTCGAGGTCGGCCCTCGCGACCTCGCCAACGGCCAGGTCACCGTGGTGCGCCGGGACACCGGTGAGCGATCCCTGCAGGATGCCAACTCCGTTGCCGCCACTGTCCCCGACCTGCTCGAGACCGCCCAAGCCGACCTCCTGGCCACCGCCACCGCTGCTCAGGAGGAGCGGACCGTCGACGCCGGCTCCACCGAGGAGGCCGCCGCCGCCGCCGAGAGCGGCTTCGCCCGGATCCCGTGGTCGGCCCTCGGCCCCGAGGGTGAGGCCCGCCTGGCCCGATCGGCGGTCAGCGTGCGGTGCCTCCAGCGGCCGGACGGTTCGGTGCCCGTCACCGACGACGAGCCCGGCCTCGTGGCCGTCGTGGCCCGCTCCTACTGAACCTCCCGGGCCCGGTCAGCGCCGGGTGGCGACCGGTCTCGCCGGAGCCGCTGTGACGGACGCCATTCGGGGTGGCCCGCTATACTTCCGGGGCTCACCCGAAAGGTGGCAAAGGCGTGGGCCGGGCCCACGCCTTTTGTTTGGCGCCTCTGGTTTGGCGCCTTTGGTTTCGATCGTCGACAACGCAGGAGGTGAGACCGCCGTGACCGTCGCCTCCCACGTGCGCGCCGTCGTGGAACCCCTGCTCGCCGGCACTGATGTCGAGCTGGTCGACGTCGAGCACACCGGGGCCGTGCTGCGGGTCTCCATCGACCGGCCCGGGGGCGTGGACCTCGAGCTCATCGCCGACGTGACCCGCCGCCTCTCCCGGGCCCTCGACGAGGCCGACCCGCTGCCCGGGCGCTACACCCTCGAGGTGTCGAGCCCCGGCCTCGAGCGCCCGCTGCGCACCCCCGGGCACTTCCGGCGAGCGGTGGGAGCGACCGTCCGGGTCAAGACCCGTCCCGAGGCGCCCGGCGACCGGCGGGCCCACGGCCGCCTCGCCGCCGCCGACGACGAGGCCATCACCGTCGAAGGAGCCGAAGCCGACGGCGGCCCGTGGCGCCGGACCATCCCCTACGGCGACATCGAGGCGGCCCGCACGGTGTTCGAGTGGGGCCCGGCCGCTCGACCGGACCCGCCCCGGAACCGACGCACGAAGAAGACGAAGAAGAAGGCGGCCACGGCATGACCACGAACCTCGACATGATGGAAGCGCTGCAGGCGCTGGCGGCGGAGAAGGGCATGTCGCCCGAGACCCTCATGGGGGCCCTGGCCGACGCCCTCGAGTCCGCCTACAAGCGCATGCCCGGGGCCTACGAGTACGCGTGGGTCACCATGGACCCCGACACCGGGGAGATGCGGGTCACCGCCCAGGAGCTCGACGAGGACGGCGAGCCGTTCGGTCCCGAGATCGACGTCACCCCCGACAGCGACACCCTGGGCCGCATCGCCGCCCAGACCTTCCGCCAGGTCATGATGCAACGCCTGCGCGAGGTCGACCGGGAGATGAAGTACGAGGAGTACGCCGGCCGGGAGGGTGACATCGTCACCGGGATCATCCAGCAGAGCGACTCCCGCTACACCTTGTTGGACCTCGGTCGGGTGGAGGCGCTGCTGCCCCAGGCCGAGCAGGTGCCCTACGAGCGCCCGGCCCCCAACAGTCGGCTCAAGGCCTACATCGTCGAGGTCCGCAAGACGGCCAAGGGTCCCCAGATCGTGGTCAGCCGCACCCACCCCGGGCTCATCAAGCGGCTGTTCGAGCTCGAGGTGCCCGAGATCGCCGACGGCGTGGTCGAGATCAAGGCCTGCGCCCGGGAGCCCGGCCACCGCACGAAGATCGCCGTCTGGTCGAACGACGGCAACGTGGACCCGGTGGGGGCCTGCGTCGGAGCTCGGGGGGCACGGGTCCGCATGGTCGTGAACGAGCTGCGGGGCGAGAAGATCGACATCGTGCCGTTCTCGGCCGACGCCCCCGACTTCGTGGCCAAGGCGCTGTCGCCGGCCAAGGTCAAGGAGGTGCGCATCGACGAGTACGAGGGCCGGGCCGAGGTCATCGTGCCCGACTACCAGCTCTCGCTGGCCATCGGGAAGGAGGGTCAGAACGCCCGGCTGGCCGCCCGGCTGACCGGCTGGCGGGTGGACATCAAGAGCGAGACCCAGCTCGCCGAGGAGGAGGCGTACGCCAGCGACGAGTACGCGCAGGGCCAGTGGCTCCCCAACGCGGAGACCGGCGAGATGGAGTGGCACCCCGCCGACGGAGGCCCGGCCATGTCGGCCGAGCAGTGGGCCGAGGGTGGCCCCGGCGGTTCCGGAGGCATTGCCGACGTACCCGATGGCGAGGCCGACGTGGTGCCGGCAGCCACCGACGGGGCGCCGGCGCCGGCCGACGCCCTCGACGTCACGGCGGCGATCGCCGACCCAGCCGAGCCCGCAGAAGCCGAGGCCGCCGGCGACGATCCCGGCCGCACCGGCGGTGCGGGCGACCCGGGACCGGGCCCGGGCCCCGGGGGCGAGGGGTAACGCCGACCCGCACCTGCATCGGTTGTCGCCGGCGGGCGTCCCCCGGCGAGCTGGTCCGGGTGGTGCGGAGCAGCGACGGTTCGCTGGCCGTCGGGCGTACACTTCCGGGGCGGGGAGCCTGGCTGTGCGCCGCCTCCCCCGGCTGTGTCGAGCGAGCTCGGCGCCGTCGAGCGTTCGAACGGACTCTCCGGGGGCCGGTCGCCGCCGACGCCATCACCCGGCTCTCCGCCCTCCTCGCCGACGGCGGATCGCCGGACAACTGACTTCGTGCGCCGGGACGCCGGTGCGCGAGACTGAGAGGTCCGTGTCCGCACACGGGCACCGAGGAAAGGGCTGAGCAACACTTGCCAGGAAAGATCCGCGTCCACGAGCTCGCCAAGGAGCTCGGGCTCACGAACAAGGAGGCCCTCGACCTCTCGCTCGGCCTCGGCATCGGCGTGAAGACCCACTCCTCGAGCATCGAGGACGCCCAGGCCGACCGTGTGCGCCGCAAGGCCGTCCGCGAAGGGCTCGTCCGGGACCAGCAGCCCGAGGAGCCGTCCACGAAGAAGGCAGCCCCCTCGAGGGACACGAAGGCGGTGCCCGCCCCGGCGGAGGAAGCCGGGCCGGCGACGGCACCGGCTGCCGTCGAGCCGGCCGCGGTCACCGACCAGCCGGCGGCAGTGGCCGCCGAACCGGTGGCGGCCCCGGCCGACCCGGCCCGCCCCGCCGTGCCCGAGGTCTCCGCCGCCCCCGCCGAAATCGTCACCGAGGCCCCGGCAGCGGCCGAGGTCACCGCCGAGGCGCCGGCTGCGGCCGATGTCAGCCCGCCGGCTGCGGCCGAGACCGCCGATCCCGACGTCACCGCTCCCGCCGCTGGGGCGCCGGCACCGCCACGGCCGGCGTCACCGGCCCGGTCCGACGCTGCTCCCTCCTCGTCGGGGCCGCCTCGCCGGGTGGTCACCTCGAGCGGGAGCGAGCATCCGCCGCGCCCGCTGCGCCGTGAGGAACCGGCCGTGGCCGACCGTCCCCGCCCCTCGGCCCCGCCCTCTCGCGGGGAGGGGCCCATGGCGCCGGCGGCACGGGGAGGTTCGAGCCCCCCGACGACCCAGCGCCCCCCGGCGCCGGCTCCCACCCCGGGCCGGCCGGCCCCCGGCACCCGCGCCCCCCTCCCGCCCGGCGGCGCCCCCAAGTCGGCGTCGGGCAAGCCGATCCCACCGCCCCCCGGCCCGCCCCGATCCTCCTCCGGCAAGGCCATCCCCCCGCCGCCCGGTTCGGGAGGTCGCCCCCCGGCCCCGTCGCGCACCAGCGCCGGGGCTGGCCCCGGCGCCGGCGCGCCCCGGACCGGGGCCGGAGCCCCCGGTCGCGGCCGGCCGCCGATGGGCGGCCCCCGCGCCTCGGTGCCCGGTGCCGGTGTCGGGTTCGGTCGCCGTCCGGGAGGTCCCGGTGGTCCCGGTGGCCCGGGCGGCCCCGGTGGCGTGCCTGGTGCCGGCGGTCCCGGCGGTGGCCGCCCCGGTGGCCCGCCCGGCCGTCGACCGCCCCGCCGCAAGGGACGTCGGCGTCGCTCCCGCGAGGAGCTCCAGCCGATGGACATGCCCACCTACACCCCGGCCGAGGCGCCGGTGCCCGAGGGCGAGATCGTCATCGAGCGGGCCTCCACCCCCCAGGAGCTCGGAGCCAAGCTCAACCGCACGGCCGCCGACGTCGTCCGCTTCCTCATGCAGCAGGGCGAGATGGTGACTGCCACCCAGTCCCTCTCCGACGACATGATCGAGCTGTTCTCGGCCGAGTTCGGGGCCGAGATCCGCCTTGTCGACCCCGGTGAGGAGCAGGAGGTCGAGCTGCAGCGGGCGCTCGGCGTCGAGGACCTCGACGACGACGAGGAGGGCGAGGCCGAACCCAGGCCGCCGGTGATCACGGTCATGGGCCATGTCGACCACGGCAAGACCAAGCTGCTCGACCAGATCCGCAATGCCAACGTCGTGGCCGGCGAGGCCGGTGGCATCACCCAGCACATCGGCGCCTACCAGGTCGACCGCAACGGCCGCCGGATCACGTTCATCGACACCCCCGGCCACGAGGCGTTCACGGCCATGCGGGCCCGGGGTGCCGACGCCACCGACGTCGTGGTCCTCGTGGTCGCCGCCGACGACGGCGTGATGCCACAAACCGTCGAGGCCCTCGACCACGCCCGGGCCGCCGAGGTGCCGATCGTGGTGGCCATCAACAAGATCGACCGGGAGAACGCCGATCCCAACCGGGTGCTGTCCCAACTCGCCGACCGGGGCCTCGTGCCCGAGTCGTGGGGCGGCGACACGATCGTGTGCGAGGTGTCGGCTCTCGAGAACATCGGCATCGACGAGCTGCTCGAGAACCTGCTGGTCGTGGCCGAGGTCGAGGATGTGCGGGCCAACCCCGAGGGCCGGGCCCAAGGGGTCGTGCTCGAGGCCAACCTCGACGTCGGCCGGGGGCCGGTCGCCACCGTGCTCGTGCAACGGGGTCGGCTCCAGGTGGGAGACCCGCTGGTGGCCGGCGCCGCCTGGGGCCGGGTGCGGGCGCTCATCAACGACAAGGGCGAGCAGGTGAAGGAAGCCGGGCCATCCACGCCGGTGCAGGTCCTCGGCCTGTCCGACGTGGCCGAAGCCGGGGACGACTTCGTGGTCGCCCCCGACGACCGCACCGCCCGCAACGTGGCCGAGACCCGCGAGCACTGGCAACGGGTGGCCAGCATCGGCGGCTCTGCCGCCGCCATGGGGGGCGGGGCTCGCCTCGAGGACATCTTCGCCCAGATCCAGGCCGGCGAGACGGCCACGCTCAACCTGGTGGTCAAGGCCGACGTCACCGGCTCCCTCGAGGCGGTCACACAGAGCTTGAAGCGGCTCGAACGTCCCGAGGTCAGGCTGGCCTTCGTGCTGCGCGGCGTCGGCGGCATCACCCAGTACGACATCCAGCTGGCCGCCGCCTCCAACGCCACCATCCTCGGGTTCAACGTGCGGCCCGACCGCAAGGCCCGCGAGCTGGCCGAGCAGGAGAACGTCGAGATCCGTACCTACGAGATCATCTACCAGCTGCTCGAGGACATCGAAAACGCCATGGTCGGCATGCTTGCCCCCGAGGTCCAGGAGGTGGTGACCGGCGACGCCGAGGTCCGCGAGATCTTCCGGGTGCCCCGGGTCGGGGCCATCGCCGGCTGCTACGTCCAGAACGGCACGATCACCCGCGGGTCGAAGGTGCGGTTCCTGCGCGAGGGCACGATCATCTGGAAGGGCACCATCACCTCGCTCAAGCGGTTCAAGGACGACGTGCGGGAGGTGAACGCCGGCTTCGAGTGCGGCATCGGCCTGTCGGACTTCCAGGACCTCAAGCCCGGTGATGTGATCGAGACCTACGAGGAGCGGGAGATCCCGCGGGTCTAGGTGACAGTGGTTGCGCGGATAGGTCACGTCCTGTCCCGAAAGGAGTGCGGCTTCGCCGCAACACAAGCGCCGTGCTCGATGGAGGCCTCGCCTATCGGCTCGGCCTCTTACACGGGGGGCTGCCGCCTCCGTGAACCCCCGGAGGCGCCACTCCGGTTGGTCGTGCCGCCGGCCGGTCGGGGATCATGGGCCCATGACCAACGACCCGTCCGACCGATCCGACCTCGACGAGCTGCCCGCGGAGGTGGCCGCCGTCGCCCGGGGGGCCCGGCGCGTGATCGTCCCCACCGACGACGGCAACGAGCCGGGCCGGGCCCGGGCCCGCCAGGCGGCGGTGCGAGTGGCAGCGGCGGCGGGAGCCGAGCTGGTGCTGCTCGACCGCAGTGACGCCACCTGGGGCGACACACCGCACACCGAGCTGCACGACCGTGACGCGCTGGCCGCCGCCGGCAAGGAAGCCCTGGCCGGCCAGGTGGACGAGGCCGCTGACGCCGGGGTCACCGCCGTGGTGTGGGCCCACAGCCTCCCCGCCCCCGAGGCGTTGGGCGATGCCGTGCGAGACCTCGCCGTCGACCTCGTCGTGGTGGCCGACGACTTCAACAAGCCTGGCGTGCTCGACCGGCTGCGCACCAAGAGCGTGGAGGAGCGGGCCTTCGACGCCGTGGGCGACACCCCGGTGGTGGTGGTGGCCGAGGACGGCTCGCTCTCGTTGACCCGATCGGGCGGCCGCTGAGCGGCCTCGCCGGTCGAACCCCTACCGCCGTGCACGTGCTCGCCCTGCGGATGAGCCTGTACCTGCCCCAGGTGCGGTCGCTCAAGGCCAAGCGGGCGGTGGTGCGCCCCGTGGTCGACGGGGCCCGGCGCCGCTACCAGGTGGCGGCGGCCGAGGTGGGCGAACAGGACACCTGGCACCGGGCCGAGGTGGGCTTCGCCGTGGTCAGCGGAACGGTCCGCCACGCCGACGAGGTGATCGACGAGGTGGAGCGGTTCGTGTGGTCCTTCCCCGAGGTGCAGGTGATGCACGCCAACCGGTCGTGGGTGGAGGAGGCGGGGTGACCCGCCCCCGCCAGCCGCCGCGGCGGTACCCGCGCATGGCGCGGGTCAATGAGCTGCTGAGAGAGATCCTGGGCGACGAGCTCGAGCGGGTCGACGACGGCCGCCTCGAGCTGGTCACGGTGACGGCCGTGGCCTGCGAGCCCGATCTGCGCCGGGCCACCGTCTACTACGACAGCCTCCAGGGGCCCGAGGGCGACGAGGACCTGCTCGCTGCCCTGGCCGAGGTCCGGCCCCGCTTGCAGCGGGCCATCGCTCGCCAGGCCCGGCTCAAGCGCACCCCCGAGCTGGCCTTCACCCCCGACCCGGTCGTCCGCTCCGCCGACCGCATCGAACAGGTCCTGCGCGACATCGCCCCCGGCGCCGACGCTGGGGACGGCGGCGGCGGCGACGGCGACGGCGACGACGGGTGATGGGGGCCAGCGAGGTACCCGGCGGGCCCCACGGGGTGGCGGTGGTGGACAAGCCGGCAGGGTGGACGTCCCACGACGTGGTGGCCAAGGCCCGGGGCCTGCTCGGCACCCGCAAGGTCGGCCACGCCGGCACCCTCGACCCCGAGGCCACCGGCGTGCTCGTGCTGGGCGTGGGCCGGGCCACCCGGCTGTTGCGCTACGTCGGTGGACTCGACAAGACCTACGCCGCCGAGGTCGTGCTCGGCGTGGCCACCACCACCCTGGACGCCGCCGGGGAGGTGACCGCCACCCACGACATGAGCGGCGTCACCGTGGACGACGTGCGTCGGGTGGCGATCGAGCGGTTCACCGGTGAGGTCCTGCAGGTCGCGCCGATGGTCTCGGCCCGCAAGGTCCGGGGTCGGCGCCTGCACGAGCTGGCCCGGGAGGGGATCGAGGTCGACCGTGAGGCCCGTCCCGTCACGGTGCGGCGGATCGACGTCGAACCGACGCCGGACCCGGGGGTGGTCCGGGTCGAGGTCGAGTGCTCGTCGGGGACCTACGTCCGGTCGCTGGCCGCCGACATCGGCGCCACCCTCGGGGGCAGCGCCCACCTCCGGGCCCTCAAGCGCACCGCCGTGGGATCGTTCACGCTGGCCGGAGCCGTCCCGCTCACCAAGCTGTCGCCCGCCCACGTCCTGCCCCCCGCCGCCGCTGTCGCCCACCTCGCCGCCGTGGAGGTCGGCGCCGACCTGGCCGTCGCCGTCGGCCACGGCAAGGTCCTGGCCAACGAGACCCTGGCGGCGAGCGGCCCCGGCCCGTGGGCGGTGGTCGACGCCGCCGGAACGCTGCTGGCGGTGTACGAGCCGCACCGGCCCGGCACCGTGAAGCCCGCCGTGGTGCTCGCTCCAACCAGCCGATGAGGGCCAACCGGTTCAACCCCTGAGTCTTGAGGCCACGGCAGTAGCTTCGGCACGTGGAGGTGATCCGTTCGCTCGACGCCTACCCCGTGTCCACCGCCGGCCACGCCGTCACCATCGGCGCCTACGACGGCGTACACCTCGGCCACCGGGCCGTCATCCGCGAGGTCCGGCGCCGGGCCGCCGACGAGGGGCTGCGAGCTGCTGTGGTCACCTTCGACCGGCACCCGGCCATGGTGGTGCGTCCCGAATCGGCCCCCCTGCTGCTCACCGACCTCGAACAGAAGCTCGAGCTGTTGGCCTCGACCGGGGTGGACACGACCCTGGTCGTGGCCTTCGACGAGGCCCGAGCCCACGAGGACGCCGCCGACTTCGTCACCGAGGTGCTCGTCGGGGGCCTCCGCGCCCGGCTCGTGGTCGTGGGGGAAGACTTCCACTTCGGCTACCAGCGCAAGGGGGACGTCGCCCTGCTGGAGCGGATGGGCGTCGACCACGGTTTCGCCGTCGAGGGCCTGGAACTGGTCGGACCCGACGGGCGCCCAGCGCCCGAAGCCGCCCGGGTGTCCTCCACCGCCATACGGCGCGCCCTGCGCGACGGTGACCTCGGCGCCGCCACGGCCATGCTCGGCCGCCCGCACGAGGTGCGGGGGCTGGTCTCGCGGGGTGACCGGCGGGGCCGCGAGCTGGGCTTCCCGACCGCCAACGTCGCCGTGCCCGGCGACATCCTCCTTCCCGCCGACGGCATCTACGCAGGGTGGTTCACCAGGGTCGACGGCACCGTCCACCCGGCCGCCATCTCCCTCGGCCGGCGCCCCACCTTCTACGAACAGGCCCACGCCTCCCTGCTCGAGGCCCACCTCCTCGACTTCGACGACGACCTCTACGACGAGCACGTGCGCGTGCGCTTCATCGCCCGTCTCCGCGGTGAGGAGCGGTTCGACTCGGTCGAAGCCCTCATCATCCAGATGACCGAGGACTGCGCCGAGGCCCGTCTCCTCCTCCAAGCCTGAGAGGCCGAGCCCGAGGACCGACGCCGACCGCAGCGCCGCCGGCATGGTCGGTCCACGCCCCCGCAGCGGCCATGCTGGGGACGTGCTGGGCAGAAACCGGACCAACGGGCACGGGCGGCCGTCCGAGCTGGCGGCGGTGGACACGCAGGCCGACACCGCCCCCGTCGTCGGTCCCACCCCCAAGCCCGAGACGGCGGCCCGGCTCGGCGGCCCCCGGCTGGCCCGCCACACGCTCACCCTCGACGACGGCCACGTGGTCGGCCTCGCCGTCTGCGGGCGGGGAGTTCCGCTCGTGCTCGTGCACGGCTTCTCGGCCGAGGGGATGCTCTACGCCCAGACGCTCTCCCGGCTCGTCTCGATGGGCTTCAAGGTGGTCGCCATCGACACCGCCGGCCACGGCGCCACCCTCGGCCTGCCCACCGGCGGCGCCTCCATGGAGGCCTACGCCGACCTCCTCGCCCGGATCCTCGACGCCCTCGGCATCCGCCGAGCGGTCCTGGCCGGTCACTCCATGGGCGGGCGCCTCGTCACCGAGCTGGCCGCCCGAGACCCGGATCGGGCCGTCGCCGTCATCCTCCTCGACGCCATCGTGGGCGACACGTGGGACCGCATGGTCAACCTGTTCCGGTTCGCGCCACCCCTCCTGGCCGGGCTGGGGGTGGTGCTGGTGGTCGACACGCTCACCACCATCCCGCTGTTCCGTGATCCCCGCCAGGCGGTCAAGCTCGGCCGGCTCATCCTCCCCACCCTGGCCGGCCACCTGCGCCGCCCGTGGCGGATGCTCGGTCCTGGCGTGTCCATCCTGCGCTCCCACAACACCGCCTGGATGCTCGACCGGCTGGCGGCGGCCCGGGTGCCGCTGTTCGTCATCCACGGCGACCGGGACCTCGCCGTCCCGTTCGCCACCGCCAAGGCCTCGGCCCGTCGCGGGCGGGGCGACCTCGTGGCCGTCCACCGGGCCAGCCACTCCTGGCTGCTGAAGGACCCCGAGGCGCTGCCGGCGGTGATGTTCGCCCTCATGAAGGGCCGGCTCGGCACCGCCCGCCTCAAGGCCATCCTCGCCGGCGGGATCGATCCCTCCGACGCCACCATCGACGAGATCGAGTCGGTCTTCTACGAACTCGGTGCCGAGGTCGTCGCCCTCACGCCCGACGCCACCTACGACGACGGTCCTGAGCGCCACGCCGACCCCCGCTTCGCCTGGACGGTCAACCCGGGCGGCGGCTGACCGGCGCCACGGCGCCAGGCTGGTACGCTGCAGCGACGGCCGTCCGGCCGTTCCGCTCCTGGTCGCGCCACTCGCACCGTGGGGCAGGGTCAGACACCCACCCGGGTGGCCCGTCCGCCCGTTTCCTCGAAAGACGTGCATGTCCGAGATCACCGATCGCCAGAAGCCCGGCGTCATCGAGGAGCACCGCCTCCACGACTCCGACACCGGATCCCCCGAGGTGCAGATCGCGCTGCTGACCCAGCGCATCAACCACCTCACCGAGCACCTGAAGGTCCACAAGAAGGACTTCCACAGCCGGCGGGGGCTGCTCATGCTGGTCGGTCGTCGCCGCCGCCTGCTCGACTACGTCCGCATGAACGACGTCGAGCGCTACCGCGGCATCGTGGCCAAGCTCGGCCTGCGCCGCTAGCCCGCCCGCCCACTACGAGAACCCATCCCGCGGCACGACGGTCAGTTGTCAGTCGCCCTCGGCTCGGCCCATCCGTACGCGATCGAAGCCGGGACGTCGCCGACTGGGAACTGGCCACCGCCGCACCCGACCAGGCGCTCGGCGCCTGCGAAAGGAGCACGCGATGGCAGACGCCATTTCCGTGTCCGGTCCCGTCTCCGGGACCGACAAGACCCTCAGCTTCAGCACCGGTGTGCTGGCCCCGCAGTCCCAGGGCGCCGTCGTGGTCAAGATCGGCGGCACCCAGGCGCTCGTCACGGCCAACGGTGAGACCTCGACCCGAGAGGGGATCGACTTCTTCCCCCTCACCGTCGACGTCGAGGAGAAGATGTACGCCGCCGGGAAGATCCCCGGCTCGTTCTTCCGCCGGGAGGGACGGCCCACCGACCAGGCCGTGCTCACCTGCCGGCTGATCGACCGCCCACTGCGTCCGAGCTTCGCCAACGGCTACCGCAACGAGACCCAGGTCGTGGCCACCATCATCGGGGCCGACCAGGAGAACCCCACGACGTGATCGCCATCAACGGCGCCTCGGCCGCCCTCATGCTCTCGGGCCTGCCGTTCGACGGGCCGATCGGCGCCGTGCGCCTGGCCTACAGCCAGGACGGCACCTGGATCCCCCATCCCACCTACGTCGAGGGCGACGAGTCGACCTTCCAGATCGTGGTCGCCGGCCGGGTGGCTGGGGACGACGTCGCCATCATGATGGTCGAGGCCGGTGGCACCGAGAAGGCGTGGTCGTACTACGAGGCCGGTGCTCCGAAGGTGACCAGGAGGTCATCGCCGAGGGGCTCGAGGCCTGCAAGCGCTGGATCCGGGAGGCCATCGACCTCCAGGACCAGCTCGTCGACCGGGCCGGTGTGCGTCCCGACCTCCACTGGGAGAGCCAGCTCGACTACGGCGACGACGTCGCCGCCAAGGTGGACGAGCTCGGCCGTGACCGGCTGGCCGAGGCCAGCCGCATCGCCGACAAGACCGAGCGCAACGGCGCCCTCGACGCCGCCAAGGCCGACATCGTCGCCGCGCTGTGCGGCGAGGGCGCCGAGCTGGCCGGCCGGGGCGCGAGGTCAAGGCCGCCATCCGCTCGCTCACCAAGAGCGTCATCCGGGAACGGGTGATGTCCGAAGGGGTGCGCATCGACGGGCGGGGCCCGACCGACCTGCGTCCGGTGTCAGCCGAGGTCGGCGTGATCGACACCGCCCACGGCACCGGCCTGTTCCAGCGGGGCGAGACCCAGGTCCTCAACGTCCTCACGCTCGGCATGCCGAGGATGGACCAGCCCTCGACACCCTCGGCATCGAGAACAAGAAGCGCTACATGCACCACTACAACATGCCGCCGTACTCAACGGCGAGACCGGTCGCATCGGCGGCACCAAGCGCCGAGAGGTCGGCCACGGCCTCCTCGCCGAGCGGGCCCTCCTGCCGGTGGTGCCCTCGCTCGAGGAGTGGCCCTACGCTGCGCCTCGTGTCCGAGGTGCTGTCGTCGAACGGCTCGACGTCCATGGCCTCGGTGTGCGCATCGTCGCTGTCCCTGATGGACGGGGGCGTGCCCATCAAGGCGCCGGTCGCCGGCATCGCCATGGGCCTCATCCACGAGGACGGCGAGTACGTCACGCTCACCGACATCCTCGGCGCCGAGGACGCCTTCGGCGACATGGACTTCAAGGTGGCGGGCACGGCCGACTTCGTCACCGCCCTCCAGCTCGACACCAAGATCGAGGGGGAAACCGGCCGAGGTGCTGGCCTCTGCCCTGCAGCAGGCCCGCGACGCCCGACTCCAGATCCTGGAGGTGATGAACGCCACCATCGCCGAGCCCCGCCCCGAGGTGGGTCGCACGGCACCGAAGATGGTGAGCTTCGAGATCCCGATCGACAAGATCGGCGAGGTGATCAGGCCCAAGGGCAAGGTCATCAACGCCATCCAGGCCGAGACCGGCGCCGACATCAGCGTCGACGACGACGGCAGCGTCGGCACCGTCAGCATCGGCTCGCCCGACAAGGAGAAGGTGGCCGAGGCGGAGCGCCAGATCAAGCTCATCCTCAACCCGCCCTCCGCCGACGTCGGCCAGATCTACGCCGGTCGGGTGGTCAACATCACCAAGTTCGGGGCCTTCGTGAACATCCTCCCCGGGCGCGACGGCCTCGTCCACATCTCCAAGATGGGCGGCGGTCGGCGCATCGAGCGGGTCGAGGACGTGCTCGACCTCGGCGACGAGATCGCCGTGCGGGTCGACGACGTCGATCCCAGCGGCAAGGTCAGCCTCTCGCCGGTGAACCCCCTCGTCACCGGCGGTGACGGAGGAGGCGACGGTGACTCGACGGCGCCGTCCCGACCGCCCCGGGAGGAGCGCGAGGGCCGCGAGCCCCGCCGCCGGGACCGTGACCGCGGCCCCGATGTCGCCCCCGCCGGCGGGCCGGGTAGCGGCCACGAGGAGGTGTCCTTCGAGGACTCCTTCGACGCCGAGGCCCGCCAGCAGTTCGGCGACCTCGGCCCCCCCGTCGAGGTCGGCCGAGGCAGCGGTGACCGGGGCGGCGACTCCGGTGCCCGCCGCGGCGGTGGCCGGCGGGGGGGTGGTCGCAGCGGCGGCCGTCCCGGCGGCAGCCGCGACCGGCGCTGAACGGTGCCGGCCGGCGCGCACCTGCGCCGATCGCCGCTGGAGCTGACCGGCTGCCCCGGTTGATCGATCCCGTCACCACGACCACACTGCCCTCGGGCATGCGCATCGTCACCGAGGCGATGCCCGAGGTGCGGTCCGTGACCGTCGGCTGCTACGCCGCCGTCGGCGGGCGGGACGAACCCGACGAGCTGGCCGGTGCCTCGCACTTCCTCGAGCACCTGCTGTTCAAGGGCACCGAGACCCGTCCCGCCCGGGCCATCGCCCAGGCCGTCGACGCCCGGGGCGGGGAGATGAACGCCTTCACGGCCCGAGAGCACACCGCCTACTACACCCGCCTGCCCGCCGCCGAGCTGGCCTTCGGCGTCGATCTGCTGGCCGACGTGGTGACCGTGCCGGCCTTCCGACCCGACGAGGTCGACTCGGAGCGCCAGGTCATCCTCGAGGAGCTGTTGCTCAACGAGGACGAGCCGGAGGAACGGGTGCACACCCTGTGCTCGGAGGCGCTGTTCCCCGGCCACCCCCTCGGCCGGGAGGTGCTCGGCACCGCCGACACCGTCGCGGCGATGACCCGGGATCAGATCGCCGCCTTCCACGGCGCTCACTACCGGCCCGCCAACCTCGTGGTGGTGGCAGCGGGAGACCTCGACCACGACGACGTGGTGGCCGGCGTGGAGGGCCGGTTCGGGTCCGGCGGCGTGGGACCGCCCCCGGTGCGGTCGGCCCCCACCGTGGGGCCCGAGCCGGTGGCCGTGATGCACCGGTCCACCGAGCAGGCCCACCTCGCCGTGGGCTGGCGGGCCTTCGACCTCCAAGACCCCGATCGCTATCCCCTCGCCGTGCTCAACCAGGTGCTGGGCGGCGGGATGTCGAGCCGGCTCTTCCAGGAGATCAGGGAGGACCGGGGCCTGGCCTACTCGGTCTACTCCTACACGTCGTTGCACGCCGACGCCGGCGCGCTGGTGGTCTACGCCGGCACGGCCCCGGCTCGGTTGGCCGAGGTGCGGTCCCTGGTGCGGGGCGAGGTCGACCGGATCTGCGCCGACGGCATCACCGCCGAGGAGCTGGCCGTCGCCGTCGGGTACCTCGAGGGGTCGCTCCTGCTCGGGCTGGAGGACAGCGGCAGCCGCATGGCCCGCCTCGGCAGCAGCATGTGCGCCCGCGGCCGGGTGACCCCGGTCGACGAGCACGTGGCCGCCATCGGAGCCATCACGCTCGCCGACGTCGACCGGGTGATCCACCGCGTGCTCGCCGGCCCGTCCACCATCGCCGCCATCGGCCCCCTGGACCAGCGCGCCCTGGCCTGATCCCTTCTTCGTGCCGGGGCGCCCACCTGTCGGCTTTCCCAGCACGGAGAACGGTGAGCCGGCAGACTCAGGCAGGACGTCGACCCGGAGGTCAGCATGGGACTGCTCGACAAGGCCACCGGCCTCACACTGGACACGCCGCTGCCCACCCCGGGCACGGCGACGGCGAGCGACCCCTCGCCGTTCCCGACTCCGACGCCCCAGCCCGAGCCGGTGCCGATGCCGGACCCCTCGCCCATCCCCAGCCCGGACCCGACCCCGTCGCCCATGCCCCAGCCGAGCAGGGCGGCGAGCGCCGACCCACCCTCAGGCCCGCCGCCGGGCATGGCCTCCCCGCCCGGCTCCTAGGAAGGCACCTCTGGCCCGGCGCGTAGCCTCGATGATCGTGACGCTGCGAGTGGGGGTGTTCGGGGCCGGCGGACGGATGGGGTCGACGGTGTGCCGGGCCGTCTCCGACGATCCCGGGCTCGAGCTCGTCGCCGCCATCGACCCCCACCACGCCGGCATCGACCTCCGCCAGGTGGCCGGCATCGAGTCGGACCTGCACGTGGTGCCAGGGGCCGATGCCCTGGCCGACGCCGGTGCCGACGTGGTGGTCGATTTCACCCAACTGGAGGCGGCTCGGGCCAACCTCGACTGGTGCGCCGAGCACGGCGTCCACGCCGTGGTGGGGACGACCGGCTTCACCACCACCGACCTCGACCACCTGCGCGGCGCCTTCGGGGCCAGCAACTGCTTCATCGCCCCCAACTTCGCAATCGGTGCCGTGCTGATGATGCGCTTCGCCGAGCAGGCCGCGCCCTGGTTCGACAGCGCCGAGATCATCGAGCTCCACCACGACGACAAGGTCGACGCGCCGTCGGGCACGGCCATGCTCACCGTCGAGCGCATGGCCCGGGCCTCCCAGGACTGGGCCGCCGATCCCACCAGCATCGAGGTGCTCGACGGCGCCCGGGGCGGGAAGGGCCCGGCCGGCATCCCGGTCCACTCCGTGCGGCTGCGGGGCCTGGTCGCCCACCAGGAGGTGCTGCTCGGAACCACCGGCCAGACCCTCGTGATCAGGCACGACTCCTATGACCGGTCGAGCTACATGCCCGGTGTGCTCCTGGCCCTCAAGATCGTGCCCGAACGACCGGGTGTGACCGTCGGCCTCGACACCCTCTTGGATCTGTAGCTCCACCCCGGCCGGATCATCAGCGGCGACGGTGCACCTTGGTGGCGCTGGCCTGGTCCCGCGGGAGGACGACGAGACGATCGATGTTGACGTGGCTCGGGCGGGTGGCCACCCAGGCTACGCAGTCGGCGATGTCGTCGGCGGTGAGGGGCTGCATGCCGGCGTAGACCGCCGCCACCTGGTCCTCGTCGCCTCCGAAGCGCACGAGGCTGAACTCGGTGTCGACCATCCCCGGGTCGATCTCGGTGACCCGCACCGGCTGGCCGAGCAGCTCCTGGCGCAGCACGGTGGTGACGGCCCGGGCCCCGAACTTGGCGGCGTTGTAGCCAGCCCCGCCCTCATAGGGCTCGAGGGCGGCGATCGACCCGATCACCACGATGTGGCCATCACCGCTGGCCACCAGCTTCGACAGCAGGGCCCGCGTGGTGCGCACGACACCCAGCACGTTGGCGTCGTACATCCAACGCCACTGCTCCTCGTCGGCCTCGGCCACGGGGTCGCGCCCGAGAGCACCGCCGGCGTTGTTGACCAGCAGGTGGCACTCGGGCACCTCGGCGCAGAAGGCCTCGACGGACTCGGTGTCGCACACGTCGAGAGGAAGTGCCCGGGCGCCGATCGGATCGGCCACGGCTCGCAGACGGTCGAGGCGGCGGGCGCCCACCACCACGGAGAACCCCTCGCCGGCGAGGCGACGGGCCGTCGCCGCCCCGATCCCGGCGCTGGCCCCGGTGACCACGGCGACACGACCACTCACACTTCCGACCGTACGCCCCCTCGCCGTTCTGGGCGCGCCGACTGTCAGTCGCCGGCTCCCTCGGTGGGCTCGGCCTCGGCTTCCCCTTCGGCCTCCGCTTCGGCCCGGGCTTCGGCTTCGGCTTCGGCGATCTCCTCGTCGAGCCGGGCCAGCTGGGTGACCTCGGTGCCTCCTGCCCGGCGCTCGGACCAGATGGTGAGGCCCAGCAACGCGGCGCTGACGGCGAACACCAGGAGGCGATGATCGGCGATCCAGTCGGTGACCGAATCGAGGGGTCCGCTGAGGACGTCGCCGACCGTCCGCACCAGGTAGAGACGGAACATCGTGCCGGCGACGTTGGCCACGAGGAAGCCGGTCACGCCCATGCCCGAGGCGCCCGCGAACAGGCAGATGAAGTTGTTCGGGGCCAACGCCACCAGCGGGTAGGCGGCCCGACCGAAGTGTCGCTCGACCCAGCGCAGCATGGAGCCGAACGATGGCGCCTTGCGCTCCATCCAGGTGACGGCAGCGTCGCCGTACCAGCGGCCGAGCAGGAAGAAGAGCGGGTCGGAGACGACCAGGCGCAGGAAGGCGACCGAGTAGTAGGAGCCGGCGTCCAGGTTGGGGCTGGCCAGCACGAGGTTGCGGTTGCGGGAGTTGAGGGCGATGAACAGGAGCGGGTGGCGGTCGACCAGCACCGACAGCAGCAGGTCGCCGATCCAGCTCGACACGATGATGGCGATGAGCAGCCCGATCACGACGTTGCGGGCTCGCCGGCTCGGCGGCCCGGTCGGCCGCCTCGTGGGGCGCTCGGTGGGTCCGTCGTCGGTCACGGACCGGGACCGCCGCCGGTCAGGGTCCCGACGCGGTAGCGACGGGGGCGGCCCGCCGGGCGCCGTCCTCGACATGCTGGCGTGGGATCCGCATGGCCTCCACCGATCTCCGGGCCGTCCCCGGCCCCGGCCGTTCGAGGCCGAGCATAAGAGGCCGAGCCGATAGGCGAGGCCTCCATCGAGCACGGCGCGTACTGCGGCGAAGCCGCACTGCTTTCGAAGACACGACGTGACCCATCCGCACAACCCAGCCCCTACCCTGAGCGTCGATGTACCGGTTCGCCCTGCGACCCCGCTGGATCCTGTCCCACCTCTTCGTCCTCGCGCTGGTGGTGGTCATGGTGAACCTGGGGTTCTGGCAGCTCCGTCGACTCGACGAGCGACGGGACCGCAACGCCGTCGTGTCGTCCAGGCTGTCGGAGCCGAACGTCCCCGTGGAAGAGGTCATCAGCCCAGCCGACGGGCTCAGCGCCGGCCCCGCCGTCGCCTTCCGACGGGTCAGCGTCCGGGGCACCTACCTGCCCGGCGAGCAGGTCCTGGTGCGGGGGCGGAGCCTGGAGGGGGCGCCCGGCTCGTGGGTGCTGGCCCCGCTGCGTCGATCCGACGGCTCCATCGTGGTGGTCAACCGCGGGTGGATCCCCAACAGCGGCGCCCTCAAGGCCGTGCCCGAGGAGCTCCCCACCCCGGCCGGGCCCGTCACGGTACGGGGCTTCCTGCAGGGAACCCAGACCCGGGGCGACTTCGGGGCGGCTGACCCGCCCACGGGAGAGCTGGCCACGCTGGCCCGGGTCGACCTCGGCCGCCTGGCCCGCCAGCTCGATGGCGACGTCGTACCGGCGTGGGTTCAGCTCACCGACCAGGACCCCCGCCCGGGCCGCTCCGCCCCCCGACTCCTGCCGCCACCCGAGCTCGACGAGGGCCCCCACCTGAGCTACGCCGGGCAGTGGTTCACCTTCTCGCTCATCGCCGTGGTGGGCTACCCGCTCATCCTGCGCCGCAACGCGCGGGAGCGAGCCGACGAGGACGACGCCGACCGGTCCCACGACGACCGGCCCGACCCCCACGATGTCGTGCTGCCAGGAGATCCCCGCCTCGACCCGATCGCCGGCGACCGTCCGGCCCCCTGAGCTGCCGGCTCGACCGCCGTGGGCGACGACGACCCTCGCTCCCGCATCCTCGCCGCCACCGTCGGTTGCATCGGCCGGGCCGGTCTGGGCAAGACCACCATGGACGACGCCGCCCGGGCCGCCGGCCTGTCCCGGGCAACGGTGTACCGGCACTTCCCGGGCGGTCGCGACCAGCTCATCAGCGAGACGATCACCTGGGAGGTCGGCCGCTTCTTCGCCCGGCTCGGCCGCCACGTCGACGGCGCCCCCGACTTCGCCACCCGGCTCGAACGGGGTCTGGCCTTCGCCCACCGAGCGGTGGCCGAGCACGATGTCCTCCAGAAGGTCGTCGACACCGAACCCGATCGCCTGCTGCCACAGCTCACCCTCACCGGCCCGCTGGTGCTGGCCGTGCTCAGGGGCTACTTCGAGCCGTTGCTCGAGGACGAGCCGCTGGTCGACGGCCTGAGCGCCGAAGCGGCTGCCGACTGGCTGGCCCGCAACGTCTTGTCGTTCATCGTGGCCGCCGGTGGCTGGGACCTGACCGACCCGGCCGAGGTCCGCCGCCTGGTGCGCACCCAGCTGCTCACCGGTGTGCTGCGGGCGGCGCCGTCCGCGCCCGATGCTTGACGATGAGACACTCACGGTCTTAGTGTCTCGGGCGTGGTCAGCGAGGAACGATCGGGTCGGGCCGACGGCGTCCTCGAGCAGCGGATCCTCGATGCGGCGCTGACCATGATCGCCCGTTGGGGCGTGGCCAAGACCACCGTCGCCGACGTGGCCAAGGAGGCCCGCTGCGGGCGGGCGACCGTCTACCGCAGGTTCCCGGGAGGCAAGGACGAGCTCTTCGCGGTGCTCGGTCGTCGGGAGGTCGATCGCTTCTTCGCCGCCACCGTCGCCCAGATCGACGCCGCCACCGACCTGGAAGACGCCCTCGTCGCCGCCGTGACCTCGACGTCGCGGGTCGCCGCTGACCACGACGCCCTCCGCTTCGTGCTGCGCCACGAGCCCGAGGTTGTCCTGCCCTACCTCGGCTTCGCCGCCCTCGACCGCCTGTTCGCGGTGGCCGCCGCGTCCGTCGGTCCCCACCTGGCTCGCTTCGTCGGTCTCGAGGCCGGGCCCTGGGCCGCCGAGTGGGTCGGGCGGATGGTCCTGTCGTACCTGTTCAACCCCGCTCCCGGCGTCGACCTCGCCGACCCGAACGACGCTCGAGCCCTCGTCCACCGCTTCTTGGTGCCGGCCCTGGCCCCCGCCACCCGTCCGGTGGCCGAGACCGGGACCCAGACCCACACACCGCCCACCCTCGTACCCGCCCTCCAAGGGAGCTGAACGCCATGTCCTCCACCGAGCACCTCATCGGCCGGGCCGACGTCAATGATCTCGAGGCCATCCTCTCGATCACCAACACCGACGTGGACGAACTGGTCCACGCCGTCGAGGACAACGCCGACGCCATCTTCACGTGGAACTACGAGAAGGGCGAGCGGCCGGCCCTCAACAAGCTCTACGAGAAGGCCAAGACCTCTCAGTGGAACGGCGAGACCGACCTTCCGTGGGAGACCGACGTCGACCAGGAGCAGGTGGTGCTGGCCAACGCCGCCGCCGGCGCCGGCCTCGACGACGGCATGGACCTCACCGGCACCGGGTTCGAGCACTGGACCGACCAGGACTGGGTGAAGATGGGCATCGAGTCCCAGAACTGGACGCTGTCCCAGTTCCTGCACGGCGAGCAAGGCGCACTGCTGTGCACGGCCAAGATCGTCGAGACGGTGCCGTGGATCGACGCCAAGTACTACGCCGCCACCCAGGTGATGGACGAGGCCCGCCACGTCGAGGTCTTCGCCAAGTACCTCGACACCAAGCTGTCGGGCCACTACCCGATCAACTCGCACCTGAAGATGCTGCTCGACGACATCATCGACGACAGCCGCTGGGACATGACCTACCTGGGCATGCAGATCATGGTGGAGGGCCTGGCCCTGGCCGCCTTCAGCCTCGCCCACCAGACGACACCCGACCCGCTGCTCAAGCAGCTCCTGCGCTACGTGATGAGCGACGAGGCTCGCCACGTCGCCTTCGGCGTGCTGTCGCTGAAGGAGTACTACGCCGAGCTGTCCCAGGCCGAGATCCGCGAGCGCCAGGAGTTCGCCTTCGAGGCCGCCGTGCGCATGCGCGACCGCTTCCTCCAACAGGAGGTCTGGGAGCGCATGGGCATCGAGCCCCGCAAGGTGCTCCCCCTGGTGATGGCCTCTCCGCAGCGGGCGCTGTTCCAGCAGATGCTGTTCACCAAGATCGTGCCCAACTGCAAGAAGCTCGGACTCCTCGACGCCGGGGACGGCTGGTTGCGCCAGCGGTTCGGCGAGCTCGGTGTCATCCAGTTCGAGGACTGGCAGGACACCGGCGAGGAGTACGATGCGTTCGCGCTGAGCCCGGGGGCGGGCAGCGACGACAGGCGTTCGGCCTGAACCACCCCCTCCCATCAGGCCGAGCGAACCGGGGCCGCCCCCTCCACAGGAGGGGGCGGCCCCGTCGCGCTGCGGGTACTCTCGGCTCGTGGCCGGCCCGACCCCATCCTCCCTCGCCGTGCTCCACGGGCTGGGGCGGCGAGGGTTCGCCTCGATCGACCCGCTGGCGGCATCGCTCGAGGTCGACCCGGCGGAGGTCGAAGGCGTGCTGGTCGAGGCGGAGTCGGTCGGCCTGGCCCGCCGTCGCCACGGCCGCCTCGCCGGCTGGCTCCTCACGCCGTCGGGGCGGGCCGAGGTCCGCCGGCGGCTGACCGACCAGCTCGACGCCGTCGGCGCCCGGCCCGCCGTCGAGGACGCCTACCGGCGGTTCCTCGCCGTCAACCCCGAGCTGATGGCCACCTGCACGGCGTGGCAGGTGCGGGACGAGGCCACTCAGACCGTGAACGACCACACCGACGCCGCCCACGACGCCGCCGTGGTCGAGCGCCTGGCCGCCGTCGACGCCACCGCCCAGCCCGTCTGCGCCGACCTCGGCGCCGCCCTCGACCGCTTCGCCGGCTACGGTCGCCGCCTGGCCACGGCGCTCGAACGGGTCCGTGTCGGCGAGGGCGACTGGTTCACCAGCCCGCTGGTCGACTCCTACCACACCGTCTGGTTCGAGCTCCACGAGGACCTGCTCGCCACCCTCGGGATCGAGCGGGCGGAGGAGGCCCGAGCAGGGTGAGCGAGCCGCCCCGCTTCGGCAGCGTGCTGACGGCCATGGTGACCCCCTTCGGGGGCGACGGACGGCTGGACACCGGCGCCGCCGCCGACCTGGCCCGATGGCTGGTCGAACAGGGCAACGACGGCCTCGTCCTGGCCGGCACCACCGGTGAGGCGCCGACGCTGTCCGACGACGAGAAGGTGGCGCTGTGGCGGGCCGTGCGGGCGGCGGTGGCCGTGCCGCTCGTGGCCGGCACCGGCACCTACGACACCGCCCGCTCGGTGGCGCTCACCCGGGCCGCCACCGACGTGGGCGTCGACGGCATCCTGGCCGTCACCCCGTACTACAGCCGGCCGGCGCAGGCCGGGATCGAGGCCCACTTCCGGGCCGTGGCCGCCGCCACCCACCTCCCGGTGCTCGTCTACGACATCCCTGTCCGCACCGGTCGCAAGGTCGAGACCGCCACGCTGCTGCGCCTGGCCGCCGACGTCGCCAACCTGGCCGGGGTGAAGGACGCCGGTGGCAGCCCGGCCGAGACGGCGCGGTTGGCGGCCGCCGCCCCGGACGGCTTCGAGATCTACAGCGGCGACGACGCCCTCACGCTGCCGTTCCTCGCCGTCGGCGCCGTGGCCACCATCGGCGTGGCCACCCACTGGACGGCCGCCCTCCACCAGGACCTCTTCACGGCGTGGAGGGCCGGTGACACGGCCCGGGCCCGGTCTGTCAACGCCCGGCTGCTCCCATCCTTCGCCTACGAGAACGGCGACACCGCCCCCAACCCCATCCCCACCAAGGCTCTCCTCGGTGTGCTCGGTCTGGCCGTGGGGGAGTGCCGTCTCCCGCTCGGCCCGCCGCCTCCCGGCCTCGTCGACCGGGCCCGGGAGATCCTCGACCAGCTCGAGCTGGCCGCCGTCGCCTGAACCGTCCGTAGCCACTCACGAGAGCCGTAGGCTCCGGCCCGTGTCTGCTGCGCCCGTCCGTGTCACCTTCCTCGGCGGCCTGGGGGAGATCGGCCGGAACTGCGCGGCCATCGAGGTCGAGGGGCGGATCATGTTGCTCGACTGCGGGCTCATGTTCCCCGACGCCGACATGCTCGGCATCGACCTCGTCCTGCCCGACTTCACCTGGCTGCGGGAGCAGGGTGACCGCATCGAGGGCTGCATCGTCACCCACGGCCACGAGGACCACATGGGGGCGCTGTCGTTCCTGCTCCGGGAGCTGTCGTTCCCGATCATCGGCTCGGCGCTCAGCCTCGGCCTGGCCCGCAACCGCATCGACGAGGCCGGCCTCCTCGACCGCACCGACTTCCTGGTCGTGGAGGACAACGAGCGGCGCCGGTTCGGCCCCTTCGACTGCGAGTTCATCCCGGTCACCCACTCGGTGCCCCACGGGTTCGCCACCGCGTTCCACACACCGCAGGGCACCATCCTGCACACCGGGGACTTCAAGCTGGACCTCACACCCGTCGACGGGCGCCTGACCGACCTCGGGGTCATGGGCGCCATCGCCCAGAACGAGGGCGTGCGCCTGCTGCTCTCGGACTCCACCAACGCCGACCAGCACGGTCACTCCCGGTCCGAGCGGTCGGTGGGCAAGGTCCTCTACGACCTGTTCCACGCCCACGCCGGCCGGCGCATCGTCACCGCCTGCTTCGCCAGCCACATCCACCGCATCCAACAGATCGCCGACGCCGCCATCGCCTTCGACCGGGTGGTGGCCACGCTCGGCCTGTCGATGAAGAAGAACGTGCGCCTGGCCCGGGAGATGGGGCTGCTGCGCATCCCCGACCGCCACCTCCGCGACATCGACGACGTGGGCGACCTCCCCCCCGGGAAGGTGTGCATCATCTCCACCGGGTCCCAGGGCGAGCCGATGTCGGCGCTGACCCTCATGGCCGCCAACGAGAGCCGCTGGCTCAAGCTCACCCCCGAAGACACCGTCATCCTCAGCTCCCACCCGATCCCCGGCAACGAGATGAACGTCTCCAAGGTGATCGACGGCCTCGTGCGCATCGGCGTCGAGGTGGTGCACTCGGGCGTCGACGACGTGCACGCCACCGGCCACGCCAAGCAGGAGGAGCTGAAGACCATCCTGTCCATCACCCGGCCCGACTGGTTCGTACCGGTGCACGGCGAGTACCGCCACCTCGTGACCCACGCCCGCATCGCCCGGGAGATGGGCGTGGCCGCCGACCAGGTCCTCCTCTGCGAGGACGGCGACCAGCTCGTGGTCGACGAGCGCGGCATCCGCCGAGGCTCCCGGGTGCCGGCCGGCTACCTCTACGTCGACGGCACCGGCATCGGCGACGTGGGCCGTGGTGTCCTGCGGGACCGACGGGTCCTGGCCGACGAGGGGGTGGTGGTGGTGATCGTGGCCGTCGACGTCAGGACCGGAGCCATCATCACCGGTCCCGAGGTCATCACCCGGGGCTGGGTCCACGCCCCCGAGGCCGAAGACCTCCTCGACGAGTGCCGCCAGGTCGTCGCCCAGGAGCTGAAGGAAGCCTTCGCCGGCGACGCCAGCACCGACATCGAGTCGCTCCAGCGGATCGTCCGCCGGTCCACCGGACGGTTCGTGAGCGACCGCACCCGCCGACGCCCCATGATCGTCCCCGTGGTCATGGAGGCCTGACGACTGCCTGGGGCGCCGGAGCTCGATTCGAGGCGGGCGTGGCGAGCCGTCGTTGCCGCCACCCTGTCCATGTTCGCCGTCTTCGGCGTCGCCTACAGCTTCGGTGCCTTCTTCACCCCGATGTCCGACGAGTTCGGATCCGGGCGGAGCGCGACCTCACTGGTCTTCTCCATCACCGCCTTCTTGTACTTCGTCCTCGGCGCCGCCAGCGGCCCTGCCGTTGACCGCTTCGGTCCTCGGCCCGTGCTGCTCACCGGAGCCGCGGTCATGGGAACCGGCCTCCTGGCGACGTCCAGGGTCCAGTCGATCGAGCTCGGCTACGTCAGCTACGGGCTGGGCGTCGGCATCGGGGTGGCCTGCGGGTACGTGCCCATGGTGGCGATGGTGGGCGGGTGGTTCGACCGCCGGCGCAGCGCCGCCCTCGGCGTCGCCGTCGCCGGCATCGGGCTCGGCACCGTCGTCGCCTCCCCGTTGGCGGCGTCGCTGATCGACCGGATCGGCTGGCGCACCACGTACGTGGCGTACGCGGTGGTGGCCACGAGCATCCTCGTTCTCGCCGCTGTCCTCGCCGAGCGCCCTCCCCGCCCGGTCACCACCGCCGCCACCCTCCCGCTCGGGCAGGTGATCAGGACCCGGCCGTTCCTGCTCCTGTACGGGTCCGCCGTCCTGTTGTCGCTCGCCCTCTTCCAGGTCTTCGTCTACCTGCCGGACTTCGCCGAGGATCAGGGCGCAGGGGAGGTGGCAGCCGCCGCCCTCGTCGCCGTCGTAGCTGGCGCCAGCATCGCCGGACGGCTCGTGCTCGGCGTCGTGGCCGACCGCATCGGCCGGGTCCGTACGTACCGGGCCTGCTTCCTCGTCATGGGCCTCAGCTACGGGATGTGGCTCGTGGCCCCCTCGTACCCGTGGCTCGTGGCGTTCGCCATCGTCATGGGGAGCGCCTACGGCGGGTTCATCGCCCTGTCGCCGGCGGTGGTGGCCGAGGTGTTCGGCACCGCCGGTCTCGGCGGGCTCATCGGCTTCCTCTACACCGGGGCCGGGCTGGGCGCCCTGGTCGGCCCGCCGTTGGCCGGTGAGGTCATCGACGCCAGCGGCTACTGGTGGGCGATCGGCGCATCGATGGTCGTGGCGCTCGCAGCCTGGGCCGTCCTCCTCCCGCTCGGGCCGGCGGTGAGCCCCGCCAGGTGACATGTGCGGTTACTGCGAGAGGGGTGGCTCTCATTCGGTGGCGTGGCGGCGGAGGTCCTCCAGCGTGGCCCACTCGATGGCCCGGGCGTGGGTGGCGGCCAGCACCACGGGCGGGGCGGCGCCGGCCTCGAGGGCCTCCACCCAGCGATCGGCGCACAGGCACCACCGGTCACCGGGTCGGAGCCCGGCGAAGCCGACCTCGGGCCGGGGGGTGGACAGGTCGTTGCCGCGACTGGCGGTGAAGGCCAGGAACTCGGTGGTCAGCTCCGCGCAGACCACGTGCACGCCGGCATCGTCGGCCCCCGTGTCGCAGCAACCGGTGCGGTAGAACCCGGTGACGGGGTCGGTACCGCAGGGCACGAGCTCACCGCCGAGCACGTTGCGGGCCACCGGCGCAGAGTACCCGGCCCAGCACGAGCACAGTGCCGTGGCTGATGGTGCTGCTGTTAGCGTTGTGACCACTGTGACAGCCACCCGTCGGCGCTCATCAGGCTCGACCTCCTCCGGTTCGATCTCCCCCAGGGGCAAGGCGAAGGAGAAGGCGGCCACGACGGGACGGAACCGGCGCGCTCGCCCCTCGGCGCTGCGGCGGGCGGCCGGGGTGGTGGCGAGGGCCACCGACGGCCATCGTGTCGACCTGGCCGGACTGGTGGCCATCGCCGTGGGCCTGGTCTGCGGCCTCGGGGTCTACGGCGACCTGGCCGGGCCGCTCGGTGCGGCGGCGGCACGGGGCGCTGGCCTCCTCGTCGGCGCCGCCCGCATCCTCGTGCCGCCGGCGCTCGTCGCCGGTGGCGTCCTGCTCGTGAGGGGCCCCGCCCCGACCGCCGAGGCGACGCTGGGCCCGCCCGGCGACGGCCCGGCTGGCACCGACGCCGAGCGCGGCGACCGCCGGCACCCGAGCGGTGACCGGCCCACCCGCGCCCACCTGGCGGTAGGGGGCACCCTCGGCGTGATCGCCGGGCTGGGCCTGCTTCACCTCGCCCGCGGCGCGCCAGCGTGGAGCGGCGACGCCGACCGGCTGGCCGATGCCGCCGGCTATGCCGGCGCTGCGGTGGGTGAGCCGCTCCTGGCCATGGTGGCCACGTGGGGGGCCACGCTGCTCCTCGTCCTCGCCGGGCTCGTCGGGGTCCTCATCCTCACCCGCACCACGCTGCGGGTGCTCGCCGGGCGCACCGCTGCCGGCGTGCGGCCGGTGGCCGCCGCCGCCCGACGGACGTTCGCCGCGCTGTTCCGGGTCGGCCCCGCCCCGCCCGATGCCACCGGCGACGTCGCCATCGACCTCCGTGACGAGGCCACCGGCCTCTACGACCAGGACGCCGATGGTGAGTCCGTCCCACCCCGTCCCGGCCGATCCCCGACCATGGTCCTCCCCGAGCCGGGACCCGAGGAGCTCCTCGGCGAGCCCGAGCAGCTCGAGATCGCCCTCGGGCCGTCGGCTCGCCCCTCGGCCTGGAAGCTGCCCCCGGCCAAGCTGCTCGCCCGCACCGGCACCCAGGCCGTCGACCGGGCGTCGGTGGAGGAGACCGGTCGTGGTCTCGAGCACGCGCTGGCCGAGCACGGCGTGGAGACCCGCTTGGTGGGCATGACCGTCGGCCCCACCGTCACCCGCTACGAGCTCGAGCTCGGCCCCGGGGTCAAGGTGGCCCGGGTCACCAGCCTCCACCGCGACATCGCCTACGCCATGGCCACCCCCGACGTCCGCATCCTGGCCCCCATCCCGGGCAAGCAGGCCATCGGCGTCGAGATCCCCAACGCCCGCAAGCAGCTCGTCACCGTCGGGGACATCCTCTCGAGCGACGAGGCCCGGCGGGCCGTGCACCCACTCGAGGTGGCCGTGGGGCGCGACATCGCGGGCAAGTCGGTCCTGGCCAACCTGGCCACGATGCCCCACGTCCTCATCGCCGGTGCCACCGGGGCCGGCAAGTCGTCCTGCATCAACTCGCTCATCACGTCGCTGTTGATGCGGTCCACCCCCGACCAGGTGCGCATGATCCTCGTCGACCCCAAGCGGGTCGAGCTCGGCCAGTACAACCGCCTGCCGCACCTGCTCACCGAGGTGGTCACCAACCCGAAGAAGGCGGCCAACGCCCTGTCGTGGGCGGTTCGGGAGATGGAGCGGCGCTACGACCTGCTGGCCGAGGTGGGCTTCCGGGACGTCACCGGCTACAACGCCGCCTTCGACCGAGGCGAGCTCAGCGGCGAGGGTGCTCCGCTCGGACGCTCGGAGCATGCCCGGCTGCCGTTCATCCTGATCGTGGTGGACGAGCTCAACGACCTGATGATGGTGGCCGCCCGTGACGTCGAGGACTCGATCTGCAGGATCGCCCAGATGGCCCGGGCCGTGGGCATCCACCTGGTGATCGCCACGCAGCGACCGTCGGTGAACGTCATCACCGGCGTCATCAAGGCCAACATCCCGGCCCGGTGGGCCTTCGCGGTGTCGAGCCTGGCCGACAGCCGGGTGATCCTCGACCAGCCTGGCGCCGAGCGGCTGCTCGGTCGGGGCGACATGTTGCTGCTGGGACCGGCGTCGAGCATCCCCCAGCGCATCCAGGGCTCCTGGGTCACCGAGGACGAGGTCCGGGGCATCGTCGCCCACTGGAAGCGCCAGGCCCCCGAGGTGGCCTACGACGACGGCGTGCAGGGCGCCGCTGACGCCGGTCTCGACGGCGCCGGCCCGGCTGGTGGCGGTGGCCTCGACGACGACGACGACGGCATGCTGGCCCAGGCCATGGACCTCGTGGTCCGCTCCCAGCTCGGGTCCACGTCGATGCTGCAGCGCAAGCTGCGGGTCGGCTTCGCCCGGGCCGGGCGGATCATGGACCTGCTGGAGCAGCGAGGTGTGGTCGGCCCATCGGAGGGGAGCAAGGCCCGGGCCGTGCTCATGACCGTCGACGAGCTCGACGGTGGCGGGAGCAGCGCCCCGATCGACGTCGACGTGGCCGCCACCGACCTGGGCCGCGACGAGGTCGACTAGGCCGGCGGCAATATCGGCAGTTCGCGCCTCGATGAGAGGATTCTCACGCCCAGTTCACGACTGATTCACCTGCGCGCCTCATAACCGGGAGGATCTCGCCGACTGAAGAGGACTCTGGACCTCGTGGCCGCTTCCCATCGCAGTCGTACTCCCCGCATCGCGCTCTACTCCCACGACGCGCTGGGGCTCGGCCACATCCGTCGCAACATGGCCGTCGCCACGGCCCTCGCAGCCCTCAGGCCGGCGCCGGACCTCCTCGTGTTCTCGGGCGCCCCGGAGTCCGCCGGCCTGGCCCGACCCCGCCGCTGCGACGTCGTCACCCTTCCCACCGTGGCCAAGGACTCGAGCGGGACCTACGCCCCCCGGCACCTCTCGGGGCCACTTGCCGACGTGGTGGCCATCCGCTCGAGCGTCCTCCGCTCGGCCCTCGCCGCCTTCGCCCCGGATCTACTGATCGTCGACAAGCTGCCCCGAGGGTTCGGTGGCGAGCTGGAGGCGGCGCTCGCGCACCTCGCCGGCAGGTGTGGCACCCGCATCGTGCTGGGGCTCCGGGACGTGCTCGACGAGCCGGACGTCGTCCGCCGGGAATGGGCCGCTCAGGAGAACACCGAGGCCGTCGAGCGGTGGTACGACCAGGTGTGGGTGTACGGCGACGCACAGGTGCTCGACCCCGTCGCCGACAACGGCCTGCCGGCGGAGGTGGCCGAGCGGACGACCTACACCGGCTACCTGGCCCGGCCCGGCCGGCCCGGCTCGGGTGCCGGGCCGGCCCCCCAGCCGCCCTATGTGCTCGGCATCGTGGGCGGCGGCCAGGACGGCCTGGGTCTGGCCCAGGCCTTCGCTCGGGCACCGCTCCCCGCCGGCCACCGCGGGGTCCTCGTCACCGGGCCGCACATGCCCGACCACCACGGCCGACGGGTGGCCGCCCTCGCCGCCGGCCGCGGCGACCTCGAGGTTGTTCCCTTCGTGGCCGCCATCGAAGCGCTTATCGCCGGTGCCTCGGCGGCCGTGGGCATGGGCGGTTACAACACCGTCTGCGAGCTCCTCGCCACCGGGGTGCCCGCCCTCATCGTCCCCCGGGTGCACCCTCGGCGCGAGCAACTCATCCGCGCTGATCGCCTCGCCGCGCTGGGAGCGCTCGACGTCGCCCACCCCGAAGGGCTCACCGTCGAGGGGCTCGGGGCGTGGCTCGATCGGGCGGTCCACGGTCGCACCGCCCGGCCCCGTCGTCCCATGGACCTCGAGGGCCTCGCCCGCCTTCCCGGCCTGGCCGCGGCCCTGCTCGCCCGGCCGCGCCGGGGCGCCACGTCGGTCCCGCCCGCACGCAGGGAGCTTCGCGTTGTCGCCAGCTGACCCCGCCGGCGACGGCTCCGGGCACCGCGTCGGCTACGTGGTGAAGATGTACCCCCGGTTCTCCGAGACGTTCGTGGTCAACGAGATCCTGGCCCGGGAGGCGGCCGGCGCCGACGTGGAGATCTTCTCGCTCCGCCCACCGGTGGATCCCCGCTTCCACGCCACCCTCGCCGACGTGTCGGCGCCGGTCACCTGGATCCCCCACGGCGGACGCAAGGTGGCCGACCTGTGGGCCCTGCTGGCCGAGGGCCGGCGCCGCCTGCCTGGGTTCGGCCAGGCCCTGCCGGAGCTGCTGGCCGTCGAGGCCGACGCCGGCGCCCAGGCCGTCGAGCTGGCCCTCGCCGTGCAGGAGCGGGGCGTCACCCACCTCCACGCCCACTTCGCCTCGGTGGCCACCACCGTGGCTCGCCTCGCCTCCGTCTGCACGGGGGTGCCGTACTCGTTCACGGCCCACGCCAAGGACATCTTCCATGCCGACGTCGACCGGGCCGACCTCACCCGCAAGCTGACCGGCGCCCACCACGTGGTGACGGTGAGCGACTTCAACGCCGACCACCTCCGAGCGATCTGCGGCGAGGCCGCCACCCGCCGCCTCCACCGCGTCTACAACGGCATCGACCTCGACGCCTTCACGTTCGCCGCCCCGAAGCGGCGGGCGCCCACGGTGGTGGCGGTCGGCCGCCTCGTCGAGAAGAAGGGCTTCGACGTGCTGCTCCACGCCTGTGCCGTCCTCGCCGGCACCGGCCGGGCCGTGGCCTGCGACGTCGTGGGCGGTGGCCCGCTCGAGTCGGACCTTCGGGCCCTCGCTCGGCGCCTCGGGCTCGACGAGGTCGTTCGCTTCCACGGACCTCTGCCGCAGGGCGAGGTGCGCGACCTCGTGGCCACCGGTTCGGTCCTGGCGGCGCCGTGCGTGGTGGGCGAGGACGGCAACCGGGACGGCCTGCCTACGGTGCTCCTCGAGGCCATGGCCCTCGGCACCCCCTGCGTGGCCACCCCGATCACCGGCATCCCCGAGGTGGTCCGCCACGACGACACCGGTCTGCTCGTCCCCGAGCGCGACCCCGGCGCACTGGCCGCTGCCGTCGCCCGCCTCCTAGACGACGAGCCCCTTCGGGTTCGGCTGGCCAGCCGGGCTCGGGCGCTCGTGGAGGAGGCGTTCGACGGACGCCGCCAGGCCTCCCGGCTCGCCACGCTGCTGGCCGAGCCCGAACCGGCCGGGACCGACGCGCCCCGCGCTCGAGCGATGGCGGCGCTGTCGTGAGGATCGCCTACGTCTGTGCCGACCCCGGCATCGGCGTGTTCGGGACCAAGGGCGCCTCGGTGCACGTCCAGGAGGTCGTCCGGGTGCTCCACGGCCGTGGTCACGAGGTCCACCTGTGCGCCACCCGCACCGATGGCCCCGCCCCGGCCGACCTCACCGACGTCACGCTCCACCCGCTCCCCCCGGTCCCGAAGGGCGGTGCCGCCGAGCGAGAGCGGGCTGCTATGGCCGCCGACGCCCACCTGGCCACGGTGCTCGAGTCGCTCGGCCCCCTCGACCTCGTCTACCAGCGGTACTCGCTGTGGAGCGCGCAGGGCATGGCCCACGCCGCCCGCGCCGACATCGGCGGGATCCTCGAGGTCAACGCCCCTCTCGTCGATGAACAGGCCGCCCATCGTGACCTCCTGCACCGCGCCGAGGCCGAGGCGGTCGCGGCGGCGGCGATCGGCGCGGCCACGGCCGTGATCGCCGTGTCCGAGCCGGTGGCCGCTTGGGCCCGATCGTTCGCTGCCGATCCCGCCCGTGTCCACGTCGTTCCGAACGGCGTCGACCTCACCCGCATCACACCCGGGCCTCGGTCGCCCGGCGGTGGCCCTTTCACCATCGGGTTCGTGGGCTCCCTCAAGCCCTGGCACGGGGTCGACGTGTTGCTGGAGGCGGTCGCCGGGCTCGACGGGGACTGGCGCCTCCTCCTCGTCGGTGACGGCCCTCGGCGGGACCAGGTCGACAGGCAGGTGGCGGCGTTGGGCATCGGGCAGCGGGTCGAGCGCACCGGCGCCGTCAACCCCGCCGAGATCCCAGGCCACCTGGCTCGGATGGACGTCGCCACCGCGCCCTATCCACCCCTCGGTGACCCCTACTTCTCCCCGCTCAAGCTCTACGAGTACATGGCTGCCGGCCTGCCCATCGTGGCCAGCGCCGTCGGCCAGGTCGTCGACGTGCTCGGCGACGGCCGGGCCGGCGTGCTCGTCGCCCCCGGTGACGTGGCTGCCCTCACCGCCGCTCTCGACGCCCTGCGGGCCGACCCCGCCCGCCGACGTCGGCTCGGCACCGCCGCCCGCCGACAGGCCGTCGCCCACCACGGCTGGGATGGCACCGTCGACCGCATCCTGGACCTCGCCGTACCGGACCGAAGTGGGCTCACGACGACGGGCGTGCGCCGATGAGCTCCAACGGCCCTCCGGCCGATCTCCGCACGGCGATCCCCGGGCTGCGCCGCATCCACCGCCGGGTGCGACCGCACCTGCGAGCCGAACGGGCGCTGATCACCGGTGGCTTCGCCGCCCTCTTCGCCGAGGTGGCGTTCCGGCTGCTCGAGCCGTGGCCGCTCAAGGTCGTGGTGGACGCCGTCGTCGCCCCCGGGGCGGCGGACCGACCGGACATCGACCGACTGCTCATCTTGAGCGGCCTGGCCGTGGTCGTCGCCGTCGCGCTGCGGGCCCTCATGGCCTACGTCACCACCGTCACGTTCGCGCTCGCCGGGAACCGGATCCTCACCAAGGTCCGCGGCGAGCTGTTCGAGCACGTCCAACGCCTGTCGATCGTCCAGCACGGCCGAGCGCGGATCGGCGACCTGGTCACCCGCCTCACCGGCGACGTGGGCCGCCTCCAGGAGGTGGCCGTCACCGCTGCCCTTCCCCTCGTCGGCAACGTGGTCACCCTGGTCGCCATGACGCTGGTGATGGCCTGGATCGATCTCGGCCTGGCGTTGATCGCCGTCGCCGTCTTCCCCGTCTTCTTCCTCACCAGCCGGCGTCGGGCCGAGCGCATCACCTCGGTGTCGCGGGACCAGCGCAAGCGGGAGGGCGAGATGGCCGCCATCGCCGTCGAGACCCTCGGTGCGGTGAGGGTCGTGCAGGCCTACTCCCTCGAGGGTCGACTGTCGGGGCGCTTCGGTCTCAGCAACGCGAAGAGCCTTCGCGACGGCGTGCGGGCCCGCCGCCTCGCCGCCGGGCTCGAACGCCGCACCGACCTGATGGTCGGGGTGGCCACCGCATCGGTGCTGGTGGTCGGGGCCCGGCGGGTGCTCGGCGGGGCCATGAGCCCCGGTGACCTGGTGGTGTTCCTCACCTACCTGAAGAGCGCCTTCAAGCCGATGCGGGACCTGGCCAAGTACACCGGGCGGATCGCCCGGGCGTCGGCGTCGGGTGAGCGCATCATCGACCTGCTCGACACCGCCCCCGAGATCGTCGACACCTCCTGGGCCCGTCCGGCGCACCGGTTCCACGGCGAGGTGCGCTTCGAGGGCGTGCGGGCCGCCTACAACGAGGACCGCCCCGCCCTCGACGGCATCGACCTGACGGTCCGTGCCGGGGAACGCATCGGGGTCGTCGGCACGTCGGGCAGCGGCAAGTCGACGCTCGTGTCCCTGCTGTTGCGCCTCCAGGACCCCGTGAGCGGAACGGTGCGGGTCGACGGCCACGACCTGCGGGACCTCACTTTGGAGTCGGTGCGGTCGCAGATCGCGATCGTGCTCCAGGAGTCGGTGCTGTTCGCCACCTCGGCACGGGAGAACATCGCCTACGGCCGGGCCGGGGCCACCGACGAGGAGGTCGAGGCCGCCGCCCGCCTGGCCAACGCCCACGAGTTCATCGAGCAGCTCCCCGAGGGCTACGAGACGGTCCTCGGCGAGCGCGGCGCCACGCTGTCGGGGGGCCAGCGCCAGCGCATCGCCGTGGCCCGGGCGGCGCTGCGCGATGCCCGCATCGTGGTGCTGGACGAGGCCACCGCCGGTCTCGACGAGGCCAACGCCAGGGAGGTGGTCGCCGCCCTCGACCGGCTCATCGACGGGCGCACCACCTTCGTCATCGCCCACGACCTCGCCACCGCCGGCCGCCTCGACCGGGTGATCGTCATCGAGCACGGGCGGGTCGTCGACGAGGGGCGTCCCGACGAGCTGACCGGTCGCACCCTGGAGGTCAGCGGTGCCCACCCCGCCTGAGACGACCTCGACCTCCGGCGACCGGGACGCCGACCGGCACCTCGCTCGTCGCGACCCCGCCGTCCCCGGCCTCGCGCTGGCCCTGGACGACGACGCGCTGTCGGCATGGATGGCGGCGCGGTGGGTCGACCCGGAGCCCTTCCTCGGCGCCCGAGTCACCTACGTGCGCTACAAGCCGGCCACGGCGTTGATCGCCGCCGTCGAGGTGCGCACCGCCGGTGGCACCCTGCCCGCCCTCGGCCGCTTCGTCGCGCCCGGCGGGTTCGGAAAGCTCGAGAAGCTCGAGCGGGAGGCGGACCGCGCCCCGGGCGCCTTCACCCCCGTGGTGGACGCCGACCGAGGCGTGGGCGTCGCCCCCGTCACCGCCGACCGGGCGCTGCCCGGGGTGGCGACGCTGGTCGGGACCGAAGCCACCGACCCGCCCCACATCCTGCGCTACAAGCCCGAGCGACGGCTCGTGGCGCGAGTGGGGACGGGGGCCGCCGCCCGCCTGGTCAAGGCCTACCGAGGGGGCGAGGCCGGTGCCATGGCGGCGCGCCACCGGGCCGTTGCGTCGAGCGGGTTGGCGGTCCCGGCCCTCCTCGGCGTCGACGGCGAGGTCTCGCTGGTGGCGACGGGGTGGATCGAGGGCGTGTCCCTCGACGCCGTCGACGCCGGCACCGGCGACGTCGCCGCCTGCGGTGCGCTGGCCGCCCGCCTGCACCGCGCCGGCGTGGCCGGCCTCCCTCCCGCTCCGCCGCTGTCCGCCGAGCTGGCCGGTGCCGTCGGCGCGATCACCGCACTGGTGCCCGATGCCGCCACCGCCGCGGTGGCGGTGGCGACGGGCGTGCTCGACGCCCTCGCCCGGGCGAGCCGGGTCGCCCCCACCCCCGTCCACGGCGATCTCTCCGCCGACCAGGTGTTGCGCCGACCCGGCGGCGAGCTCGTGGTGGTCGACCTCGACCGGGCGTCGATCGACGACCCCACCGTCGACCTGGCCTCCTTCGTCGCCGCCTCGCTCGCCGCCGGCGGGCGTCCCGTCGACCTCGATCGGCACAGCGCTGTCGTCACCGCCGTGCTCGACGGTCACGCCGCCGCCAGCGGGCCTGACGTGTCCGCAGGCCTGGCCCCTCGGATCGCTGCCGCCGTGCTCCAGCGAGCGGCCGAGCCCTTCCGGTACCGCCGTCCGGGCTGGGAGGCACGGGTTCGGCACCTCGTGGCCGCCGCCGGCACCGCCCTCGACGCCGGGGTGCCGGCGTGAGCGTCGAAGCGAGGCCGGCCGCCGATCGCGACGCTGCCAGCGGCGGCTCGACGTGGCGCTGCGCCGCCGGTGGTGCCGCGACCTTGCCGTCGGTGCTCGTGGTGCCCGGTGACGGTCACCGTCTCCGGTTGCAGCGGGCCTGGCCTCGCCACGACGAACACGCCCTCATCGAGTACGTCGACGGGGCGGGACGAGCCGTCGCCGGCCAGTGGATGGCCGACCCCCAGCGGCGGTCCGAGGTCGCCCGTGACACCATCGGCTCGATCGACCTCCCCGGGGCCGGCATCGTGCTACAGCCCGGCGGTGCCGACCGTCGGCTGCGCGCACTCGCCCCGCTGGTGGCGGCTCGGGGCATCGAGCTGCGGGCCCACCGTCCGGAGCGGCGGGCGGTCCTGCGTCGCGTCGAACCCGACGGGCGGACGTCGTACCTGAAGGTGGTGCGCCCCGGTGACAGGGTGGTGGCGTTCGTCGACCGGGCGGAGCGGGCGGCCGAGGTGGCAGCGGCGACCGGGGGACGGCTGCGGGTCCCCCGGCTCGGACAAGTGGACCACGACCGAGGGGTCCTGGAGCTCGACGAGCTGGTCGGCACGTCCCTCTTCGAACGAGCCGGTGGTGCCGGTTGGAGCCAGGCCTGGGCTGAGACCGGGCGGGCCCTCACCCGCCTCCACGAAGGGCCGATCCACGGTGCCGGCCTCGACGTCCATACAGCCGCCGACGAGGCCGACGTGGCCGGCCGCTGGGTGGACCGGGCCGCCGCCTTCGGTCTACTCCCCGTGGTCGACGTCGAGGCCCTCCTCGCCCCGCTCGTGGCCGGCGTCCCAGGCACGAGTGGCCTGTTGCACCGCGACCTCCACGACAAGCAGGTGCTCGTCGAGCCCGGTCAGCCGGTCGGCTTCCTCGACCTCGACACCTTGGCGGTCGGCGAGCGAGCGCTCGACCTGGCCAACCTGGTCGTCCACCTCGAGCTGCGGGTGCTGCAAGGGCGCCGCACGGCGGCCGAAGGAGCGGCAGCGGCGGCGGCCTTGCTGGGAGGCGCCGCCCCCGACGCCCTGACCCGGAGCCGCATCCGGGACTACGCGGTGGCCACCCGCCTCCGGTTGGCGGCGGTGTACGCCTTCCGCCCCGCATGGCGACCGGTCGCCGGTACGCTCCTCGAGCGGGCCGTCCACCCGTCATAGGGCGCCGCCGGGGCCGGGTAGGTGGCGGGGATGCCCGACCTCGTGCTCGGACCGGTCCTGCGCTTCGTGGACCGATCGCGGGCCACGGTGTGGGTGGAGACCGACGGCCCCGCCACCGTGGAGGTCCGCACCGACCCGCCGTCTTCGTCGGCCGGCGCCACCGACGGACCGGCCCGCGCCACCACCTTCGCGGTGGCCGGCCGCCACTTCGCCGTCGTCACGGTCACTGGCCTGGCGGCGGGCACCGACCACACCTACGAGGTGCTCCTCGACGATGTCCGGCGCTGGCCGTTGGACGGCGCTGGGCTGCCCCCGAGCCTGATCCGCACCGCCGGGGCCGACCGCCCGCTGCGGGTGGTGTTCGGCTCCTGCCGGGTGGCCGTGCCGCACCACCCGCCCCACACCCTCGAGCGGACCGAGCACCCCGAGGGCCACGGGGTCGATGCGCTCGTCGCCTACGGCCGGCGCCTCCTCGAAGAGGGGCCGAGCGATCCTCCGGACCACGCCGTGTTCCTCGGGGACCAGGTCTACGGCGACCTCGACCCCGACGAGCCCGAGCCCGACCTCGAGCGGTACATGGCGCTGTACCACCGGTCGTGGTCCGAGCCCACCGTGCGCTGGGTGCTGTCCACGGTGCCGAGTGCGATGGTCTTCGACGACCACGACATCGTCGACGACTGGAATCTCTCGGCGGCCTGGCTCGACGACATCGTCGACCAGCCGTGGTGGGACGCCCACGTCATCGGCGGGCTGACCGCCTACTGGCTCTACCAGCACCTCGGGAACCTCCATCCCGACGAGCTGGCCACCGATCCGGTCCTTGCCGCCCTCCGGGAGCCCGGGACCGACGGTGAGGCGGTCCTGCGGGCGATGATCGACCGGGCCCGACTCGAGCGGGCCCACCCGTCGCCGCCCCGGTGGAGCTCCACCCGCGACCTCCTCGCCGCCGGCACCAACGCCCGGCTGGTGATGGCGGACACCCGCAGCCACCGCCGCCTCGAAGAGGGCGACCGGGCCATCATCGACGACGCCGGGTGGGCCTGGGTCGACGACCGCCTGACCGGCGACGTCGACCACCTCCTGATCGGCGCCTCGTTGCCGTGGCTGCTGCCCGAGGGCGTCCACGAGGCCGAGCGGTGGAGCGATCGGGTCGGTGCCGGCCGCTGGGGTGGCGTCGGCCGCCGGATCGGGGAGCGGGCTCGGAGGGCCGGCGACCTCGAGCACTGGGCCGCCTTCGGCCGGTCGTTCGAACGGCTCGCCGAGTCGGTGGCCGGCGTGGCCACCGGACGCCGCGGTCACCCCCCGGCATCGGTGCTCGTGCTCTCGGGCGACGTCCACTTCTCCTACGTCGTCCCGCTCGAGGGCGGGCCCGGGAACGGCTGCCGGGTGGTGCAGCTCGTCAGCTCACCGATCCGCAACGGTGTCCCCGCCAACCTGCGGCGGACCCTCCGGGTGGCCAGCTCCCGGCTGGGGGCGCTGGCCGGGCGGCTGGCCCTGGCCGCCGTGGGCGCCGGCGGCGGCAGGGGCGACGATGCCGGCGGTTCGCCGGGCGCCGCCGGAGGTGCCGGTTGGCAGGTCACCGGCGGGCCCTGGTTCGGCAACGGCATCGCCACCCTCACCCTCCAGGGTCGTCGCGCCCGCGTGCACTTCGAGCGCTCCCGGCTCGACCACCGGGGCCTCCCCGACCTCGTCACCATCCACGAGGAACGCCTCTGCTGAGCGCCGGGAGCGGGTCGACCACCCTCACCTCTCGCCGGACGCCCGCCTCGCCTCACCAGCCGCAGAAGGACGGGGGTCGTCGCTCCCCGAACGCCGTCATCCCCTCGGCGGCGTCGGCTGTGCCGGTCACCACCTCCTGGGCCCAGGCCTCCTCGTCGAAGGCCGTCGACCGGTTCGACTCGAAGCTCCGGTTGAGCAGCCACTTGGTCATGGCCAGGGCGCGCGTGGGAGACCGGGCCAGCCGTGAGGCGAGCGTGGCGACGCTGGCCTCGAGGTCGGCCGCCGGCACCACCTGGTTGGCCAGGCCGAGCTGCTCGGCCCGGGCCGCCGGCACGTCGTCGGCCAGGAACATCAGCTCCTTGGCCCGGGGCAGCCCGATGATGCGGGGCAGCAGGTAGCAGCCCCCGGCATCGGGGATGATCCCCCGCCGCACGAACACCTCAACCAGCTTGGCCGTGTCCGCCATGACCACCAGGTCACAGGCCAGCACGAGGTGGGCGCCGCCGCCGGCGGCGGTGCCGTTGACCGCCGCCACGACCGGCTTCTCGCAGTCGAGCACCGCCTCCACCATCTGCTGCCACCCCCGCCGGATGGTGCGGGCCACGTCGCCGACGGCCTGCTCGGGGGCACCGGCGGGACGGGCCGGGGCCGCCGGCCGAGGGCCCCCCAGGCTGGCACCGGTGCAGAAGTGGCGCTCACCGGCGGCGGCCACCACCACCACCCGCACCCCCAGGTCGGCCGAGTCGGCCTGGAGGAGGCTGGTGATGCGATCCCGCATGGCCGTGGTCAAGGCGTTGCCCCGCTCGGCGGCGTCGATGGTGATGCGAGCCACGCCCTCGTCGTCGACGGCGTGGCGGACGAGCTCGGTGACCTCGCCGGGCGGCGTGGGGTCGGCCATGCCCAGCCTCCCGGGTGTGTGGCGACGGCGGGGAACTTACCGTACTCTGACACGAGCGTCAGGAAACTCGGTGGGAGGCCCGTGGGACTGTTCGACGGCAAGGTGGCGGTGGTGACCGGGGCCGGCCGGGGCATCGGCCGGGAAGAGGCGCTGCTGCTCGGGGCCGAAGGCGCGAGCGTGGTGGTCAACGACCTCGGCGGCGCCCCCACTGGTGAGGGCGAGGATCAGCGCCCGGCCCGTCAGGTCGTCGACGAGATCACCGCTGGCGGGGGGACCGCCGTGGCCAACCACGACGATGTCAGCACCTGGGACGGCGCTGCCGCCCTGGTGGCCCAGGCCGTCAACGACCTCGGCGGCCTCGACGTCGTCATCAACAACGCCGGCATCCTGCGGGACCGGATGAGCTTCAACATGGACGAGGCCGACTGGGACGCGGTCATCGCTGTCCACGTCAAAGGTCACTTCGCGGTGTCCCGCTTCGCCGCCGCCCACTGGCGGGCCCTCGCCAAGGAGACCGGGCAGCCGGTCCGGGCCGCCATCGTGAACACCGCCTCGGAGTCGGGCCTCTACGGCAACGCCGCCCAGGTGAACTACGCCGCCGCCAAGGCCGGGATCGCGGCGATGACCCTGGTCATGGCCCGTGAGCTGGAACGGATCGGGGTCCGGGTCAACGCCATCGCCCCCGTCGCCCGGACCCGGCTCACCGAGGACGTCGCCGGCGACCACATGAAGGCCGCCGAGGGCGAACTCGACCGCTTCCATCCCGCCAACGTGGCCGCGGTGGCCGGCTGGCTGGCCTCGGACCTGGCCGCCGGCATCTCCGGTCAGGTGGTCAAGGTGCAGGGGGGACAGGTCCAGCTCCTCGAGGGGTGGCGACCGCTCACCGAGGCCACCAGCGACAAGCCGTGGACGGTCGACTCCGTGGAGGCGGTCCGGGACCAGCTCCTCGCCAAGGCCGACGGATCCGTCCCACCGTTCTTCTTCGGTCCGCCGCCGGCCGACCGCCCGGCGTACCCGGCGCCGGCCGGCAACGGCTGAGACGGGCGGGCCGTGCGGCTGGAGTGGGGCGCCGAGGAGGAGGCGTTCCGGGCGGAGCTGATCGAGTTCCTCGCCGCCCACGCCCCCCCGGAGGCCCGCCGCCGGCGTGACTTCATCGGGAGCGACGACGGCTCCCTCCCGGGGTGGGCCCGGGCCTGGCAGGCCACGTTGTTCGACCACGGCTGGATGGTGCCGGGCTACCCGCCCGAGCTCGGGGGGCGCAACGCCACCCCGGTGCAGACCCTCGTGTACCTGGAGGAGCTGGCCCGCCAGGGCATCCCCCGGTCGCTCCACTTCGGGGGCTACGCCATCGTCGGGCCGAGCCTGCTCGAGTTCGGATCGGAGGCCCAGCGGGCCATGGCCCCCGCCGCCATCCGCGGCGACACGGTGTGGTGCGTCGGCATGAGCGAGCCCGACGCCGGCTCCGACCTCGCCTCGCTGTCCACCCGGGCCGAGCTCGACGGGGACTCCTTCGTGGTCAACGGCCAGAAGGTGTGGACCTCCTACGCCATGGTGGCCGAGAAGTGCTTCTGCTACGTGCGCACGAACCCCGACGTGCCCAAGCACAAGGGCATCTCGGTGGTGATCATCGACCTCGACAGCCCGGGAGTCGAGGTGCGCCCGCTCCGCCACGTGACCGGGGCGGCCGAGTTCGCCGAGGTGTTCTTCACCGACGTGGTGGTCCCCCGGGGGAACCTGGTCGGCCAGCTCGACGACGGGTGGCGCATCACGATGGGCTCGCTGGCCCACGAGCGGGGCGGGATCTGGCTGGAGGGGGTGTCGGGCTGCCAGCGCACCGTCGACGACCTGGTGGCCCTCGCCCACCGCCGCCGCCTCGATCGCGACCTCGCCGTCCGCCGGCGGCTGGCCGCCGCGTACGCCGAAGCCCAGGGCCTGCGGGCGCTCGGCTACAAGGGCTTCGCCGGCTTCGCGCAGGGCAGCTCGGCCCCCGAGCACTCCTACATGAAGCTGGCCACCTCCGAGCTGCGCCAGGACCTCTACGAGCTGGGGCTCGACCTCCAGGGCCCCTTCGGGGTGGTCACCGACCCGGAACGGGCCGAGGAGGGCGGCCGCTGGCCCCACGCCTTCCTCGTCTCCCTGGCCGCCACCATCGGGGGCGGAACGTCGGAGATCCAGCGCAACGTCATCGCCACCCGGGTCCTCGGACTCCCGCGGGGCTGACCGTGGACTTCACCCTCACCGAGGAGCAGGAGATGCTCCGGCAGGCGGCCCGATCCCTGTTCACCCGCGAGTGTCCATCGAGCCTCGTGCGGGCCCACATGGATGACCCAGCCGCCGCCGATCCGCTCTGGAAGCACCTGCGGGAGTGGACCGCCCTCGCCGCCGGCGACACCGTCGACCTCTGCCTCTTCCTCGAGGAGGCCGGTGCGGCGGTGGCTCCCGGACCGTTCTTCGCCACCACCGCCCTCTTCGGCCCGGTGCTGGCCGCCGCCGGCCACACGGCCCTCGAGTCGGTGCAGGCCGGCGAGCTCACCGGCACCGTGGCCATGGCCGGCGCCGACGGGGCGTGGACGGCCAACGGGGACCCGGTGAAGACGTTCGTGCCCGAGCTCGACCGGGTCGACCAGGTGGCGTTCGTGGGCGAGGGTCCCACCGTGGCCGTGGTGCCCGCCCAGGGCCTCGCATGGCGACCGGTGGCCACCCTCGACTCCACCCGCCGCCTGTTCGAGGTCGAGGGGCCCGCCGATCGATCGGCCGCCGTCCCGGTGGCCGCCCAGGCGTTGGCCGACGCCGTGGGCCGGGCCACGGTGGCCGTGGCCGCCGAGCTGGTGGGGGCGGGCCGCTGGCTGCTCGACGCCACCGTCGCCTACGCCAAGGAGCGGACCCAGTTCGGTCGCCCCATAGGGTCGTTCCAAGGGCTCCAGTTCGAGATCACCGACATGGCCCTGGCCTGGGAACGGGCCGCCGCCGCCGTGGCCTACGCCGCCATGGCCCTCGACGCCGCCGACCCCGACCGTCGCACCGCCGTGCACGTGGCCAAGGCGCAGGCCGGTGAGGCGGCCCGCCGCTGCGCTCGGGTGGGGATGCAGGTCCACGGCGGCATCGGCTACACGTGGGAGCACGACCTGCACCTTCGCCTGCGCCGGGCCTACGCCGGCGACGGCCTGCTCGGGCCGGTCACCTGGCACCTCGACCGGCTGGCCGAGCTGCTCTTCGACAGCGACCGCGAAACTTGACACGCGTGTCAGGGAACTGCATCGTGGGCCCACCGGCGCCGCCGTCGAGCGGCGGATGACAGGAGGTTCGCGATGGCCGGCCAACGGCTGAGTTTCGACGGCGTGGAGGAGGGCGACGAGGCCCCGGTCGTCAGCCACAAGCTCACCCGCACCGACCTGACCATGTACGCCGGCGCCTCGGGCGACTTCAACCCGATGCACCACGACGAGGTGGCGGCCAAGGCTGCCGGCCTCCCCAGCGTCTTCGGGCACGGCATGTTCTCCGCCGGCCTCCTCGGCAAGGCCCTCACCGACTACGTCGGCGTCGGCAACCTCGCCTCCTACAAGGTGCGCTTCACCAAGCAGACCTGGCCCGACGAGGTGCTCACCACCCGGGTGGTGGTGAAGGCGAAGCGGGCTGACGACGGCGGGCGGTTCGTGGACCTCGGGTGCAGCCTCGCCAACGAGGACGGCGAGGTGAAGGTGGCGGGCGAGGCGGTGGCCCACGCCGACTGATGCCCGCCCCGCTCGTCGGCTGACCCCCCGGAGCCCCACATGACCATGTCGGTGCTGCCCCACCGCGACCGGCTCGGGGTGCGCCCCGGGCGGCTCTACATCGACGGCCAGTGGCGTGATGCGTCCGACGGAGCCACCTGGACCCACGTCCACCCCGCCACCAACGAGGCGGTGACGACCGTGGCCGTGGCCTCGCCGGCCGACGTGGACGACGCCCTCCGGGCCGCCCGCCGGTGCTTCGACACCACCGACTGGCCGCGCCTGGCCGCCCGTTCCCGCAAGCGGATCCTGCAGCGGGTGGCCGCCACCATCGCCGAGCACGCCGAGGAGCTCGACCACCTGCAGTCCCTCGACAACGGCATCCCGGTGTCGTTCACCGCCGTCTATCAGGTCTCGGCGGCGATGGCCGCCGACCTGTTCGACTACCACGCCGGCTGGGTCGACCGGCTGGCCGGGGAGACCCTGCCGCACTACACCGGCGGTGACTTCTTCACCTACACCCTGAAGGAGCCGGTGGGGGTGGTGGCCGCGGTCATCCCGTGGAACGCCCCCCTCATGCTCTTCGCCCAGAAGGTGGCCCCCGCCCTGGCCGCCGGCTGCACCGTGGTGCTCAAGCCGTCCGAGCACGCGTCCTTGGCGGTGTTGCGGGCTACCGAGCTGCTGGCCGAGGCCGACCTGCCCCGAGGGGTGTGCAACGTCGTGACCGGCCCCGGTGACCCCACCGGCGAGGCGCTCGTGACCTCGCCGCTCGCCGACAAGGTGACCTTCACCGGCAGCCGTGGCGTCGGACGGCGGGTGCTCCACGCCGCCGCTGACCGCGTGGCCCGCACCTCGCTCGAGCTCGGCGGGAAGAGCCCGAACATCGTGTTCCCCGACGTCGACCTGGCGGCGGTGGGCATGACCACCATGGGCATGGTGTCGATGGGTCTGTCCGGGCAGGGTTGCGTGTGCCACACCCGGGTGCTCGCCCACGAGTCGATCTACGACGAGCTCGTCGACCATGCTGCCGGCATGGCCGCCCTGTCGGTGCTCGGCGACCCCTTCGACAAGGCCACCACCTCCTCGCCCATCATCACCCGGCCACAGCTCGACCGGGTGACCGGCTACATCGACCGGGGCGTCGAGGAGGGCGCTCGGCTCGTGTGCGGCGGCGACCGACCGGGCGGCGACCTGGCGGCCGGGAACTTCGTGTCGCCCACGCTCTTCGCCGACGTCGACAACGACATGACCATCGCCCGCGAGGAGATCTTCGGCCCCGTGCTCTCGGTCATCCCGTTCCGGGACGAGGACCACGCCATCGCCCTCGCCAACGACACCGACTACGGCCTGGGCGCCTCGGTGCAGACCACCGACGTGCGCCGAGCTCTGCGGGTGGCCCGAGCGGTGCGGGCGGGCACGTTCGGCGTGAACGGCTACACCGTGGTGCCCAACGCCCCCTTCGGCGGGTACCGCACCTCGGGGCTGGGGCGAGAGGGCGGGCGCGAGGGCATCGAGGCCTTCCTCGAGACCAAGACCGTGCACTGCGCCCTCGGCTCCGACGTCATCTGACCATGCCGATCCACTACGACAAGGACGACGCCCACGTCGTGGTCATCACCATCGACAGGCCCGAGACCCGCAACGCCCTCGACCTCTACCACTTCCGGGACCTGGCCAAGGCGTGGCGGGACTTCCGGGCCGACGACGACGCGTGGGTGGCCATCGTCACCGGTGTCGACCGGGCGTTCATGGCCGGGGCCGACCTCAAGACCTACATCCCCCAGGTCACCGAGCTGGCCGGGAAGATCGCCGATGGTGGGGTCACCGAGATCGACGGCTGCCGGCTCAGCGACGGCACGACGGCCGTCCTGCGCAACCTCAAGCTCTACAAGCCCGTGATCGCGGCGGTGAACGGGCCGTGCGTGGCCGGTGGCATGGAGATGCTCGGCGGCGTCGACATCCGCATCGCCACCGAGCACGCCACCTTCGGCGTGATGGAGCCCAAGCGGGGCCTGTTCGCCGGCGGCGGCACCACCGTCCGCCTGCCCCGGCAGCTGGCCTTCCCGGCGGCCATGGAGTTCCTGCTCACCGCCGAGCGGTTCCCGGCGGCGCGGGCGCTGGAGCTGGGCCTGCTCAACGAGATCGTGGCCGAGGAGGAGCTGGTCGAGCGCGCCCGCCAGTGGGCCCGGCGCATCACCGCCAACGCGCCCCTGGCCGTGCAGGCCACCAAGGAGAGCGTGCTGCGGGGCTTGCTCGTCGACCAGGCCGAGGCCTACGGCATCGAGGAGGAGATCGGCCGGCAGGTGTTCCAGACCGAGGACGCCAAGGAAGGCCCACGAGCCTTCGCCGAGAAGCGCGAGCCCCGCTGGCAGGGCCGTTGACCCCTGCCCGGTGGGTCGCCTGGGTCGGGGTCCTCGGTCTCCCGGCGGAGGAGTGGGCCGGGGGGCAGCGGCGGTGACGACTGTCGACCCTCGAGCGCCGTGCCTGATCGGTGTGGCCCAGCGCACCTGGCGTCCCGAGGACGGCGAGGCCCCCGAGCCCCTCGCCATGTGGGAGGAGGTCTGCCGGTCGGCCGCTGCCGACGCAGGCGCCGGCCGAGGGCTCGACGCCGTGCTCGGCCGGGCCGGCAGCCTCCAGGTCGTCTACAGCCAGAGCTGGCAGTACGACGACCCGCCCGGCCGGTTGGCCGATCGGCTCGGGATCGACCCTCGCCACCGGGCCTACTCCGGCATGGGCGGGACGGTGCCTCAGCAGCTGCTGGGCACCGCCGCGGAGGCGATCCTGTCCGGCCAGCTCGACCTGGCCGTGGTCTGTGGAGCCGAGGCACTGGCCACAAAGCGCCGCCTGGCCAAGGAGGATCGGCGCCCGGCCTGGAGCCATCGGGATCCCGAGCGGAAGCCGTTCCCCTTCGAGGCACCCTTCCATCCCGCCGAGGTCGCCCACGAGGTGTTCCAGGCCTGGCTCACCTTCGCCACCTTCGACATCGCTCGCCGGGCCCACCTTCGCGTCGCCCCCGACGACTACCGGGCCGAGATCGGTCGGCTGCTGGCCCCCATGACCACGGTGGCCGCGGCCAACCCCCACGCCTGGTTCCCCGTCGAGCGGACCGCCGAGGAGCTCGTCACCCCGACTCCCGACAACCGGATCGTGGGCTACCCGTACACCAAGCGGACCGTGGCCGTGATGGACGTCGACATGGGCTCGGCGCTCGTGCTGGCCAGCCACGCCGCCGCCGACGATCTCGCGGTGCCGTCGGACCGTCGGGTCTACCTCCGGAGCTGGGCCGGTGCCGACGACCCGACCTATGTGGCCGAGCACTCCCGGCTGTGGGAGTCACCGGGCATGCGGGTGGCTGCCACCGCCGCGCTCCGGGGCGCCGGTCTCGGCATCGACGACGTCGGTCACCTGGACCTGTACAGCTGCTTCGCCAGCGCCGTGCACCTCGCCCTCGACGCGCTCGGCCTCGACCCCACCGACCCTCGCGGCGCCACCGTCACCGGGGGCCTGGCCTTCGCCGGCGGCCCCGGCAGCGGGTACCTCGGCCACTCGGTGGCCACCATGGCCGAGGTGCTGCGGGCCGACCCGGGCGCCGTCGGCCTGGTCAGCGGGGTGGGCATGCACATGACCAAGCACGCCTACGCCGCCTACTCCACCACCCCCGGCCCGGTGGCACCACCCGACGGCGTCGCCCTCCAGCGCTCGGTGGCGGCCGAGGCGCCACTGTGCCCGATCCGGGAGGTGACCAGCGGGCCGGCCACGGTGGCCACCTACTCGGTCGTCCATGACCGCGACGGCGCCCGGGCGTGGGGGCTGGCGGTGTGCGACCTCCCCGGCGGCGACCGCTGCTACGCCCGGGTCGACGACACCGACCTCCTGGCCGAGTTGGAGGCCACCGAGTGGGTCGGCACCGCCGTGGACCTCGTGACCGACGGAACCGTCAACCGGGTGGCGGGCTGACCTTCCGCCGCACCTGGAGGGCAACCACGGCGAGCACGATGACCCCGAGGACGACGGCGGCAACGGTGGCGAGGGGAAAGGACCGCTCGCTGGTGTCGGTCCGGGCAGCACCCTCTCGGGCTGCGGGGGCCGATGGAGCCGCCGTGGGCGCCTTCTCGCCGGGCGGCAGCTCCCAGGTCCTCAGGTCCTTGCTGCGGGCGATGCCGAGCTTGGCGTGGCCGGTCCCGTCGAAGGCCTCGACCTCGGTGCTGCCGGCGTAGAAGAGGTAGAAGTAGCCGTCGAGCGGGCGGGCGTCGCAGAGGTGCGCCGAGTTCGATCGTTCGTAGTCGCCGTCTCCGGTGAAGGTGTTCCACCGCTCCTCGGGGATCTCGATCTCGCCGACCTTCTCCCACCGCAGCCAGTTGGCCGGGACGTCGGGATCGCCGGCGAGCCGGTACAGCACGGGTCGGTGGGTCGGTGGGTTGTCCGATCCGGTCACACCTTGCTCGAGGAGCTCGAGGTGCTCGACCAGCTCTTCGACGCCCGGTACCGTCGTGCCGAGCATGTGCCAGGTGCCCTCGAGCACGAAGAACTGGTAGTTCTCGAACAAGCCCACGTTCGGCTGGCCGATCACCGTCCACGGACCTTCCGGGGAGCCGGACGGTGAGTGGGCGATGCGGGGTGACTGGTCGACGAGGTCGCCTTGCTTGTAGGCGAGGAAGAGGCCGGCGTCGGTGTGGGCGAGCGCGGCATCGATGACCCGCTGCTTCGGGTCGTCGGGGTCGGGGGCCAGCTCGGACGCCAGCGGCTGCCGGTCGGAGAACGTCTCGAAGTCCCGTGTCGTCAAGAGGCGCAGCTTGGCCAACTTCGGCTGGTCGTACTGCTGGGCGGCGATGAGCCAGGTGCCATCGGCGTCGCGGGTGATCTCCGGTGAGGCCAGCGCCGGCACCACCTGTGGCCTCGAGAACGACACCAGATCGCGACTGCTCACCGAGCCCATGTCGAACCGACCCTCGGGGCCGCGCACGTAGCTGAACAGGATGCGCCACCGCCCGTCGGCGAGGCGGACCGACATGTCCTTCACGGCGGCATCGGGATAGCTCAGGATCGGGTTCTTCATCCGGTCCCAGGCCACGGTGGCGTCGCCGAGGTCGGCCCGTTCGACGCACCGGTTCGACGCCCCGACGGCGTCGCCTCCACCCTGGTGGCCCGCGCCCTCCACCGGAGGCACGAGCGCAACCGGCGCGGCGATCGCGGCCAGGACGGCCAGCAGCCGGCGGCCCCGACGGCGCGATGGACGGCCGCAGGGCGATCCGATCCGAGACCGTGCGCCGCTCAAGAAGACCCCGAGAGGTCGACGGCCAGCGAGGCCGCCGGTGGCAACCGGTGGACACCCCGGGGGCGCCACCCGAGGCCGCTGGTCTCACCGACGTAGTCGGCGAGGAGGTACACGATCGACAGCCACATCTCGCTGCCCTGAAGGCCCGTCTGCCCACCGTCCTCGAAGGCGAAGCCTTCCCCGTCGACCCAGTGCTCGGTGGTGCGGGCCAGCAGGGCGGCCAGCTGCGTGCGGAGCTCGGGCCGGCGGTAGTCGGTCTGCTTCGCGGCCAGCCAGAGGGGGTGCACCACGTCGAGCACGTTGCAGGCCGTGCGGTTCCGTTCGGCGAACCAACCGTTGTCGCGACAGTGGGCCACCACGGTGTCGATGCTGGCCTCGGGCTCGGGCAGGGGAAGGCCGAACTGCGCGTAGGTCCCCCGGGTGAGCCGGTAGAAGCCGTTCACCGGCATGAGCCACCCCCAGTCGGGGTGCGCACCACCCCACATGCCGGTGCGCCGGTCGAGCCGGGTGTGCAGCCACCCGAGCAGGGTCTCGAGACCCTTGGTGCTGGCGTGGTGGCGCCGGTTCAGGTACACGGCGGTGCCCCAGAAGTCGACCCAGGCACCCGCCGGCCAGGCCAGCTCCCGCCACGGCAGGCCGTCGAGGCGGACCAGCAGGTCCTGGTCGGGAAGGTCCTCGACGCAGCGCACCGGTCCGGCCGGGGCGACGCCGAGGCACTCCAGGGCATAGCCCACCGACAGCACGCCATAGTGGTGGAACTCCTTGCCGAGCTGCCACTGGAGGGGATCGTCCGGGCAGCCTTCAGCGGGGTCCAGGAACAGCCCGGTCAGCGGGTCCTGCGTGCGCTGGAGGCGGTCGACGAGCGCATCGGCACCGATGGACTCCTGCAGACCCGTCATCCCGCCGCAGGCGGCGGCGATCTCCACGGCATCGCACACCGCTCGCTGGGTGAGGGGCGCGCCCGGCGCATCGACGTACGTGTCGAGCGGGTGCTTGACCCGGCACCGCTCCACGACGTCGGCCCACTGTGCGCGGACGCGGTCGTCGAGTCGAGCCAGCGGGTCGTGAGCAGTTCGACGCGCCGGCGCCGCGTCACGCCGGTCGCGCAGCACCCGTGCGGGCACGCCCCCGACGACGCTGTAGGCCGGGACGTCCCTGGTGACGACCGCTCCCGCGGCGAGAACGCTGTGCGCTCCGACGGTGACGCCGTCGCACACCACGACATGGGTGCCCACCCACACGTCGTCTTCGATGACGATGCCCTCCTCGACGAGGCCCTGGAGCCAGATCGGGGTGTCGAGATCGGCGAAGACGTGGTTGAAGCCGTAGAGCGCAGCATGGGACGACACGCGAACACCGTTCCCGATCGTGACGGCGCCGGCCATCGTCGTGTGCGGGTTGATCGAGCAGTCCTGCCCGATGCGGATGCGGTCGCGCAGCTGGCACCCGGCGGCGATGTAGGACCGGTCGCCGATCGACAACGACTCGCACACGACGTTGGCCGAGCGGGCGATGTAGACCCGTTCACCGATCTCGGCGGCGATGCGACGGCGTAGCTCGCCGTGTCGCTCCGGCTGGCCCGGCCATGATCCGCTCTCGGACCACACGGCGTGCCACGGCTCGATCTCGACCTGCTCGTCGGTGGGACCGGTTCGCTCCAGCCCGGGCCGGTCCGGGGAGCTCTCAGCCACAGCCATCAGCGGCGCTCACGTCCCCATCCTGGTCGACGACGGCCGACACGGTGCGTGTGAACAGGCGGGGTCGGCGGTACGCCCAGTCGTGCTCGATGCGCTCGTCGGGGGTGCGCCCTCGGGCGACGACCAGCGGGGCGTCGAGCGCATCGGCAAGGCGCTCACCGATCCACAACGGCAAGAGCGCGTCGTCGGCCGCCCACAGCACCGTGGTCGCCGTGCTTCGTCGCACCGCGCTGGCGGCCTCGGCCAGGTCGCATCGCCACCCCCACCAGGCGAGCGCGGCCAGGTCGCGGGGCCGGCGGGCGTGCTCGGTGAGACCGCGCAACACGGGTGGTGACGCGTAGCGGCGGATGTGGCCCGGCTTGGCACCGAGCTGAGCGAGCTCTCGGAGACCGGGGAGAGCGCCAGCGCGTCGGCGAGGACGAGCCGGTCGACGAGATCGGGGCGCCGCGCCGCCACGCCGAGTGCGACTGCGCCACCGAAGGAGTGGCCCACCGGCGTGGCGCTGGCGAGGCGGTGGGACTCGATGGTGGCGATGACCGAGTCGAGGCAGGCGTCGTAGCGCCAGGCCGGAGCGCCGCGAGCCCACCAGGGGGCCACGATGTGACGGGTACGGGCCAGCCGGTCGATGGTGCCGTCATAGGCGGACGGCGTCACGCCGAACCCGTGGAGCAGCACCAAGGCGGGCCCGCTGCCGGCCGTGAGCGCCCGCAACGGCCTGACCGGGTCGCTGTACCCCACTCGGCCTCGCAACGCGTCAACCTCGGGCGGCGAGCGGTGATCCAACGGTGCCTTCCGGGCGCAGCAGACGAACCTGACGTTCGTGTCAGGTTAGCCGCGATCCCCCGGCTATGTTTGCGGTGGCGATGAACGAGGCGCACCTGCAGTTCCTGGCCAGTCCCGACTGGGCCCGGTGGCTCGAGACCGAGCTGCTGCCCTGGCTGGCCCAGGTGGCCGAGCTGGGAGACGACGTCTTAGAGGTGGGCCCCGGCCCCGGGCTGACGACGGACCTGCTGCGGCAACGAGCACCGAAGGTGACGGCGGTGGAGATCGACGCCGATCTGGCGTCGGCCCTCGCCACCCGGCTCGCGGGCACGAACGTCGAGGTCGTCCACGCCGACGCCACCGACACCGGTCTCGCCGCGAACCGGTTCTCGGCTGCCACCTGCTTCTCGATGCTGCACCACGTCCCGTCGCCCGAGATGCAGGACCGAGTCTTCACCGAGGTTCACCGCCTGCTTCGTCCCGGTGGGGCGTTCCTCGGGACCGACTCGGTCGACGGTGAATTGATACGGCAGTTCCACGACGGGGACGTCTTCGTGCCCATCCCGCCCGAGGACCTCGGTCGTCGCCTCGAGCAGGCCGGGTTCGAAGCCCTCAACGTCGACGTGGGCGAGTTCGAGCTGCGCTTCCACGCTCGGAAACCGTCGAGTCAGGTCGAGCGGTAACGTCGCCGGCCATGACCGCCACCCGCTTCGACCTGCCCGTGATCGAGGAGGAGACCCGGCCCCACTGGGAGGCGGCCCGGGATCGGCGTCTGCTCATCCGGCGCTGCCGGGCCTGTGGCGTCGCCCACTTCTACCCGCGCCCGTTCTGCCCCGAGTGCTGGAGTGAGGAGGTGGTGTGGGAGGAGGCGACCGGTCGGGCCACCTTGTACACCCACTCCACCGTCCACCGCAACGACCTGCCGCCGTTCGGCGAGCGGGTGCCCTACGTGGCCGCCGTGGTGGAACTGGAGGAGGGCCCCCGGATGATGACCGAGCTGGTGGCCGCCGAGCCCGCCGACGTGCGCATCGGCATGGCCCTCGAGGTCGACTACCGGGACCTCACCGACGAGGTGACCGTGCCCGTGTTCCGCCCTGTGGCCGGCAGCGTCGCCTGAAGAAGCCCAACTGCCGTACGCTCTGGGGGTGCGCGTGGCGAGGAGCCCGGCCCACCGAGTTGCCGTACTCGGGCTCGTCGCGCTGATGTCGGCCTGTGGTGCTGAGTCGACCGACCGGCAGGGCGAGGTGGCGCGGCGGGGGGCCGAGGTCATGCCCTTCGAGCTCGACGCCACCACCCACCACTTCGACGCCACCGAGGACGGTGGCGTGCAGGTGGTAGTGGCCGACGATCCTGACGACGAGGGCCAGGTGGTCCTCGTGCGGCGTCACCTCCGGGAAGAGGCGCAGCGGTTCCGTCGCGGCGACTTCGGCGACCCCGCTGCCATCCACGGCCACGACATGCCCGGCCTGGCCGAGCTCCAGGCCGGTGCCTCCGAGGTCGAGATCGGCTACGGCGCCGTCGAAGCCGGTGCTCGCCTCACCTACACGACTGACGACCCGGAGCTGGTGACCGCCATCCACCGCTGGTTCGAGGCACAGCGCCACGACCACGGGGGTCACGCCTCCGGCGACTGATCCGACCGCGACCTCAGTCCCGGCCCAGGACCATGGTGCCGTTGGAGCAGAACCACCCGCCGGTCCCGCTGACGCAGGCCAGGGCGGCACCGTCGACCTGGCGCTCCGGAGGGTGCTCGCCGCGGAGCTGGCGGGTGGCCTCCACCAACAGGAACAGGCCCCGCATGCCGGGGTGGCAGGCGGACAGGCCGCCGCCGTCGGTGTTGGTGGGGAGCGCTCCGTCCAGTCGGAGGGTGCCGCCTTCGACGAACGGGCCGCCCTCGCCCTTGGCGCAGAAGCCGAGGTCTTCGAGGGTGAGCAGGACCATGTAGGTGAAGGCGTCGTAGATGGCGCACACGTCGATGTCGGCGGGGGTGACGCCGGCGCGGGCGAACGCCGCTGGGCCGGCCACCGCCGCCGGCCCGACCGTGAAGTCGGGCCACTCGCTCATCGTGGTGTGCGAGGTGTGCTGGCCGCTGCCGAGCACCCACACCGGCGCATTGGCCGTGTCGGGGACGCGGTCCTCGGCGGCCAGCACCACGGCACAGCCGCCGTCGGAGCGGATGCAGCACTGGAGCTTGGTGAACGGGTCGGCGATCATGTCGCCGCCGAGCACGTCGTCCACGCTGATCGGCTCGCGGTAGTAGGCGTCGGGGTTGGGACCGGCGTTGTGCCGGGTCGACACGGCGATCTCGGCGAGCTGCTCGATGGTGGTGCCGTGCTCATGCATGTGGCGTCGGGCCGCCATCGCGTACTTGGCGATCAGGGTGTGGCCGTGGGCCACCTCGAACTGCACCGGCCCCCGCGCCCCGAAGGACAGGTTGGCGGTGCGCCGCCGTTGCTTGAGGTCGGCCCTGGCCGTGGAGCCGTAGGCCAGCACCACCACGTCGGCGTGGCCGAGGGCGATGGCGTCGGCGGCGTGGGCGGCCATCACCTCCCAGGTGCCCCCGCCCACGCCCGTCGAGTCGACCCAGCTGGGGCGCAGCCCGAGGTACTCCGCCACGTCGATGGGCGGGAGGGCACCGAGGCCGTTGGAGGCGAAACCGTCGATGTCGTCCTTCTCCAGCCCGGCGTCGGCCACCGCTCGCTGCACGGCCTGCGCGTGGAGGTGGAAGGGGGTGAGGTGGTCGACCCGTCCGAGGTCGGACAGGGCCACGCCGACCACCGCCACCCGCCGGGTCACGTCGGGCTCCCGACCGGGAGCGAGAGGGCGGGGCGCACCTCGGTGGCGAAGCGGACGAGGCTCTCCGCCGAGGGCAGATCGCGGAGCCACAGGACCAGCCCTCGGCAGCCGGCGTCGACGAATGCCTGAGCCTTCTCGGTGACCTGTTCCACCGTGCCGATCAGGTTGTCCCGGACGTAATCCTCGGTTCCCACCTCGTCCCAGAGGTCGCCCCCCGCCGGCGACGCCAGCCACGCCCGCAGGTCGGCGTCGGAGTCGAAGATGGCACAGTCGGGTCCGTGGGTGCGCTCGATGGTGGCGGGGTCGCGGCCGATCTCGTCGCAATAGCGGTCCAGCAACTCGGACTTGCGGACGAAGCCGTCCAGCCCCACCTGCCAGTTGGTGGCGTCGGCGTGGCGGGCGGCGATGCGCAGCGTCACCTGCTCACCGCCGCCGCCGACCCACAGCTCGGGGCGGGTCTGCAACGGCTTGGGCTCGCAGTGGGCGCCGTCGAGGCGGACGTGTCGTCCAGTGAAGGTGACGGCCTCCTCGGTCCACAGGCGACGCACGGCGGCGAGCGTCTCGTCGAGCGCTGCCAGCCGGTCCCGGTCGGGCAGGAACTCGAACCCGTAGGACCGGTACTCCTCGTCGTACCAGCCCGCCCCCAGCCCGAGGACCAGGCGCCCACCGGAGAGCACGTCGAGGCAGGCCGCCTCCTTGGCCAGCAGCCCGGCGTTGCGGTACGAGGCGCAGGTGACGAGCTGGCCCAGGCCGACCGTGGTCGTGTGCTGGGCGACGGCGGCGAGCAGCGTGAACGCCTCGAACACCGCCTCGGGCTCCCGGCGAGGGACGGTCTCGACGTGGTCGTAGACCCACAGGTGGTCATAGCCGAGAGTCTCGGCCCGCTGGGCGAGCACCCGTGACCGCTCCCACGCGTCGCTGGCCGACCAGCCCGCGTACTCGAGCTTCCACCCCTGCGGGACGAAGGTGCCCACCCGCAACGCAGGCGGCCCATCGGCGGCACGGGTCATCCGGCCATGGCGTCGAGGTCGAGACCGTCGGCGACCTCCCAGTACTGGACCTCGACCATGAGCGGCAGCCGGTAGCGCACGTAGAAGCTGTGGATCTTCACCACGTCGTGATCGTCGACCTCCGGGGCGATGAGGTCGACGGACGGGTCACGGTCGGCGGCGTAGGCCCGGGCCCGCTCGTAGGCGGCGTGCAGCTCATCGACCGAGCCGACCGACATGCCGAAGTGGTCGAGGCGGGGGGCCCGCATCGGCGTGTCGTCGGCGATGAGGAACACGAACTGCTCGTAGGTGTGGGCCGAGAGCACCAACCGCTCGCGGTCGAGGGTCATGGTGGGCAGCTCCTGCCACCCGAACACCTCCCCGTAGAACTCGACGATGGCCTTCCGGCCGTCGTCGTCGAGCTGGTCGGCGGGCATGCTCACGCCGACGTGGTTGAACCGGGGAGTGCGGGACGGGAACAGCGTGTCCATCAGGAGCCTTCCTGGTGATGGGGTACGACCATGACCTTGCCGGCGGTGCGGCCCGACGCCAGGTCGTGCATGGCGTCGAGCATTCGGTCGAGGGGCACGTCGGCCGCTTCGACCAGGGTGTCGACCGGGATGCGCCCCGACGCCAGCAGGTCGAGGGCGACCTCGAAGCCGTCGGCGTCGTAGACGAAGGCACCGGTGACGGTGAGCTCGTTGAGCAGGATGCGGTTGGGGTCGAACCGGGGAGGGTCGATGCCGGCGCCGACCAGCACCAGCCGGCCGCCGCGGCGGAGCTGTGACAGGCCGGCCTCCATCGCCGACCGCTTGCCCGAGCACTCGAACACCACGTGGTAGGCGTCGGGGGCGAGCTGCTCCGGCTCGGCGACGCTGAAGACGGGGAGATCGTCGGGCTTGCGGACGGGGTCCGCACCGAGGCGGCGGGCGAGGGCCTGGCGGCCCGGAGCGGGCTCGACCACGGCCACCTGGTCGTGGCCCCGGGCCACCAGCGCGGCCACGATGAGCGCGCCGATGGGGCCGGCCCCCAGCACGAGGGCCCGCTCGCCCGGCTGGATGGCGCTGCGGGTGATGGCGTGCAGGCTCACCGCCAGCGGCTCGGCCAGGGCCGCTCCCCGCAGGGACAGCCCGTCGGGCACGGCCAGGATGCTGTGCCGGTCGACGGCGACGTAACCGGCGAAGGCTCCCTGGGACTCGGTGGTGATGTCGCTGCGACCTTCGCACTGCGACGGCAACCCCGCCCGGCAGGCGGTGCAGGTGCCACAGCGGGGCGACGGCCCACCGACCACCTCGTCGCCCACCTTCCACTCGTGGACGCCGGCGCCGAGTGCCACCACCCGCCCGCTCCACTCGTGGCCGTGGACGACGTCGGGGGCGGACCAGCCCTCGAGGACGAAGTGGAGGTCGCTGCCGCAGATGCCGCAGTGGCTCACCTCGATGAGCACCTCGTCGGGGCCCGGCTCGGGTACCGGGAGCTGCTCGACGGTGACCTCGCCGGGCCGGCGGTACACCGCCGCAGGCATCGCCGACGGCTCGCTCACACTGTCTCCTCGTGAGCGGACAGGAAGGAGGCGGCTCGGTCGCCGAGCTCGTGGGCGGGGCCGACGAAGCCCACCTCGCCACGGTCGAGCACGACCACCTCGTCGGCGATGGCCAGGGCGTGGTCGAGGTGCTGTTCGACGATGAGGAGCGCCGTGCCTGCCGCCCGCACCCGGCCGAGAGTGCGGTAGACGTCCTCGGTGACGATGGGCGCGAGGCCCAGGGACAGCTCGTCGGCCACCAGCAGGCGGGGTTCGAGCACGAGCACGCGGGCCAGGGTGAGCATCCGCTGCTCGCCGCCGGAGAGGGAACCGGCGAGCTGGCGGCGGCGCTCGCCCAGCCGGGGGAACAGCTCATAGGCGCGGGCCAGGCCGTCACCGGTGCCGGTCCGGCCGAAAGCCTGGCGGAACGAGAGCGTCAGGTTCTCCTCCACGGAGAGGGTGGCGAAGACCGACCGGCCCTCGGGGGCGTGGGCGACGCCCCGCCGGGCCACCTGGTGGGTGGCGGCGCCGGTGACGTCGTCCCCGTCGACGAGCACCCGCCCTGAGGTCGGCTGTACCAGCCCGGAGCACACCCGGGCCACGGTGGTCTTGCCGGCCCCGTTGGGGCCGACGATCGCCACGGCGGTCCCGGCCGGCACGGCGAACGACACGCCGAAGAGCGCCCGGAAGGCGCCGTAGCCGGCGCTCACGTCCACCAGCTCCAGGATCGGTGCCGTCGTCACACGCCCACCCCCAGGTAGGCGGCCCGCACGGCGGGATCGTCGAGCACCTCCCGGGTCGGACCCGAGGCGATGAGGTGGCCGGCGTCGAGGACGTACAGACGGGTGGCGAGGCGTTGCACCATGGGCACGTCGTGTTCGACGAGGAGGATGGCGGTGTGGGACCGCTCCTGCACGGCCTGCAGCACGGTGCCCATGTCGTGGGTCTCCCGGCGGTCGAGGCCCGAGGAGGGCTCGTCGAGGAACAACAGCTTGGGCTCGGTCATCAGGGCCCGGCCAAGCTCCACCAGCCGGCCCCGACCGAGGCTCAGCGACTCGATGGGTCGGTCGGCGTCGGGGGTGAGGCCGAGCAGGTCGAGCATGCGGTCGCAGCGCTCGATCTCGTCGGCGGTGGGACGGCTGAGGCCGACGGCGTCGCGCAGGAAGCTCCCGCCGCCGTGGCGGGCCCGTTCGGCCACGAGCAGCTGGTCGCGCACGTTCATCCCGCTGAAGAGCTCGATGCGCTGGAACGTGCGGGCCAGGCCGAGCCGGGCCCTGCGGTGCACGGGGAGGCCGACGAGGGAGCGGCCGTCGAAGCGGACGTCGCCCTCGTCGGGGCGGAGCTTGCCGCTCAGGCAGTCGAACAACGTGGTCTTGCCCGCCCCGTTGGGGCCGATGAGACCGACGAGCTCACCCCTGTGCACCTCGACGGTCACCTCTTCGAGGGCGCTGATGCCGGCGAAGCGCTTGGTGATCCGCTCCGCCTCGAGAAGCGCCTGCGCCTCGCTCATGGGACGCCGGCCCCGCCGGTCCTCACCGGCGCCGGTCGGCGAGCGTCGTCGTCGGTGGCGGGCGCTGCGGGGTCCTCGTCGGGGGGCCTCGCGTCGTCGGTGGCCGGCGTGGGCTGGGACCGATCGGTGCGGTCGAGCGCTCCCATGACCTTGCGGAGGGCAGCGCGGGTCTGGACCTCGATGATGCCCTCGGGGTGCTTGGCGTAGGTGAGGGCGCCGAACCCGAACAGGATGAAGGCCACGCCGAGGGAGTACTCGGGCTTGATCGTGCGCAGGACCGCTTCCACGGCGGCGGGCAGGTCGGGGTGGTCGGCGACGTACCGGCCCGGGATCTCGAACAGGCGCTGGAGGAACTCCGGGATGAGGAAGAACCCGAGACCGGAGATGACCGCCGCCTGCACCGAACGAGCGCCCGCGGTCACCACGAGCACCACCCACACGAGCCCATAGAAGAAGTTGAAGCTCTGGTCGTAGTTGGCCGCCCCGTAGAAGCAGGCCAGCAGCCCACCGCCGAGCCCGGCGATGCCGGCCGACAGGCTGAACGCGATGACCTTGGCCCGGGTGGCGCTGATGCCGACCGAGGCGGCGGCGTACTCGCTGCCGCGGAGGGCGTCGAGGAAGCGCCCGGTGGTGCCCCGCTTGACGACGTACACGAGGGCACCGGCCAGGGCGAGGAGTGCGGCAGCGAGGACGAAGAAGGCTCGGTTCTCGGCCAGGTCGACCGGCCCGATGACCGGACGGGGCACCCGCAACGGCGTGGTGCCGCCGCTCACCCAGTCGAGGGGCACCATCACGCTCTGGAACATCAGCGCGAACGCCAGGGTGGCGAGGGCGAGGTAGACCCCCTCCAGGCGGAGGACGGGCAGGGCCAGGAGCCCGCCGACGGCCGCCGCCACCACCGCCCCCACGAAGATGGCCACGATCACCGACATCCCGAGGCTGTCGACCACCCGCGCGGTGGTGAACGCGCCGATGGCGGCGAAGGTCGCCTGGCACAGCGAGATCATCCCCCCCATCCCGGTGATGACGGTGATCGAGAGCATGATCACACCGAGGATGACGCCCGAGGTCACGAGCCCCAGCCAGAAGCTGTCGAGCACGAACCAGCCGAGCAGCAGCCCGATGGCGCTGACGGTGACGGCGAAGGCCCGGGTGCCGACGGTGAGGAAGCGGGTGCGAATCGATGCCGCTGCCGGCGGTGGTGGTGGGTCGACGCCGGCGAGGGGATCGGCAGCGTCGCGGGCCGAGCGCAGGCCGGGCCAGAAGAGCAGCAGCGCGAAGAGGACGACGAACGGCAGGGCCGGGCGCAGCCCGTTGGCGAGGATGCTGTCGGTGGGCAGCTTGCCGGCGAGGATGGCTTGGAGGACGCCGAGGAGGATGCCCCCGAGCAGGGTGAGCGGGATGCTGGACAGGCGCCCGAAGGCGGTGGCGGCGAGGGCGGCCACCAACAGCGTGAAGAAGTCGAAGGGGCTGAGCGACGCGAACAGGGGAGCGAGGAGCACGCCCGACAAGCCGGCCAGGAAGCTCGACAGCATCCACGACACCATCGACACCCGCTCGGCGTTGATGCCGTTCAGCTCGACCATCCTGGGGCTCTCGACCACGGCCCGCATGCGCAGGCCGAGGGCGGTCGACCGGAACAGCACCCCGAGCCCGGCCACCACGACGAGCGTGGCGAGGATGGTGGTGACCTGCCCGGCGTCGAGCACGAACCGGCTGCCCTCGGGCCACAGCCACTGGTCGGTGCGCTCGACGTACCAGAGCGGGGGAGGGTTCTTCTTCGACTCGCTCCCGAACGCCAGCCTGACCAGCTCGGGTATGGCCACCAGCAGACCGAGCGACGTGACCAGCTTGGCCACCGAGCCGGAGGTCCGGAGGTGACGGAAGAGAACCCGGTCGAGCAGGAGCCCGAGCAGCGGCCCGATCACGACGATGGCCAGCAGCGCCGCCGGCAGCAACGGCCACTCGTGCTCCTTGCGAACCTCGTAGAACACCACCGCCGACACGTAGGCCTGGGCGCCGAAGGCCAGGTTGAACACGCCCGAGGTCTTGTAGGTGAGAACCAGGCCCACGGCCAGCAGGGCGAACACGCACCCCGTGGGGACGCCCCGCACGGCGAGCTCGAGGATCTCGATCATCGTGTCGGCGGCGGCGTCGAGCTCGATGGCGGGATGGGGCTGCCCATCCCGGTCAGTCCACCCCCGCCACGACCTCTGGGTCCTTCAACGGGGCGTCGCGCTCCCAGAGGAGGAAGGGCTTCCCCGGCTCGGCGAAGACGGGTTCGAAGGCGCCGTCGGTGACCTTGGAGATCGCCGAGCACACGTTCTCGCTCGGTTGGTCGTGTGCGCTGGTCCAGTCGACCCCGCAGAGCAGGCCGTTGGCGTCCCAGTTGGTCATCTTGTTGATGGCGTCGATCACCTTCTGGCGGTTGAAGTCGGGGCCGGCGTCGCGCAGGCCCTGCACGAACAGCGCGGCGTTGAGCCAACCGTTGAGGGAGTTCTCGGACTTCGTGGTCCCCGTGCGCTCCATCCACTCCAGGTAGGTCTGGAGGCCTTCAGGCTTCTCCTCGGTCTCGAACGGGGCGAAGAAGGTGAGCACGTAGGAGTCCTCGAAGAGGTCACCGAACTCGTCCACCACGCTCTGGTCGTACCCGTTGGGGATGAACTGGGTGGCGTCGAGGTTCTGCTTCTTCACCTCCTTGGCCAGGGTGACCACGCCCTGGAGGTCGACGCAGCTGGTGATGAAGTCCACGCCGGCCTCCTTCATCTGCGACACCTGCACCGAGAGATCGGTGGTGCCGAAGCTCAGCGACGTGTCGATGAAGCCCACCTCGACACCGGCCTCGGGCCCCCAGCGCTCGATCGACTTGCGGATCCCCTCGGCGCACTCGGATGACTGGGCCACGTTGTAGGCGATCACGCCGACCTTGGAGGCCCCCGCCTCCTGGGCCAGCCACGGCCATATCGGCGCCTCGCAGTCGAAGCACAGGTAGGACCCGGCCTGGCCGAAGAGGTTCTCCTTCGGTTCCTCCTCGGTGCCCTGCCACTCGGGGTTGATCGTCCAGCCGAAGGTGGGGACGTTCCTCTCGACGAGGGTGTCGGCGCCGGTGAACAGCAACGTGGCCACCGGCAGCACCGCGAAGACGTCGTCCTGGGCGAGCAACGCCTGAACCTGGGCGTTGTTCGAAGCCACCTTGTCGTCCCGCTCGGCCACCAGGGTGAGCTCCCGGCCGTGGATCCCGCCGTCCTCGTTGACCATCTGGAAGTACGCCTCGACGCCCCTGAACATGTCGGCGTACTCGCCGCCGAGGGGGTTCGTTATCGAGGCGACGCCGCCGACCCGGATCTCGGAGTCGGTCACCCCGGGCGCGTCGACGGCGACCTTCTCCTCGTCCTCTCCTCGGGCGGCGGTCCGAGGCGCCGATTCGGAGTTCGAGCAGGCCACCATCAAGAGCAGCAGGACGGCGGCGCAGGCGGGGACTCGGAGTCGCACAGGGCTCCCTCCAGAGTGTCGGCGACCTCGGTCGCGGATGAACGCCGGCACTCTATGACACGAACGTCAGGTTGTCTTTTCGCCGGTGAGCGAGCAGGCGCGGATGGCGGCCTCGGCGGCCGCCTCGGTGGCGCGCGTCGCACCCCGGGCGAGGCGCACCATGCCGGGGATGCGACCGGGGTGGGCCAGGAGGTAGCGGGCGACGGCCCGCCCGTCGGGTGTCCCGTCCTGGTGGCTCAGACCGAACACCTTCTCGTCGACGCTGCCGTCGCTGGCCCGGTCGCTGATGGCCCGGAACACCGACCACGGTGTCCCTCGGCGTTCGCAGGCGGCGGCGATGGCGGCGGTCTCCATGTCGAGCGAGACGACGCCCTCCGCCCGGAGCTGGGCCAGCACGCCCGGGTCGACGAGGAGCTCGTCGGTCGTCCACATCTTCCCGTGAGGGGTGTCGTCGCCGAGCGGTGACGGGTGGTGCTCGGCCCCCGTCGCCGCGTCGACCACCACCTCGGGGACCACCAGCGTGCCGATCGGCGTCTCGTTCTCGACGGCGCCGGTGATGCCGACGACCACGACGTGGGCGACGGCGACGGCGTCCAGCAGGCGCTCGGTCCTCTCCTCGGCCAGCGTGGTCCCCATCCCCGTCACGATGGCCACGACCTCACGAGCGGCGACCGTTCCGGTGCGGGCCGTGACACCACCGACCCGGTCCCGCCGGAGCGACAGCTTGCGGGCGAGCGGACGGAGCTCCATCGGCATGGCACAGACGAACGCGATGGGGCCGGGAGGAGGGGGAGCGGTCAACGGGCCACCACCACGCCGTCGAAGATGACGTCGGTGAGCGTGTCGAGCGCCTCGTCGCGGGTGGCCTTCACCTGCCCTGACAGCACGTAGTAGTTGAAGCGCTCGACCATGGCCACCACGGCCAGGCCGGCGACGGCCATGTCGATGTCGGGGGATCCCGAGAGCCGTCCCGCCAGCTCGGCGGCCAGCCCACCGAGGACGTCTCGGCCCATGCGACCGACGTCGACCTGGCTCGACTCGGCCTCGGTCCAGGTGCGGATCACCGCCCCGTAGTGGGCGTAGAGGTCGGCGAAGCGGGCCAGCCAGGACCGCAGCGCCGCCCGGCCGGCGTCGTCGGGGGTGACGTCGCTGAGCTCCTCGCTCAGGCCGGCCACCTCCTCGGCCACGTCGGCCACCAGCGCTGCGAACAGCTCCTCCTTGTTGGCGAAGTAGAGGTAGAAGGTGCCGTGCGACGTGCGGGCGGCCTTGACGATGTCGTCGACGCGGGCGGCGTGGTAGCCCTTGGCCGAGAAGACGGTGATCCCGGCGTCGAGCAGCTTCCGCAGGGTGTGCTGGCCCCTCGTCCGCAGCTCGCGGTTCTGGCCGGGAGCGCCGGCCCGCCCGAGCTGGCGGGGGGGCGCAGCCGGGTCGCTCGGGGGCATCGGGACAGGCTAGGAGGACCTGACGGTAGTGTCAGGTCCGATGACCGAAGGTGGTCTCCGACGGCGGTGGTGGTGACCGGCGCAGCACCGGTGGTGCCGGCCCCGGGCGAGGCCGCCCTCCCCGCCCCCGACGGTGCCGCCCTGCTGCTGCGCAACGCCACCGATCCCGCCATCGCGTCCCGGCCGGCCGTGCTGTTCGGAGACCGCCGCTGGACCCACGGCGAGTACGTCGCCGAGTCGACGCGTTGGGCGAACCTCTTCCGGGCCCACGTTCCCGGAGAAGGGCGGCTGCACGTCGGCGTCCTCCTCGACAACACCCCCGACTACCTGTTCGCGCTCGGCGGTGCCGCGCTCTCCGGGTCGACCATCGTCGGGTTGAACCACACCCGCACCGGCGAGCACCTCCGGCGCGACATCGCCCACACCGACGTGGGCCTCCTCGTCACCGAGCCCGGCCACGTCGCCGATCTCGCTCCGATCATCGCCCACCTCGATGCCGTCCCGGTGCTGGTCTCCCGCCGGTACCCCGAATCAACACCGAGTAGCGACCTCGGCACCGAGCTCGGTGCAGATCTCGACGACGCCCTGGCCGCCGCCGAGCGCCGTCCGCCGGCCCCTGCCGACCGGGCTCCTGACCCCGATCGCCCGTGGGTGCTGGTTTTCACCTCGGGCACCTCGGCGGCGCCCAAGGCGGTGATCTGCAGCCACCGCCGCCTGCTCGGCAGCGGGGCCAGGATCGGCATGATCCTCGGTCTGGGGCCCGACGACGTCGGGTACGTGTGCATGCCGCTGTTCCACTCCAACGCGCTGATGGTGGGATGGGCGCCGTCGTTGGTCCACGGGTGCGCCGTCGGCCTGGCCCGCCGGTTCAGCGTGTCGGACTTCCTGCCCGACGTCCGCCGGTACGGAGCCACCTACTTCAACTACACCGGCAAGCCACTGTCCTACCTGGTGGCCGGTCCCGAGCAGCCCGACGACGGCGACAACCCATTGCGGGTGGCGTTCGGGAACGAGGGCTCGCCCGAGGTGGTCGACCGGTTCTCGCGCCGCTTCGACGTCGAGGTCATCGACGCCTTCGGCTCCACCGAGGGTGGCATCTCCGTGCAGCGAGCCGACCCGCCCCGGCCCGGCGCGGTGGGACGGGCGGGACCGAACGTGCGGATCGTCGACGAGCACGGCCACGAGCGCCCGCCTGCTCGCTTCGACGGCTCCGGACGTCTGCTCAACGCCGAGCAGTGCGTGGGTGAGATCGTGAACGTGGCCGGCGCCGGCCCGTTCGAGGGCTATTACAACAACCCCGAGGCGACCGCCCGGGCCACCCGCAACGGCTGGTACTGGAGCGGCGACCTCGGCTACCTCGACGCCGATCGCTTCCTCTACTTCGCCGGTCGCACCGCCGACTGGTTGCGAGTGGACGGCGAGAACTTCCCGGCCGAGCCGATCGCCACCGCCGTCGCCGCCCACCCCGACGTGGTCGTCGCCGCCGTGTACGGGGTGCCCGACGTCGACGCCGGTGACCAGGTGATGGCCGCGGTGGTGCTGCGGGAGGGTGCCGCGTTCGACCCGGATGGCTTCGCCGCATGGGTCGACGGTCCCGCCGACCTCGGCCCCAAGTGGCGGCCCCGCTACGTGCGCGTGGCCCTTTCGCTCCCGTCGACCGGCACCAACAAGATCGTCACCCGCACCCTGGTGCACGAGAAGTACCGCTCCGACCGCACGTGTGGCGACGCGCTGTGGGTGCGGGAGCGGGGTGCGGCCACCTACCGGCCGTTCACCCCGGCTGACGAGGGCGCCCTCCACGCCGCGCTGGTCCGGGCCGGGCGGGAACGGTTCTGGGACCTGTAGCGCGTGGACCTCTCCTTCACCGCCGACGAGCGGGCCTTCGCCGCCGAGGCCCGGGCCTGGCTGGCCACCCACCTCGAACCGCCCCCACCGTTCGCCACCGTCGACGACGAGGTGGCGTGGGGCCGGCGGTGGCAGGCCCGCCTGGCCGCCGACCGCTGGGTCGGCATCTCCTGGCCGTCGGCCTATGGCGGGCGCGACGCCACCCCCGTGGAGGTGGCCCTGTTCCACATGGAGTACGCCCGCGCCGGCGCCCCGCAACCGGTGAACCGGGTCGGCATCAACCTGGCTGGCCCGACCCTGCTCGCGCACGGCACCGAGGCCCAGCGCCGCCGCTGGCTCCCGGGGATCCTCACCGCCGAGGAGCTCTGGTGCCAGCTCTTCAGTGAACCCGACGCCGGCTCGGACCTGGCGTCGCTCACCACCCGCGCCCTGCCCGTCGAGGGAGGGTGGCGGCTCAGCGGCCAGAAGGTCTGGACCTCCTACGCCGGCTGCGCCCGGTGGGGGATCTGCCTCGCCCGCACCGATCCCGATGCCCCCCGCCACCGGGGCCTGTCCTACCTCGTCGTCGACATGACCGCCCCGGGCATCGAGGTGCGCCCCCTCGTCCAGCTCACCGGTGAGGCGGAGTTCAGCGAGGTGTTCCTCGACGACGTGTTCGTGCCCACCGACCACCTCGTCGGGGAGGAGGGGGCGGGCTGGATGGTCGCCGCCACCACCCTCGCCCACGAGCGGGGGACGAGCTTCCCCTTCAAGGAGCAGGTGGTCCACGAGGCCATGCTCGACGACCTGTGCCGGCTGGCCGCCGATCGGGGGGTGCTCGCCGAACCGGCCACCGAAGAGGCCCTGGCCTCGGCCTTCGTGGCCCTGCGGGTGCTTCGCCTCCACAACTGGCGGACGCTGTCCCGCCTCGGCCGGGGCCTCGAGCCGGGGCCGGAGTCGAGCTGGGTGAAGCTGGCCTGGACCGACATGACCCAACACCTCTCGGCCTGTGCTCTCGACGTGGTCGGCCCGGCGGCGGCGCTGTGGGCCGGTGCCCACGACAACCCGTCAGATGGCACCTGGCAGCGCCAGTTCCTCTGGAGCCAGGCCGCCGGCATCGCCGGTGGGACCTCGGAGATCCAGCGCACCATCATCGGCGAGCGCCTCCTCGGCCTGCCCCGAGGCTGACCTCAAGCCAACAGGAGCTCGTAGCTGGCCTGGGCGGTGGCCCGGGCCGTCGCTCCGGGGGGCACCACGACGACGGTGTAGGGCTCCTGCACGAGGGCCGGGCCACCGATGGTGGCCGCCGGCCCCAGGGCGGGGCCGTCGTACACGGGCGTGTCGACGAAGTCGACGCCGAAGTACACCGGGCGGGAATCGAGCCGGGCGTCGGCGGCATCGGCCCGCCTGCCCATGGCGCTGAGGCGAGGTGGCTTCGGCGTGACTCCGGTCGCCTTGAGGCGCACGCCCCGCACCACCGGTTCCTGGTCCGGGAAGGAGAACCCCCGGTCGGCCTCGTGCTGGGCGTGGAAGCGGACGGCGAGGTCGAGCAGGTCGGCCGTGGCCAACCCCGTGCCCTCGGGCACCGGGACGCTCAGGTCGAAGTTCTGCCCGGCGTAGGACATCTGCACGAACAGGGCCCGCTCGACCGTGTCGGGGTCGACACCGGTGGGATCCAACTCCTCGTCGGCGCCACGCTCGACCTCGGCCATCAGCGCCGTGAGGCGGTCGACGTCGACCTGGGAGAGGCGGGTGACGTAGGAGCGGACGAGGTCCACCCGGTAGTCGGCCACGAGCAGGCCGAGCGCCGAGAACGCGGGAGCGGTGCGGGGCACGAGGATGCGGCCGATGCCGAGCTCGGCGGCGATGGCCCAGGCGTGCACCGGCCCGTTCCCGCCGTAGGCCACGAGGGCCAGCTCCCGGGGGTCGGCCCCGTAGGAGGCGAGCATCCGACGGGTGGCGTGGGCCATGTTGGCGTTGACGATGCGCTCGATGCCCCACGCCGCCTCCACCACGTCGAGACCGAGGGGAGAGGCGACGTCCAGGGCGACGGCGGCGGTTGCGGCAGCGCCGTCGAGGATCATGGACCCCCCGGCGAATCCGTCCGTGGGCAGGTACCCGAGCACCAGGTCGGCGTCGGTCACGGTGGCCCGCTCGCCGCCGCGGCCGTAGCAGGCCGGCCCGGGGGTGGCCCCTGCGCTCTCCGGGCCGACGAGCAGCGAGCCCTGTCGCACCCGGGCGATCGAGCCGCCCCCGGCGCCGACGCACTGCACGTCGACCATGGGCAGGCCGATGTAGTACCGGTACCGCCAGTTCCAGTCGGCCGAGATCACGGGCTCGCCACCCCGCCCGTAGCAGAGGTCGAAGCTGGTGCCGCCCATGTCGACGGCCACGAAGTCCTCGACGTGGTCGGCGCTGGCCGCCACCTTGGCTCCCATCACCCCGCCGGTGGGGCCGGAGCCGAGGAGGGCCACCGCCCGGCGGGCCACGCCGTCGGGCGGCATCACCCCACCGGTGGCCTGCATGAGCAGCAACGGCCCGGGGTAGCCGGCGAGCCGCAGCGCCTCGGTGAGCCGTTCCACGTAACCGACGATGCGGGGAGCCACGTAGGCGTTGACCAACGTGGTCGAGGTGCGTTCGTACTCGGGTCCCCGCGGCAGCACCTCGTGGGACAGGGAGACGTGGGCCACCTCGGGGTACTCCTCGGCGATGATCTCCGCCGCCCGCTGCTCGTGGTCCGGGTTGACGTAGCTGAACAGGAACATGACGGCGATCGACTCGACGCCGAGCGCCTTGAGGCGGCGGACCCCGGCCCGCACGGCGTCCTCGTCGAGGGCGAGCAGCACGTTGCCCTCGAAGTCGCAGCGCTCGGGCACGGGGATGCGGGCCCGCCGGCGGGCGATCGGGGTGGGCGCCGGGTAGGCCGGGTCCCAGATGCGCTCCTTGTGCACCCGCCGCATCTCGATCTCGTCGCGGTGCCCCTCGGTGACGAGCAGGCCGGTGACGGCCCCGTCCATCTCGATCATCGTGTTGTCGGCGGTGGTGGTGCCGTGCACGACGACATCCAGCTCCTCGCAGAGCTCGGCCAGGTCGAGCCCGACGCGGCCGGCCAGCCGTGCGAGGCCGTCCATGACCCCCACCGACTGGTCGTGCAGCGTGGTGGGGACCTTGTCGAGCACCACCTCGCCCTGGGGGGTGACGCAGACGAGGTCGGTGAAGGTCCCGCCGACGTCGATCCCGACGCGATATCCCACCTAGGCGGCGTCGGCGCGCCGCTCAGCTCGCAGCCGCGCCGTGGCTTCGTCGTCGATGGCGAGGGTGAGGTCGGCGAGCGAGCCGGCGATGACCACGCCGTAGTCCCGGGCCGCGCCCTCGATGCTCACGTACTCGTCGAGCACGTCGTCGAGCACGGCCTGCGGCTCACGATCGAGCGGATCGCCCCACCCGCCACCACCGCCGTAGTCGTAGTTGATGAGCTCGCCGGCGGCGATGGGCACCCAGTCGGCGGTGTGCTCGACCACGAACGGGTCCTCCGAGCGCCAGCGGATGGTGAGCCGGTTGGGGGCGCCGGGACGACCGCCGGCGATGCCGGGCATCGGGTAGCGCATGCCGACCACGTAGGTGTACACCTTGGCCGGGACCCGCACCTCCTTCACGTAGTGGCTGCCGCACAGGCCCCGCCACTGGCCCGGGCCGCCGGAGTCGGTGCGGTAGTCCCGGCCCCACTGGATGTGGGGGAAGAGGCTCTCGTTGATCTCGGCGGTCGCCTTCCAGATGTTCCCGAAGGCGGCGGCCTGGCAGCCCCAGGCGTCCATGCCCTTGGCGGCGTTGCACCAGCCGGCGTAGACCTCGGCCGAGTGGTCGGTGAACCGGCGGCCGGTGCGGGGGTCCTCGCCGACGATCACGGTGGGGATGCCGGTCTTGTAGGTCTGGGGGACGGCCCGGGAGGGCAGCACCCCCTGGAGGGCGAGGGCGATCACCTCGCCGACCTCGGCACCGGGGTGGTGGGTGCCGGCGCTCACCGGCCGGTCGGGCCGGGGGTTCAACACGCAGCCCTCCGGGGCCACGAGGTCGATGCTCTCGAAGAACCCCTCGTTCTTCGGGATCTCGGGGTCCATCATGGCGGCGATCTGGGCGATGGTGTACCCCCGGGTGTTTCCGAAGGTCGACCACGCCTGCAGCTCGGGCCGGGTGTCCGAGCCCGTGTAGTCGATGGCGAGGCGGTCGCCGTCGACGGTGACCCGCACGTGGAGGTGCACGTCGGGGTGGCCGAGCGGGTCGTGGTCGACCCACGTGTCGGCCTCGTAGCTGCCGTCGGGCCAGGCCGACACCTCTTCCCGGAAGCGACGGGAGGCGTAGTCGATGGTGTGGTCGATCGACGCCTCGACGGTGCCGCACCCGTAGCGGTCGAGCATCTCGCCGAGGTTGCCGGCGGCCAGCTGGGCGGCGCCGATCTGGGCCCGTAGGTCGCCGATGAAGTCGGGGATGCGGTTGTTGGCCTGGAGGGCGTAGAGGACGTCGCGGCGCTCCTCCCCGCGATCGATCACCTTCACCACCGGCCAGCGGACACCCTCGCCCCACAGGTCGTCGGCGGTGACGTTGTAGCCGCCGGGCACGGCGCCGCCGGTGTCACCGTGGTGGCACTGGATGCTGGCGATCAGCACCATCCGACGCCGGCCCAGCTCGTCGGTGCCGAACACGGGGGCGAAGACGTTGTAGTCGGGGAGGTGGCCGCCGCCGTGGTAGGGGTCGTTGGCCACGAACACGTCGCCTTCCCGGAACTCGTCGACGCCGAGGAAGGAGAGGGCGAAGCGCACCGGGAGGGTCGATGTCAGCATGAACTGGGGGATGCCGACCGACAGCGCCGCCAGCCGGCCCTGGGCGTCGAGGATGGTGGCGTTGCGCTCGTTGCTCTGGTTCAGGATCGGGGTGGTGGCGGTGCGGGACACATAGGTGGCCATCTCGAAGCACACCGTCTCCATGGCCCCCCGGATGACCTCTGCGGTCACCGGGTCGACCGGGCCGTGGTCCGAGGACCGGTCGGGGATCCGGGTGCGAGCCAGCTCGATCAGGTCGACGTTCATGCGATCGTCCTCTCGTCCCACAGAAACTGACGTCTGTGTCAGGAAAGTCTACACTCATCGGCCGTGAGCGAGCCTACGAAGACCGAGCCAATGAAGGCCGACCGGCGAGAGTTCACCGACGTCAGGGTGGGAGCCGGGCACGAGGCCAGACCCGTCGAGGAGTTCATGGCCGAGCTCGAGGCCATCCAGGCCGAGCGCTGCTCCACCCGGAACCAGGTGTGGGAGCGAGTGGCCGACGGCACCCTGACCGTCCCTCTCCTCCAGCGGTTCTGCAAGGAGTACTGGTTCCTCGGCGTCTGGTACACCGCCGAGTTCGGGTCCCTGGTGGCCAACGCCCCCGACCCCGACGCTGCCACCCTGGGGGCCAGCGAGCACTTCCAGCACTGGATCCAGAACCTGGCCGACGAGACCGGCTACGCCGGTGACTGCAACCACGTCGACATGAAGGTCGAGTGGGCCCGCATGCTCGGCATCGGGGAGGAGGAGCTGCGGGCCTACGTGCCGCTCCCGGAGACCATCGGCATGACCTTCACGAGCATGTACTACATGCGCCGGTCCTACGAGGAGGGCCTGGCCGCCTTCGGCTGGGCCGGGGAGCGCTTCGCCGCCTCCACCGGCTACGCCCTCATGATGTACGAGGGCATGCGGGACCACTACGGCCTCGACGTGGAGAACTTCAAGGTCCATGCCTACGCCGAAGCCGACCACGGCGACGCCGCCGACTACCTGCTGCGCCAGGTGGCCGTCACCGGCCTCCAGCAGCACCGCATCCGCACCGCCATCACCCACGTGTTCACCCTCCGCAACGCCCGCGCCGCCGCCCTCAACCGCTGGTTGGAGGAACCCGGCGCGCTGCGGGACCGCTGACCTACATCCCCATCTCCCGCATCATGCGGTAGACGCCGGCGAAGTTGGCGTTGACCTCTTCGGGGACGGGGTGGACGGCGCCGAGCATCCTCGCCCCCCAGACGATCTGGGCCGTGCGCTCCACCACCCCGGCGGCGTGGAGCGCCTTGGCCGGGGTGGCCCCGATGGTCACCATGCCGTGGTTGGCCACGAGCACGGCACTGCGGTCGGCGAGGTGGCGGGCCACCTCCTCGCCCAGCTCGTCGGTCCCGGTGGTGCGGTAGTCGGCCACGGGCACGTCCCCGCCCACGTAGACCACCACCTCCTCGATCACCGCCGGGATGGGCTGGCGCACGGTGGCGAACATGGTGGCGTGCACGGCGTGGGAGTGGATCACACCTCCCACCTCGGGATGGGCCCGGTAGCAAGCCAGGTGCAACGCCTTCTCCGAGGTGGGCCCGCGCTCGCCCTCGAGCTGCGTGCCGTCGAGGTCGCACACGGTCAGGTCGTGCACGGTCATCGTCTCGTAGGGCACCGACGACGGCGTGAGGCACACCGTGCCGTCGCCGAGGCGGCCCGACACGTTGCCCGACGTGCCCTCCACCAACCCCTTGGCCAGCAGCTCCTTGGCCGCTTCGAGCACCGATTCCCTCGTCACCTCGACGCCGCTGCCCGTCCCCCCTGCCTCGCTCGCCTGTGCCTCGCCCTCCTGGGGCTTGCTCATCGGTGCTCCCTTCGGTCCGCGCCGGTGAGCCACGCCCCTGCGGGGCGAACCGAGGCCGTCCCTTCTGGTTCGCTCGCCTGCGGCTCGCTCACTCGAACACCTCCGGGTTGACGCAGTGGACCGGACGGTCCCCGGCGAGCAGCCGGACCAGGTCGTCGGCCAGCAGCCGGGAGTGGTTGGCCTCGGTGTCGTAGGTGGCTCCACCGATGTGGGGGGTGAGGACGACGTTGGCCATGGCGGCGAGGGGATGGCCCTCGGGCAGCACCTCGCTGTCGAAGTGGTCGATGCCGGCGCCGCCCAGGTGGCCGGTGGCCAGCGCGGCGGTGAGGGCGTCGAGGTCGTGGAGCCCGGCCCGGGCGGTGTTGAGGTAGATCGCCCCTTGCCGCATGCGGCCGAACCGATCGGCGTCCATGAGCCCCACCGTCTCCGGGGTGACGGCGGCGTGCATGGACACCACGTCGGCCGCCGCCAGCAGGTCGTCGAGCTCGTGGTGGGCGTCGTCGGCGTAGGGGTCGTGGGCGATCACCTCGAGACCGATGCCCTCGAGGCGCCACCGGGTGGCTCGGCCCACCGCCCCGAGGCCGACCAGACCAGCCGTGCGACCGGCGAGCTGCCAGCCGCGATGGCGTTGGTAGGGGATGGTGCCGTCCCGGAAGACCTCGCCGGTGCGGACGTCGGCGTCGGCGGCCAACAGGTGCCGGGTGACGGCGAGCAGCAGGGCCAGGGTGAGCTCGGCCACGCCGTCGGCGTTCCGCCCCGGTGCGTGCAGCACGGGGATGCGGCGGGCGGTGGCGCCGGCCACATCCACGTTGGTGGGGTCTCCCCGGGCCGAGCCGATGGCCACGAGCGGGAGATCGAGCACGGCGCCGCTGCACTGGTCCGCCTCGGAGACGACGACGGTGGCTCCCACCTCCCTGGCCCGGTCGGCCAGCGCCCGGTCGTCGAGCAGCCGCAGCGGCGTGTGGTCGATCCACGGGTCGAGGACCACGTCGGCCACCTCCTGCAGCCGTTCGAGCCCGGGACCGCGGAACGGCGCCGTGACCAGTGCCACCGGCTTCTCGCTGGCCACGTGCCCCTCCTCGCTGGCGATCTCGCTAACCTGACGTCCGTGTCAGGATACGCGCGGGGAGGCGGTGGCGCGACCGGCCCGCTGCGAGTGGCGGCGCTCGTGAAGCAGGTGCCGGTGGTCGAGGAGATGGCGCTCGGTCCCGACGGCCGCCTGCGCCGCGACGGCGTGGCCCTGGAGATGAGCGCCTACTGCCGTCGAGCCGTTGCCAAGGGCGTCGAGCTGGCCCGGTCGTCCGGCGGAAGCTGCGTGGCCATCACGCTCGGCCCACCGCCGGCCGAGCAGGTGCTGCGGGAGGCGGTGGCCTTTGGTGCCGACCACGGCGTGCTGGTCAGCGATCCCGCCTTCGCCGGTTCCGACACCCTCGCCACCGCTCGTGCCCTCGCCGCCGCCCTCGACCGGGCCGCGCTCGAATGGGAGGGCCACTTCGACCTGGTGCTGGTGGGGCGGAACTCGGTCGACGCCGACACCGGCCAGGTCGGCCCTGCGGTGGCCGAGCTGCTCGGTCTGCCCTTCGCCACCGGCGTCCGCCACCTCATCGTGGTCGAGGGCTCCGTCGAGGTGCGCTGCGAGCACGACGACGAGACGGTGTCGGCGGCGGTGGGGCTCCCGGCCGTGCTCAGCACCGCCGAGCGGCTGTGCGACCCGTGCAAGATCAAGGATCCCGACATCTGGGCCACCGTCGACTCGTCGCGCCTCCACCGTCTGACCGCCGCCGACCTCGGGCCGGGGCCGTGGGGCGCCGCCGCCAGCCCGACCACGGTCGGTGCCACCCGCACCGAGGCCGTCGACCGGGCCGCCGTGGTGCTGTCCGGCCCCGTCGAGGACCAGGTGCGACGAGCGATCGACGTGTTCCTCGAACGGGGTTTGCTGCATCCCGCCGCTCCAGCCGACGTCCCGCCGGTCCCTCGCGCGGTCGCTCCCGCCGGCGCCGCCGTCGGGGTGCTCATGGAGCCCGACCGGGAGCGGTTGACCCGCCAGCTCCTCGGCAGTGCCGCCCGCCTGGCCGTCGAACTGGGGGGACGGGTGGTGGCGGTGGGGCCGGCTCCGCTGGACCCGGCGGCGCTGGGACGGTGGGGGGCCGACGAGGTCGTGGAGGTCAGCGGCGCCGAGGTGGAAGAAGACGTGGCCGGCGCCGTCACGGGATGGGTCACCGACGTCCAACCGGAGGTCGTGCTGGCCGGGGGCACGGCGTGGGGCCGCGAGGTCGCGTCCCGGGCGGCGGCCGCCACCGGCTCGGGCCTCACCGGTGACGCCGTCGGACTCGGTGTGGACCACGGGCGGCTGGTGGCCTGGAAGCCGGCGTTCGGCGGCAGCCTCGTTGCCGCCGTCACCGCGTCATCACCGGTGCAGATGGCCACCGTGCGCCCTGGCGTGCTGCCCATGCTCGAGCCCCGGCCGGCACCGGTCCCTCCGACGACCACGGTCACTGTCGAACCCCGTCGTCGGGTGGTGGTCCAGGAGCGGGTCCGGGAGGACGATCTCGACGTCCTCGCCGAGGCCGACGTGGTGATCGGCGTGGGGCAGGGCGTCGATCCCGAGCACTACGGCGAGCTCGACGGGCTGCGCCACCTGCTCGGGGCCGAGCTGGCTGCCACCCGCAAGGTGACCGACCAGGGGTGGATGCCCCGGGCCCGGCAGGTGGGCATCACCGGCCACAGCATCGCCCCCCGCCTGTACCTCGCCGTCGCCGCCAGCGGGAAGTTCAACCACACCGTCGGCTTCCGTAGCGCCGGGTTCGTGGTGGCGCTGAACGCCCAACCCGACGCGCCGGTGTTCGCCGCCGCCGACCTCGGCCTGGTGGGCGACTGGCGGGAGATCGTGCCCGCCCTCGAGACCGCCCTGTCCGCCACCCTCTCCGCTCCCGCCGGGGCTTGGTAGCTTCGGTGGCTGACGTTCGTGTCAGGAGTCAGCTGTGACCCCTCCGGCAACCGAGCCGCCCGTGCTCGACGACCGAGATCCCTTCGACGAGTTCAACCGGGCCATGGGGGCCACCGGTCGGACGACGCCATACCCGGAGTTCGCTGACCTTCGTCGGCAGGGCCCCATCCTGGGCGGCGCCTTGGGTCTGGCCATGGACGACGGCGAGGGGCCGCTCTCAGGACTGCCCGAGATGCACACCGCGTACAGCTTCCAAGCCGTCCACCAGGTCCTCGGCGACGGGGTGACGTTCTCCTCGGCCGGCTACGCCGAGGTGATGGGCAAGGTCATGGGCCACTCGATCCTCGAGATGGACGAGCCAGAGCACCACGCCTACCGCTCGATCATCCAGCAGGCTTTCACCCGCAAGGCCATGGCCCGCTGGGAGACCGAGCTGGTGGCGCCCATCGTGGGTCGCACCATCGACGGCTTCGTCGATGACGGGCGGGTCGATCTCGTGCGCACCCTCACCTTCCCCTTCCCGGTCACCGTGATCGCCGCCCTGCTCGGCCTGCCCGAGGAGGACCTGCCCACGTTCCACCGCCTCACCGTCGAGCTGATCGGGGTGAGCGTCGACTGGGACCGGGCGGTGCGGGCCTCGGCCGCTTTCGGTGAGTACTTCGGCGGCATCCTCGACCAGCGGCGGAGCCACCCTTCCGACGACATGTTGAGCGTGCTGGCCACGGCCGAGCGCGACGGGCAGCGACTCACCGACGAGGAGATCTTCGCCTTCCTGCGCCTCCTGCTCCCGGCCGGTGCCGAGACCACCTACCGGTCGTCGAGCAACCTGCTGTACGGCCTGCTCTCGCACCCCGACCAGCTCCGGGCCGTCACCGAGGACCGGGGCCTGATCCCCCAGGCCATCGAGGAGGGCATCCGCTGGGAGCCGCCGCTGCTCCTGATCCTGCGTACGGCCACACGCGACACCGAGGTGTGCGGCGTGCCGATCCCCGAGGGAGCGGTCGTGGTGGTCAGCCTCGGGTCGGCCAACCACGACGAGGTTCGGTGGGACGAGCCGGAGCGGTTCGACATCTTCCGCCTGCGCAAGCCGCACATCGGCTTCGCCCACGGCCCTCACATGTGCCTCGGGATGCACCTGGCCCGCATGGAGACCCAGGTGGTGCTCAACGCCCTTCTCGACCGGCTCCCCGGCCTGCGCTTTGCCCCCGGCACCGCCGATGATCACTACATCAGCGGCATGACCTTCCGCGCTCCGCCCTTCCTCGACGTCGTCTGGGACTGACATCAGGGAGGGGCCGACACCTCGGCCGTCCTATGGCGCCCGCGGTGGCGAGGGTCAGGGCGTGCCCTCGACCGGATAGTCGGGCCACGGGAAGTGCTGCTTCTGGAAGTCGACGATCCACGACAGCACCCGAGGGTCTCGCTCGAAGAGGTACTGCGACCCCTTCACCAGCTCGACGAGGAGACGCTCCGGTGTCATGTCGAGCGGTTTCAGGTCCGCACCGAACGCCCCGAAGGTCGTATGCCGCTGCCGACAGTCGTACAGCTCGAGCAGCGTGTCCGACTCCTCGAGCATTCGCCTGGCCAATCCCCCGTCTCGCCTCTCGCCGATGGGTCGTGTGTGCGTCACGGTGATCCCGTCGATGATGCCGACGTTCTCGTAGTCCAACAGCTTCGGCCAGACCGAATCGAGCCCCAGACCCCACCCGGTCTCGGTCAGGTCGAGCGTCGGCAGCAGCGTCTCCAGCGCTGCCCTGCTGAAGGCCGGCACCATGATCTCGACGAACCCGACCCAACGGCCGAAGAAGCTCAGGTTCTGCATCATCGTGAAGTGGGCGTAGTAGGAGGCCGCGTCCAGCGCCGGCGCGAACAGCTCGAGCCCCACCGCCTCGGCCACGTCGAACATCGCGTTGATGTCGTCCTGGGTCGCCGCTATGTCGTCATCGGGAAGCCATATGTGGTCATAGTGCCGCCAGCCGTCCCAGTCGTTGAGAACCTCACGGATACCAGACCACTTCGGACCGGGGACCACCTCTCCCACGACACAGTCCAGGTCGGGCTGCGGTGGAACCGGCTCGTAGGGAGCGAGGTAGAGATCCCAGTTCCGGGACTCCTCGGCGTCGACCCAACCAGGATGCAGGGAGCTCACCCCGACCCGGGTGAGAACGAGGTTCCTCCGCATCTCCGGAGATTACACGGCGACCTATTCAGCGGTCTCGGGGCAGCGGCCGGCCATCAGGGGGCATCGACGAGCCCGGCCAGCGTTCGGCGGTCGAGCTTCTCCATCGGGGTCAGCGGGAGCGCGTCCACCACCACCAGCGCCTCGGGCAGCTTGTGGCGGGCCAGGTGGGCGGCGGCGAACGAGCGGAGGTCGTCGAGGGTGGGAGCGGTGGCGCCGGCCCGGACCACGACGACGGCCACGCCGATCTCGCCCATCACCTCGTCGGACCGGGGGGTCACAGCCACGTCGGCCACGGCCGGGTGGGCGGCGAGCACGGCTTCCACCTCGAGGGGGTGCACGTTGTAGCCACCCCGGACGAACCGCTCGGTGGCTCGGCCCACCAGACGGAGCCGGCCCAGCTCGTCCACGTGGCCGAGATCACCGGTGCGGACGGCACGGTCGGTGGTGAAGGCCGCTGCGGTGGCAGCCGGGTCACGGTGGTAGCGGGCCATGACCGCTGGCGACCGCAGGCACACTTCGCCGTCCTCTCCGGGGCCGAGGACCTCACCGTCGGACCGACGGATGGTGAGCTCCACGCCAGGGTGGGGCCGGCCCACGCTGACCTCGGCGTCCTCGGGTGGGTCGTCGAGGGCGGTGCCGAGGCCGATGCCGGCCTCGGTGCACGAGTAGCGCACCGCCACGGGTGCTCCGAACCGCTGGCGGGCCTCGGCGACGAGGGCGGGCGTGGCTGGTCCTCCCCCCATCACCACCGCCCGGACCGAGCTCAGGTCGAACCGGTCGAAGTCGGGGTGGCGGAGCATGAGGGCGATCTGGGTGGGGATGCCGGCGATGCCGGCCATGGCGTGGGCGGCGGTCAGTCGCAGCGCATCCTCGGCTCGCCAGCGCTCGATGAGGACCATGGTGCCGCCCCGGTGGAGGTGGCCGGGCAGCTTGGTCATGGGGCCGAGGTGGGCGAGGGAGGTGGCCGCCAGCGCCGCCCCGCCACCGCCCCAGCGGTGGCCGGTGTCGACCCCGGTCACGAAGTCGAGCTGACGACCGCAGAACACCGCTCCCTTCGGGAGGCCGGTGGTACCCGACGTGAAGACCAGCGCCACCGGTCGCTCGGGATCGGCCGGGAGCGGCCCGGGGCGACCGCCGCGGACCCGCAGACCGTCGAGCATGTCAGCGGCGCCGTCGACCCGCTCGGCGATGACCGTCTCGGCGCCCGCCACCGGCCCAGCGGTCGGCGCCAGCGTCGCCGTGGTGAGCACGAGTCGGGGCCGAGCCCGGGCGAGCACGGCGGTGCGTTCGGGGGTGGTGAGGCGAGCGTTGACCCCGGCGGTGACGGCGCCGATCTTGGCGGCGGCGGCGTAGGCCACGAGGTGCTCGGGCGTGGACGGCAGCACGAGCGCCACCACGTCGCCTTCCCCGACGCCGCGCTCGAGCAGGCCGGCGGCCACCTCGTCGGAGGCGGTGTGCAGCTCGTCGTAGCTCACCGTCCAGCCGTCGGCGGCCACGACGCAGGTAGCATCGCCGAACCGCCCCGCCGCCTCGCTCACCACCGAGCCGAGCATCGCCCCCTCCGACCGTGCCCTGGGAGGTTCCCGTGCCGGCACCACGCGCCAACCTCGCGCCCGAGCCGGCGCCGTCCTCGGCGCAGGGCCGGTCGCTGCGCCGGCGGGGGCAGCGGACCCAGCACCGCCTCCTCGACGCCGGCCTGTCCGTGCTGGCCGAGCACGGCTACCACGCCGCCCGCGTTGACGACGTGGTGCGGGTGGCCAAGGTCTCCCACGGCACGTTCTACCTCTACTTCGCCAACAAGGAGGACCTCTTCCGGTCCCTCGCCGTCCGCTGCGCCGAGGACATGGCTGGTCTCGCCGCCTCCCTGGAGTTCGTCGATCCCGGGCCCGAGGGCCGCGAGACGCTCCGATCCTGGCTGGCCGACTTCTTCGCCGTGCACCGGGGCTACAGCGTGATCATCCGATCGTGGATCGAGAACCAGGTGGGGGACCGGGAGCTGGCCCGCCTCGGGTCGCGGGCGTTCGGGAAGATCACCAAGGCGCTCGTGTCCCGCATCGACGAGGCCCGCCCCGGTCACCGCCACGATGCCGAGCTGCGGGCCGCCGCCCTGCTGGCCATGATCGAGCGCTTCGCCTACGTGGTCGTGTCCCGGGGGCTCGAGCTCGACGAGGCTGCCCTCGACACGATCGCCACCGTGGTCCACCGCGGCTTCTTCGCCGCCGATCCACCGGTGGCCGATCCACCGCCGGCGGTGTCGCGCCTGCGCTTCGGGCGGCCCTGACCGACGCCCTTCTCCGCCGGCGGCCACGGGAGGCACCCTCAGCGGAGGCGCCAGTCGATGCGACGACCGGCGGCGAAGGTGGCTTGGCCCTGGCGGATCGACTCGGCGTCGGTGCCGAGACCGATGTAGGCGTAGGCGAGGCCGAGCGCCTGTGCGCGGCTGTGCTCGAGACCCGTCCAGATGGCCCGCACCGTCGCCTCCACGGCCAGCGGGGGAGCCGAGGCGATGGCCTCGGCGGCCCAGCCGGCGGCGTCCTCCAGCTCGGCGGCGGGCACCACCTCCGACACCAGCCCGATCTCGCGGGCCCGGGAGGCCGACATCCGCTCGTGGCTGCCGAGCAGCGAGAGGCGCATGATCTCGCCGAAGGGCATCTTCTGCAGCATGTGGATCGGCTCGAAGGCGGCCGCCATCCCGTAGGTGACGTGCGGGTCGAAGAACGTGGCGTGCTCGGCGGCGATGATGAACTCCACCTCGCCGAGCATGTAGAAGGCTCCCCCGCAGGCCATGCCGTTCACGGCGGCGATGACCGGCTTCCACAGGTCGTTGCTCTTGGGTCCGATGAAGTCGCCCGGGTCGTCGAAGTGGAACGGGGTCGAGCCCGAGCCCACCGTCGGGGCGTCGGGGCCGCCGCCGCCGCCGATCTGCTCGGTCCGGTCGATGCCGGTGCAGAACGCCTTCTCACCGGCTCCCGTGAGCACGACCACCCGCACGTCGTCGTCTCGCCGCAACGACCGCCACACCTGTTGGAGCTCGCGCTGCATGGCCCCGTTGAAGGCGTTGAGGACCTCCGGGCGGTCGAGCGTCACCCACGCCACCCCGCCGTCGGCTCGATAGGTCAGGGTCTCGAAACCGGCCACGGATGTGCCTCCGGTGCTTCGGGTCGGTGCCCTGTCACCCTCCCACTTGCAGGCCGCCGGGGCGGGATCCGAAGATGCCCCGGGCCACGGCGTCGCCGAGCGCCTCGGGGGCCCACTTCTGGTCCTCGCCCTTCACCTTGTTCGAGATGGACGGACCGAGGTGCCAGCCGAGGTAGTGGGCGACGTCGGCGCCGACGGCCCGGAAGACCTGGCCCGACACGTGGAGCGCCTCGTCGGAGGCCAGCCACACCACCATGGGCGCGGAGTTCCCCGGGTTGAGCCGTTCGAAGCTGTCGTCGGGCACCTCGTCGGCCTCCCGCACCGGGATGTTCGGCATGGCCTCGTTGACCATGCGGGTGGCCCCTCCCGGGGCCACGGCGTTGGCCCGCACGCCGTAGCGGGTTCCCTCCAGGGCGGTGATCACGGTCAGCCCGGCGATCCCGGCCTTGGCGGCGCCGTAGTTGGCCTGGCCGGGGTTGCCCTGCAACCCTGCGGAGCTGACCGTGTTGACGATGGCGGCCCGACGCTTGCGCCCCTCCTTCGATTCCTTCTGCCAGTAGGCACAGGCGTGGTGGGTCATCACGAAGGTGCCCTTGAGGTGGACCCGGATCACGGCGTCCCAGTCGTCCTCGGTCATGCGCACGATCGAGGCGTCGCGCAGGATCCCGGCGTTGTTGACCACGATGTCGAGCGCACCGAACGTCTCGACGGCCTGGGCCACGATGCGCTCCGAGGCCGCCCAGTCGGCCACGTCGTCGTAGCTCGCCACCGCCTCGCCTCCCCGCTCCTTGATCAGCGAGACGGTGTGGTCGACCGGTGAGGGATCGGTGCCTTCGCCCTTGGACGACCCGCCGAGGTCGTTGGCCACCACCTTGGCGCCCTGCGCCGCCAGCTCGAGCGCCTCTCCCCGCCCCACGCCCCGCCCGGCGCCGGTGACGACGGCGACCTTCCCGTCGACGATGCCCATGTGCCTGCCTCTCCCGTGCTGTGGTTCAATGAAACCTGACGTCGGCGTCACCTTAGCGAGCGCTCCCGGTGACGTCCCCCGAGCCGATCCCACCCCCGGAGGACCAGCGCCTTGCCTGACTTCAGTGAGCACATCGGGCGTCCGACCGGCGCTGGCCGCATCGTGGTGGAGCGGGGCCCGATCGCCGCCTTCGCCCGGGCCATCACCGACGACAACCCCGTCTACCACGACGCCGACGCCGCCCGGGAGGCAGGCTTCGCGCATGTGCCCGCCCCGCCGACCTACACCTTCGCCATCGGCAACTGGGGCCGGTTCCCCGAGCAGCAACCCGAGGATCCCACCGGCGGCGTCAACCCGATGGCCGAGGTGATGGGCGGGCTGATGGCCAGCGGTGGGATCGTCCTCCACGGCGAGCAGGAGTTCGTGTACCACCGGCCGATCGTGGCGGGCGACGTGCTCGAGCACCGCGGCGTGGTCAAGGACATCTACGCCAAGGAGAGCAAGGGCCGCACCATGACCTTCATGGTGATCGAGGACACCTACACCGACATCGACGGACAGCCGGTGGTCACCTCGACCATGAACCTGCTCCACCGCACGTGAATGATCCCGGCGGCCGTCTGGCCGGGCGGGTGGCGATCATCACCGGCGCCGGGCAGGGCATCGGCCTCGCCTACGCCGAGCGGTTCCTCGCCGAGGGGGCCCGGGTGGCGGTGGCCGAGATCGACCCCGAGCGGGGCGGGGCCGGCATCGAGCACCTCACGAGCCTCGGTCACCAGCCCGATCGGGTCGTGCTCGTGCCCACCGACATCGCCGACGAGGCCTCGGCCAGTGCCTGCGTCGCCGCCACCGTCGACGCCTTCGGTGGGCTCGACGTCCTCGTGAACAACGCCGCCCTCTACTACGACATCGACAACACCGACAACAGCTTCGAGTACCTGCAGCGGGTGTTCAGGGTCAACCTGCACGGGGCCTGGCTCATGGCCCGGGCGGCCGCCCCGGTGATGGTCGAACGGGGCAAGGGTCGCATCATCAACCAGTCCTCGGGAGCGGCCTACATGTACGCCTTGCCGCCGATGGGCGAGTTCACCGAGGTCGGCGCGTTCAGCTACAGCCAGACCAAGTGGGGGATCATCGGGCTCACCAAGTTCCTCGCCGCCCAGCTCGGTGCCCACGGCATCACCGTCAACTGCATCGCCCCGGGTGTGACGATGACCGCCGCCACCCGCCGGGTGGTGCCGGAGGAGTTCCTGCCCATGGTCACGATGATGACGGCGATGAAGAAGGAGCTGCAGCCCGAGGACCTCACCGGCACCGCCGTCTTCTTCGCCAGCGACGATGCCGCGATGATCACCGGCCAGGTGCTCTGCGTCGACGGCGGTGGCGCCATGCCCGGCTGACGACGGCTGTCGGGTGGGGGTAGTCATACGACGTAGGCTGTTCGTATGACGATGTTCAGCTTCCGCCTCTCCGATGCCGACGCCGCCGAGGTCCAGCGTTGGGCTGACCGGTTGGAGGTCGACCGGTCCGAGCTGCTGCGGGAGGCGTTGCGGCGCTACCTCGTGGCGTTGCGCAGCGAGCTCGACGCCGAGACCTGGGAGCGGGTGCCGCTCGATGACGGCGAACGGTCGCTGGCTGACGTGGCAGCGTGGGGACCGGCCGAGGACTGGTCGGACTGGGCCGATGCGGCGAGGTGAGATCTGGTTCGCAGCCACACCAGGCGGGGATCGGCCGGTGCTCGTGTTGACGAGGGACCCGGTCGCCGATCGCATCGGATCGGTCGTCGTGGCCGCCCTCGCTCGAACGACGAGGGGCCTGGTGTCCGAGCTCGAGCTCACGGCCGCAGTCGACGGCGTCCCGACCGACTGCGTGGCCAACTTCGACAACGTCCACACGCTGGACAGAGCATCGTTCCGTCGGCTCATCATGATCCTGTCGCCGGCTCGCATGTCCGACGCCTGCCGAGCCTTGTGCGACGCCACTGGTTGCTGAGGCCGGCCGCTGGCTGATCGACGTGTCGACACGGGGTCCACCGCGAAAGTTGACGCTCGTGTCAGTTTTCGGTGGAATGGGTGGACCACCCCTCGTCCTCAGCGGAAAGGCGGGCCCCGATGGGCCAGTACCGGATCGTCTCGGCCGACGCCCACATCCTCGAGCCACCTCACATCTGGGACCGTTGGCTGCCCGACCGCCACCGTGACCATGCTCCCCGGCTGGTGGACGACGGCGAGGGAGGCCAAGGGTGGCTGTTCGCCGGGAGCACCGAGCCCGACCCCATCGGCTTGACTGCCACGCCCGGCATGCCGTGGGACCAGTTCCGGTGGAAGGGCGTCGGCTACGACGAGGCCCGGCCCGGGTGCTACGACGGAGCCGCCCGCCTGGCCGACATGGACGCCGACGGCGTCGACGCCGAGGTGCTCTTCCCGCCGCAACGCACGATCGGCCACTTCCTCGGGAACGAGGACGACGACGTCGTGCTGGCCGGGGTCGAGGCCTACAACAACTTCCTGCTGGACGAGTTCTGCGCTGCTGACCCGGCCCGGCTCGTCGGGGCCGTCCAGATCCCCTCCACCGGGATCGACGACGCTGTCGATACGCTCCGCAAGGCCCGCGCCCGCGGGGCGCGCACGGTGGTCATCTCGGGCTGGCCCTCGGGCGGCGACAGCCTCTCCGACGAGGACGACACGTTCTGGGCGGCGGCCGCCGAGGAGCAGGTGCCGGTGTGCATCCACATCAACCTCATCTCCCGGGCCGCCCGCCAACGCACCCGCAAGGCGGCGGCCAAGAGCGGTGGCCGAGCGCTCTACGGCGGCGGGAAGGGCAAGGGTGGGGCCAGGGCGGCGGCCAGCCTGGCCGGTGTGTTCTCGACCGTCCCCTCCACCATCGGCCAGCTCATCTTCACCGGCGTGTTCGAGCGGTTCCCCCGCCTCCACGTGGCCATGATCGAGACCGGCGTGGGCTGGATCCCCCACTTCCTCGAGCAGATGGACGACCGGTACTGGCGGAACCGGTCCTGGACCGACCTACCTATCACCGAGCCGCCGTCGGCCTACTGGGCCCGCAACATGAGCGCCACCTTCGTCCGTGACGACACCGGTGTCCGCAACCGTCACGAGGTCGGGGTGGACAACATGATGTGGTCCACCGACTACCCGCACCACGGCAACGACTGGCCGATGTCGCGCCGGGTGATCAACGAGACCATGGCCGGGGTCCGGCCCGACGAGAAGGCCCGTATCGTGGCCGGCAACGCCGTGCGCATCTTCGGCATCGGGTCGGCCGGCTGACGCCACCGGGAGGAGCGCCATGCGAACCGAGGACATGATCTTGGTCAGCGTCGACGACCATGTGGTCGAGCCGCCTGACATGTTCGACCACCACCTGCCGGCCCGCTATCGCAGCGTGGCCCCTCGAGTGGTGCGGACCGAGGGGGGCAGCGACGTGTGGCTCTACGAGGGCCAGGAGCTGCCCAACATCGGGCTCAACGCCGTCGTCGGCCGCCCCCCCGAGGAGTACGGCATCGAGCCCACCGAGTTCGCCGAGATGCGCCCGGGGTGCTTCGACGTGGCTCGCCGTGTCGACGACATGAATGCCAACGGCGTGCTCGGCTCGATGTGCTTCCCCTCCTTCCCGCAGTTCTGCGGGCAGCTCTTCTCCCGCACCGAGGACAAGGCCGTCGCCCTCGCCATGGTGCGGGCCTACAACGACTGGCACATCGACGAGTGGTGCGGCTCGGCGCCCGGTCGGTTCATCCCGCTGTCGCTGCCCCCCATCTGGGACCCCCAGCTCATGGCCGACGAGGTGCGGCGGGTGGCGGCCAAGGGCTGCCACGCCGTCACCTTCTCGGAGAACCCCGAGAAGCTGGGCTGGCCGAGCTTCCACAACGAGCACTGGGACCCGTTCTGGGCCGCCTGCCAGGACGAGGGCACGGTGGTGTGCCTCCACATCGGCTCGTCGTCCCAGCTCACCATCACCTCGGTCGAGGCCCCGATCAACGTGATGATCTCGCTGCAGCCGATGAACATCGTGCAGGCCTCCGCCGACCTGTTGTGGTCCCGGGTGCTGCAACGGTTCGGTGACCTGCGCATCGCTCTCTCCGAAGGTGGGATCGGCTGGATCCCCTACTTCCTCGAGCGGGTGGACTACGTCTACCGGCACCACCGGGCCTGGACCGGCCAGGACCTCGGCATGCTGCCGAGCGAGCTGTTCCGGGAGCGCTTCATCACCTGCTTCATCTCCGACGCCGTGGGCATCGAGAACCGCCATCACGTCGGCGTCGACTCCATCTGCTGGGAGTGCGACTACCCGCACTCGGACTCGACGTGGCCGGCCTCACCGGAGCTGCTGGCCGAGTCGCTGGCCGGCGTACCCGACCACGAGGTGGCCGCCATCACCCACGCCAACGCCATGCGCCACTTCCGCTACGACCCGTTCGCCGCCCGCCCCCGCGAGCGGTGCACGGTGGGCGCGCTGCGGGCCGAGGCCACGGGGGTGGACGTGGCCCAGCGCAGCTCGGGCAAGCCGGTGCACCGCCCCACCGCACCGGTGCGGATCATCGACCTGGCCGAGCGGACCGCCGTGAAGAAGGGCGCCTGACCTTCAGCCCCCGAACCTTCAGACCCGAACCTTCAGGACCGGAACCTTCAGGCCCGGAGCCAGTTGGGGAGGCGGATGCCGTCGACGGCGGGGGCGAAGGTGACCTGCACCGGCTGGCCGATGATGATGGTGGCGGGATCGACGTCGCCGATGGGCTCGTCCGGCGAGGTCACCAGGCCCCCGACGAGCCGGATGGACGGCTCCTCCTCCAGCTCGACCACCACCACGTTGTAGGGGGCGCGCTCCGCGTAGGCCGGCAACAGCGGGGGATGGGCGACCACGAAGGACCACACCCGGCCCCGGCCCGACACCGGGTCCCACGCGGCGGCCCATGACCGGCACCACGGGCACATCGGCCGGGGCGGCATGCGGCGACGGCGACACGCCGAGCAGCGTTGGATGCGCAGCTCACCCTTCCCGCACCAGTCCCAGAACGGGGCCGAGTCGTCATCGGGTCGCGGCAGCAGGAACGTCATCGGTCCGGCCTCATCGCCGCAGGAGGAGGGCGCCGGTGGGCACGCCCTCGCCGCTCGTGACCAGGGACCACTCGGCTCCGGCCACCTGGTTGGGTGACGTGCCCCGCACCTGGCGCACCGCCTCCACGATGAGGTTGAACCCGTGCACGTAGGCCTCCGACATCCCCCCGCCCGAGGTGTTCACCGGGAGCCGGCCGCCGAGGGTGATGCCACCGTCCTCGGTGAAGCCGGGAGCCTCGCCCCGCTCGCAGAACCCGTAGCCCTCGAGGGACAGGAGCACCAACGGCGAGAAGGCGTCGTAGAGCTGGGCCACGTCGACCTCGCTGGGGCCGACCTCGGCCTGAGCCCAGAGCTTGCGAGCACAGGCCCACGCCGGGCCTTCGAGGGGGTCCTCGCAGAAGTAGTTGGTCATGGTCTGGTGCTGGCGGGGGAGGGACTGGGCGGCGGCGTGGACGTAGGCCGGCGGGTGGGGGCAGTCGCGTGCCCGGTCCGCGGCCACGATCACCACGGCGGCGGCCCCGTCGGACTCGAGGCAGTTGTCGAACAGGCACAGCGGCTCGGAGATCCACCGGCCGGCGAAGTAGTCCTCGCGGGTGAGCGGCCGGTCGTGCATCATGGCCGCCGGGTTGGCGTTGGCGTGGGCCCGGGCGGCGAGGGCCACGTTGGCCAGGTGGTGGCGGGTGCCGCCCCGCTCGTGGAGGTAGCGACGGGTGAGCATGGCGATCTCGTCGACCGGTCGCAGCAGCCCGAACGGCCGGCTCCACTGCTGGTTGCCGCCGACCCTGCCCGCCACCCCCGCCCAGGGCCGGCTGCTCGCCGCCCCCCGCCGCCGGGAGCGCCACGCCACCGCCACCGTGGCCTGACCGGTGGCCACGGCCGTGGCGGCATGGGCCACCACCCCGCAACCGGCCCCGCCGCCGTAGCCGACCTGGCCGAACCACGTGATGTCACCCAGCCCCAGGTTGCGGGCGATCTCGATCTCCTCGGTGGTCTCCATGGTGTAGGAGCTGAGACCGTCGACCTCGGCGGGGTCGATGCCGGCGTCGTCGAGGGCGGACAGGATGGCTTCGAGGGCGAGCACCTTCTCGGGGCGGTCGATGTGCTTGGCCCACTCGGTGTGGCCGATCCCGACGATGGCGGTCCGGTCGGAGAACGCAGCGAGGCTCATCCCGATCTCGCCCTCGAGGTCAGGTGGACACGATGAGGGCGTCGAGGGCGACCGCTCCGGACGGGGTGGCGAGCAGGGGGTTGATGTCGAGCTCGGCGATCGTGCCAGCGTGGTCGAGGGCGAGGCGCTGCACCTTCATGATGACGTCGACGATGGCGCCGACGTCGGCCGCTGGTCGCCCTCGAGCCCCAGCCAGCAGCTTCGAGCCCTTCGTCTCGGCGATCATCGACCGGGCCTCCCTCCGGTCGAAGGGCGGCACCCGGAAGGCGACGTCCTCGAACACCTCCACGAACACGCCGCCCAGCCCGAACATCACCGTCGGCCCGAACAGGTCGTCGGCGACGAGGCCGACCACGCACTCGACGCCCGCCGGTGCCGTCTCGCACACGAGCACCCCGTCGACGGCGGCACCGGGGGCGGCGTCGGCGGCGGTGGCCGTGAGCCGGGTGAACGTGCGGCGGGCCTCGCTGGCGCTGCTCACCCCGAGCTGCACGAGCCCGAGGTCGGACTTGTGGTCGATGCCGGCCGAGGCGATCTTCATGACCACCGGGAAGCCGATCTCGCCGGCGGCGGCAGCCGCCTCGGTGGCGCTGGTGCTGAGGATGTCGCGGGTGACGGGGATGCCGTAGGCGGCCAGGACCGCCTTGGCGGTGTGCTCGGAGAGGACCGGCCCCGCCGCGAGCAGGGGGTCGGTGGCGCGGGCGGCCGGCGACCGGCGCCGCACGGGCTTGGCGAACGGGGACTGGTAGCGGGCCTGGAACGCGTGCCAGTCGAAGTAGGCGCGGGCGGCGAGCACGCAGTTGCCGAAGGTCCGGAAGACGGGGAGGCCCGACGGCAGCAGCACGTCGCGGTAGACCTCCTCCTCGATCGGTGAGCCCCACACCACGAGGATGGGCTTGTCGGTGGTGGCGGCCACGGCCACGAGGTCCTCGGCGATGGGCCGGCTCATGGTGGCCAGCGCGCCGGTGATGGGACAGATGACCATCTCCACGTTCGGATCGGCCACGATGGCCTCGACGATCTTGCGACCCCGTTCGTCCATGACCGGCGGCCCGCCCGAGTCGATCGGGTTCGACACCCGCAGGAAGCTCTCTATCCACTGGCGGAGGCGGGTCTGGGTCTCGGTGGTGAGGTCGGGGAGGGACAGGCCGGCGTCGGCGGCGAGGTCGGCCATGTGGGCGCCGGTGCCGCCGGAGATGGCGTACACCGCCACCCGCCGCTTCTCGGCGTGGCCGGCGGGAGGCTTGGTGCGAGCCAACGTGGCAGCCACGTCGACCAGCTCGTCGAGGCCGTCGACCCGGGTGATGCCGTACTGGCCGAAGACGGCGGAGGTGACACGGTCCGAGCCGGTGAGGTGCCCCGTGTGGGACAAGGCCATGGACCGGCCCTCGTCGGTCTTGCCCACCTTCACGCACACGATGGGTACGTCGGCCCGGGCGGCATGGTCGGCAGCGAGCTGCAGGGTGCGGCCGTCCTTGAAGCCCTCGATGTAGGCGGCGATGACGCCGACCTCGGGCTGGTCGGCGAAGTGGCGGGCGAAGTCGGCGAACTCGAGGTCCGCCTCGTTGCCGGTGGGGGCCCAGTGGGACAGGGCGATGCCGAGCTCCTGGGCCTGGAAGACGGGGCGGCCCTGGTGGCCGGACTGGGTGATCAGCGCGATCTTCGGGGGTGGGAGGTCCTCGCGGAAGGTCTCGAAGGCGTTGAGGTTCGTGTTCGGTCCGAGGAGGTGGGTGGTGCCCGACGCGATCAGGCCCTCGAGCTCCTCCTGGAGAGCCTCGCCCTCGGCACCCACCTCGGCGAAGCCGGCCCCGAAGATCACCGCGAAGGCCGGCTTGCGCTCGAGCACCGTGGAGAACATGCCCACGGCGTCGCCCACGAGGATGACGGCGAGGTCGATGTCACCGGGCACGTCGAGCACCGAGCGCTGACAGGCCACGCCGTCGACCTCCTCCCGGTTGGGGTTCACCGGCACGACAGTCGCTCCGTTGGCTTCCCCCCAGGCCCGGATCTTGCGCCACATCGTCGTGTTGGGGCGCCCGGCGGTCTCCGAGGCCCCGATCACCACGACGGTCTCCGGGTGGAAGAAGCGGTCGAGGTCGACGTCGCGCAGCGTGGTGGGCCGGCCGGTCACGTCCAAGGGCGCGGGCATGGGCGCACCATACCTGACGCCGATGTCATGTCCGGAGGGACCCGGTAGGATCCCATGATGGCCACTCGGGAAGCCGTGATCGTCGACACCGTCCGCACCCCCATCGGGAGGCGCAAGGGCGCCCTCTCCGGGTGGCACCCCGCCGATCTGCTGGGCCACACCCTGTGGGCCCTGGTGGCGAGGACCGGCGTCGACCCCGAGCGGGTGGACGACGTGGTCGGCGGGTGCGTCACCCAGGCCGGTGAGCAGGGCTGCAACGTCACCCGCAACGCATGGGTGGCCGCCGGTCTCCCCCAATCGGTGGCGGCCACGTCGGTGGACCGCCAGTGCGGGTCATCCCAGCAAGCCGTGCACTTCGCCGCCCAGGGGGTGCTTGCCGGCAGCTACGACCTGGCCATCGCCTGCGGGGTCGAGTCGATGACCAGGGCCCCCATGGCCTCCAACGCCAGCGGCGGCACCGGCCCGTTCACGCCTGGCTTCCTCGACGCCTGCGACGGCCAACTGATGACCCAGTTCCAGGTGGCCCAGATCCTGGCCGAGAAGTTCGGGGTGTCCCGGGAGGACATGGACGCCTTCGCCGCTGAGAGCCACCAGCGCGCCCATGCCAGCACCACCTCCGGCCACTTCGACGCCGAGATCGTGACCGTGCCGGCCAAGGACCCCGACGGCACCGAGACGGGCGGGATGGTCGTGGCCGACGAGGGGATCCGCCCCGAGACGACCGCCGAGGTGCTCGCCGGGCTGGACAGCGCGGCGCGGTGGGACCCGGCCATCGCCCCCGACATCACCGCCGGCAACTCCTCGCAGGTGAGCGACGGGGCGTCGGCCATGCTGATCGCCGACCGCGCCACCGCCGAGCACCTCGGGCTGCCCGTCCGGGCCGTCATCCGCCACATGGTGGTGGGGGCCGACGACGCCGTGCTCGTGCTGTCGGCCCCGAACCCCGTGACCCGCAAGCTGCTCGACCGGACCGGGCTGGCAGTCGACGACTTCGACGCCTTCGAGTGCAACGAGGCCTTCGCCGCCATCGCCCTCATGTGGGCCCGGGAGTTCCTGCCCGATGGCGATCTGACCCGCCTCAACCCCCGCGGTGGCGCCATCGCCATCGGCCACCCGCTCGGGGCCAGCGGTGTGCGGCTGATGACGACGCTGCTCCACCACCTGGAGGCCACCGGCGGGCGCCTCGGCTTCCAGACGATGTGCGAGGGCGGCGGCCAGGCCAACGCCACCGTCATCGAGCGCCTGGCCTGAGCCGCACCGGCTTCCACATCACAGCCCCGGGTACTCTTCGGGCATGAGCATCGCCACCGGGCTCAGCGCCGACGACTACCTCTCCGGTGACTTCGACCGCGACACCGAGTTGCTGTTCGGAGAGGTCATCGTGAACGACCCGACGAGGGAGCACCAGCGGGTGGTGGGACGCACCTTCTACGCGCTGGAGACCTGGGTCCGCGCCGAGACCGGGCGAGGCGAGGTCAGCTTCGGCGGCAACTGGGTGTTCGGCCCCGACACGGTGCTCAAGCCCGACGTGTGGTGGGTGCGAACCGAGCGGCTCTCCGAACTGGGGTCGGCCCGCCACGACACCGTGCCCGACCTGGCCGTGGAGATCCGCTCCCCAGGCACCTGGCGCTACGACGTCGGTCCCAAGCGGGCGCTCTACGAACGACGGGGGGTGGGCGAGCTGTGGCTGGTCGACCCGCCCGGCCAGGTCGTCCTGGTGTGCCGGCGCTCCCGTCCGACGGTGGCGACGTTCGACGTGGTGGCCGAGGTCGCCGTCGGCGAGGTGCTCACCAGCCCGCTGCTGGCCGACTTCGCTCTCTCCGTCGACGAGCTAGTGACCGGCTGACCGCCTACCGGCGGGGCAGCTTGATCGCCTTGTCGGCGACGATGTTCTTCTGCACCTCGGTGGTGCCGGCCCCGATCGACGTGTAGCGCTGGAACAGGTACAGCCGGTTCCAGGCGCCGCCGTCGACCGCCCCCTCCCCTCCCTTGGCGACCATGGCCGCCGGGCCGAGCAGGTCGACGGCCAGCTCGGCCAGGGTCTGGGCGAGGTGGCTCCACTGCAACTTGGCCAGCGGCACCTCGGGCCAGTTCTTCTCGTTGCGCAGGATCTTGGACAGGGCCCGGTAGTTCAGCAGGCGGGTGTACTCGATGTCGGTGTGGGCCCTGGCGATGCGATCTCGCAGGATCGGGTCGTCGAGCGCCGCCGGGTTGACCGAGCGGGCCACGTTGACCATGGCATCGAGGTCCGAGCGCATCCCGATGGCCAGACCGGCGGTCCCCACCCGCTCGTTGCCGAGGGTCCCCATGGCCACCGACCACCCCTCGCCCTCCTCGCCGAGCCGGTAGGCGACCGGCACGCGGGCGTCGCTGAAGAGCACGTCGCAGAACATCTCCTCGCCCGCGAGGTCGCGGATGGGGCGGATCTCGATGCCGTCGACCTCGAGGTCGACGATGAGGGCGGTGATGCCCTCGTGCTTCACGCCCCGCCCGATGGCCGTCGGGTCGGTGCGCACCAGGAAGAGGCCCCAGCGGGCGATGTGGGCGCTCGAGGTCCAGGTCTTCTGCCCGTTGAGCACGTAGTCGTCGCCGTCGGCCACGGCCACCGTGCGCAGGTTGGCCAGGTCGCTGCCGGCCTCGGGTTCGGAGAAGCCCTGGCACCAGTGGTCCTCGGCGTCGAGGATGTTCGGCACCCACCGCCGCTTCTGCGCCTCGGTGCCCCAGCGGATGATCATCGGACCGATCTGCCAGAGCCCGTTGGCGTTGAAGATGCCGGGCGTGCGGTAGCGGGCCATCGTCTCGGAGTAGATGACGTTCTGGATCACGGTGGCGTCACGCCCACCCCACTCCTCGGGCCAGCCGATGGCCGCCCACCGCCCCCCGTTCAGCGTGCGCTGCCACGCCCGCCGCCGCTCCATGGCCTGCATCACCCCGCCGCTCCCGGCTCCGGCCAGATCGTCCTCGCCGGTGTCGGCCCACTCGGCCAGGAACTTCTCGAGGTGGGTGTCGAGCCATTCGATCAGCTCGTCCCGGAAGGCCTCGTCCTCGGCCGTGTAGGAGAAGTCCATCGGGGAACGGTAGCCAACCCCCGGAGCGAAAACTAACGTCGGTGTCAGGTTTCTCGGCGACCGGACGGAGCCCCGTGGAGTTCACCTTCAGCGACGACCAGGAGGCCCAGCGGGCCGCCGTGCGGTCCTTCCTCACCCGGGAGGTCCCGACGGCGGTGGCGCGCTCGCTCGCCGAGACCGACGCCGGCATCACCGACGACCTGTGGGCCCGGCTGGTGCAGCTCGGCTCGACCGGCCTGCTCGTCCCCGAGGACCATGGCGGCCTCGGCCTCGGTCTGGTCGACCTGGTGGTGGTCATGGAGGAGATGGGCCGGGTCCCGCTCCCCGGTCCGTACCTGTCCTCGGCGGTGCTCGCCACGTTGGCCGCCCGCCGGCTCGGTCTCGGCGACCGTCTGGCGTCGCTGGCCAGCGGAGCCACCCGGGGCACGGTGGCCGTGGACGAGGACGGCCATGGCGACGTGGTCGACCGCATCCGCACCCGGGCCAGCCGCAAGTCCGGCCGGTGGCGCCTCACCGGTGTCAAGCCGGTGGTCCTCGACGGGCACACCGCCGACTGGGCGCTGGTGCCGGCTCGGACCCAGGAGGGCATCGGCACCTTCGTCGTCGAGGCTCCCCGGGGCGAGTTGCTGCCCACGTGGGACGTCACCCGTCGGGTGGCCCGGCTCGAGCTCCACGACGCGCCGGCCGAGCTGGTCGGCCCCCCTGGTGACCACACCGCCATCTGGCGGCGGGTGGTCGAGGACGGGGCCGTGGCCCTCTGCGCCGAGCTCATCGGGGTGATGGAGCAGGCCCACCACCTGGCCGTCGAGTACGCGAAGGTGCGGGTCCAGTTCGACCGACCCATCGCCACCTTCCAGGTCATCAGGCACAAGGCCGTCGACATGCTCCACCGCATCGAGCTGTCACGGGTGGGCACCCACTACGCCGCCTGGGCCTCCGACGTCGACGCCCCGGTCCGGGCCGAGGCCGCGGCCATGGCCAAGGCCCACGTCGGTGAGTCGGCCAACGTGGTGACCGGCGAGGCCATCCAGATCCACGGTGGCGTGGGCTTCACCTGGGATTGCGACGCCCACCTCTTCTACCGCCGGGCGAAGCAGAACGACCTGCTCCTCGGCGCCCACGGCATCCACCGCCGTCGCGTCGCCGACCTGGTCCTGTCCTCGTCGTAGCGGGCGCGGCGGCCCGCGCCTGCGGCGTGCGCTGACCGTGCTGTGGCATCGGGTTCTCGGCCGTGGCTGCACGGTGAAACCAGCTCCGACGAGGGACCGCGGTATCGTCCACCTGACATGGGTGTCAGCATCGGCGACCCGGACGTCCTGCCCGACCCGCCCCCGGCCGAGGTGCACTACACGGTGATCTCGGTCGACGACCACCTGGTCGAGCCGCCCCACCTGTTCGAAGGCCGCCTGCCGGAGCGGTTCGCCGAGCGGGCGCCGTACGTGAAGACGACCAGCAAGGGGCACCAGATCTGGGTCTTCGACGGCCGGGCCTACCCGCAGGTCGGTCTCAACGCCGTGGCCGGCCGGCCCCGCGACGGCTCGCCGATGGAGCCGGTCCGCTTCGACCAGATGCGGCGAGGCTGCTGGGACGTCCACGCCCGAGTCGGTGACATGGACCTCGCCGGCATCTGGGCGTCGGTCAGCTTCCCGTCCCAGATCACCGGCTTCTGCGGCACGGTCTACTCCGGCTGCTCGGATCCGGCCCTCGGCCTGGCCGTCACCCGGGCGTGGAACGACTGGCTGTTCGAGGAGTGGTACGGGCCCCATCCCGAGCGGGTGGTGCCCCTCGGCATCACCTTCCTCGCCGATCCGGAGCAGGGCGCGGCCGAGATCAGGCGCAACGCCGAGCGGGGCTTCGTGGCCGTCACGCTGCCCGAGCAGCCCCACCGCATCGGGTACCCGTCGCTGCACTCGGGCTACTGGGACCCGATCGTGGCCGCCTGCGCCGAGACCGGGACGGTGATCTGCCTCCACGTCGGTTCCACCGGAGTGGCCGACATGCCCGCCGATGCCCCCCTGGTCGAGCTGGCCGCCACCTTGTTCTCGGCCACGTCGCTGCATGCCTGCGCCGACTGGCTGTGGTCGGGTCTCCCGGTGCGCTTCGCCGACGTGCGGATCGCCATGTCCGAGGGCGGCATCGGGTGGGTGCCGATGCTGGCCGACCGCCTCGACTACATCTACGAGACCTCCGGCCACGGCCGCGGCGCGTGGCCCGGCGGTGCAATGAGCCCGACCGAGGTGCTGCTGCGCAACTTCTGGTTCTGCACCATCGACGACCCGTCGATCTGGCCAGTGCGCGACCGCATCGGCGTCGACCGGATCATGGTGGAGGTCGACTACCCCCACGCCGACTCGACCTGGCCCGACACCCAGCGGTTCCTGCGCGACCGCCTCGGCGGCCTCCCGGTCGAGGACGTCCGCCGCATCACTCACGCCAACGCCGCCGCCCTCTTCCGTCACCCCCTGCCCGAGGTGTGCCGCCCCTGACTCCCCTGGAGGCTGGCGCGGTGTGCGAGGGCGGGAAGCCGAAGGTCGGGGGTCGTGCGTGCGGGGGCCGTCGGAACCGGCAGCCTCAGCGGGCGGTGCCGTTGCGGAGCAGCCGCCCGGGCAGCGGCCCGTCGGCGGACACCGTGTCCTCACCGTGGCGGCGGATGGGCGTGCCGTTGACGATCACGGCGTCGATCCCGCTGGCGTCGGACACGAGCCGGTCGGCGCCGGCGGGCTGATCGTGCACGCGGCGCAGCGGTGAGCAGCCGACGGTCTCGGGGTCGAACACCACCATGTCGGCCGGACGGCCCTCGGCCAGCACGCCGCGATCGCCCAGGCCGAAGATCTGGGCTGGCTCCGAGGTCAGCTTGCGGATGGCCGCCTCCAACGTGAGCGCCTTGCGCTCTCGCACCCACCGGGACAGCAGGTGGGTGGAGAAGCAGGCGTCACAGAGCTGGCTGGCGTGGGCGCCGGCGTCGGACAGGCCGAGCATGGTGACCGGATCGGTCAACAGCACCTCGACGGCGTCCTCGTCGTCGTTGAGCACGGCCATCCGGAAGCGGGCCTCCAAGCCCGTCTCCAGGGCCAGGTCGAGCACGAGGTCGGTGGGGTCGACGCCCCGATCGGCGGCCAGCGCGGCCACGTTGCGTTCTTGGAGCGACGGGTCGGGCGGGAACCACGACACCACGGCGCGGTCCCAGCTCCCACCGAGCACCCCGCCGCCGCCGTCGCTCGAGAGCTCGTCGCGGAGGGCGGCGCGGAAGTCGGGGTCGCGGTAGATCGCCACCTTGGCCCTCGTGTCGGCGGCGGCCGAGATGGGTTGGAAGAGCCGCATGCTCTCGAACGGGAAGGGCTGGGCCATGGTGAACTCGAACATCAGCGGCCGGCAGCTCACCTGCGGGTGCACCGCCACCCCGGCGGCGTGCAGGTCGTGGGACATCTGAAGGAGGAGTTCCCACACGCCGGGGCCGCCGGCACCGGCGAGCAGGGCCGTCCAGCTCACCGGGCGGCCGGTCGCCTTGGCGATGGCCTCGAACTGCCGGAACGCCAGCCCCCGGCCCATGGTGGCCTGGATCACCCCCCGGCCCGCCGCTCCGAGAGCGCCGGCGATGGCACCGATCTCCTCGGCGTCGCTGGCCCGGCTCGGCACCGGCCGGCCCTCGTATCCGACGTGGGTGTCGGACTTCGAGGTGGCGAAGCCGAGGGCGCCGGCCTCGACGGCCTCGGCCACGATGGCCCGCATGGCGGCGATCTCCTCGGGCGTCGCCGCCCGCTCGGTCGCGTCTTCCCCCATGACGTGCATCCGCACCGGCGTGTGCCCGATCATCGCGGCGAGGTTGATGGCCGACCCTCGAGCCTCGACGGCGTCGAGGTACTCCGGAAAGGACTCGAACGGCCACTCGGCGCCCAGCCCCGCCCGCAAGGCGTCGGCGCTCATGCCCTCGACCTTCTCGAGCGTGCGGATGATGAGGTCCCGGTGGGCCGGCCTGGTGGGGGCCACACCGAAGCCGCAGTTGCCGGTGACCACGGTGGTGACCCCGTGCCAGGGCGACACCGTCAGCATGCGGTCCCACATGACCTGGGCGTCGTAGTGGGTGTGGATGTCGACGAACCCTGGCGCCACCACCCGACCGGTGGCATCGATCACCTCATCGGCGTCAGCGGCGGCCTCGCCGAGCACGACGACCCGGCCGTCGACCACCCCGACGTCGCCCTGGTAGGAGGGGGCACCGGTGCCGTCGACGACGGTGCCGCCCGTGACCTTGAGGTCGTACATGTCCAGTCTCCTCTGCTCGGTCGTGTCAGCAGCCGATGACGCCGTCGGCGGCCAGGGCGTCGAGGGCGTCATCGTCCAGGTGGAGGCGCTCGCTGAGCACCTGGCGGGTGTGGGCTCCCAGGCGAGGAGCACCGTCGGGCACCGGCACCGGCTGCCCGACGAAGCGGGGAAACGGTGCCTGCTGGCGGACCGGGCCGATGACGGGGTCGTCCACGGCCACGAGGTCGCCCCGGGCCGCCATGTGGGGGTCGGCGCTGATATCGGCGGCGGTGAAGGCGGTGGCCACGGGTACGTCGTGATCGACGCAGACCCGCTCGACCTCGGCGGCGGTCCGCTCCGAGGTCCACGCCGCCACGATCCCGTTGATCTCGTCGGCCCGCTCGGCTCGGTCGGCGAGACGGTCGAACCGAGGGTCCTCGGCCAGGTCGGGCCGACCCATGGCCCGACACAGGCGGTGGTAGTTGGCGTCGGAGCCGGCCACGATGCACACGTGACGGCCGTCGGCGGTCGGGTAGTTGTCGAGCGGCGCGGAGGTGGCCAGCCGGTTCCCCTCCCGCTCCCGCACCACGCCCAGCCGGTCATAGCCGGCCACCGTCCACTCGAGGATGCGCAGCACGGCCCCGTACAGGCAGGCGTCGATGACGGCCCCCTCGCCGGTGCCGCCACCAGGGCCGGCGTCCCTTCGGTAGAGGGCCGACACGGCGGCGTGGGCGGCGAAGGTGCCGGTGAGGTAGTCCGACACCGTGACCCCGGGCCGGACCGGCGGTCGGTCGGGGTAGCCGGTGATGTGCAAGAGGCCGCCGTAGCCGATGCCGAGCCGGTCGAGCCCGGGCCGGGCGCTCGACGGGCCGTCCTGGCCGAACACGCTGATGCGGACCACCACCAGCCGGGGATCGAGATCGGCTGGGCCGATGCTCCAGCGCTCGAGGGTGCCGGGCCTGAAGTTCTCGCACACCACGTCGGCGGTGGCGGCCAGGCGCCGGAAGAGGTCCTGGCCCGTGGGCTGGCGCAGGTCGATGGTGACGCTGCGGCGGCCCCTGCCCTCGACGGCCCAGAACAGCGAGTAGGGCCCGTCGCCGCTCTCGACGAACGGGCCGATCTCGCGCATGAAGTCCCCGGCCCCGGGCTGTTCGACCTTGATGACCTCGGCCCCCTGCTCGCCGAGCAGCCCGGCGCAGAAGGGGGCCGAGATGCGGGTGCCGACGTCGATCACCGACAGGCCGGCGAGGGGGCCGGTCATGGCGGCGCATCACCCTGCTGCTCGCGCTTGACGGCGTCCATGCCTCCCTGGCGGCGGGCCTCCATGGCCCTGAGGGCCGTTGCCGTGTTGCTCACGAACTGGTGGACCATGAAATGCGATCGCCACGACTCCCGCTGGCCCTGGAGGTCGAGCATCCGGTTGATCGACTCCTTCACGGCCCGGGCCGTCACCGGAGGGACTCGAGCGATCCGTACCGCCATCTCCAGCGCCGCATCGTCGAGCTCGGCGCGGGGGACCACCCGGTTGACCAGCCCGAGCCGCTCAGCCTCCACGGCGGTCAGCGTGGACGCGCACAGCAGGAACTCCTTGGCCTTGCGGGGGCCGAGCTCCCACGGCTCGACGAGCAGCTCAACCCCGGCGCCGCTCATGGGGAGGACCGGGTTGGCGAACCGGGCGTCGTCGGCGGCCACGATCAGGTCGCACATGCACGCCAGCATCAGCCCGGCGGCGGTGCAGGCGCCCTGCACGGCGGCGACGGTCGGCTTGGGGAAGTCGCGGATGCGCACGCACCGGTCGAAGTACATGACCTGCTCGTGGTGCCACTTCCCCTCCGGGGTGGCCCGCGAGGCGGCCCACGCTTCGGTCCCGGCGAGCAGCTCCTTCAGGTCGTGACCGGCGCAGAAGTGCTGGCCCTCACCGGCCAGCACCACCACCCGCACGGTGTCGTCGGCCTCGGCCCGGTCGAAGGCGGCGTCGAGGTCGTCGATGAGGGCGGAGTCGAGGGCGTTGGCCACCTCGGGCCGGTCGAGGGTGATGGTGGCCACCGGCCCGTCCTCCCGGTAGCGCAGCCGGTCGCTCAGCCGGTCGCTCACGTCGCCGCTGGCTTCGGCTCGCGGGGCAGGCCCAGGACACGCTCGCCGATGATGCTCCGCTGGATCTCGTTGGTGCCGGCGAAGATCGACGCCGCCTGGTAGTAGAGCCACGACCGTTGCCACCGCCCGTCCCCCGGGTTGCCGGCGGCGCCGGCCCACAGGGGGGCTGCCGGTCCGAGCACGTCGAGGGCGGTGGCATGGAGTCGCTTGCTCATCTCGCTCCAGTACAGCTTCAACACGCTGCCCTCGGGGCCGAGGGGTTGCCCCTGTTCCAGGCGGGACAGCGAGCGCCAGTTGTGCAGCTGGAACAGACGCACCTCGATATAGGCCTGGGCCAGCGCCTGGCGGCGGTGGTGGTCGTCGATGCCCCGTTCGAGGGCCAGCCGGAGCAGCTCCTCGAGGTGCTGGGCGTGGATCACGAGCTGGCGGGGGTTGGTGCCCCGCTCGTGGGTGAGGGTGGACGACGACACCGCCCAACCGTCGTGCTCGGCCCCGACCAGGGCGTCGTCGGGCACGAAGACGTCGTCGAGGAAGACGTGGTTGAACTCGGCCTCGCCGGTGAGCTGCACCAACGGCCGGATGTCGACGCCGTCGGCCTGCATGTCGACGACGAAGGCCGAGATGCCCTTGTGCTTCGGGGCCGACGGGTCGGTCCGGGCCAGGCACAGCCCCCAGTCGGCGAACTGGGCGTAGGAGGTCCACACCTTCTGCCCGGTGAGCCGCCACCCGCCGGCCGCCCGTTCCGCCCGGGTGGTGAGCGAGGCCAGGTCGCTGCCGGCGTCGGGTTCGCTGAAGAGCTGGCAGAACAGCTCCTCGGCGGTGAGGATGCCGGGCAGCCAGCGCTCCTGTTGGTCGGGGCGGCCGTGGGCCAGCAGCGTGGGCCCGACCAGGTTCACCCCGATGCGCCCGACCAGCTCGGGGGCGCCCGCCCGGGCCAGCTCCTCCTGGACGATGAAGTGGGTGAGTGGCCCGGCCCCCCGGCCGCCGAACCGCTCCGGCCAGGTGACACCCACCCAGCGCCCGCCGGCCAGCTCGGCCTGCCACCCCCGCAGGAAGGCCACCTCCGCGGCCAGGTCCTGGAACCGGGGCAGGGAGCCGTCGCCATCGCTGCCGCCGGCCGGCCACGGCCGGTGCTCGCGCAGCCAGGCCCGGCACTCGGCGCGGACGGCCTGCTGCTCGGCGGTGGGCGTGAGATCCATCGGGGTGGCGGGCTCCCGGGTCCTGGCGGCAAAGGTGACGCCGATGTCAGGAAAGCTAGCCTCCGGCGGTGGACTTCGAGCTGTCCGACGACCAGCGGGCCCTGGCCGGTGCCGCCCGGGACCTGCTGGCCAAGCGATCCGCGCCCGAGCGGGTGCGGGCCGTGGTCGACGGTGGCGGGTGGGACCGCGACCTCTGGCAGGCCATGGTGGACCAGGGCTGGACAGGCATCACCGTGCCCGGCCCGCTCGGCGGGGTGGGGTTGGGTTGGGTCGAGGTCGCCGTCCTCCTCGAGCAGGTCGGCGCCCACCTGGCCCCGGCGCCGATCCTCCAGCACCTCGTGGCCCTCGACGCCGTGGTGGCCGCGCTCGGCGACGGGGTGACCGGCGCCGAGGCCTGGGTGGAGCCACTGGTCAGCGGCACCGCCGTGGCCGCCGCCGTGTCCACGCCAGTGGCCGTCGCCGGCGATGACGCCTCGGGCTGGCGTCTCTCTGGCACCCCTGAACCGGTGGTGTTCGGCCCCTCGGCCGACGTCCTCGTGGTGCCAGCCGTCGGCTCCGAGGGGGAGGAGGGGCTCTTCCTCGTCGAGCGGGCCGGCGATGCCCGCCCCTCGCCGGAGCCGGCCATGGATCGAACGAGGGAGCTGGCCTGGCTGCACTTCGACGCCACGCCGGCGGTGCGCCTCGGCCCCGCCGAGGCGGCCGCCCGCCACCTCGACCGGGGCGCCACCGCGTACGCCGCCGAGCTGCTCGGGGTGTGCAGCCGGGCCATGGACATGGCCGTCGCCTACGCCAAGGAGCGGGTCCAGTTCGGGCGACCCATCGGCAGCTTCCAGGCCGTGAAGCACCGCTGCGCCGACATGCTGGTCGACGTGGAGGGCATGCGCTCCACGGCCCTGTACGCGGCCTGGGCCATCGGCGCCGGCGACCCCGATGCGGCCGTCGCCGCGTCGACAGCCAAGACCTGGTGCAGCGACGCCTCCAAGCGGGTGCTGGCCTCGACCCTTCAGGTGCACGGGGGCGTCGGGTTCACGTGGGAGAGCGACGTGCACCTCTACCTGAAGCGAGGTCAGCTCGACCAGGTCAGCTTCGGCGACGCCACCTTCCACCGGACCCGTCTCGCCCGCTTCCTGAAGGCCAAGGTCGAAGCCGGCGACTCGGTGATCTGAGTCTTCCCACTCGACTTGGCTATCCGCTCGTACATGATCGGATATCCTCGGCGGGTGACGAAGAGGCTGATCGAGGTGGACGACGCGAAGCTCGACGCCGTTCTGCAACTGCTCGAGACGCGCACCTTGAAGGCGACCGTTGACGCCGCGTTCGATGAGGTGCTCGCGCTCGACCGCCGTCGGCGAGCACTGCTTGCCGAGCGGGAGGTCGATCTGGAAGCGCTGGCCGACCCGGCCGAGCGTCGAGCTGCGTGGCACTGAAGCCGTACTACCTCGGCGACACGTCAGCGCTGGCGAGGGGACGTCGCGCCGAGGTGGCTGAACGGCTCCACCCGCTCTTGGAGGCCGGGTTGATCGCACGCTGCACGCCGACTGATCTGGAGGCGGGCTCCTCGGCGACCAGTCCGGGATCGCATCGACGGATGCGCGACGTGCACGCTGCCTGGCCGTTCGTACCCATGGGCCAGACCGTGCTCGACCGAGCGGTCGAGGTCCAGGATGCGCTCGCTGTTCGCAGCCAGCAGCGCGCCGCGAAGATCGCCGACCTGTTGATCGCCGCTGCCGCCGAGGCGGCCGGACTGGTCGTGCTGCATTACGACCATGACTTCGACCTCATCGCCGATGTCACGAACCAGACCACGGAATGGGTCGTTCCCGCCGGCACCGTCTCCTGCTGGGATGACTCAGCGGAGGTCGAAGGCGACCTTGATGGCCCCGGTCTCGCCCTGGTCGATCAGGGTGGCGAACGCCTCCCGCCAGTCCTCCAGCCGGAACCGGTGGGTCAACATGCCCGAGAGGTCGATGCGACCGTCGGCGACCAGGGCGAGGTAGTGCTCGATGGCGTGGCGGCGCTCGCCCTCCACCTCCTCGACCCCGAAGGCGTTCGAGCCGACCAGCCGCAGCTCCTTGAAGTACCAGGGGGTCCACTCGAACCGGGCTGGCGAGCTCACCCCGAGCTGCACCAGCGTCCCCCGCCCCGCCAGCACCCGCAGCCCCACTTCCACCGTCTCGGGGGCGCCGACGGTGTCGTAGACGACGTCGACACCGCCGGGGTAGGCGATGGGCAGCCCTTCCCACGGGTGGCGGAGAGTGGCTTCCGCCCACGCCGCCACCGCTTCCACGAGCTCGAGGCGGGGCTCGGGAACGAAGACGGTGGCCCCGAGCCGACCAGCCAGCGCAGCCTGGGCCGGCCAGCGGGCGACGGTGGCCACCGCCACGTCGGGGTGGAGGGCGGACAGGATGGCGGTGGCCGTGGTGCCGAGCGCGCCTGCGCCGTACACGAGCGCCCGGCCGCCGGCCGGGGGCGGGTTGCGGGTGATGGCGTGGAGCGAGACCGAGAACGGGTCGGCCAGCACGGCGACCTCGTCGGGGACGTCGTCGGGCACCGGGAAGGCCATCGATCGATGGGCGGGGAGACGGTCGGCGAACCCCCCGGTGGCCTCGGTGGCGTTGCCGGAGTGGATGCCGGGCGACAAGCGCCCATCGAGGAAGCTCCAGCACTGGCTGTAGTCCCCGGCGGCGCATGGCGGGCACACCGGATCGACCCCCCGCGGGCCGCAGGACAGCCACGGGTTGAGGACGACCCGCTGCCCGGGCTCGAGGTCGTTCACCTCGGGGCCGACCCGGTCGACGGTGGCCACCACCTCGTGGCCGAGCACCTGCGGGAAGGAGATGAACGCCGTCATCGGGTTGTCGGCGGCGTCGTCGAAGTCCATCAGCACCTGCTTGGTGTCCGAGCCGCAGATGCCGCACAGGCGGGTGCGCAGCACCGTCCAGTCCGGCCCGAGCAACGGAGGCTCGTCGACCTCGCGCAAGGCCATGGGGGTCGACGCCAGGTGCTGCACGAGCCGGGAGGTGTCGGGCCCGACCTCGGTGGGGTCGGGGTCGGTCATGAAGACCAGCGCCTTCAGGGGGCCGCTCTCCGAGCCTCGTCGGCCAGGCCGTGCAGGAAGATGTCGATGTCGTTGGTCTTGAGCTCGACCGCCACCTTGAGGTCGGGTAGGTAGTGCTCGAAGCGGTCGCCCTCGATGGCGGCGATGGTGCCGTCGGCCACCACCTCGGGCGGCTCCTTGGGGCCCTGGTATACGGGCTGGTCGTTGTCGGGCTGGTCCCAGATCTCCGTGTCGATGGCGCCGGGGTGGATCAGGCGCACGTCGACGCCGGTGTCCCACAGGTCCACGGCCAGTGACTCGCTCCATCCGGAGAGTGCGAACTTCGACGCCGAGTAGGCCGCCTCCCGGAACACGCCGAGGCGGCCGGCGATGCTGGCCACGTTGACGATCACGCCGGAGTCGCGCTGGAGCATCCGGGGGAGGAGCGCGAGGGTCATCCGCACCGGGCTGTGGAAGTTCACGGCCATCGTGTGCTCGACCTCGGCGGCGGTGAGGGCGGTGGCGGCGCGGCGCTTCGGCACGGCGGCGTTGTTGACGAGCACGTCGAGGTGGCCGAAGGTGTCCCACGCCTCGATGGCCAGGCGCTCGGCGGCGTCGAGTTCGGACAGGTCGCACACCCAGTGCTGGCTGCCGGGCTGGTGGACCCGGCAGCGTTCGAGCACCTCGTCCAGCCGGTCCTGGCGGCGGGCCACCAGGCCGACGGTGGCCCCGCGCTCGGCCAACCGCTCGGCGAGGGCGGCGCCGATGCCCGACGACGCCCCCGTGACGAGGACCCGTGCCCCGGAGACCTCCACGCCGGCCTACACCCCCACCGGCGCAGTGTCGGCGGCGGCCACCGCCTTGACCACGGCGGCAAGGAGGTCGTCGGAGGTGACCCCCATCGTCTCGTCGGCCTGGTGGACATCAGGGCCCTCGAAGACAGTGGCGATGCGGTCCCGCAGGTCACCCCGGTCGTGCGCCCGCGCCCCGACCAGGGCGTCGGCCACCCGGTCGATGAGATCGGGTGGGCTGACGTGCATGTCCCCGGCGAGCATGGCGGCGACCACGGTGCCGTCGTCGCCGAGGGCCACGCCGGCCCGGCACAGCTTGCGGCCCTTCTCGTTGGCGAACGCCACCCGGGTGCCGGGCGGAGCGTCGGCCCTGAAGCGGTCGGACGACACCCGGCGGATGGCCTCGTCGCTGCCCACCCGGGCCGACACCTTGGCCACCCCCTTGCGTTCGCCGGGGGTGAGCTCACCCGGCACCACGTCGATGCCGGCGGCGGCGAGCGCAGCCAGGAGAGCGTCGCGCAGCTCCTCGTAGCCGACCGGGTGGCCGAGGACGTCCTCGGCGGTGGCCACGTACTCCCGCATGTCCTTGACCACCTTGTCCTTGAACTTGTCGTCGGGGACTCGCACGACTCGCAGGTAGGTGGCGAGGTCGGGTCTGGCCACGTTGAGGAACCCGCCGACCGAGTTGCACCCCACCACGTCTTGGGCGGTGAGCGCACCGAGCTTGCGGCCCTGCCAGCGCAGGTCGCTCGACCCCTCGAAGGCGACCTCGCCGAGGCCGACCCGGGCGAGTGCGTCGCCCACGACGGTCTGGAAGCGGCGCAGCTCACCGTCGAGGTCGGGGTACCTGTCCTTGGGGAGGAGGAACCCCCACATCACCGAGCAGCCCTCCTGGTAGTACGCGGTGCCGCCGCCGTACACGGCCCGGCGGATCACCTCCACCCCCAGCTTCTGGCAGCGGGCCAGGTCGAGGGTGGCGTCGACGTCGTCGAACCAACCGACGTTCAGGTGGGTCCGCCCCCAGGCGCTGGTGGTGGCCACGGCCCGGCCGGTCTCCATCACCGAGCGCACAAGCACGGGCATGGTGGCGGCGTTCTCGTACGGGTCCTGCCGGTCGAGGTCGAGGTACCGCCAGGGCTCGTCCACCGGCGGCGACTGTACATGACACCGGCGTCAGGTCTTGAGAGAGCAGCGCTCAGCGGAGGACTGCTCGTCGCTGCTATCTGTTTCGGCTACTCGATCCGGCCTTCGATGCAGTCATGAGGCGATTCCATGGTGACGATGGCATGGTTAGGGCTATCGGTCAACAAGTCGCTGGTTGATGACGGCGTTCGACTTCAGGAACTTGATGAGTGTTTCCTCGAGCTGCGCTCGCAGGGTGGAGTCGTCCACTCGCAAGTAGGCGCCCGTTTCGACGATCGGGCGTCGGTACCAGAACTTATCTAGGTGGTTGCGAAGCCGACCTCGGATGTCTTCGCTCTTGCCGACGTAGATCGGCCGGTTGCTGATGTCGTAGAGGACGTATATCACCGGTTCCTTGGGAAAGTCTTCTTCGTTATGAGGATCGAAGTCGCTCATGCGCCCTACGCCGGCGACCTGCGCGCTCTTCTCGACGGCTTTCACGGTCTTGCCCGGTGGCTTTTCTTGCAAGACCTTTTCGAGCTGCGTACGCGTGGTGTCGCGTGGATTCGTGGTCCGTCCTGTCTCAATGTTGAAGATCTGGACCTGGCTTATATCTGACTCCTCGGCCAGCTGCTTGCGACTGAGACCCAACCTATCTCGGGTGCTTCTGATCCACTCTCCGTAGTCCTGGCTGGGCGAAGTAGGCATTTCAACGCCCGAAGCCGAAGCACGCTCAAGTCGATCTTTGATGGCGGCAATCTTCTGCTGAGGGGGAGTGATGCGATATGAGTCCCTGCGCGACTCCGATCGAATCCGCAAGCGCGGCTTGGCTGAGACCAGCCTCGGTGCGGAGCGGCTTGATCTGCTTGCCATCCATGGTCAAGAGCATCCCACGCGTGACATCTCAGGGGGCAGATCAAAGCTCACGCGCGGTACCCGAGGGATTGGAGGAGATCGTTGCGGCTGAGTGGTGCCACACGCTCGGTGCTGGGCGCGGCCTCGAGCCCGTCAACGACCCCCGCCCGCAGGGCATCGACGGCTTGGGCACGCCGCGGACGTCGCTCACCTGAGCCTGGACAGCGTCGACCGATGGCTGCTCGACACCGCGCAGGTCACGTCGTGGGTGCCTCGGTAGGGTGCGACATGTGGGGATTGAGGGCGACGAGGAGGAGATCCGTCGTACCCTGACCCGCTACTGCCAGCTCTGCGACGACGGCCGGTTCGCCGAGTGGGGCGAGCTGTTCACCTCCGACGCCCGCTTCTGGGTGATGGGCCGCGCCCACGAGGGGCGCGACGCCATCAGGAAGTTCATCGAGGCCGGCCTGCCCCCCGAGCGCCGAGGCAAGCACGTGGCCGTGAGTCCGCTCATCGTGGTGGACGGTGACGAGGCGAGGGCCTGGACGGACTTCGTGTTCGTCGGCCAGGCGGGTGACGGGTTGGCCGTGACCAGCGCCGGCCGCTACCACGACCACCTCCGCCGCGACGGTGACCGCTGGCGTTTCACGCTCCGGGAGATCGTCTTCCTCGGCGAGGCCCCCGAGGTGAGCGACCTTCCGCCGGCCTGATCACCGGCGGCCGGGGTAGCCGCCACCGCCGAAGCGCTCGTCGAGGGCGTCGTAGTCCACGAGCCAGCCCTGCCGGGGCAGGGCGTCGACGAACTCGACCGAACGGGGCTTCTTGTACGAGGCGATCGACGCTCGGCAGTGCTCGATGAGCTCCTCGGCGGTCACCTCGGCGCCGTCCTTGGCCACGACGATGGCCTTGACCGACTGGTCCCAGGTCGGGTCGGGGACGCCGATGACGGCGCTCTCGGCCACGGCCGGATGACGGTTGATGCAGCCCTCCACCTCGGCCGGGTAGATGTTCTCGGCCGCCGACTTGATGAGCCGGGTGCGAGGTCCGATGAAGGTGAGCGACCCGTCGGCCTCGAACCGGCCGAGGTCGCCGGTGTGGTGCCAGCCGCCCGTGCGCTTGTCGGCGTCGAGCTCGGGCCGGCGGTGGTAACCGACCATGACCGTCGGCCCCCGGGCCACGATCTCACCCGTCTCGCCGGGTGGCACCTCGGCTCCTTCGGAATCCACGATGCGCACCTGGGCCATCGGGACGGGACGCCCGGAGTTGCCCTGCTGGTCCCCACCCCAGGCGTTCAGGGTCAGCATCCCCATGACCTCAGTCTGCCCGAAGCCGGCGGGGTTCCGGGCCCAGGGGCTGGTGTCCACGGTGACCATGTCGTTCCACTCCGGCGAGCCCCCGAAGGTGCGCAGCGAGGACAGGTCGTAGCGGCGGTCGGCGTTGAGCTCGACCATCTCCTTGATCGTCGGCCCCATGAGGAAGGCACCGGTGCAGCGCTCGGCGTCGATCAGGCGGCACAGCTCGGCGGCGTCGACCCGACGGGTGAACACGTTGGCGCCGCCGAGCTGCAAGGTGGCCAGCGTGGTCATGAACGTGGCCACGTGGAACAACGGACCCGAGTTCAGGTATCGGTACTGGGGGGTGATCTCCTGGACGAGGGCCATCACGAGGCCTTGCACCAGGAGGGCGGAGTGAGCCAGCAGGGCGCCGTTCGGGGTGCCGGTGAAGGCGGCCGTGTAGAGCATCAGCACCGGCGAGGACGGGTCGACGGCCACGTCGGGGTCGACCGGCCGGCCCGAGGCCACGAGCGCCTCGTACCCGTCGGGGTCGTCGGCGTCGGTGTCGTGGCGGACCCACCGGGCCGTCGAGGTGGCACGCTCTCGGGCGCCACGGGCGGGGTCGCCGATCTCGACCTCCTGCCAGATGACCAGGTGGGCGTCGACGTCGTCGACGAGGAAGGCCAGCTCGTCGGCGCTCTGGCGCCAGTTGGCCGGGCAGCAGATCCCGCCGAGCTTGGCCGCCGCCAACAGGACCTCGAGCACCCGGAAGGAGTTCTGCCCTATCCACAGGATGCGGTCCCCGGCCTCGAAGCCGTCGCCGGCCAGGGCATCGGCCAGCCGGTTCACCCGGTCGTCGAGCTGGGGCCAGGTCAGGCGCCGGTCCCCGTCGATGACGGCGAGGGCATCGGGGCGGCTGCGCCGGTGCTGCCGGAGGACGTCGCCGAGCGTCACGGCGTGCACGACGTCCACGATCGGTAGTATCGCGCTCTCAACTGACGTGGGCGTCAGGAATCGGGGACGACCGATGACAGCGATGATCGACGACGCCGGCGAGGTGCCCCGTCACGATGTGCCCAGGGGAGGCCGCAGCGGGTTCACCCGGGTGGAGGACCGCCAAGTCCACTACCTCGAGTGGGGGCGGGCGGACGCTCCCGCCGTCGTCTGCCTCCACGGCGGTGGTCAGACGGCCTACATGTACGAGGACCTCGGGGCCCACCTGCGCGACCGGGCCCACGTCGTCGCCCCCGACCTGCCCGGCCACGGCGACTCCGACGGGTTCGAAGGTGGGACCGGCCCGCCGGCGATCGCCGCCGCCGTCTTCGCGTTGGTCGCCGAGTTCGGGTTCGAGCGGCTGGCGCTGGTGGGGGCGTCGCTCGGGGGGCTGGCGTCGATCCACGCCGCTGCCGCCGAGCCCGAGCGGGTCAGCGCGCTCGTGCTCATCGACATCGGCCACCGCCTCGAGCCCGAAGGGGTTCGTCGCATCGTCGACTTCATGGTCCGCCACGAGTCCTTCGCCTCGCTCGAGGAGGCCGCCGCCGAGATCGCCGCCCACCTGCCCCACCGGCGCGAGGTGCGGGTGGAGAGCCTGACCCGCAACCTGCGCCAGCGCCGTGACGGGCGGTGGGAGTGGAAGCACAGCTTCGGCCGGCGGTTCCGGGATCGTCCCACCGGCGAGCCCCATCCCGCCGACTCGCTCGACCAGTTCCTCGCCGGGCTCGATCAGCGAGCGGCGGCGGTGGAGTGCCCCACGCTCGTCCTTCGGGGAACCGAGAGCGATGTGCTGTCCGACGAGGGCGCCGAGGCGGTGGCCGAGCTGATCCCCGGCGCCCGGCTGGAGCGCATCGAGCGAGCCGGCCACCTGGCCGCCGGCGACAATCCGCGCTCCACGCTCGACGCCATCACCGCCTTCCTGGCCGACACCGGCTCCATCGCCGTACCGACCGGCCCTATTCGCCGAACCCGGTGACCGGCAGACCGGTGGGACGGTCGCCGAAGAGCTCGTCCACCCGGCCGCTCAGGTCCTCCACGGTCCAGCGTCGGCGGTCGTTGTCGATGCGGCCGCAGCGGTCCCAGCCGTTCATGAGGTGCACCTTGTCGCCGAACACGACGAGCACCTGGCCGGTGATCGCATCGGTGCCGTCCCCGGCCAGCCAGGCCACCACCGGAGCCACGTTGGCAGGGTCCCACTCGTCGAAGGCACCCGGCTCAGGGGTGAGCGACCCCAGCACGGTCTCGGTCATCCGGGTGCGGGCCCGGGGAGCGATGGCGTTGACCGTCACCCCGTACTTGGCCAGCTCCCGGGCCAGCACGATTGTCATCGACGCGATGCCGGCCTTGGCGGTGGCGTAGTTCACCTGGCCGGCCAGCCCGTACAGGCCCGACTCGCTGACGGTGTTGACGATGCGACCACGCTGGTGCGAGTGGCCGGCCTTCGACCGCTCCCGCCAGTGGCGACCGGCGAAGTGGGACGGGGCCAGGTGGCCCTTGAGGTGGACCTGCACGACGGCGTCCCACTGCTCCTCGGTGATCGAGAAGCTCATGGCGTCGCGGATGATCCCAGCGTTGTTGACGAGCACGTCGAGCCGGCCCAGCTCGGCCACCACGCGGCCCACGGCCGCCTCGGCCCCCGGCCAGGTGGACACGTCCTCGCCGTCGGCCAGCGCCGTGCCCCCGGCGGCGGTGATCTCGTCGACCACGGCCTTGGCCTGGTCGGTGTCGAGGTCGTTGACGACGACGTGGGCGCCTTCGGCGGCCAGCAGCCGGGCCTCCTCCCGCCCGATCCCCCGGCCGGCCCCGGTGACGAGCACCGCCTTGCCGTCGAGTGAACCCATCTGCCCTCCTCGATCCAGCACCCGAGCGGCGCCGAGCGTAGTTGACTGACACCGGCGTCAGGTACGATCGCCGGGCCGGGAAGCCAGTCCAGGAGGACCCATGGGCACCGCCGTGATCCTGTCCGCCGTGCGCACCGCCATCGCCGACGCCTACCGGGGGGCCCTGGCCAACGTCTCGGTCCACGAGCTGGCCAAGGCCACGGTGAGCGAGGCGCTCAAGCGCTCGGGCGTCGCTGCCGACGACGTCGACGACGTCGTCCTGGGCGAGGTCCTCCACGGCGGCGGGTGCGTCGCCCGCAACGTGGCCGTGGACCTGGGCCTGCCCCCCGACACGCCGGGGCTGGCCGTGCAGCGCCAGTGCGCCACCGGGATGACCGCGATCACCACGGCGGCGGCCGACATCATGGCCGGCATGGACCGGGTGGCCATCGCTGGCGGGGCCGCCTCGATGACCCAGGCCCCCATGACGTTCGTGAAGTCCCCGGCGCCCTGGGGAGGGGTGGAGCAGTGGATCTCGCCCAGCCACCCGGACACCCCCGAGGCCCCGAACATGAACATGATGGTCACCGTCGGGGAGAACACGGCTCGGGCCGTCGGGGTGACCCGGGAGGAGATGGACGACTGGTCGCTCGGGTCGCACCGCAAGGCGGTGGCGGCCATCGACGAGGGTCGCTTCGCCGCCGAGGTGGTCCCGGTGGAGGTGCCCGGGCCCGATGGCACCATCGCCACGTTCGACACCGACGAGCACCCCCGGCGGGACACGTCGGCGGATAGGCTGGCCCGCCTGCGGGTGCTCTCAGGGGTGCCCGACGGGACCATCACGGCCGGCAACTCCTCCTCCGTCAACGACGCTGCCGCCGCCGTGGTGGTGGCCGACCGGGACTACGCCGACGCCCACGGGCTCGAGCCGCTGGCCACCATCCGGTCCTGGGCGGCGGTCGGCGTGGCCCCCGCCGACACCGGGCTGGCCCCGACCGTGGCCATCCCCCGGGCGCTCGAGCGGGCCGCCGTCGCGCTCGGCGATGTCGACCTGGTCGAGGTCAACGAGGCCTTCGCCTCGATGACCGTGGGCACCATCAGGGTGCTCGGCCTCGACCCCGCCATCGTCAACGTGAACGGCGGCGCCGTGGCGCTCGGCCACCCGGTGGCCTGCTCCGGCGCCCGCATCCTCGTGACCCTGATCCACGAGCTGCGCCGTCGGGGCGGCGGCATCGGGCTGGCCTCGCTCTGCGCCGGCGGCGGCATGGGCGCCGCCACCGTGGTCGAGGTGCCCGCCGCGTAGAACCCGCCGAGCCTCGGCCGGCCTCAATCGTCGATCACCCGGCGTTGCTTGTAGCCCTGGCGGGGGAGCGTGCCCCGATCGACGACCTCGACGTCGGCCCGCAAGCCGACGCGGTCGGAGATGGCCGCCGTCACCTGGTCGGCGATCGACGCCCGATCACCGTCGCCGGTGCCCACCTCCACCCGGACCTGCAGCGGCTCGGGTCCGCCGCCGGGGCGCACCACCACGAACTCCAGGCTCGGGGTGCGCACGGCCGGCACCGATCCGATGGCCGCCTCGAGCTCGGGGAGCTGCACGTGGCGGCCCTGGCTCGACAGCAGGTCCTTGAAGCGGCCGCCCCAGAAGCCCCGCCGGGTCGTCTCCCCCGACGGGCACGGGGAGGAGTCGATCATGGCCGCCTCCTCGAGGTCGTAGCGCAGCAGGCCGTTGTCCCGGTCGAGGGTGGTGACCACGAGGTTGCCCCACTGGCCGTCGGGTACGTCGCGGCCGGTGGCGGGGTCGACGGCGGACACCACCGCCCAGTCCTCGTGGAGGAGGGCGCCGTCGCTGACGTCGTTCGGCCCCCCGAGGTAGGCGTAGCACTCGACCCCGGCGGTCATGAGCGGGAACCCCGGGCCACCGAACCCCCCCATCTGGAACCGGGGGAAGCCGATGTCGTCCCACAGGTCGATGCCGAGCGCAGCGGCCTCCTCCTGGAAGCGGTTCTGGGAGAGGGCCACCATCTGGTGGTCGGGTCGGATCCGCTGCCAGATCTCGATGGCCTGCCGGGCCAGCTCGGGCGTGTCGGGCGGCGGGACCCACAGGTTGCAGAACCCGAAGTACTCGAGCGTGCCCGACAACATGAGGCCGCCGCCGTAGAGGTAGGCGGGATGGCAGTGGGTCACCACCGCGCCGGGGCGCCAGCCGCTCCGCCAGTAGTTGCGGGCCGCCGACTCGTACTCGATCCACAGGTCGTGGCGGCTGAGCATGGCGATCGTGGGTGTGCCGGTGGTGCCGGTGGAGGTGCCGATCCGGGCACAGCGGTCGAGCCCGGTGAAGCGGTAGTCACCGAGGGGCGGGTGCTCGGCCTCGGCGTCGCGCAGCTCCTGCTTCACCGTGGTGGGGACGGCCGACAGGTCCTCGACGTCGGCGAGGTCCTCGGGGTGGGCGATGCCGGCGGCGGCCAGCTTGCGGGCGAAGAGGGGCACGGGCGTCTCGAGGATGGCCCGCACCATGGCCCGGACCCGTTCGAGCTGAAGGGCCCTTCGGCGCTCAGGGTCGAAGGTCTGCGCCTCGGGGTCCCAGAACGGCTGGTCGGGCGAGCGAGGGGCGGGGGCGAGGACTTCGGGCCCCGACGACGGCATGGCGACCTCCCGGCGGCAGACGGGTCGACCGGGGGACGATACCGTGTGGAACCTGACGCCCGTGTCACAGTCGCGGGCGGGGGCCCGTCGCTCGCGGGAGGTGCGGTGACACAGGTGACGGTCGGCGTCGACATCGGCACGACCGCAGTGAAGGCGGTGGCAGTCGACGCCGAGGGTGGGGTCGTGGCCCGGGCCCGGGCTCCCCACGAGGTGTCGGCCCCGGCCCCCGATCGCCTCGAGCACGATGCCACCCGGGCCTGGCGGGACGGCGTGCGCCAAGCCGTCGCCGAGGTGGCGACAGGGCTCGAGGTGGCCGGCGTGCAGGTGGCCGCCATGGTGCCTTCGCTGTGTGCCGTCGATGCCGACGGTGTGCCCATGTCGCCGGGACTGCTCTACGGCGACGCCCGAGGCGCTGGCGGGCCGACCGGCGCCAGCCCGGCCGAGAGCGGCGAGCTGGTCGGGTTCCTGCGCTGGTGCGCCGACGAGGCGCCCGGCGCCGCCGGGTTCTGGCCGGCCCAGGCGGTGGCCAACCACGCCCTCGCCGGGGTGGGCGCCATCGACACGGTGACGGCCATGACCGCCGTCCCGTTGTTCGATCTCACGGCCTGGGACCCGGCCGTGGCGGGGGCCGCCGGCGTGGAGGTCGAGCGGCTGCCCACCGTCGTGGCCGGCACCGACCCCGTGGGCACGGTGGCGCTGGCCGGCGGAGCGGTCCTGGGAGCGGGCACCATCGACGCGTTCGCCGAGCAGCTGGTGGCCGGGGCCGACGAGAACGGCGACGTGCTGGTCATCTGCGGCGCCACCCTCATCACGTGGGCGGTGGTGCCGGACTGGCGGGAGGTCCACGGGCTCTGGACCATCCCCCACACCGCTCCAGGGAAGGTCCTCGTGGGTGGGGCCAGCAACGCCGGCGGCCTCTTCCTCAACTGGGTCGACCGACTCCTGGCCGTCCCCGATGACCGGCTCCACCCCGACCGGGTTCCGATCTGGCAGCCCTACGTGCGGGGCGAGCGCACGCCGCTGCACGATCCGGCTCGGCGGGCCGCGCTCGGCGACCTCGACCTGACCCACGGCCCGGCCGCCGCGCGGCGGGCCGCCCACGAGAGCGCCGGGTTCGTGGTCCGCCACCACCTCGACCTGGCCGGTGTCGACGCTCGCCGCATCGTGGCCACCGGCGGTGGGGTCAGAGACGCGGGCTGGGTGCAGGCGCTGGCCGACTGCACCGGCCTGCCCGTCGACGTGGTGGCCGTGCCCGAAGGCGGGGCGCGGGGGGCGGCGTGGCTGGCCCGGGTCACCGCCGGGTTGGAGCCGAGCAGCGACGGGGCCTCCCGCTGGGCCCGCACCGGCCACCGGGTCGAGCCCGACGAGAGCTGGACCGGGGCCGTCGACCGCCGCTACCGGCGCTTCCGTGAGCTGGCCGGCTCCCGCCAGGAGGCCTCGGCGTGAGCCCCGAGGTCGCCGTCGACCGCGACCGGTGCATGGGTTCGGGCAACTGCGCCTTCCACGCGCCGGGCACCTTCGACCTCGACGACGACCTGAAGGCGGTGGTGGTCGATGCCGCCGGCGATCCCGCCGACGCCCTCGCCCGAGCAGTGGAGGGCTGCCCGACGGCCGCCATCACGGTCACCCCCGGGGGCGAGCGAGAAGCCCCGGTCGAGCCGGACGGATAGGCCGCTCCTCCATGCCACTCGGCATCAGCGAGGAGCACCTCGAGCTCCACGGCGTCGCCCGGCGCTGGGTCGCCACCCGGTGCGGACCGGAGGTGGCACGAGCCGCCCTCGACGCCGACGGCGAGACGATGCCGCCGTTCTGGGACGACCTGGCCAAGCTCGGCTGGCTCGGCCTCCCTGTGTCCGAAGCCCACGGCGGTGAGGGCTACGGGCTGGTCGAGCTGGGCGTGGTGCTCGAGGAGCTGGGTCGAGCGGTGGCCCCGGGGCCGTACCTGCCGAGCGTGCTCACCGCCGCCGTCGTCGAGCGGTTGGCCCCGCCGGAGGCGGTCGGCGCGCTGCTGGCCGGCCTGGTCGACGGCACCGAGGTCGGGACCACCGCCGTCGGCGCCGGGCTGCTCACCGCCGAGGCCGTCGGTGGGCGGCGCCTCCGGCTGAGGGGCACCCTCCGGCCGGTGGTGAGCGGGGCGCTGGCCCATCGGTTCGTGGTGCCGGGCCGGGTCGCCGGTGGCAACGACGTGTGGTGCGTGCTCGACCGGGACCAGGTGGCCGTGGCCCCCCTCACTAGCCTCGATGCCACCCGCCCGGTCACCGTCGTGACCGTGGACGACGTGGTGGTCGAGGCCGATCGGGTCCTCACCGACACCGCCGGCGCCGGCGACCGGATCGCCGACCTCGCCGTGGCCCTCTTCGCCGCCGAGGCCGTCGGGAGCATCGGCTGGTGCGTCGACACGGCCGCGGAGCACGCCCGCACCCGGGTGCAGTTCGGCCGGCCCATCGGGCAGTTCCAAGCCGTGAAGCACCGCTGCGCCGACATGCTCGTGTCCCTGGAAGCGGCCCGGGCGGCGGCCTGGGACGCGCTCGGGGCCGAGCGCGGGGGCGAGGCATCCCTGGCCGCCGCCGTGGCCGGTGCCATCGTCCCCGCCGCCGCCAATCAGGCGTCCAAGGATTGCATCCAGGTGCTCGGCGGCACGGGGTTCACCTGGGAGCACGACGCCCACCTCCACCTGAAGCGGGCGGCATCGGTCCTTGCCCTCGTGGGCGGGGCGCACCGATGGCGCCGCCGGGTCGCCGGCTTGGCCGCCGACGGCCACCGCCGCACCCTGGTCGTCGGCCTGCCGCCCGAGGCCGAGTCGTTCCGGCGGGCCGTGCGGGACTTCGTCGCCGAGCTGGGCGCCACCGACCGGTCCAAGTGGAACGATCGGCTGGCCGACGCCGGCTACGTCGTCCCGTCCTGGCCCGAGCCGTGGGGTCGAGGGGCGGGCCCGGTCGAGCAGCTCGTGATCGACGAGGAGCTCCGGGCCGCCGGCGTGCACCGCCCCTACCTCGGGGTGGCCGGGTGGGTGCTGCCCACGATCATCGGCCACGGGACCGACGCCCAGCAGCAGCGTTGGGTGCCGCCGTCGCTGCGGGGCGAGCTGCGGTGGTGCCAGCTCTTCAGCGAGCCCGGTGCCGGGTCCGACCTGGCGGCGCTGACCACCAAGGCGGTGCCGACCGGCGGGGGGTGGCTGCTCACCGGGCAGAAGGTCTGGACCACCCTGGCGCATGCCTCCGATCTGGGCCTCTGCTTGGCCCGCAGCGACCCCGGTGCCCCGCGCCACGAGGGCATCACCTGCTTCGTGGTCGACATGGCCGCTCCCGGGGTCGACATCCGCCCGCTGCGGGAGCTGACCGGCCACGAGCTGTTCAACGAGGTGTTCCTCGACGACGTCTTCGTGCCCGACGACGACGTGGTCGGCCCCGTGCACGGTGGATGGGCCTGCGCTCGCACCACGCTCGGCAACGAGCGGGTGAGCATGGGCAGCGGATCATCGTTCGGGCCCGGTGTGGAAGCCATCCTCGACCGGCTACGGGCGGCCCCCGGAGACGATGCCGTCGCTCTCGACGAGGTCGGGGCCGTGCTGGCCGAGGCCCAAGCCGTCGCCGTGCTCGGCCTGCGCACCACCCTGCGAGCGGTAGGCGGGGCCCATCCCGGAGCCGAGGCCAGCGTCCGCAAGCTGCTCGGCGTGGAGCACGACCAACGCGTCCAGGAGCTCGGTCTCGCCTTGGTCGGCACCGAGGCGGCGGCGGTCGAGGGCGATGCCGCCGGGTGGATCGCCGGGTTCCTCGGCAACCGGGCCCTGTCCATCGCCGGGGGGACGAGCGAGATCCAGCGCAACGTCATCGCCGAGCGTCTGCTCGGCCTCCCCCGCGACCCCTGACGCAGCGTCGGTCAGCGGCCCTCGAAGCGTGGGTCGCGGCGCTCGCGGAAGGCGGCCATTCCCTCGACCAGGTCCGTGGAGGCGGTGGCCAGGGCCTGGAAGTGGGCTTCACGGTCGAGGCTGGTGCCGAGGTCGGTCTCGAAGCTGGCGTTGAGCAGCTGCTTCGAGAGGCCCATGGCTCGCGTCGGGCCGGCGGCCAGGCGGACGGCCAGGGCATCGGCTTCGGCGGCCAGCTCGTCGGGACCGGCCAGGCAGCGGTAGGCGAGGCCGAGCGCCACCGCTTCGGCGCCCACTGCGCCCTCGCCGAGCAGCACCATGGCCTTGGCCCGCGGTAGGCCGACGAGTCGGGGGAGCAGGTAGGCGCCGCCGGCGTCGGCCACGAGGCCCCACCGCCCGAACGACCACACGAACCGAGTGGCCTCGTGGACGAGCACGAAGTCACAGGCCAGGGCCAGGTGCGCGCCCGGGCCGACGGCGGTGCCGTTGACGGCGGCCACGGTGGGCTTGTCCAGCTCCCACAGGTCGCGGATGAAGGCCTGGACCCCGCTGCGCAACGCCTCGGAGGTCGACCGAGGGTCGAACCCGGGCTGGCCGGCCTGCGTGACGGTGGAGGCCCGCAGGTCCATGCCGGCGCAGAAAGCGTCGCCGGTGCCGGTCACGAGCAGGGACCGCACGTCGGCGTCGCCTCGGCAGCGGGCCACCGCGACGACGAGGTCGTCGCGCATCTCGGGGGTCAGCGCGTTCTTGGCCTCGGGCCGGTCGAGGGTGATCCGAGCGACGCCGTCGTCGCCGACGTCGACGCGGATCACCGGTTGGTGGTGAGGACGTTCACGACCGCCACCCCCGAGCCCCGCCCGCCCACGTTGTGTTGCAGGGCGAAGCCGTGACGCAGCGCCACCTGGCGGTCCTCGGCCTGCTCGCGGAGCTGCCACCAGCACTCGGTGAGCTGGGCCACGCCGGTGGCCCCGATCGGGTGGCCCTTGGCCAGCAGCCCGCCCGAGGGGTTGACCGGGAGGCGACCGTCGATGGCCGTCTCGCCTTCCAGGGCCAGCACGCCGCCCTTGCCCTTGTCGCAGAACCCGAGATCCTCCACGTCGAGGATCTCGGTGATGGTGAAGCAGTCGTGGACCTCGGCCATGTCGAGCTCGGCCGGCCCCACCCCGGCCATCTCGTAGGCCCGACCGGCGGCCAGCGTGGTGGCCGGCAGACCGACGAAGTCCGCCTTCTCGTGGAGGTAGGGGTGGTCGGTGGCCGTGCCGAACCCGGCGACGTACACGGGCCGATCGGTGAAGTCCTGCGCCCGGTCGGCACTCACCAGCAGCACGGCGGCGGCGCCGTCTGTCTGGGGGCAGCAGTCGAGCAGACCGAGCGGATGGCACACCGGCGGAGCGGCGAGCACGTCGTCGACGGTGACCTCGTTACGGAAGTGGGCGTAGGGGTCGAGCGTGCCGTTGTGGTGGTTCTTCACCGCCACCGCCGCCAGCATCTCTCGGGTGGTCCCGAACTCGTGCATGTGCCGGGTGGCGAAGGGGGCGAACAGCACCGGGGCCGACTCGCCCCGGGTGTACACGGGATGGCCGCCGGCGGCCCGGGCCAGCAGGCCTTCCTCGCTCGACTTGTCCCGCATCTTCTCGACGCCGATGACGAGCACGACGTCGTGCACGCCACTGGCCACGGCCATGCACCCCACCCGGAAGGCGTCGGACCCCGACGGGCAGGCGTTCTCGATGCGGGTGCAGGCCACCCCGGCCAGCCCGATGGCGGTGGGCACGGTGTTGCCACCGATGCCCTCCTGGCCCCACAGCGTCCCCCGTTGGGTGGCCACGAAGGCGGCATCGACGAGGGCCGGGTCGAAGCCGTGGTCGACGCTCCCCACCGCCGCCCGGAACGCACCGGCCGCCATCTGCTCGTAGCCCTGGTCGAACAGCTCGCCGAAGGGGATGAGTCCGGCGCCGACCACCGCCACCCGGTTCCACGCCATCAGCCGGTCCCCTCCCCGTCAACGGCCCGGGCCTTCCACCCGTAGACGGGTACGCCCCGTTCGACGGCGTAGCGGCGCAGCACCAGCTCGACCGGGGTGCCCACGGCCAGCTCGGCTCCCGTGCCCACGACCTGAAGCATCACGCGGCCACCATCGTCGAGATCCAGCACGGCCAGCGGGAGGGGGGCCTCGAAGGGCGCCGGCATGGCGTGGTTGACCACGAAGGTGTGGACCCGGCCTCGCCGGGCGAGGGGGACGAGGTCGAACTTGTCGGCCCCGCAGGCCACACAGGTGGGGTGAATGGAGGGTGGGACGTTCAGCGTGCCGCAGGCCACGCAGCGCCCGCCGAGCAGGCCGAGCACCTCGGGCCCGCCCCGCACGAACATGGCGCTGCCGGGGGGGACGGCCATCTCGACCTGCTCCCCGGCGGGGACGAGGCGGCGCCGGGCCCGGAGGACCTCGGCGTACGGAGCGGCCCGGCCTCGCTCCAGGCGGGCGCCAACGGCGTCGGCCCCCGGGACCGGGGCGGAGACCTCCACCACCACACCGGTGGTGCGGCCGCCGCCCATCCCCACCAGCGTGAGCGGGCCGGGCTCGGCCAGGGCGGCAGCGCCGCCGACCAAGGCGGCGGCGGCACCGGTGTCGCCGAGCTCGGCTCGGGCCGCCGCCGACGCCGGCGCCGCGGTGCCGAGCACCCGGGCGGCGGCCCGGCCCAGGCGGCCGTCGGGGTCGGGCAGCGACCAGCGCTGCCCGTCGGCCCCCGGAAGCTTGGCGCCGACCTCGGCCAGGGCCGGCAGGAAGACCTGTTCCCGGAAGAGGCGGGCGTCATAGCTGTCGCGGGTCTCGTCCTCGCCGTCGCCGCGGTAGCGGTCGAGCACCGGGCGGCTGTGGGTGGATCGGGCCGTGAGCGTGGCAGGCCCATCGGCGGTGGTGAGGACGACGGCGCCGGCGGCTGCGCCGGCGGCCACCTCCATGCTCGTGCCCGTACCGGGCAGGACGGCGTCGGAGACCACGACGAGCGCCGCCGAAGCGGTGCCGGCGGCCACGGCGTCCCAGGCCCCGAGCAGCGCCTCCATGCCGGCGTGGGCTGACCCGGCGGTGAGGGCGCCGGAGACGCCGGCCGGTAGGCCGAGGGCGGCGGCCAGGTGGGCGTGGCTCGGCCCCTCAGCGAAGGGCGGGCGGCTGGTGCCCCACCAGAGCCCGTCGACGGCATCGGTGGTGAGTCCGGCTGCGGCGACGGCGGTGTCGGCCGCCTCCCAGGCCAGGGTCAGCGTGTCCTCGTCGTGGGCGCACACCGCGCACTGTCCCCGCCCGCCGGCTCGCCCCCACGCCGCCGCCACGTCGGCGGCAGCCAACCGCAGCGTCGGGGCGGCGACCCCGACGGCGGCGATGTTGGCCGCTGGCACCGTGCGCACGGCCCGACCCTACCTGACACCTGCGTCATGTCCGCTGCCGCCGAGCTCGCCGGCTCGGCAGGTCGGACGTCCAACCGCGGACCGGCCGGAGGCCGTGTCCATCAGCTCGCTCGAACGGAGGGAGCGCAGCGACCGAGTGAGGAGCGAGACATGCAGTCAGCGGGTCAGGATCACGGCGGAGGCGTTGGCGCCGCGGCCCACGGTGTGGGCCAGGCCGATGGCCGCTCCCTCCACCTGGCGGGCGCCGGCTTCACCGCGGAGCTGGCGCACCAGCTCCACCACCTGGGCGAGGGCCGACGCCCCGAGCGGCTCGCCCTTCGACAACAGCCCGCCCGACGGGTTCACCGGGAGGCGCCCGCCGAGGGTGTGGTCACCGGCGGCGAGGTGCTTGGCCTGCTCGCCGGGCTCGCACAGCCCCAGCTCCTGCCAGGCCAGCAGCTCCCGGGCGGCGTCGGTGTCCTGGCACTCGACGACGTCGAGGTCGGCGGGCCCGAGCCCGGCGGCCTCGTAGGCGTCGGTGGCGGCCAGCGTGGTGGGCGCGGTGATGGTGTCGTCGACGAGGCCGGCGAGAGGGGAGTCCTCTCCGAGCACGTTGCCGGGCAGGTGGGAGCGCAGCGTGGCCGCGGCGAGACGGGGGTGGCGACCGTCGGTCCCGCCGGCCGCGTCGACCCGGCGCAGCACGACGGCGGCGGCGCCTTCGTTCGGGGAGCACAGCATCCACAGGTGCAGCGGCTCACACACGACGCGGGACCCCAGCACGGCTTCGGCGGTGACGGGGGACCGGAACATGGCATCGGCGTTGTGGGCGCCGTGGGCCCGGTTCTTGACGCACACGGCGGCCAGGTCGGCCTTGGTCAGGCCGGCGTCGGCCAGCAGCCTCTGGGCCCGGAGGGCGAAGTAGGCCGGGGTGGCGGCCAGGCCGGCCTGTTCCCGCCACGGCGGGAAGAACGACGACCGGATCACCCCCCTCGGCATCTTCTCGACACCGAGGACCAGCACGCAGTCGTGTTGCCCGCCCCGGATCGCATCGGCACCGAGGGCGAGGGCGGCCGCCCCGCTGGCGCACCCGGCCTCCACGTCGACGATGGGAGGACCGGTGAGGGCCAGCGCCCCGAGCACCCTGTGGCCGGCGGCCACCCCGCCGTAGGCGGTGCCGCAGAAGGCGGCCTGGAACCCACCCCGGCCCACATCGGCTTCGGCCAACGCCCGTCGCACCGCCACCACGCCGAGGTCGGCGGTGGTGGACCCGTCGAACCGGCCGAACCGGTGCAGGCCCACCCCGGCCACCTCGACCGCAGTCACCTGGGGGCCTCGGTGGCGTCCGTGCCCTCGGTGACGGAGGGGTCAGGGGCGAACGCCCAGGCCACCACCGTGTTGGCGCCGACGGCCAGCTCGTCGGCCACCAGTCGCATGGGCTGGCCGGCCCGCAGGCGAGCCGGGTCGGCTTCCGTGAGGCGGGTGATCACCCGGAGGCCCTCGGGCAGCTCGACCACGCCGAAGCCGTAAGGGACCGGTCCGTCGTAGCCGGGGGGCGCTGCCGTCACCGCCGTCCAGGCCCACAGCCGCCCCTGGGTCGAGAGCTCGACCGGCTCGACGTCGGTGGCACCGGTGTACGGGCAGGTGTCGGCTCGGGGGAAGTGGTAGCGGCCGCTCGACGGCGACCACCCGCCGAGCAGGGCGATCGACCCGTCAGCGCGCAGGTTGAGCGCGGCGGGCTCGACCGGGCCGGCGGCCATGTCAGGCCGGCACGGGGCCACCGGCGCGGGCGGCCTCGCGCAGGTGTCGCTTCAGCACCTTGCCGTTGGGATCCCGGGGCAGCTCGGAGACGAAGGCCACCTCGCTCGGGCACTTGTACGGGTCGAGCCGTTCACGGCACCACGCCTGCAGGCCCTCGGCGGAGATCGGTCGCCGGGCCTCGACCACCGCCTTCAGGTGCTCTCCGTCGCGCTCGTCGGGCACGCCGAACACGGCGCAGTCCACCACGTCGGGATGGCGGTGCAGCACCTCCTCCACCTCCCGCGGGTAGAGGTTCACGCCGGCCCGGATCACCATGTCGGACCGGCGATCGGTGACGTACAGGTACCCGTCGTCGTCGAGGTGGCCGACGTCGCCGACCGTGAAGTCGTCGCTGCGCCACGCCGCTGCGGTCTTGTCGGGGTCGTCGTGGTACTCGAAGCGACCCCACGCCGGCTTCACGTAGATCAGCCCGGTGGCGTGCGGGCCGAGCGGTGCGCCGATGTCGGGGTCGACGATGCGGATCTCGACGCCCGGCCACGGCCGGCCGACGGTCCCGGGTCGCTCCCGCCACTCCTGTGGCGACACCCGGGTGGCCCCGCCCTCGCTCATCCCGTACAGCTCCCAGACCTCGGTGTCGGGCAGGGCGGCCAGTGCCCGTTCCTTCACCGGGACCGGGCAGGGGGCACCGGCGTGGATGACGTGGCGCAGGCTCGAGAGGTCGAACGCCGCCCGCTCGGCCTCGGGGACCTCGAGCAGGCGGATGAGGTGAGCGGGGGTGAGGAAGGTGGTGGTCACCCGGTGGTGCTCGACGGCGGCGAGGAAGGCCCGGGCGTCCCATTCCGGCATGACCACCACGGTGCCGCCGACGTACAGGGTCGTGTTGGCGTAGCCGCTGGGCCCGGCGTGGTAGAGCGGCCCGGCCACGAGGTGGACGTCCTCGGCCCGGTATCCCCAGAGCGCCACGAGACCCTCCTGGGCCATCTCCATGACCTCGGGCACGGCCCCCGCCCCGTGGACCACGCCCTTGGGTCGACCGGTGGTGCCCGAGGTGTAGACCACCGGCCACGACGTCGGCCAGAGGTACGGCAGTGCTTCCCCGTCGGCGGCGGCGATGGCTTCCTCGTAGCCGTCATCGCCCGGTCGACTCGAGGTGGCGTCGTCGGCGGCGCCGTCACCCACGAACAGGACCGATGGCCGGTCCAGGTGGCGAAGGCCGTCGAAGGCGGCGGTGACCACGTCGACCAGGGAGCGGTGGGCGATCAGCACGCGGGCGCCGGAGTCACCGAGGATCCAGCTCAGCTCGTCGGCCCGGAGGTGCCAGTTCACCGTCAGCGAGGAGGCCTCCAACTTGGCCGTGGCGGCCAGGCTCTCCACGAAGGGGATGGAGTTGGGGAGCATGATCCCCACCCGGTCACCGGCCAGCACCCCCCGTTCGGTCAGCGCTCGAGCCAGGGCCGACGCCCGCTGGTCGAGCTCGCCGTACGTGCGGCGCTCGTCACCGCAGATCACCGCCGGGTGGTCCCGGCGCTCGACCGCCGTGCGGGGATAGCCGTTCACCGGCACGGTTGAGCGGTCGGGGGGCGCACCAGCGCGAACACTAACGTTCGTGTCAGGTTTCGCGCAGGGGGGCCGGTGGAGGCAAGCAAGGTCGTGTCGCTGGCCGATGCGGTGGCTCACGTACGCCCCGGCGACGCCGTGCACGTCGTCACCGGGCACGGCCGCTGGACGGCGGCGGCCCGCGAGCTGGTGCGATGCCACTGGGGCAGCGACCCGGCGTTCACCCTGGTGATGTTGAGCCTGTCGAGCCTCGGCACCCTGTTCTTCCGGGGTGGGCTGGTCCGCAAGGTGGTGACCGGGTACTCCGGTGACGTCTTCCCCAACTTCACGCCCAATCCCGTCTTCGGCGACGCCTACCTGTCGGGCGCCGTCGAGGTCGAGCACTGGTCGTTCCTGACGTTCCTGCAGCGCTTGGAGGCCGCCGCCCGAGGCCTGCCCGCCGTCGTCACCGGCTCGCTGGCCGGTTCCTCGATGGAGGCCAACGCCGGCTTCGCCGCCGTCCCCTCACCGTTCGGCGGCGAGCCGGTCGGGCTGCTCGCCCCGTTTGCACCCGACGTCGCCCTGTTGCACGCGCCGATCGCCGACCGATCGGGCAACGTGGCCTTCCAGCCCCCACTGCTCGAGGGGGTCTGGGGGGCATTGGCGGCGCGACGGGGTGCCGTGGTCACCGTCGAGGCCGTGGTCGACGACATCCGCCCCTGGTCGCACCTGGTGCGCATCCCGGCCCACCGGGTGCTGGCCGTGGCCGAAGCCCCGCTGGGCGCCCATCCAGGGGGCCTGTTCGCGAGGGACGTGCCCGTCGAGGCCTACGGCGAGGACATCGTCTTCTGGGCCGAGGCCCGCGACGCCTCCCGCCGCGAGCGCTTCGACGACTGGCTCCGCCACTGGGTGCTCGACCCCGCCGACCAGACCGACTACGTCGACCGGCTCGGCCCCGAGCGGGTGGCCGGGTTGCGGAGGCGGGCGGCACCCGACTCGTGGCGCGACGACGAGGCCGCCTCTCCGCCTGACCTGGACGCGCCCGTCGGGGCATGGGAGCGCGCCACCGTCCTCGCTGCCCGCCACGTCGCCGACCGCATCGTCGCCACCGGAGCCCATGCCGTCCTGGCCGGCGCCGGTGTCGCCAACCTCGCCTCGTGGCTGGCCGTCCGCCTGGCCCGGGACGGCGGTGCCGAGGTGGCCCTCACTGCCGAGCTCGGCTTGTGGGACTACGAGCCGACGCCGGCCGACCCGTACGTGTTCAACCACCGGAGCTTCCCGACGGCCACGATGCTGGCCGACACCGAGACCGTCCTCGGGATGCTGGTGGGCGGCCCGGGCACCACGACGCTCGGCTGCCTCGGCGCCGCCCAGATCGACCGGTGGGGCAATGTGAACTCCACCGAGGTGCCGGGCCGGGCCTTCCTCGTCGGCTCGGGTGGCGGCAACGACGTGGCCAGTGCCGCCGACGAGGTGGTGGTCGTCGCCACCCTCACGCCGCGGCGAACCACCGAGGAGGTCCCCTACGTCACCTCCCCGGGCCGGCGGGTGCGGGCCCTTGTCTCCGACCTGGGCACGTTCACCAAGGGGGAGGACGAGACGTTCGTGCTCACCGCCGTGCCCGTCGGCGACGGCCCGGTGACCGACCGGGTGGCCCGGGTCGAGGCCGTCTGCGGCTGGCCGCTGCAGGTGGCGGCAGCGGTGGAGGAGCAGCCCGCACCGACGGCTGCCGAGGTGGAGGCGCTCCGTCGCTGGGACCCCGAGGGCCGCTTCCTCCGCCCCGACGGGTGAGACGCGCGCCGCTGTCGCCGTTCAGGGTCGAAGCGCGATCGCAGCGCCCAACCGGCCTGAGCTGGTGACGCTCGAGGTCAAATGACGCCTCACGTCGGCGGCCGAGGGTGGTCTTGGATGACCCGCCCGAGGGGCCGACCATGACCGGGCGTGCGACGCTCTGTCGATGAGTGACGGTTCGATCTGCTTCGACCGCATGGCCGACCGCTACGACGCCACCCGAGGCGGCGACGAGCGGGCCCGTCACCTCGCCGACGCCCTCGCCCCGCACCTTCGCCCGGGGCGAACCGCTCTGGAGGTCGGCGTGGGCACCGGCGCCGTCGCCGCTGCGCTCAACGACCTCGGGACATCGGTGGTGGGCGTCGACCTCTCGCCGGCGATGCTCCTCCACGCTCGCACCCGCCTGGGGCCGGTCGTGTCGGTCGGGAACGGTCACGCCCTCCCCGTTCGCAGTGAGGCGGTGGCCGCCGTGTACCTGGTGTGGGTGCTGCACCTGGTCGGAGATGTCGCCGCCGTGCTGGCCGAGTGCGCACGGGTGCTGGTCCCCGGCGGCCGCCTGCTGACGATCCTGAGCTCGGCCCCCGACCCGGACGAGATCACCGAAGCGGAGGGCGATGTGCACATCCGCGTGCGGCCCAAGCGGGACACCTCTGAGGCGGTCTCGGCCGCTGCCGCTGCCGCCGGTCTGCGACCCGTGGGCGTGACCGAGACGCCTCCGCAGGTCTGGGCGCAGTCGCCGGCCGAGGTGGTCGAGCACTTCGAGCGGCGGGACTACTCCGGGCTGTGGGACGTCGACGACCACCGCTGGGCAGCCGACGTCGAGCCGGCCGTCGACCGCCTACGAGCGCTCCCGGACCAGGACCGCCCCCGCCGACGAGTGAGCCGCAACCCCCTCCTGGCCTTCGAGCGACGGAGGTAGACGATGCTCGAGCCGCCGCCGGTCTCGCCGTCCGGCCGGACCTGTGGGCGGTGGTGCTCGTCGTCGTCCTCGTCCCGCCTCGTGGGCTGATCACCCGAGTGAGCGAGTCCGGGCGGTAGGACAAGGGGGTGAGGGAGGCGATGGTGCGAGTCGCGTCGTTCAACATCCGCAACGGCCTCGCCTTCGACGGATGGAACTCGTGGCCGTTCCGCCGTCGTGCGACCGCACGCACGATCGAAGATCTCGACGCCGACATCGTCGGCCTCCAAGAGGTGTACGGGTTCCAGCTGCGGTGGCTGCAACGACAACTTCCCCGCTACACGGTGGTTGCCGGCCAGGGCCGCAACGGTGGCGGCCGCGGAGAGATGTGCCCGCTGCTCGTACGGCCGAGCGCGGCGAAGGTGAGCCACGCCACCACTCGCTGGTACGGCGACTCACCCGAGGCACCGGCCAGCCGGCTGCCGGGAGCATCGTCTCCGAGGATCGCCACACTGGCGAACCTTCGGCTCGAACCGTCGGGCGTCGCCGTGCAGGTGCTCAGCACGCACTTCGACGAAGCCATCGCGACCAACCGCGTTCGAAGTGCGAGACAGGTACTGGATTGGCTGGACCGCTCGACGCCTCACATCGTTCTTGGTGACCTGAACGGCACTCCTGACGACGGGGCGGTCGAGGTGCTGCTCCGTGGTGGACTCGAGTCGGCGCTGCGGCCAGAGGACGGAGGGACCGCCCACCGCTTCACGGGAAGGCGGGATGGGCGCCAGATCGACTACGTGCTCTTCAGCAAGCACTGGGACGTTCGCTCGCCGACCGTCGATGTCCCCCATCGCATACGCCGTCTCCCGTCCGACCACTGGCCGGTCGTAGCCGATCTCGACCTCCGCCCCGGAGGTTCGTGGTGATCACCCTCCGGACCCGCGAACAACAGGCGAAAGATCGTCGACCGGACCAGGGTGTCACACGTCCGCCATTCCCCTCGCCGTCCTGGTCGCGATCGCTTCCCCCTGGCTGTCACACCCCCTGTTTATGCTCACTGCAGACCCTATGGAATGTCTTGTTACTCACCTCCGGGAAGCGGTCGACGGTCTGCAGTCGATTGACGCCGATGCGCTGTCGGATGAGGACCTGTCGGGTCTGTTGATGGACTTGCACACCCAGTCGGCCCGCCTGGACGCCGCCCGGGTGGAACTGACCGGCGTCTGGGATGCCCGGCGGGCCTGGTCGACTGATGGGGCCAAGTCCGCCGCCGCCTGGTTGGCCCACCGCACCCACCAGCCCCGGGGGGCCTTGAACGGTGAGGTGCGCCTGGCCCGCCGGTTGCGCACCATGCCCGCCACGGCGACGGCTCTGGCCGAGGGGGACATCAGCGCCGACCACGCCGACCGCCTGGCCCGAGCCAACCGGCCTGGCCTGGAGGCGGCCTTCGCCCGGGACGAGGAGATGCTGGTCGGCTATGCCACCGAGCTGTCCTGGGCCGACTTTGCTCGGGCCGTGGCCTACTGGGAACAACTGGCTGCCCCCGACGACACTGAAGCCGACGCCCAGGCCCAGCGTGACGCTCGCCGGGCCCACTGCTCGCAGACCCTGGATGGCACCTGGGTGCTCGACGCCCTGCTCGACCCCATCGGCGGAGCCATCTTCAACGAGACCTTGAGCGGGATCGAAGCCGAGCTGTTCGCCGCCGACTGGGCCGCCGCCAAAGCCCACCACGGCGACGACGTCACCGTCGACAGGCTGGCCCGCACCCCGGCCCAGCGGCGAGCCGATGCCCTGGTGGAGATGGCCACCCGGGCCCGCACCGCCCCCGACCACGGGTGCCGCCCCCGGCCCCTCATCACCGTCCTGGTCGACTACCCCACCCTGACCGGGCGGGTGTGTGAACTGGCCAACGGCACCATCATCGCCCCCGGGGCCCTGGCTGGGCTGCTCAGCGAGGCCGACATCGAACGCATCGTGTTCAACGGCGCGTCCCGGGTCGTCGACGTCGGCCGCCGGACCCGGTTCTTCACCGGGGCCCTGCGCCGGGCCATCCAGGTACGGGACCGGCACTGCACCTGGCCGGGCTGTGACACCCCCGCCCACCGCTGCGAGGTCGACCACATCGTTCCTTACACCGACGGCGGGGACACCACCCAAGACAACGGCACCCTCCGCTGTCCCTACCACCACCGCCACGGCCACCGACGAACCAGAGCGGACCCGACCGCGCAAGATCCCCACCATCCTCCCGACGACACCGCCACCGGATGATGAGCGCAGACATGCCCATGCCTCGGCGATCGGGACCGGCAAAGGGATTCGAGCTTCAGGTCCTCGCCCTTCCTGGGCATCATGGTTCTCGTGCGGTTCGGGGACATGACCTTCCAGGAGGTGGCAGCGGCGGCGGCGGCGGGTGCCCTCGTCGTGTTGCCGACGGGCTGCACAGAGCAGCAGGGCCCACACCTGCCGGTCGACTTCGACACATGGTTCGCCGAAGCCGTCACGAACGAGGCAGCGTCACGCCTGCCGACGGCTCCGCCGGTGGTCGTGCTGCCGGCGATCCCGTTCGGCCCGACACCCGAGCACAGGGGTTTCGGAGCTGGCTTCATCGACGTCCCCGTTCCGGCCTACGACGCGTTCGTCAGGGCGGTGCTCGACTCCCTGGCCGATCAGGGCTTCACGCGCATCGTCATCTGGCGAGGGTGCGGTGGCCACGACCTCGAGTCCACGGTTGGTGACTTCAACGAGAGCCGAAGTGGGACGGCCACAGCCTTCTTGCCAGCGCCTCCCTTCCATGAGATCTGGTGCTCCATCGGCGATCCTGACGTGCCCGGGGGGCATGCCGACAGCTTCACCACCTCGATCGTGATGGCCCGCCGGCCAGACGCTCTGCGGCTTGGCCGCATCCCGCTTGGCGAATCAGCGCAACCGGACTGGAACGACCCTGCGCTCGACTTCACGAGCGTGTCGGCAACCGGCGTTGTGGGCTCGGCGAGCCACGCGAGCGCCGAGCTGGGCCATCTCCTCTGGGAGGCGTCGGTGCGGACGGTGGTGGACACGCTCGAACATCCAGGACATCCGGTCAATGGCGTCTGGCCACGACCCACAGGTGGGTGACAGGGGCTCCGTCCTCGTCCTCGGTGTGCTCCTCCGCGGAGATCACCTCCAGGCCGGCGGCGGCGATGAGCCGGAGGTTCGTGTCGGCGTCCCAGTTGCTCCAGTACATCGGGGTGCCGAGGAAGTCCCCTGTGCCCTCACCGCCGTCGCCGGCTCCCATGGTCGCCACGAGGTGACCGCCGGGGCGGAGCCAGCTCGTCGCAGCACGTAGGAGATCGGCGTGCTCCTCACGGGGCACGTGGATGAGCGAGAAGAAGGCGATCACGGCGTCGAACGCCTGCTCTCGGAACGCCACGGTCGCCATGTCGGCGACGATGAACGACGCCGCTGGTACCTGCTGGCGTGCGATGGCCACGCTGCGAGGGGAGATGTCGACGCCGACGACCTGGCGGTGGTCCGCGAGGTGGCCCGTCACCTGCGCACCGGTACCGCAGCCGAGGTCGAGGATCCTTCCCCCGGGCGGCACGAGGGTGCGGACCCGGGCCGTGAACGCCGCCTTCGCCCCGCCGGACCCCGCTCCCCAGGAGGCGTAGGTTTCGGCGATGCGGTCGTAGGCCACCTGGACGAGCCGGATACGGTCGTCGAGCCCAGCGCGGGCTCGAGCCGTCTGCCAGTTAGACCGGCGGATCTCGTACTCGACGTCGCCGTGCTCGGTGCCTTCGATGACCTCCGGCCAGTCCAGACGGAACGTCCGGACGTACTGCAGGCCGCATCGTTCCATCACCCGCCGGGAGGCGGCGTTGACCGTCATGGTCTGCCCCCAGACCCGAGAGGCGCCGAGCTCGACGAAGGCCAGGGTCAGCATGGCCTGTGACCCCTCCGTGGCCAGGCCCTGACCCCACGCCTCACGGCGTAGCCGGTAGCCGAGCTCGAGCTCACCTTCCGGCGCCGACGGCCGCAGCCCGAACCAGCCGACGAACGCGCCACTCGACCGGTCGAAGGCGACCCACCGATGGCCGAGCGATCGCCGAACCGTCTCCTCCACCTCGCTCCGGGGCGTCGGCCGACCGCCGGTGATGTACCTCATCACCTCAGGGTCGCTGTCCAGCGCGACAAGCTCGTCGACGTCGTCCAAGGCCAGCGCCCGCAGGGTCAGCCGTTCGCTGTCGAGCCCGTCCACCACGTCAGGCGACCTCGTCGGCCATCGCCAGGAGCTTGGTCACCGTCCGCCAGTTGCGGGTGGTGCCGGTCGAGCCCTGCCGGCGGGCGAGGTCAGCGGCGAGCTTGCTGCGGCCCATCCCCGAGGGCAGGAACAGGTAGAGCTGCTGACCGACAGCCGACGCCTCCTCCGGCGCGTAGCTGTCGAGGTCGATGGACCCGAGGGCCGTATCGGCGGCGCCGTTCGTGAAGACGACGTGCAGGTGGGCGGCGTCCTCTCCCCGCGCGACGAACGGGTTCTGGTCCACGACGGCAGCGAGCTCGTCGCCGGTGCGCACGATCACCTCCGGGCCGAGCTCCGTGATGTCGGCGATGGCTCGCCCGAGCTGCTCGGCGACCGCTCCGGGGTTGGCCGTCGAGGTGGAGAACACGAGGTTGCCGCTCTGGATGTACGAGCGCACGCCTTCGTACCCGCACCCTGCGGCCGCCTGGCGCAGGTCGGCCATCGCCAGCCTGGACCGGCCACCGACGTTCACACCGCGCAGCAGCGCCACCATCACGGCCACGGTCGATCTTCTCACCACCGGCGACCACTTCAAGCTCGTCGTCGGCACGAACCTCGCTGACGACCCGCAGTGCCATCACGGTCATCAGCGAGGGCCTCGATCTGGTGGTCGAGGGAGAGGCCGCGAAGGTGACCGACGACCCTCACCGGCACCGGCCTCGGCACGGACGAGGAGCTGGGCCCTCGCACGACGCGTTGGCAGTTCTGAGGATCGGCGGTGGCGCGGACGCGGTCAGCGGGTACCGGCGAGGCGGGCCCGGAGCGCCGCCCGGTCCGGCTTGCCGGCGGCCAGCACGGGGAGGTCGTCGACCACGACGATCCGCTCCGGCGTCTTGAAGCGGGCCACGCCCTCGTCGAGGAACAACGTTCGGCAGGTAGCGAGGTCGAAGGGTGCCGACGTGACGACGAAGGCGGCCACCCGCTCGCCGAGGCGGGCGTCGGGTTCGCCGACGGCCACCGCTTGGCGCACGGCCGGGTGGGACTCGAGCACCTGCTCGACCTCGGCGGCGTCCACGTTCTCCCCGCCTCGGATGATCACGTCCTTGAGGCGCCCGACGATCGTGAGCCAGCCCCCGTCGACCCTCCCGAGATCACCGGTGCGGAACCACCCGCGGGTGATGGCCTCAGCTGTTCGAGCCGGGTCGGCGTAGCCGACGAACAGCTCGGGCCCCCGCACCAGGAGCTCGCCCGGGCGTCCGGGGGGCACGGCCCGTCCCGTGGTCGGGTCGACGACCCGCAGCTCGACCTCACCGGTGGCCCGCCCGTCGGTGAGACGAGCCCGTTCGGCCGGGTCGCCAGCGTGGCTGGTGGTGACCGTCGGCGCCTCGGTCGACCCGTAGGTGCGCTTCACCGTGCACCCGAAGGCGTCGGCGGCGGCGGCCACGAAGGCGGGGGTGACCCCGGCGCCGCCGCAGGAGATGAGCCGCAGCGGGCCCCCGGCCCCGAGCCCAGAGAGGCCTCGGGTGGCCTGCATGGTGACGAAGAAGGTCGGCGGCCCGATCATGAACGTGACGCCTTCGGCGGACACCAGGTCGACGGCCTGCTCCGGATCCCACCGGTCCATGAGGACCGCCTTCATCCCGGCGGCGCCGGGCAGGAGCACGGCGTTCAACAGCCCTGAGACGTGGGCCAGGGGAGCAGGCATGAGGACCGTGTCGTCGGCGGTCAGCCCATGGACGCTGGCCATCAGCCGGGCCTTGTAGGCCAGGCCGCGCTGGGTGTGCAGCGCCGCCTTGGGCGCACCGGTCGACCCGGAGGTGAACAGGGCAACGGCCAGGTCGGCGGGGTGGGCGGCCGAGCTCATGACCGGCCGGCCGTCGTCGAGCAGACCGGTGAACCGGTCCGAGGGGCCTCGCACGGCGAGCGCACCCGGCACCTCGGCGGCGGGGAGGTCGTGGGCGGCCAGCACGACCCTCGGCGCCACCTGCTCCAAGAGCACGCTGACCTCGGCCTCGCCGGCCAGGTGGTGCAGGGGCACGGCGACGGCGCCGAGGCGCCAGCAGGCCCGGAACAGCAGCACGGCCTCTTGCCAGTTGGGGAGCTGCCAGGCGACGGTGTCGCCCCGCCGGACGCCGGCGGCCCGCAGCGATCCGGCCAGGGCCGCCACCTGGTGCGCCAACCGGCTCGGTCCGAGACGCAGCCCGCCGTCGATCAGTACGTCGCTACCCGAAGGCCTCGAGCGGTCCACCGTCGAGAAGAGGGCGTCGAGCGAGGGGCCGTCCCAGGGCCCACCCGGACGCCGGTACCGGGCGGCCCCGGCATGGCGCCACGTCGGCCGCAGCCGGCGCCCGCCGTTGCCGGAACCGGTCATCCCCTGAGCGGGTCGCACCAGCCCGGTGACGTGGTGGTCCGCCCCCGAACCACGTTGGCCCCGATGTAGTTGCGCTGGGCCTCGACCGTACCGGCGCCGATGCACAGGCCTCGGATGTCACGGTAGGCCCGCTCGACCGGGTACTCGCGGCTGTAGCCGTACCCCCCCAGCAGCTGGATGGCCTCGTCGCAGACGTGCTTGGCGGCGAGGTTGGCGGCAGCCTTGGCCATGGCCGTCTCCAGCGGAGGCGGGGTGCCGCCCGGTCCGGCCAACCGCACCGCCCGCCCGAGGAGCAGCCGGGCGCCTTCGAGCTCGACGGCCATGTCGGCCAGCTTCCAGCGCAGGCCCTGCAGCTCGGCGATGGGTCGACCGTCGACGACCCGCTCGTTCATGTAGCGAACGGCGTGCTCGAGGGCGCCCTGGGCGGCACCGACGCACATGGCGGCGTTGCCGCACCGCTCGTGGTTCAGGTGGGCGAGGAGCACCTTGAAGGGCTCGGTGGAGGAGGGATCGCCGGCCAGCAGCACGTCCTCGGCAGTGATCTCCACGTCGTCGAAGGCGATCTCGGCCTCGGTGGCGGCGTGGATGCCCATGCCCCGGTGGCGGCCGGCGACGACCACGCCCGGTCGGTCCATCGGCACCACGACCGCGCCGATGCCCCTGGCGCCGTCGCCGCCCGGCCACCGGCACCACACCAGCACGCCGGCGGCCACGTGGCCGAGGGTGGAGTAGTTCTTGTAGCCGTTGAGGCGCCAGCCGTCCCGGCCGTCGTCGGTGAGGGCGGTGCGCAGGTTGTGCACGGCCGACCCGGCGTCGGGCTCGGTGATCCCGATGCTGATCACGGCGTCGCCGGCGGCGACCGCCGGCAGCCAGCGGGCCTTGAGCGCCTCGGACCCCAGGTGCTCGATGCCCCGTGGCGGCCCGTTGAAGGTGAGCTGGCAGCAGATGGCCGACGACACGTCGTGGCGGGCGATCTCCTCGAGGACGATGGCGGCCTCGACGTCGCCCATGCCGAGCCCACCATGAGCCTCTCCCACCGTCACCCGGAGCAGGTCGGCGGCGGCCAGGGCAGCCAGGGCCTCGAGCGGCGCCTCGCCGGTCTCGTCGCCGTGGGCGGCACGCGGGCCGATCTCCCGGGCGGCGACATCTCGAGCCAGGGAGCGCAGCGCCGCCTGGTCCTCGGTCTCGGCCAGCGGGTCGGTGCCGACGGCGCCGGCCACCCTGTCAGCCCTTCTTCTCACGCACGATGAGCGTGAAGCGGTCGGTGACGACCGGTTCGCCGGCAGCATCGCGCCAGTCCATCTCCCGGACGTAGAAGGCCATGGTGGCGCTGGCCGTCTCCTTCTCGTACACGTCGCTGACGCGACCGGTCCCGGTGAGCTCCTCACCGACGCGGACGGGACGGTGGTAGATGAACTCCTGCTCGCCGTGCAGGAGCATGCGCCCCGGGCCCCGCAGCCGCTCGATGGGCAGGCCGGCCGCCCCACCGGTGCCCATCGACCCCCAGTACGGCATCACGAACGGGAACGTGGGCGGCACGGTGGCGCCCTCACCGGTGTAGTCGTCGGGGTCCTCCTTGACGGCGGCGGCGAAGACCCGCACCGGGCCCTGCTCGATTCGCACCGTCTGGGTGCCGAGGTCGGTGCCCTTCAGTTCGCTGAGTGCCACGCGCGCCTCCGTCGCCGACAAACCTGACGTCGGTGTCATAGTATCGGCGCGGTGCTGCTGGAGGGGCGTGTCGCGGTGGTCACCGGTGCCGGTCGAGGGCTCGGCCGGGAGTTCGCGCTGGCGTTGGCCAGCGAGGGCGCCGCCGTCGTGGTCAACGACATCGGCGTCGGCCTGCGGGGCGAGACCACGGAGGAGGACCCGGCGTCGGCGGTGTGCGCCGAGATCGAGGCGGTAGGAGGGCGGGCCGTGCCGGCCCACGACTCGGTGGCCGACTTCGAGGCGGCCGGTCGCATCGTGGCCACCGCCGTGGACGCCTTCGGTGCCGTCGACATCCTCGTCAACAACGCCGGCATCGTCCGTGATCGCACGCTCGTCAAGATGGACGAGGCCGACTTCGACGCCGTGGTCGCCACCCACCTGAAGGGTGCCTTCAACTGCGCCCGCCACGCCGTGCCTCACATGAAGGCGGCCGGCCGCGGGCGCATCGTGAACATCACCTCCTCGGCCGGGTTGCGGGGCAACTTCGGCCAGACCAACTACGCCGCCGCCAAGGCCGGCATCATGGGCATGACCTTCGTGTGGGCCCTCGAGCTGGCTCGGTCCGGCATCACGGTGAACGCGCTGGCCCCGGCCGGCGCCACCCGCATGACCGCCTCCCTGCACGGCGACGGCGACGAGCCGCCCCCCACCCTCGACCCCGCCCTCAACGCCCCGCTCGTGGCCTTCCTCGCCTCGGACCGGGCGGCCCACGTGAACGGTCAGGTGTTCGGCCGCACCGACTGGTCCTTCACGCTGTTCCAGCACCCGAAGCCGGTGGCCTGGATGCACCGCGACGGCGGCTGGGATGCGGCGACGCTGGCCGACCAGTTCGACACCATGCTCGGCGCCCACCTGCAGCCGGTCGGCATGGTGATGCCGGGCGGTCTCAGCCAGGACGCCGCCCGGACCCCTTGACGACAACTCCGATATCGGGCCGCCGGTTCACGGCGAGCGCTGCTGGCAGGGCGAGTTCACACCCTCGCTACAGTCGGCCACCCACCCGCCCGCTGAGGAGAGGCCGTGGCTGACCCCACCCCGGTCCCGGACACGCCGTCGCTCAGCCAGGTGTTCCCGGCGCTGCACGAGGCCCAGCGGGGCTACCTGGCCCAGATCGACTCCTTGCGGGTCCCCGACCGCAAGACCCACGAGCTCATCCGGCTGGCCTGCACCGTGATCCTCCGCAACGGGCCGGGCATCGAGCGCCACGCCATGCTGGCCGCCGAGTTCAGCGCCACGTGGGAGGAGGTCGTCGGCACCCTCGTGCTGACCCAGCCTGGCTTCGGCTTGGTGCCCTCGCTCGAGGCCCTGCCCCATGCCCGAGTCGGCTTCGCCGCCGGCGTGGCCGCACAGGAGGCCGACCGGGGCGACGAGGACGGCGACGGGGACGACGACGGCGACGGTGACGACCGATCGTGACCGACGCTGCCGCCGCCGCGCTGCGCCCGTTCCGGGTGCTCCCGCGGGTCACGGCGGCCAACGAGCACTTCTGGACGGGAGGAGCCGACGGCGAGCTGCGGATCCTCACCTGCCGGGGGTGCGGGTACCGCATCCACCCGCCGGCGCCGGTCTGTCCCCGTTGCCTGGGGCGTGAGGTGGCCCCCGAGGCGCTCTCGGGCCGAGGCGTCGTCCACACCTTCACCGTCAACTGCCAGCCGTGGTATCCCCACCTCGACCCCCCGTACGTGGTGGCCATCGTGGCCCTCGAGGAACAAGACGACCTCCGCCTCACCACCAACCTGGTCGACGTCGACCCCGACGACGTCCGCATCGGGATGCCCGTCGAGGTGGTGTTCGAGCCCTACGACGATGTGTGGCTACCGCTGTTCCGACCCAGCGCCCGGCCGGCATGAGCCCAGAGTCCCTGGAGCGGCGGGCCGTCATCAGCGGGGTGGGCCAGTCACAGGTCGGCCGGCGCCTCTACCGCGACCCGCTCGCCCTGACCATCGACGCCTGCCTGGCGGCGGTGGACCACGCCGGCCTCACCCTCGCCGACATCGACGGCCTCTCCACCTATCCCGGCAACATGGACCAGCCGCCCGGCTTCAGCGGGGTCGGCGTGACCGAGGTGCACGACGCCCTCCGCCTCGAGCTCGACTGGTTCGCCGGCGGTCTCGAGCTGCCGGGCCAGCTCGGCTCGGTGGTGAACGCCGCCGCCGCCGTGGCCACCGGCCTCGCCACCCACGTCCTGTGCTTCCGCACCGTCTGGGAGGCCAGCGCCCAGGGCGATGCCGGGCGGGCTTCGGTCACCCCCGGCGGTGGTGGCACCTACAAGGCGTCGGGGTTCCTCCAGTGGACCCTCCCCTTCGGCGCGCCGTCGGCGGCCAACTGGATCGCCATGATGGCCCAACGCCACTTCCACGAGTTCGGCACCACCCGCGAGCAGCTGGCCCAGATCGCCCTCAACGCCCGGCGCAACGCCGCCCGCAACCCCAACGCCGTCTACCGGGACCCGATGACCCTCGAGGACTACCTGTCCGTGCGCATGATCTCCACCCCCCTGTGCCTCTACGACTGCGATGCACCGGCCGACGGCAGCACCGCGGTGATCGTGTCCCGAGCCGACACCGCCGCCGACCGGCCCCGCCCGCCGGTGCGCATCGAGGCGGTGGGGACGGCGCTGCGGGGGCGACCGTCGTGGGACCAGTTCGACGACCTCACCACCATGGCCGTGCGAGACGCCGCCGCCATGCTGTGGGAGCGCACCGAGCTCTCGGCCGCCGACGTCGACGTGGCCGAGCTCTACGACGGGTTCAGCTTCATCACGCTGGCCTGGCTCGAGGCCCTCGGCTTCTGCGGCAAGGGGGAGGGCGGCCCGTTCGTCGAGGGCGGCGATCGCATCGCCCTCGACGGTCCGTTGCCGCTGAACACCAACGGTGGGCAGCTCTCAGGAGGAAGACTGCACGGCTACGGGCTGCTCCACGAGGCCTGCGTCCAGCTCTGGGGCGAGGCCGGCGACCGGCAGGTGCCGGGCCAGCCCGAGGTGGCGGTGGCGGCCGCCGGCGGCGGCCCGCTCGCCGCCTGCCTGTTGCTGACCACCTAGGAATGGGACGCGACCGTCTCCGGCGGCAGCCAGAGGCGGGCGCCGAGGCGTGCCGGAACCGAGCGGTGCGCCGACCGGGCGGCCACCGCACGGCGGTCGGCGACCGGCGATGACGACGACCGATATTGCGGGACACCCGCTCGATGTTCAGCGAAGGGTGCTCGTCGTCGATGAGAGTGTTGCGATGACGAAGCCGCTCCTTCGCAAGGTCGATGCGGTGACCTTTCGTGTGCCAGACCTCGACGCGGGCATCGCTTTCTACGTCGACCGCCTCGGTCACCCGTTGCGTTGGCGTAACGACGAGATCGGGGCCGCTGCCGTCGCACTACCAGAGAGCGACACGGAGATGGTGCTCACGACTCAGCACGGGTACGAGCCGAACTGGCTCGTGGATTCGGCTGACGACGCCGCCGAGTCAGTCGAGGCGGCCGGAGGGCGCGTGCTTGCTCCTCCCTTCGACATCCCGGTCGGCCGTGTCGCCGTGGTGGCCGACCCCTTCGACAACGTGCTTGTGCTGATCGACCTCTCGAAGGGTCGGTACGTGACTGACGAACACGGCACCGTCACTACGGTGGCCGAGGACGCATAGCGGCGCACTCGAACCCGGCGTTCTGGACGGTCCAACGCACCTTGGCTCGCGTCCCTCATGGCAGGCTGAGGAGGTGCGAGTCGTGATCGAGGGTTTCGACCTTCCGGGTGAGCAATTCTGCGATCGGGACGGCGTCGTGTTCGAGGGCGTCCATGTCGGTGTACAGGTCGGGCGGGAGCCGTTCGACTTGGTATCCGGCGACGCCGCCTCAGCACGGTGGCAGCTCGACGTTGACGTCGCCCGAGGCCGCGACGGCGAACTCGACTTCAGGGGACCAGCGGTCCACGGGAGGCGTGGCGATCGGTTCCTCTATCTCACGTGGGGGCGAGTCCACGACGGAATCTTTGACATGTTCCGACGCGCCAAGCTCATGTTGAGCGCCGTCGACCCTCGACTTGTCGCGAGCGCCGCGGACGGGCGATCGTTGGTTGGCACGGTCCGACTGACCGATGACCGTGGTGGACCGCGCTGCGCTCGAGTCGACGGACCCGACCTCGTCTGGCGGGTCGACTGACCTCATAGGCGCCGCAAGCCGGCGTTGGTGAACAGCAGCGTCGCCGGGTCAACGGTGGCGCAGAAGGCCGCGTCGAAGGGCACGATGCGCTGCAGGCCATCGAGAAGCTCGGCCTGCAGCGAGCCGGCGTCGAGCCCGGCGTAGCAGCGTTCCGTCAGCTGACGCGCCGCGCCTTCGCCGGCTCGTGTCATCGACGCAAGGCTACGACGCCGGCCGAGACCGTGTCTCACGCCCCCACGGCGGGAGCAAGCCCGAGCTGCCGGAGGAACCCGAGGTCGTCCAGGCGGCCCCATCGCTCGGTGATGCGGCCGCCGCGAAGCCGGAACACGTTGATCCCCTGGACCGACAGCTCTCGTCTGGTGGGCGCCACTCCCATCATCTCGCCGCGATGGGTGCCGCTGGCAGTGAAGACCTCGGCCACCAGATCGTTCTCGGCGATCAGGAGGTGCAGCTCGCTGTGCCAATCAGGGAACGCGGCGCGAAAGCCGCTCGCCGCCGAGCGCATGCCCTCACGGTCGGCGCTCACGCCGAACGGCGGGTCGTGGTTCACGAACTCCTCACTCAGGTATTCGTCCACCGCAGCCAGATCACCCCGACTGAACAGACGGTCGATGAACTCGGTGACGACCTTCTTGTTGGCATCCGCATCTGTCATGACACCCACCTTCGGGCAACATCAACCGAGACTCCATCCCGGATATCCGGGGGGTGCGCCGCAAGAGGCCGGGAGTGCACCGATGGCGGTCGGCTGACCGCCGGGGCTAAGGAGACAAGGCCGGCGAACTGGGCGGTGCAGCAGAGTTCTCGCCGTCGACGAGCCTTTCGTGTGCCCGCGTCCGACGGCCCTTGGGCTGAGGATTCGGTCAGGCGCTACGCGTGCGGCGGGTTGCCGACTTGATGATGGCCGCCGCGGCCGGGCCGACATGGCCGGCTGGGCTGGAGCTGCGGAACATCCGTGAAGCGACGAAGGCGCCGTCCATCAGCAGCAGGAGCTGGGCCGCGAGCGCATCCGGATCGGCGGCGCACGCCTGGGCGGCGAGATCCCGGAGACGTTCGAGCGCGGCTGTCTTGTGGGCGAGCGCGATGCGGTTGGCAGGGTGCTCGACGTCGGGGAAGTCGGCGGCCGCGAGCTGAAACATGCAGCCGAAGCACGCCGGGCTGGTGGCGAAGTTGCCGAGCGCGTCGAACACGCGCATGAGCTGAGCCCGGGGTGCGCCCTCGCCGAGGGCGCCATCGAACCAATTCCAGAACTGCTCGTTGGATCGCTCCAGGTAGGCGACGATCAGGTCGTCCTTGGAAGGGAAGTGCCGGTAGAGGCTCATCTTGGCGACGCCTGCTTCGGCGGTGATGGTGTCCACCCCGACCGAGACGAACCCGTGGCGGTAGAAGAGCTGGCTAGCGGACTCGAGGATGCGTTCCCTGGCTGACGGCGCGGTGACGGTTGACATATAGACAGACCTGTCTCTATCATTCTGGTACAGACCTGTCTACATCGTAGCTGCCTTGAGCGGCTCGCGAAACGGAGGACCGTGGCCATCACCGAGCCCGACCATGTCAACTTGACCGTCACGCCGTATCGAGTGGCAGAGGGAACCCACGTGGTGCCCCAGCTCATGGAAGCGCCGCCGGTCGGACACTTCTACCTGAACTCGCTTGTGATCCAAGGACGAGAGCCGGTGATCGTGGACACCGGCACGCTCATCAACCGTGAACGTTGGCTGGAGCAGGTCTTCGCCATCGTCGAACCAGCCGACGTGCGGTGGGTGTTCCTCTCCCACGACGACCCCGACCACACGGGCAACCTCCTGCCGGTGCTGGACACATGTCCGAATGCAGTGTTGGTCACGACGTGGTTCAGCGTCGGCCGGATGGTGGATCACTACGAGATCCCGATGGATCGGGTGCGGTTCGTGCGCGACGGAGACAGCTTCGATGCCGGGGACCGCACCCTGACGGCGATCCGGCCCCCGCTGTTCGACAACCCGACCACCCGCGGCCTGTTCGACGCCACGACGGGCGTCTACTGGGCGTCCGATGCCTTCGCGCTGGCCGTGCCGCACCCCGTGCAAGACCTCGCCGCCCTCGACGCCGACTACGTCGAAGACGCCCTCCTCCTCGGTGCTCGACTGATTTCTCCGTGGCATACCTTGCTCGACGCAAACAAGTGGAACGCTCACGTCCAGCGCGTCCGAACGCTGCCCATCGAGATCATCGCTAGCTGTCACGCGCCCGCGATCCGCGGTCGAGACATCGAGCGTGCCTTCCAGACCCTCAGCGCAACTCCCGATCTCGACCCCTGGCAGGAGTTCAGCCAGGAAGATCTGGACGGCTGGATGACCGCTGCGGGCATCGAGGAAGCCGAATGAACCCGGTGGTGCATTGGGAGCTCTTCGCCAAGGACGCTCCGGCTCTCGGGCGCTTCTACGCCGAGCTGTTCGGGTGGCACCTCGAGCCGATGCCCGAGATCGACTACGTGCTCATCGACACATCGGCTGGCGCCGGGATCAACGGCGGTATCGCCACCGTGCCCGACGGCTCCCGCAGGCCCCTGTTCTACGTCGAGGTCGATGACCTGCAGCCGGCGCTCGACTCCATCCAGGCTGCTGGAGGCACCGTGAAGTTGGCGCCAATCACCGAGGTCGTCACGTTCGCTCAGTTTGCCGATCCGGAAGGGACGGTCGTCGGCGTGCTCAAGCGCGGCGACCGTTCGCTGGTCTCGAGCGGCGATGCTCCGCCCGTTACCCGGTTCAACATCGCCTCAACGGACCCCTCGGCACTCGCCGACTTCTACCGCGGTGTCTTCGGATGGGGAGTACGGCCCAATCCCACGCCGCACGACCCGTCGGACTTCGACGTGGACACCGGCGCCAGCGGGATCTCCGGCACCATCGGCAGCGTCGGCCCCAGAACCCTAGGGGTGACCTTCTACGCCTCGGTGCAGGACCTCGACGCCTACCTCGACCGGGCCCATGCACTCGGAGCCGCCCCCACCGAGCCCGCGAAGGACCGACCACGCAACCCCGCTGCAGTGGCCCACCTCGTCGATCCCGAAGGCCAGACCTTCGGGCTGATGCGCCAACCGTAGGGAAGACGGGGTCGACGACTTCGGTCGTTGGGATGGTGGTGGTCACGTAGCACCTCCGGGTCAGGCCGAGACCCGGAGGCCGGAGCCCTCAGGCCCCAGCGTTCATGTTGAGATCATGAACCTACGCACGATCTGGCGCGGCCTCCGGGCCCACGCCGAACCACTCCCGAACGCACCTACCGCCGATTCCGTTCCTCCTTTGCGACGGCGGGAGAGGGGTAGGTCCGCGGCCGAGCGGTCGGTGCCGACCTCGTACGCTTTGTCCTGCCGGCTACGGAGGTGCCAGTGGACGAGGTTCAGGGTGCGCGCACATTCGCTGTCGCAGGTACGACCTACGACTCGTTCATGGGGCGCTACTCGCTCGGCTTGGCCCCAGAGTTCTGTGATGCAGCTGGTGTGGCGGCGGGCGGTACGGCGCTGGATGTCGGCTGTGGGCCCGGTGCGCTCACCGGCGTCTTGGTCGCGCGGCTCGGAACGAACTCCGTGTACGCCTGCGACCCGTCGCCGTCGTTCCGCGACGGTTGTGCGGCGCGACACCCCGGCGTCGATGTGAGGCTGGGCTCTGCCGAGGCGATTCCGTTCGAGACCGGCACCGTTGATCATGCGATGGCACAGTTGGTGCTGCACTTCGTCACGAGGCCCGAACAAGCGGCGCGAGAGATGGCGCGAGTCGTTCGACCTGGGGGAAGCGTCTCGGCCTGCGTGTGGGACTTCGACGACGGGATGGAGATGCTGCGCGCCTTCTGGGATGCCGCCTTGAGCATCGATCCCGACGCTCCCGATGAGGCTCGGACGCTGAAGTTCGGGAGGCCGGGCGAGATCCGAGAGCTCTTCGCGTCCGCAGGCATCGAGCGCATCGAGGAGTCCACGCTGGCCGCGTCGTCGACCTACTCGTCGTTCGACGAACTGTGGAATGGCTTCCTCGCAGGCGTTGGCCCCGCCGGGGCGTACTGCGTCTCGTTGAGCGACGCCGATCGCGATCGCCTACGCGGGGCTCTCTTCGCCAGGGTGGGTTCACCCGTGGGCGGGTTCACGCTCGGTGCGGTTGCACGCTGCGCCGTCGGCCGTGTTCCCGGGTGACTGAGGGTCACCGAATACAAGCGGACGTGCAGGCGCATAACGGCCTCCCGCCGCCGCTCGCGTCCCGCCCGAGTCCGACGCCAAGAACCTCGTCGCGTTCGACCTCGTTGCGTGAACCGCCCGGCCCAGACTTGCCCGCATCCTCCGGAAGACCGCCCAATGAGCATTGTCCTGTGAACGATCACCTCGGCGAACTCATCGACGCGGCGTGCGGGGGTCGGTTCCGCGCTGCCGATGCCGGCGTGACTGTGGTGCCGCCGTCGCACCCAGCAGTCGAGACGGTGGTCGCGTAGCGAGGTCCAGCGAGACCGCCGTTCGGCCCGTCCGTCTAGCGTTGCGAGGCCATGGGTCCCTCCGCCGCCGAACCACGGACGTTCTGGCTGGAGACCCTCGGCTGCTCGAAGAACCAGGTCGACTCGGACAAGCTGGCCGGCACCCTCACCGCCGACGGCATGGCCCCAGCGAGCGGGCCCGGCGCCGCCGACCTCGTCGTGGTCAACACGTGCGCGTTCGTGGAGGACGCTCGCCAGGAGTCCATCGACACCGTGCTCGACCTGGCCGACGCCCGCCGCGACGGCGCCCGCCTCGTGGTCACCGGCTGCCTGGCCGAGCGCTACGGCGACGAGCTGGCCGACGCCCTGCCCGAGGTCGACGCCGTGGCCGGCTTCGGTGTGCCCGTGTCCCTCGGCCGCCGTCGCCAGCACGCCGGCGCCTCCCCTGCCAGCTTCGACCTCCTCGAGCTGCCTCGCCCGGCCAGCCCGGTGCCCTGGGCCTACGTCAAGGTGGCCGAGGGCTGTGACCGAGGCTGCGGGTTCTGCGCCATCCCGTCGTTCCGGGGCCCGCAGCGCTCGAGGTCGATCGAGTCGATCCTGGCCGAGATCGACGACCTCGATGTGGCCGAGGTCGTGTTGGTGGCCCAGGACCTCGCCGCCTTCGGCCGTGACCAGGGACGGGGCGAACGGGCCATCGTCCCCCTCGTGCGGGCGGCGACCGCCCGGGTACCCCGGGTGCGGCTGCTCTACCTGTACCCCTCCGACCTCACCGACGGGCTCGTCGACGCCGTCTGTGCCACCGGCGTGCCGTACTTCGACCTCTCGTTGCAACACGTGTCCCGGCCGTTGCTGCGCCGCATGCGGCGCTGGGGGAGTGGCGACCGCTTCCTCGACCGCATCGGCGCGATCCGCGCCCGGGAACCGTCCGCCGCCTTCCGGTCGAACTTCATCGTCGGCTACCCGGGCGAGACCGAGGACGACCACGATCGCCTCCTCGGCTTCGTGGCCGAGGCCGACCTCGACTGGTGCGGGTTCTTCGCCTACTCCCGGGAGGAGGGCACCTACGCCGCCGGGCTCGACGGCACCGTCCCCGGCGGGCTCGTCGAGGAGCGGTTGGCCGAGCTTCGCGAGCTCCAGGACGGCATCACGGCGAGAAAACGTGACGAACTGGTCGGTCGCCGGGTCGAAGTCCTCGTGGACACCCCCGGCTTCGGTCGCTCCCACCGCGAGGCCCCCGAGATCGACGGCGTGATCGTTGTGCCGGCGGCGCTGGAACCGGGCTCCTTCCACGACGTCACCGTGACCGCCGCCCTCGGCACCGACCTCGAGGCGACGCCGTGACGGCGCCACTGCCCGACGACCGGTACGGCCCCTCGGCGCTGATCACCCCGGCCAACGGGGTGAGCATCATCCGCCTGATCGTGTCCCCGGTGCTCCTCCTGATGATCCTGCGTGAGCCCTCGTCGTGGTTTGCGGTGTCTTTCTGGATCGCCCTCGCCGTCACCGACGCCGTGGACGGCAACCTCGCCCGCCGCTTCGGCACCACCCGTTCCGGTGCGTTCCTCGATCCCCTGGCCGACAAGGTGCTCGTGCTCGGCGCCCTGTTCGCGCTCGTGGCCGCCAACCGCTTCTGGGTTCTCCCCGTCGCCCTCATCACGGTCCGGGAGGTGGCCATCAGCCTCTACCGGACCCGGCTCGGCCGCACCGGGCTGGCCGTCCCGGCCCGCACGCTGGCCAAGGCCAAGACCGTCGTGCAGGAGCTGGCCGTGGGCGCCGCCCTGCTGCCTCTCACCGTCGACCACCGCCTCATCGCCAACTCGCTCCTCTGGGTCGCAGTCACCCTCACCCTGGTCACCGGCGCCCAGTACCTGCTCGACGGCCGCACCGCTGCCACCAGCATGAGCGCCGCCGAAGCCTGAACCCGGTCGACCACGGTTCCCACCGGGGGCCGGCTCGGCTCGACCGAGGTGTCGGGCGGGGGCCGTAATGTGCCCCGGTGAACTGTGAGGTCGTGGCCGTGGGCACCGAGCTGCTGCTCGGCCAGATCGTGGACACCAACTCGGCCTGGATCGGTGAGCAGCTCGCGCTAGCCGGTATCGACTCGCACTTCCAGACCAAGGTGGGCGACAACCTGGACCGCATCATGTCGGTCCTCCGTTCGGCGCTGGACCGCAGCGACGCCGTGATCGTGTGCGGAGGTCTGGGCCCCACCCAGGACGACATCACCAGGGATGCCCTGGCCGCCGTCATGGGTGTCGAGCTCCGTCGCGATCCGGCGCTGGTCGAGGTGATCGCCGAGGTGTTCGCGAGCCGGGGGCGGCGCATGCCCGACAACAACCTGGCCCAGGCCGACGTGCCCGAGGGGGCGACGGTCATCGAGCAGCGGCGGGGGACGGCCCCGGGCCTCATCTGCCCGGTCGCCGCCGGCAAGGTCGTCTACGCCGTGCCCGGCGTGCCCTACGAGATGACCGAGATGATGGAACGGGCCGTCCTGCCGGACCTGCGCCACCGGGCCGGTGCCTCCTCGGTGATCCTCAGCCGCACCCTGCGCACCTGGGGCGAGAGCGAGTCGGGCCTGGCCGAGCGTCTGGCCGACCGCATCGCCCAGCTCGACGAGCGGGGCAACCCCACCCTCGCCTTCCTCGCCAGCGGCATGGAGGGGATCAAGGTCCGCCTCACCGCCAAGGGGCCCGACGAGGCGAGCTGCCGGGAGGTCCTCGGACACGAGGAGCTGGTGGTACGGGAGCTGCTGGGGAGCTCGTCTTCGGCTGCGACGACGAGACCATGGAGGTCGCCGTCGGCGCCCTGCTGGACGCCCACGGGCTGACCCTGGGGTTGGCCGAGTCGGTCACCGGAGGGCTGATCGGCGCCCGGATGACCACGGCCCCGGGGGCGTCCTCGTTCTTCCCTCGGGGTTCGGTCGTCTCCTACGCCAGCGACGTCAAGCACGACCTGCTCGACGTCCCCGAGGGCCCGGTGGTGAGCGGCGAGGCGGCCGCCGCCATGCGGCCGCCGGGGCCGTCGGGTCCTCGGTGCCGACGTCGGCCGGACCGCAGCAAGCTCACCGGCGTGGCCGGGCCCGCCGATCAGGACGGACAGCCGCCCGGCACCGTGTTCGTCGGCCTCGCCCTCGACGGCGCCGGCGACGGCACCGGCGCCGACTCGGTCCACCTGCGGTTGCCCGGTGACCGTGACCGGATCCGCCAGTTCGCCGCCATCACCGCCCTCGACCTGCTCCGCCACCGGCTCCTGGCCCGCCGAGGCCCTCGGCAGCACGAAAGCTGTCATCCTGCGCAACCACGGCTCCGTTGGGCAGTCGGTCGAGGAGGCGGCGTGGTGGTTCATTCGCCTGGGACCGCTGCGACCATCCTCGCTGAACGTCTCGATCAGCGGGCGTTCGCTGGCTGGTTCACCTACCAGCCCCTGCACGAGCATGTCGTGGCCGCCGAGCCCGACGTGCTCGACTGAAGCGAGGAGGGCACCGGCTGCGCCTCGTCCTACGGTGAGGCGGTGGACGTCCCGCTTCACGCTCGAGCGCTCCGACATCCCACCGTCGATCCCAGTGTCCGCCTGCTGGCGATGGGTGATGACGACCGGCCCTGCCGGACCGGTACCGGCCGACCAGCTCGCTGCTTCGCCACCCATGACCTGTTCGCCGAAGGCGCTCCCTGGAGGCGTTCTTCACCGCTGCGGTGGCCAACCCGGCCGTGCAGTCGCCGGGGGCGGGGACCCATCCCTTCGACGACCACCGATACGAGCGCGACCCCTGGGTCCGGGCCGTAGACCAGGCCTTCGCGCCTCGGCCGGGGTCGGGTCACGACCACCGCCCCACGTGGTCGGCCGTACTCGACCACCTCCAGGAGTGGCGGGGCCACGAGTTCCGAGGTGCTCGGCTCATCGTGGCTCATCGTCGGGGTCGGGGCCATCGGGTCAGCGGTGGCAGTGCGGGCCAAGGCCTTCGGGGGTGCGTCGCCACCCCAGCGGCGACGAGCCGGTCGACCACGTGGCCACCCCGACCGGCTCGTCGAGCTGGCGGGAGGCGCCGATGGGCGGCGGCGCCCGGGACGGCGGCCAGAGTCGGCTCGTCGACGCCACCTTCCTCGCCGCCATGCGCCTGGTCGATCCTCGTCAACATCGCCCGGGGGAGCTTCGTCGACGAGGTCGCGGCGCTCGATCGGGGCATCCCGAGGTGGCGGTCCTCGACGTCACCCGGGAAGAACCGTCGGCCGGCCACCCCTTCTGGCGCGCCGTGCTCACCCCTCACGACGCCGCCTCCGGCCACGGCCGGGTCGCTCGGCTGGCTGACCTGTTCCGAACCAACCTGGCCCGCTACCTCACCGGCCAGCCGCTGCTGCTGCACGAGGTCCCTCGCCCGACCGGTAGCTCAAGCCTGCCATCCTTGAACGAACGGGCGTTCGGAACTACAGTGTCATCCCGACGGCCTGGCTGTCACACCCCCTCCGTAGAGTCCAACGACATCACCTCGCGCCCCGCAACACGATGCACATGCACCGCTCGAAAGGAACCCCGGTGGAACGAGACAAGGCACTCGACATGGCCATGAGCCAGCAGTTCGGCAAGGGCTCGGTCATGAAGATGGGCGAGAAGGGATCGCGGTGGAGGCACCGGCCCCTCGCCCTCGACATCGCCCTCGGCGTCGGGGCATGCCCCGGGGGCGAGTGGTCGAGCTGCTCAGGCAAGTCCACCCTGGCCATGCACGTGGTGGCCGAGGCAGCGCAACGGCGGCATCTGCGCCTACATCGACGCCGAGCACGCCAATCACGCCGGCTACATCGGCGTCGACATCGACGAGCTGCTCATCTCCCAGCCCGACACCGGTGAGCAGGCCCTCGAGATCACCGACATGTTGGTGCGCTCCGGCGCGCTCGACGTCGTGGTCATCGACTCGGTGGCCGCCCTCACCCCCGGGCCGAGATCGAGGGCGACATGGGCGACACCCACGTCGGCCTCCAGGCCCGCCTCATGTCCCAGGCCCTACGCAAGCTGACCGCCAACCTGAACAAGTCCCGCCTCGCCGATGGCACCCAGGAGCGGATCGGCAAGATCGTCGACCAGAAGCTCCCGGTCGAGGTCCTGTCCTACGACTTCGACTCGGGCGCGATCGTCCCCCGCAAGGTCGTGAACTGGTTCGACAACGGTCCCGCCGACCAGTTCCTCCACATCTCCCTCCCTCGGGTCGAGGGTCGCGGGCAAGCGGCCTCTATCGCCTGCACGCCCAACCACCAGATCATGACGCCGGGGGGTTGGCGGGAGGCACAGGAGCTGCGGGTCGGAGACCGGGTGATGCGCTCGGTGCCCCACCACCTGTCCGACCTCCAGTGGGAGGTCGTCCTCGGGGGCCTCATGGGGGACAGCGCGCTCTCACCGACGAAGAGCGGTCACAGCGCCCGGCTCCGTTGGGGTCACGGCGCCAAGCAGGCGGCCTACGGCGACTGGAAGGCCTCGCTCTTCGCCAACCTCGCCGTCTGCCGGTCGACCAACGCCAAAGGGGCCGTCTTCCACGACGTGCAGCCGTTGGCCGAGCTGGCCGAGCTGCGCAACGCCGTCTACCTGGGTGGCAAGAAGGTGCTGAGCGAGGACTACCTCAAGCAGCTGACCCCGCTGTCGCTCGCCGTCTGGTACATGGACGACGGCACGTTCGCCTCACGCGCCAAGGGCCTGCAAGAGCGCACCAAGGATGGCAGCGGCCGCTCCGAGATCTGCGTCGAGGCCATGTCGCCCGACACCCGCCGCCGGTTGGTGTCCTACCTCGCCGACACCTGGGACCTCCGGCCCGCACTCGTCGAACGGGGGGCAGGCAAGAAGGCGCGCCTGATCTTCGCCAAGGACGAGACGGCCAAGCTCCATGCCCTCATCGCACCGTTGGTCCACCCCTCGATGCAGTACAAGCTGCTCCCCAGATATCGGGGGCGGTTCGCCGCCGAGCCGGTGTTCGCGCCGATGCGCCGAGAGTTGCTGCCGTTGCCGATCACGGGGATCGAGGCCCGTCCGGCCGCGAATGGCCAGACGCACCGGTTCGACATCGAGGTGGAAGGCAGCCACAACTACTTCGCCGGTGGTGCGATGGTCCACAACAGCCCGGAGACAACCCCTGGGGGGCGGGCGCTCAAGTTCTACTCGTCGGTGCGGCTCGACATCCGCCGCATCGAGTCGATCAAGGACGGCGTCGAGGTGGTCGGCAACCGCACACGCGTCAAGGTGGTGAAGAACAAGGTGGCCCCGCCGTTCCGGCAGGCCGAGTTCGACATCATGTACAGCAAGGGCATCAGCCGGGAAGGATCGCTCATCGACATCGGTGTCGACCTGGGCTTCGTGAAGAAGTCGGGGGCTTGGTACACCTACGAGGGCGAGCAGCTCGGCCAGGGCCGTGAGAACGCCAAGGTGTTCCTGGTCGACAACCCCGAGGTGATGGTCGAGATCTCCGAGCGGGTCCGCCAGCAGATGGGCATCGGCGCCAAGGACACCGACGCGGCCGTCGCCGACACCATGACCGACGCCGACGACGAGCCGATCACCTTGGAGTGACGGTCGGGAAGGGGAACCGGCCGGTGGCGTCGAACCAGGCCCATGTCACGTCACGCGGATGGGGCTCCATGGAAACGCTCAAGGTCTCGACCAAGTCCAACCCCAACTCCGTCGCCGGGGCCATGGCCGGGGTCGTCCGCCAGTCTGGTGCGGTCCAGGTGCAGGTGGTGGGGGCCGGCGCCCTGAACCAGGCCATCAAGGCAGTCGCCATCGCCCGCGGCTACCTGACCGACGCCGGCATCGACCTCGTCTGCGTTCCCGGCTTCGCCGACATCGTCATCGACGGTGAGCGGCGGACCGCCATCCGCCTGTCCATCGAGGACAGGGTCCGCGCCCCGTCCGACAGCGCCGTCGCTCCGGTGTCGGATGAGCGCACTGTGTCGGCGCCCGGATCGTCGGCGCGAGGGCTCCTCTGTGACTCGGCCGGCGCTCAGGTGGCGCGAGGCGCCTACCCGTAGCGCCAGGTGCGGAGGCCGTCGAAGCGGGCCGAGTCCCCGGCCCGAAGGTGGCCGATGTACCAGCCCGCCGTCCCCTGCGACCCCCAACCACCCGGCACCGTGGCCCGTCCCCCGTAGGAGCGATCGCCCCAGGCCGGCTCGCGCTCGCCGTAGCGCCACACCTTGAACTCCATGGCGTTGCCCTCCACCCGGGCGCAGAAGTGCCAGGGCAGGGGGACGGTGGCGTTGCCGTACCGGAACCGCGGCAGCTCCACCGCGCCGAAGCTCTCGAAGGCGACCGGTCGTGTCGTGTCCCAGGTGTGGAAGTTGAAGATCCAGCTGGCCCCGTAATAGATGTTCTTGGTCACCGTCAGGGCCCGTACCCGCCCGAAGCCGGCCTGGATCCGCAGCGCCGCCCCCTGCTGGACGATGTCGCCCCGCTGCGACGTCCACACCGCACAGGACTGGCTGTCGGTGACCGCTGGCGCTCCGTCGGGCCAGAAGACCGTCCGCAGGTTGCCGCCCTGGTTGGAGTCGAGGGCCCGAGCGTCCATCGCCCCCGCCGAGCTGGCGAAGGTGTACGCGTCGCGGCCCTCGGGGGTGAGCACGGCCGTGCGTTGGCCGGTCCCACTCGACGCGTCATAGGTCAGCACGAGCCGTGACTGGCAGGCCGAGGCCAGCAGGGCGGCGGTGAGCGCGAGCACGAGCAGTCGCCAGCGGCGCCACGGTCGTCGCTCGTCCTGCATGATCTCCATCCGGGCGCACCGTAGCGCCGCAGTACCGTGACGGCGATGTCCGACTCCGACGCTGGTGCGCCGCCGCGGTTCGCCATTCGCACGTTCGGCTGCCAGATGAACGAACACGACTCCGAGCGCATCGCCGGCCTGCTCGAGGCCGACGGCATGGAGGCCGCCACCGGCATCGACGACGCCGACGTGGTCGTCCTCAACACCTGCTGCATCAGGGAGAACGCCGACAACAAGCTCTACGGCACCCTCGGCCACCTGAAGTCGCTGAAGGCGTGCCGGCCCGGGCTCGAGATCGTGGTGGGCGGCTGCCTCGCCCAGAAGGACGGCGACCTCATCCGGCGCCGAGCTCCTCACGTCGACGTCGTGTTCGGCACCCACAACGTCGGCCGGGCGGCCACCCTCCTCCGCCAGGCCCGGGAGCACGGCCCGGTCACCGAGATCCTCGACGCCGCCGTCGCCGAGGACCACGAGGCCTTCCCCTCGGCGCTGCCCGCCCGCCGGGCCCAGGGCCACGCCGCTTGGGTCACCATCCAGATCGGGTGCGACAACCAATGCGCGTTCTGCATCGTGCCCGCCGTGCGGGGACCCGAGATCAGCCGCCCGTTCGCCGACCTGATCGCCGAGATCCGCCGCCTGGCCGAGGACGGCGTGGTCGAGGTCACCCTGCTCGGCCAGAACGTGAACTCCTATGGCCGCGACCTCGCCCTGGCCGAGCGGCGGGCCGGCGCCGACGTTGCCGTCCGCCCCCGGTTCGCCGACCTCCTGCGGGCGGTGGGTGCGGTCGACGGCATCCGCAGGGTCCGGTACACGAGCCCGCACCCGAAGGACCTGCGGCCCGAGACCATCGAGGCCATGGCCACCACCCCGGCGGTCTGCGAGCACCTCCACCTCCCGCTGCAGGCGGGCAGCGATCGGGTCCTCGCCGCCATGCACCGTGGGTACACCGCCGATCGCTACCTCGAGCGGCTCGCCGCCGCCCGGGCCGCCATACCGGAGCTGGCCGTGACCACCGACATCATCGTCGGCTTCCCCGGTGAGACCGACGACGACTTCGAGCGCACGCTCGAGGTGGCCGCTGAGGCCGGCTACGACAGCGCCTACACCTTCATCTACTCACTCCGCCCCGGTACCGAGGCCGCCGCTCGCACCGAATCCTTCATCGCCCCGGCGGTCTGCGCCGAGCGCTTCGAGCGGCTTCGCGTGGTGGTCGAGCGGACGGCTCGGGCCCGGCATCAGGCTCGTGTCGGCCGGGTGGAGGAGGTAGTGGTCGAAGGCCCGTCCCGCAAGGACCCCGACGTCACCACCGGCCGCACCCGGCAGAACAAGCTCGTCCACTTCGTAGCCGACCCGCCCCTCCGGCCGGGCACGTTCGCCGATGTGATGGTCACCGCCGCCGGCGCCCACCACCTCCGGGGTGACCTCGTCACCGTCACGGCGGCCCCCCGCCACCGCACCCGCATCCCCGTCGTCGCCGGGTAGCGCACGCCCGGGCCGGGCCGGCCAGGCTCTTACGGCGGGAAGCTCGGGGCAACTTCTTCGATGAAGAGGTCACACGTGTCCTTGCGACGGGCCGTCGAGCCGAGGGTGAAGTCGGGAACGATGAGCTCGTCGGCACCGGCTTCGCGGTACTGGCCGACGACGTCGACGACCTCGCTCGGCGTGCCCACGATGCTCGCCCGTCCGATGTCGACCTGGCGCTTGTCGGCCAGCCACCCCTCGTCGGTCGAGAGGAACAGGAGCGCCTGGGTCGACACGGCGATCTCGGCCGGGTCGCGCCCGAGGGCCTCGCAGTGCTCGCGCAGCACGCCCACCTTGTGACCGAGCACATCGGGCGTGGTCCACGCGTTCCACTCGTCGGCGTAGTGCGCCGCGATGCGCATGGTGCGCTTCTCGCCGCCTCCACCGATCAGCAGCGGCAGCCGCTCTTGCACGGGCGACGGCTGGTTGGGTGCCTCCCGGATCCGGTAGCGGTCGCCGGCGAAGGTGGTCCTCGGCTCGCGGAGGAGGGAGCCGATGACCTGGCAGGCCTCCTCGAAGCGGTCGAGGCGTTCCTTCACGGTGCCCAGCTCGATCCCGTAGGCGGCGTGCTCGTTCTCCTGCCAGCCGGCCCCGATGCCGAGCAGCAGTCGCCCTCGGCTGATGTTGTCGACCGCGGCGGCGATGTTGGCGAGCACGGCCGGGTGTCGGTAGGTGACGCTGGTGACGAGCGAGGCGAGGCGCACCCTGGGCACGGAGGCGGCGAGGGCGGCGATCACCGACCAGCACTCCAGGGTGTCGCCGTCGAGTGGGCTGGCGTCGGGGGCGTTGGGCATGAAGTGGTCGGCGACGTAGACACCGTCCCAGCCGGTGGCCTCGCAGTGCTGGGCCAGGTCGAGGATCTCGTCCCACGGGCGGTGCGGCGCCGGCCAGATGCTGAACCGCATCGGAGGACCATACCGGCGGCGTCGCATCGGGCATGATGCACCCCACCCGCTTCGGCGTACGAGAGGAGCTCTGGATGCCGCCGCCGGCAGCCATCGCCGCTGCCATCGACGGGGCCCCCTGGGAGCCGGTGTCGGCCGGCTCGGGTGGCGGGGTGTGGCGGGCCGGCGACCGGTTCGTGAAGGTCGGCCCGGACGGCGGACCCGACGGCATCGCCGCCGAGGCCGACCGGCTCGACTGGCTGGCCGGTCGAGCCCCCGTCCCCGAGGTGCTGGCTCATGCCGCCGACGAGGACGGCCAGGGGTGGCTGGTCACGGCCGAGGCCGCCGGCACACCGGCCCAGGACCCGCTCCACCGGATGGCGTCGGTGGAGCCGCTCCTCGGCGCCCTGGGCCGGGGCCTGCGGGGCTGGCACGACAGTCTGCCCGTCGAAGGGTGCCCCTTCGACGCCCGGCTCGACGTGGTGCTGGCCCGCACCGAAGAGCGGGTGGCGGCAGGGATGGTCGACGTCCACAGGTTGGAACCGGCCTACCGCCGCTTCGGCGTCGATCAGCTCCTCGAGCGCCTCCACGAGACACGGCCCGCCGAGCCCGCCGAGGACCTGGTGGTCGCCCACGGCGACCCGTGCCTGCCCAACCTGTTGGTCGACCCGGCCACGGCCGAGCTGACCGGCGTGGTCGACGTCGGCCGGCTCGGGGTCTCGGACCGCTACCGGGACCTGGGCATCGCCGTTCGCTCCATCGCCCGCAACCTGGGTCCCGAGCTGGCGTGGCGCTTCCTCGACGCCTACGGCGTGCCCCATCCCCATCTCGAGCGGCTCGAGTACTACGTGCTGCTCGACGAGCTCTGGTGACGGCCACGTTCGTGCTCGTCCACAGCCCGGTGGTCGGCCCGGCAACCTGGCGACCGGTGGCGGACGAGCTCGCGGCCCGAGCGATCGGCGTCGTCGTGCCCAAGCTCACGCCACCGCTCGAGGCCGCCCGACCCTGGTGGTCGACGGCCGCCACCGAGGTCGTCGCCGCCGTCGACGCCCTCGACGCCACCGCCGGGAGGCAGCGAATCGACGCCGAATCGCCGCCACCGGGTGCGGGTGCCGACGTCGTGCTGGTGGGCCACAGCGGCACCGGGCCTCGCCTGCCGGCCATCGGCGAGCGGCTGGCCGCCGCCGGCCACCGGGTGGTCGCCGCCCTCTTCGTCGACGCCGGCCTTCCCAGGTCCGGCGGGCGCGCCGGAGAGGCCCTCCCGGCCGGGTTCGCCGAGCTCCTCGACGACCTGGTCGGCGACGATGGTCTCCTACCGCCGTGGCCGCAGTGGTGGCCACCCGGCACGATGGCCGACCTCGTGCCCGACCCGGCCGTGCGGGCGGCCGTGGCCGCCGAGTGCCCGCCGGTGCCCCGATCCCTCTTCGACGAGCCGGTGCCCGTCGCGGCCGGTTGGCCCGGCTGCACCCCGTGCGGGTACCTGTCCTTCAGCTACGAGGACGAGGCGACCGAAGCCGAGCGCCGGGGATGGGTCGTCGCCCGCATGGAAGGCCTCCACCTGCACCCCGTCGTGGCCCCCCACGACGTGGCCGACGCCCTCCAGCTCCTCGTGGCCGCCCTCGACGTGCGCCTCTGACCGCCCTTCCGACCGGCCGGCATGCCGGCATGGGAAGATCACACCTGTGCGATTCGGCGTCTACCTGCCGGCGTTCGGCGAGCTGGCCGACCCGAGCGGCCTGGCCGCCCTGGCCGCCGACGCCGAAGGGGCCGGCTGGGACGGCGTGTTCCTCTGGGACCACCTCCGCTACGACATCGACACCGACGTCGCCGACCCCTGGGTGGCGCTGGCGGCGATGGCCTGCGCCACCGACACCATCCGCCTCGGCCCACTGGTCACGCCCCTCGCCCGTCGCCGTGTGCAGGTCGTGGCCCGCCAGAGCACCACCCTGGACCACCTCTCGGGGGGCCGGGTCACCCTCGGCGTCGGCCTGGGCATCGACTACTGGCGCGAGTTCGAAGGGTTCGGCGAGGGCGCCGCCGACGACCGTCAGCGAGCGGCGATCGTCGACGAGTCGCTGACCGTGCTGGTCGGCCTGTGGTCGGGCGCCACCGTGGACAACGAGGGCGACCACGTCACCGTCCGGGGCGTCCGCTTCCTGCCCCGGCCCGTGCAACAGCCCCGCATCCCGGTGTGGAGCGCGGCGCTCTGGCCCCTGACCGCCGGCCTGCGCCGCTCGGCCCGGCTCGACGGCGTCATGCCCTTCGACGGCCGCGGCAACAACTTCGGCGCCGCCGAGGTGCGGCGCATCCTCGACGTGGTGGCCACGCACCGCCCCGAGGACATGACCTCCCGGCCCTTCGACGTCGTCATCGCCGGTGCCGTCCGACGCATGCCGCTGGCCGAGCTGGCCGACGCCGGCGCCACCTGGGCCATGGAGTCGCTCGACCCGCTGACGCCGCTGGCCGCCGCCCGGGAGGCGGTGGCCGACGGCCCCCCTGGATGAGCGGAGCCGGCGTCGGCACCGGCCGCCACGTCGCCCTGGTCGGCGCCACCGCCTCGGGCAAGTCGGCGCTGGCCCTCGAGCTGGCTCGCCGCCGGGGCGACCTCGAGCTGGTCTCGGTCGACTCCATGCAGGTCTACCGAGGGATGGACATCGGCACAGCCAAGCCCACCGCCGCCGAGCGGGCCGAGGTGCCCCACCACCTGCTCGACCTCGCCGACCCCAGCGAGGAGTTCACCGTCTCGCGGTTCCAGACCGCGTTCGACGAGGCGCTCGCCGGCATCGAGGGTCGGGGTCACCGGGCGCTGCTGGTGGGGGGCACCGGCCTCTACCTGCGGGCCGTGGTCGACGGCCTCGACATCCCCGGCCGCCACCCCGAGGTGCGGGCTGCGTTGGAGGCCGAACCCGACACCGCCGCCCTCCACCGCCGCCTCCTCGCCCTCGATCCCGTCGCCGCCGGCCGGACCGAGCCCACCAACCGGCGCCGGGTGGTGCGGGCGCTCGAGGTCACGATCGGCAGCGGCCGGCTCTTCTCCTCCTACGGGCCGGGCCTCGCCACCCACCCGCCGACCCCGTTCGCCCTGCTCGGCGTGTGGTTGCCGCCGGCGGTGATCGTGGCCCGCATCGAGGCCCGCTACCGGCGCCAGATGGCCGACGGGTTCCTCGACGAGGTCCGCCGGCTGGCCGACGCCGCCGAGCCCATCGGGCCCACCGCCGCCCAGGCCCTCGGCTACCGGGAGCTGCTGGCCCATCTTCGAGGGCGGACGACCCTCGTCGAAGCCCTCGACCTGGCCGTGCGGCGCACCCGCCGGTTCGCCCGTCGCCAGCGGGTGTGGTTCCGGCGGGACCCCCGCGTCACCTGGGTCGGTGCCACCGAGGACCCCATGGTGGCCCTGCCGGGCCTGTCCGACCTCATCGGGGAATGGGGTGGGGACGGGCGGGGCGGGCTGCGAGACTGGCGGTGAGATGCACCTCAGCAAGCACCACGGCCTCGGCAACGACTTCCTCGTCCTGTTCACCGGCCCCGATGGCCAGAACGCCGACGACAGCAGCGGCACGCTCGAGGGCCCGGCCGGGCTGGCCCGGCGTCTGTGCCACCGGCGCCTGGGCATCGGGGCCGACGGCTTGATCGTGGCCCGCCCCGGCGGCGGCGGTGCCGACCTGGCCATGGAGCTGCGCAACGCCGACGGCTCCCGAGCCGAGATGAGCGGCAACGGCATCCGCTGCCTGGCCCAGGCCGAGGCCCGCCGCCGCCGCACCGACACGGTGGACCTGCGCATCGCCACCGACGCCGGTGTGCGAGCCGTCACCGTCCGGCCGGGCCCCGGCCCCGACCCAGCCACGGTCACCGCCCGGGTCGACATGGGGCCGGCCAAGGTCCGGGTGGTCGACGGGCGCTCCTCGAGCCGAGTGGCCGAGGTCGACATGGGCAACCCCCACCTCGTCGTCCTCGACGACGGGTCCGGCCACGACCTCGAGGCCCTCGGCCGGGAGCACGCCGACATCAACGTCGAGCTGATCACGATCGGCACCGACGGGCACATCGCCATGCGGGTGTGGGAGCGGGGTGTCGGGGGCACCGAGGCCTGCGGCACGGGGGCCTGCGCGGCGGCGGCGGCGGCCCACGAGTGGGGCCTGGCACCCCCCCAGGTGACCGTGTCCATGCCTGGTGGTGACGTCGAGGTCGTCCTGGCCGACACCGTCACCCTCGTCGGTCCCGCCACCCACGTCGCCGACATCGAGGTCGGCACGTGACCGAGCCACATGGAAGCCGCCACCGGGGCGGCTTCGGCGATGTCGGCGGTGAGGGCACGGCCTTCATCGAGCGCACGTTCCGGGAGAAGATCGTCCTCGCCGGCGTGACCATCCCGCCGGAGTCCGACGAGCAGACCGAGGCCGGGCTCGACGAGCTCGAGCAGCTGGTCGACACCGCCGGCGCCGACGTCGTCGACCGCGTCGTGCAGCGCCGCCGGGCCCCCGACCCGGCCACCTACGTCGGCAAGGGCAAGGCCGGAGAGCTGCGGGAGACCGCCGAAGCCACCGACTGCGACACGGTGGTCTTCGACGACGAGCTGAGCCCGGCCCAGCAGTTCAACCTCGAGAAGCTCTTGGGGCGCACCGCCATCGACCGCACCGCGGTCATCCTCGACATCTTCGGCCAGAACGCCTCCAGCCAGGAGGGCAAGGCCCAGGTCGAGCTGGCCCAGCTCCGCTACCGGCTCCCCCGCCTGCGGGGCAAGGGCAAGGGCCTCTCCCAGCAGGGCGGTGGCATCGGCACCCGCCAGGGTGGTGGCGAGACGAAGCTCGAGGTGGACCGTCGCCGCATCGTCCGCCGCATCCACAAGCTCGAAGCCGACCTCCAGGGGATCGACCGGCACCGGGAGACCCAACGCAAGCAGCGCCGTCGCAGCCGGGTCCAGCACGTGGCCATCGTCGGCTACACCAACGCCGGCAAGTCGACGCTGCTCAACCGGCTCACCGCCGCCGGCGTGCTGGTGGAGGACCGCCTCTTCGCCACCCTCGACGCCACCACCCGGCGCCTCCAGCTCCCCGGTGGGGAGGCGGTGCTCGTGACCGACACCGTCGGCTTCGTGCGCAAGCTTCCACACCAACTGGTCGAGGCGTTCAAGGGGACGCTGCAGGTGGCCGCCGACGCCGACCTGCTCGTCCACGTGGTCGACGCCGCTTCCGGCGACCCGCAGGGCCAGCTCGACGCTGTGCGCGACGTGCTCGTGGAGATCGGTGCCAGCGACGTGCCCGAGCTCGTCTGCCTGAACAAGATCGACGCCGCCCCGGCGGGGGAGTGGAAGCGCCTGCTCGACCGTCACCCCGGCTCGGTGGCCATCTCGGCTCACACCGGTGAGGGCGTCGATGGTCTCCTCGAGGCGATCGGCGACCGGCTCCGGACGCTCACCGAGGTGGTGGAGCTGCTCGTGCCCTACGAGAGGGGCGACGTGCTGGCCGAGGTGCACCGCGAGGGCGAGGTCCTGTCCGAGACCGCCGGCGACGACGGCATGCGGGTCAGAGCCCGGCTCGACGAAGCCGGTGCCGCCCGCCTGCGAGCCTGGGCCGCCGTCGCACACGAGTAGGAGCAAAGGTGCAGCACCCCGTCTTGTTCCACCTGGCCTCGGTCAAGCCGTCCTCGCAACGGGCCATCGAGCGGCTCTCGACGGTTGCGCCGAGCGAGGTGCTCGGCATGGCCACCGTGGCCGAGATCCTCGAGACCGTCGAGCACGCCCCCGGCTGCGTCGGCCTGCTCCCGGTGGAGGACTCCTTCGAGGGGGAGAACACCGCCGTGCTCGACCGCCTCGTGTTCGGCACCGCCAACGTCTTCATCAGCGAAGAGGTGGTGATCTCCGAGAGCCTTGACGCCTTCCGCATCACCACCGAGGCACCCGAGGACCTTCGCACGGCCGTGTCGCACCCCCGGGCCATCGAGCACTGCCACCGGTTCGTGCGCGAGCACGGCCTCGCCACCCGCTTCGTCGACTCCACCATCGAGGCCTGCCGGGTGGTGGCCGAGTCGAACGATCCCACGCTGGTGGCCATCGCCCCCCGTGACCCGGCTCGCCGCTTCGGCCTCACCCAGGTGCTGAGCGCGGTCGACGACGTCCCCGACGCCCGTACCCGCTTCTTCCTCGTGGGCCGGACCGTCGGCGCCCGCACCGGCACCGACAAGACCACCCTGGTGCTCACCCAGCCCCTCGACCGCTCCGGGAACCTCGAGCGGTTCCTGCGGGCCTTTGCCGACAATGACGTCAACCTCGTGAGCCTTCACTCCCGCCCCCTCGGCTCGGGAGCGGGGAGCTACTGCTTCCTCGCCACCGCCGAGGCCCACATCCACGAGCGTCGGATGGCCGCCGTGGTCGAGTCCCTCTGGGAGGCCGGGGCCCAGGTGAAGCTCCTCGGCTCGTACCCGGAATGGGCAGGCGAGCAGGTGGTGGCGCCCTTCGACCAGGCTCCCCTGGCCTCGGTGGGGCCACTGTCGACCGCCGCCGAGCGGGCCGCCCTGCTCGATCCGGCGGGACCGACGCCGGTCGACGCCTGAGCGGAGGCGGGCCGGTGCCGACCGTCGAGTACCTCGGACCGGAGGGCACCTTCGCCCACGCCGGCACCGACCTCGTACGCACCGTCGCCGGACCGGTCGACCTCGTGGCTCGCCCCACCGTGTCGGAGGTGATCCACGACGTCGACGGCGGGCGCTGCGACTACGGCCTCGTCCCCCTCGAGAACTCGATCGACGGCGGCGTGACCTCCACCATCGACGTGCTCGTGTTCGAGGTCCACGAGGCCCGCATCCGCGAGGAGGTGGTGGTACCGGTCACCTTCGGGGCCCACCGTCGGGCCGAGTTCGCCGCCGCCGCCGCCACCACAGTGCTCAGCCACCCCGTCGGCCTGGCCCAGTGCCGCCGCTGGTGCGACGAGCGGGGTCTCGCCACCCGCAGCACCGATTCCACCGCCGAGGCCTGCCGGGTGGTGGCCGCCTCCGAGGACCCGGGGCTCGTGGCCGTCGCCTCGCCCAAGGCCGCCGAGCTGGCCGGGCTCGTCACCGTCGCCAGCGGCATCGAGGACTTCCCGGGGGCCAGCACCCGGTTCGCCCTCGTCGGCCGCGACCTCGTGGCCCCGACCGGTGACGACAAGACCACGCTGGTGGTGACCCCACCGTCGGAGGGGGTCGGGACCCTGTTGCGCACGCTGCGGCCCATCTCGGACCGAGGCATCAACATCTCCAACATCGTGAGCCGGCCCTTGCGCCAGCGGCTCGGTGAGTACTGCTTCCTGCTCACCGTCGACCGCCACGGCGACGACCCTGCGGTCATCGAGGCGGTGGCCGACCTCGAGGGGCACGGCGCCACGGTCAAGCTCCTCGGCTCCTACCCGGCGTGGCGGCCCGACGGTGCCACCCCCACCGATGGCTGACCAGCGGCGGCGAATCGACGTCGAACCGCCGCCACTCGTCGGCGTGGTGGGGCTCGGCCTCATCGGCGGCTCGCTGGCCAAGGCGCTCCTGGCCGGCGGCCGGCCCGTGGTGGGATGCACCCGCACACCGGCCACGCTGGCCGCCGCTGCCGCCGAGGGCGTCGAGCCGGCCTCGTCGGTGGCCGAGGTCGTGGCCCGGGCCGACATCGTGGTCCTGGCCCCGCCGCTGGCTGCCCTCCCCCCCACCCTCGACGAGGTCGGCCGAGCCCTGGCCGGCCGTACCGATCCGCCCACGGTCACCGACGTCGGCTCGGTCAAGGCCCCGGTCGTGGCCCACGCCGCACAAGCCCTCCCCGACCCCTCGGTGTTCGTGGCCGGGCACCCCCTGGCCGGCACCGAACGCACCGGTTGGGCCCATGCCGACCCGTCGCTCTTCGCCGGGACCAACTGGGCGCTCGTCGCCGACCCACCCAGCGATCCCGCCCGGTGCGACGCCGTGGCCGCCCTCGTCGGCTTCCTCGGGGCGACGCCGGTGATCGTGGGCGCCGAACGCCACGACGCCATCGTCGCCCTCACCAGCCACCTGCCCCACGTGCTGGCTGCCGCCCTCTCGGTGGCGGTCGGGGCCACCGATGACCCTGCGCTCACCCGCCGGCTGAGCGGGGGCTCCCTCGCCGGGTCGACCCGGGTGGCCCGCACCGGTTCCTCACTCGGGCCGGACATGGTCTGGGCCAACCGCGACGCCGTCTCGGACCGGATCGAGGACCTGATCGGGCGCCTCCACGAGCTCCGCTCGGCCCTCGACGGCGGTCAACGGGCGACGCTCGACGAGCTCTTCGCGATGGCGGCGGCGGTGTGGGCCGACGATCCCACTTTCGGGCCCACCGGGGAGGCTTCGTGACCACGCCGTTCTCGCCGCCACCGCTCGTGTGGGAGACCCTCGGCGCCCTGCGGGAGGTAGCCGAGCGGTTCCCGGGCGGAGCCGTCGACCTGACCATCGGCACCCCGATCGACCCCCCGCCGGCCGCCGTGGTCGCCGCCCTGGCCCGGTCCGGGGCCGAACGGGGCTACCCGGCCTCGATCGGCAGCCAGGCCTACCGGGAGGCCGCCGCCCGGTGGATGCAGCGCCGGCTCGGCGTCACCGTCCAACCCGACCTGGTGGCCGCCACCGTCGGCTCCAAGGAGCTGGTGGCCGGGGTGCCCCAGTGGCTGCGGCTGCGATCCCCGGACCGGGACACGGTGCTGTACCCCGCCATCAGCTACCCGACCTACGCCATGGGGGCCACGCTGGCGTCCTGCCGGGCGGTGCCCGTGCCGGTCACCGGCAGTGGAACCCTCGACCTGGACGCCATCACCCCGTCCGACACCGCCCGGGCCCTCTGCCTGTGGGTCAACAGCCCGTCCAACCCCACCGGTGCCCTCGACGACCTCGGGGCGGCGGCGGCCTGGGGCCGGCACCACGGCGTCCCCGTCCTGTCCGACGAGTGCTACGCCGAGTACACCTGGGACGGGCCGCCCCGCACCATCCTCGAGCACGGGACCGACGGGGTGCTGGCCGTCCACTCCTTGTCCAAACGCTCCAACCTGGCCGGGATCCGGGCCGGCTTCTACGCCGGCGATCCCTCGCTCGTCGCCTACCTGGCCCAGCTCCGCAAGCACGCCGGTTTCATGGTGCCCGGCCCGGTGCAGAGCGCCGCCGTCGTGGCCCTCGACGACGACGCCCACGTCGACGAGCAGCGGGCCCGCTACCGCCGGCGGGTCGACCAGGTGGTGGCCGTGCTGCGGTCGGCTGGCCTGGACGCCGCCCGGCCCGGCGGGTCGTTCTACCTGTGGGTCCCGGCCCCCGACAGGGACGGCGAGGCGCTGGCCGGCTGGTTCGCCGACCGAGCGGGCACGCTCGTCACCCCCGGCATGGCGTACGGGCCCGACGGCTCCGGCCACGTGCGGCTCGCCCTCGTGCAACCCGAGCACCGCCTCGATCTGATGGCGGCGCGGTTGTCCGGGAGCTGAGGTGGCCGTCCCCTTCGGTGCGCCGGGCTGGCCGGGTCCGCCGGTCCCCACGGCGGGGCCGGGCCGTCGACCGGTGCGCCCGTCGGGATGGTGGTACCTCGCCGTCGGGGGCCTGGCCGTGGCCTCGCTCGTGGCCGGTGTCGCCCTCGTGGTGGCCGGGTACCGCCGGGCCGAGTCGACCGGGCGCGAGTACACCCGCATCGCCCTGGGGGAGGAGGGCATCGTCACCTTCGACCGGACCGGTGACTACACCCTCGCCTACGAAGGCCCGGTCCGAGCCGTGACCGAAGCCGACGTGGCTCGCCTCGCCGCCGAGCTCGACGTCTCGCTCGAGCCGGTCGGCGGGGGACCACCGGTGCCGTTGCGCCCCTACGAGGGGTTGAACGACGTCCGGGACGGCGGCTACCAGGCCGTGCCGGTGCAGACGTTCTCCATCGACCGCGTCGGCGACTACCGGCTCTCGTGCGCCCTCGTCGACGACGTCGACCCGGAGCGGGCCGGGGTGTCGGTGGGCCGGAGCGTCTACGGCGAGCTGGGGCGAGGGGCCTTGGCGGCGCTGGTGACCACCTCGATCGGCCTGGTCGTCACCCTCGTCGCCGGCATCGCCCTGGCCGTGACCCGGGGGCGAGCCAAGCGCCGGCTCCCACCCTCGGCTTGGCTCGGCGGGCCGAGCCCACCGGCGCCGGCGCGGGCCGGCCCGCCGATCGTCCCGCCCCCGCCGCCGGGCTACGGGCCCGGCCAGCGATAGCCTCGCCGGCCATGGCCGACGTCGAGACCCGCATCGCCGACCTGTGGGTCCAGCGGGACAGGCTCGACCCCGCCGACGCCCGCGGGGCCGTCGACGAGGCCATCGACCGGCTCGACCAGGGCAAGGCCCGGGTGGCCGAGGTCGGCCCCGACGGCACCGTGGTCGTCCACCAGTGGTGCAAGCAGGCCATCCTCCTGCTGTTCCGCCTGGCCGACATGGAGACCATGGAGGTGGGGCCCTTCGAGTACGCCGACAAGATCCCCCTCAAGCGGGACTACCAGTCCCTCGGTGTCCGGGTCGTGCCCGGGGCGTCGGCCCGGTGGGGTGCCTACCTCGCCCCCGGGGTCATCCTCATGCCGAGCTACGTGAACATCGGCGCCCGGGTGGGGGAGGGCACCATGGTCGACACGTGGGCGACGGTGGGGAGCTGCGCCCAGATCGGCCGTAACGTCCACCTCTCCGGCGGGGTCGGCATCGGCGGGGTGCTCGAACCGGCCCAGGCCGCGCCCACCATCGTGGGCGACGAGTGCTACATCGGCAGCCGGTCGATCGTGGCCGAGGGGGCACGGGTCGGTGACGGCACGGTGCTCGGCGCCGGCGCCATCCTCACCGCCTCCATCCCGGTGATCGACGCCGAGACCGGCGCCGAGCTCGGGCGTGGGGTGGTGCCGCCGTGGTGCGTGGCCGTGGCCGCCACCCGGCCTCGGTCCTACCCCGGGGGCGCCTTCGGGATGGCCTGCGTCCTGGTGGTGAAGCGCCTGACCGAAGGTGAGCGCCACGACAAGTCACTGCTCAACGACGTGCTGCGGTCCCACGGCGCCACCATCTGACTCCCCTGACGCCGTGCCGCCGGTCCCCGCCGACCTCCTCGCCCTGACCGCCGAGCTGGTCGACATCCCCTCGGTCAGCTTCGCCGAGGGACCGATCACCGACCGGCTGGAGGACGAGCTGGGAGCGGTCCCCTGGCTCACCGTCGACCGGGTGGCCGACAACCTGGTGGCCCGCACCACCCTGGGTCGCCGCCACCGCATCGTGCTGGCCGGCCACACCGACACCGTGCCCGCCAACGGGAACGCCGGGGCCCGGATCGAGGGGGACACCCTATGGGGCCTCGGCGCCGCCGACATGAAGAGCGGCCTGGCCGTGATGTTGGCGTTGGCCCGCACCGTGGCCGAGCCGGCCGTCGACCTCACCTACGTCTTCTACGCCGCCGAGGAGGTGGCCGCCGAGCACAACGGTCTCGGGGTGCTGTTCGGCGAGCGCCCCGACCTGGTCGGTGGCGACGTGGCCCTGCTCGGCGAGCCGACGGCGGCGGCCATCGAGGCCGGCTGCCAGGGCACCATGCGGGTCGAGGTCACCATGGCCGGGGTCCGGTCCCACACCGCCCGACCCTGGATGGGCCGTAACGCCGTCCACCGGCTCGGCGCCGTGCTGGCTCGGCTCGACGCCTGCCCGGAGCGGCGACCCGTGCTGGCCGTGGGCCGTAACGCCGTCCACCGGCTCGGCGCCGTGCTGGCTCGGCTCGACGCCTACCAGGAGCGGCGACCCGTGCTGGCCGGGTGCGAGTACCGCGAGGCCCTCCAGGCGGTGGCCGTCGAGGGCGGCGTCGCCGGCAACGTCGTACCCGACCGGGCCGTGCTCACCATCAACCACCGGTTCGCTCCCGACCGCAACCCGGCGGCCGCGGAGGCCCACGTGCGGGAGGTGCTCGACCCGTGCCTGGAGGCCGGCGACGAGATCCGGGTGGTCGACGTGGCCGACGCCAGCCCGCCGGCCGTCGACCACCCCCTGCTGGCCGCCCTCGTCGCCCGCCACGGCCTTCCGGTGAGGGCCAAGCTGGGTTGGACCGATGTGGCCCGCTTCGCCGCCCACGGCATCCCCGCCGCCAACTTCGGCCCCGGCGACGCCACCGTGGCCCACAGCGCCGACGAGCGGGTGACCCGGGCGACCATCGACCGCTGCTTCGTGGCCCTCGACGACCTGCTCCGGCGGGGGGCCTGAGCCGGTCACCGGGTCAGAGCCGGTCGCCGGGTCAGAGCCGGCGCAGCACGGTGACGACCTTGCCGTAGATGTGCACGTCGTCGGCGTCGAACACCATCGGCTCGAGGCGGGAGTTGGCCGGCTCGAGCACCACCTTCGAACCCCGGCGGCCGTAGGTCTTGATGGTGCCCTCCTCGCCGGGGATGCCGGCCACCACCACGTCGCCCTTCTCGGCGGTGGGCTGGGCGCGGGCCACCACGAAGTCCCCGTCGAGGATGCCGAGGTCGATCATCGAGTCACCCCGCACCCGCAGCATGAACAGGTCGCCCTCGCCGGTCAGGTCGGCCGGCAGCGGCATCGTCTCCTCGACGTTCTCCTGGGCCAGCACGTCGGTGCCCGCCGCCACGTCGCCGACCAGCGGGACGTGGCGCACGGGGCGCCGGTCGACGGCGGCCCCGGTGGTTGCGTCGTAGCGCACCTCGATGGCCCGGGGCTTGGTCGGGTCCCGGTGCAGGTAGCCCATGCGCTGCAGCGTGGCCAGGTGGCTGTGCACCGTGGACGGCGAGGTCAGCCCGACGGTGGCGCCGATCTCGCGGACCGACGGCGGGTACCCGCGGTCGCGCATGCTGCGCTCGATGCAGTCGAGGATCTCTCGTTGGCGGTCGGTGAGGGCGGTGTCGGCCATCGGGGCCTCCTCGGATCGGTGGGCTGAACTCGGCGAACTCACGTACCCAGGCACCGTAGCAGTTGGCCGGTCTCGATCCAAACGTTCGTTCGGACCGCGCTTGACGGGAACGTCCGTTCGTGATGTGCTGAAGGAAGCGAACTCTCGTTCCCTAGTCCATCTTCGGGTGTCACACCCCTTGGGGAGACTCACACCTCATGGCCGCGATCCTCGTCTCCAGCAGTCCCCAGCGCCCCTCCGAGCGTCCCCACCTGCGGGTCATCGACGGCGGCCGATCCCCCAAGCGCTTGGCCGTTACCTACCGGCGACGGCGCCTCGTCGTCCTGGTGGCGGCGCTCGTGCTTGGCCTCGGGGCCCTCGTCACCGGCCGAGTGGTGGTGGCGGCGGTGACCCCGTCCTCACCCGCCCGCCCTCCCACCGGGGCAACGGCTGATGGGGCCGGGTCAGCGGCCGGCCCGGTCGTCGTGGTCCGCCCCGGCGACACCTTGTGGTCCATCGCCCGCCGCGCATCGCCCGGGGGCGACGTGCGGGCCGCCGTCGACCGTCTCGCCGCCGCCCACGGGCCCGGCCCGCTCGAGGTGGGGGAGGTGGTGCCGATCGGTGCCGCCATCGGTGGCTGAGCGGCGACACGGTGGCGGTAGCGTCGCCAGCGTGCGGTGCCCGGCCTGTGCCAGCCTCGAGGACAAGGTGGTCGATTCGCGGGCGTCAGACGACGGCGTGGCCATCCGCCGGCGCCGGCAGTGCCTGGCCTGTGGGCGGCGCTTCACCACCTTCGAGCGCCTGGAGGAGGTACCGATGATGGTGGTCAAGCGCTCGGGTGAGCGGGAGCCGTTCGACCGGGAGAAGATCGTCGCCGGGGTACAGGCCGCCGCCAAGAACCGCCCGGTCGGCGCCGACCAGCTCGACCGCCTCGCCTCGGCGGTGGAGGACGACCTGCGCCTCGCTGGCGGCGACGTCACGAGCGCCCAGGTGGGGATGGCCGTGCTCGAGCAGCTCCGTGCCACCGACCAGGTGGCAGCCGTGCGCTTCGCCAGCGTCTACAAGGAGTTCGACGATCCGGCCGACTTCGCCCGCGAGCTCGGCCTCTTGACCAAGGACTCGGCCCCCAAGCGCCGCTGACGCGGTTGCCCGCTCGTTCGAGGTCCGCTACCTCCCGCGGACGCGGCCCTGACCCGGACCAGATGGCCGTGACCGGCCCGGAGACGCAGCGGGGTCGGTGCCGCCCTCGGGCGGAGGGTCTGGGACGGCGCCGGCAGCGGCCCCGGGGTGCACCACGTCGCGCACCTTGCGCAGGGCAGCGGTGAGGGCCGAGAGCTCCTCGGGATCGAGAACGGCACAGAACCAGCGGTTGACCAGCTCGAGGTGCTCCACCAGGGCGGCCTCGACGTCTCGCCGTCCGGCCGCTGTGACCGCCGCGAACGCACCCCGACGGTCGGTGGGACAGGCCACCCGTTCGGCCTGACCCCGTTGCTCCAGGCGGTCGACGAGACGGGAGGCGCCGCTCGTCGACAAGCGTAGTTGCGAGGCGAGGTCGCTCATCCGGAGGCGACCGCCGGGCGTGCGAGCCAGGCGGAGCAGCGCCTCGAACTCACCCGGCGGCAGGCCGTGTTCGGCCAGTTGCGGCTCCAGCCGGCGCTGGAGGCCGTCGTGCGCCTCGAGGAACAGGCCGAGGGCGGTCAGCCGGTCGTCGTCGAGGGGTGCGGGGGGCACGGGAGGCACACTAGCGGAATAGTTGCGCACGCAAGTTGTTGGGCTAGGGGAACACGACCCGCAACCCCTGGAGCCTTCCCATGAGCACCACCGCCACCGTCGGCCGCATCTCGATCCCGACCGGCACCTACGACCTCGACCCGTCCCACTCGTCGGTGGGCTTCTCGACCCGGCACATGATGGTGTCCAAGGTGCGGGGCCGCTTCGGCACCGTGTCCGGCGCCGTCACCGTGGCCGACGATCCGGCCGCTTCGAGCGTTCAGGTCTCCATCGACGCCGCCAGCATCGACACCGGCGTGCCCGACCGCGACGCCCATCTCCGCTCACCCGACTTCCTCGACGTGGAGACCCACCCCTCGCTCACCTTCACGAGCACCCGCATCTTCGACATCGAGGGCACCGACTTCCGGGTGGAGGGCGAGCTCAGGGTGCGGGGCGTCACCCGCACCGTCGTCCTCGACGCCACCTTCGAGGGCGGCGGCAAGGATCCCTGGGGTGGGGAGCGGATCGGGTTCTCCGCCACCACCGAGGTCGACCGGGAGGACTTCGGCCTGACCTGGAACCAGGTCCTCGAGACCGGCGGCGTGCTCGTCGGCAAGGCCATCAAGGTGGAGATCGAGGCCGAGGCCGTCCGCCGGAACTGACCGCTCCGCTGTCCACCGCCATGTGGACCGGATCGGGGTTGTGCACCCGCAATTCACATGGTTGTTCCCCTTCCGTTCCACAGGAAGCGGCTCCTAGGGTCGTGGCGGTGTCGACGGAGGGGTGGCGCGGTCCCCGGAACTGGTGGTGTGGGCGCTGAGGCCACCATGGCCACGGCGACGTCCTTGGGAGCGGGCTGCGAGATTTCGCGAACGCCCCCTGACCTGGGGCTTCGCGCCACTTCCTCCGTTGACACCGATGTAGTTACCGTGCTGTAATTTGCCCCTACATCTTGTGGTGCCGGGGCGTCGGGGGACGTCATCGCTACAACCCCTTGTGGTTGGGCGACGGGCACCGATCCACCCCCGTAGAGGAGCACCGCATGGCTCTCGCCCCCGAGCACACCGGCATCGGCATCCGTCGGCACTTCACCACGCCCGACACCCACCCCTACGACCAGTTGACGTGGGAGCGGCGAGCGCGCGGATCACCAACTTCCGGGACGGCTCGGTGGCCTTCGAGCAGCTCGGGGTGGAGTTCCCCACCGCCTGGTCGCTCAACGCCACCAACATCGTGGCCCAGAAGTACTTCCGCGGCACGCCCGGCACCGCCGAGCGCGAGACGTCGCTGCGCCAGGTGATCGACCGGGTGGTCGACACCATCACCGGGTGGGGGAGCGACGGCGGCTACTTCACCGACGCCGCCGAGACCGAGGCCTTCCGGGCCGAGCTCAAGCACCTCATGGTGACCCAGAAGGCGGCGTTCAACTCCCCGGTCTGGTTCAACATCGGCGTCCCCGGCGTCCCGGCGCAAGCCTCGGCGTGCTTCATCCTCTCGGTCGAGGACACGATGGACTCGATCCTCAACTGGTACGTCGAAGAGGGCACGATCTTCAAGGGCGGCTCGGGCTCGGGCATCAACCTGTCCCGCATCCGCTCCTCGGCGGAGCTGCTCAAGGGCGGCGGCACGGCCTCGGGGCCGGTCAGCTTCATGCGGGGCGCCGACGCCTCCGCCGGCACAATTAAATCTGGAGGAAGACCCGTCGCGCCGCCAAGATGGTGATCCTCGACGTCGACCATCCCGACGTCGAGGAGTTCATCTGGTGCAAGGCCCGGGAAGAGCAAAGGCCCGGGTGCTGCGCGACGCCGGCTTCGAGATGGACCTCGACGGCCGCGACGCCCACTCCATCCAGTACCAGAACGCCAACAACTCGGTGCGGGTGACCGACGAGTTCATGCAGGCCGTCGAGGCCGACGCCGACTGGCACCTGCGGGCCGTGACGACCGGCGAGGTGGTCAAGACCGTCCGGGCCCGTGACCTCATGCGCCAGTTCACCCAGGCCACCTGGGAGTGCGCCGATCCCGGCATGCAGTTCGACACCACCATCAACCGCTGGCACACCGCCGCCACCACCGGCCGCATCAACGCCTCCAACCCGTGCTGCTTCGTGGGCGACACTCTCGTCGAGACCGATGACGGCGCAGTTTCCTTCGAGATGCTGCACAAGCGGCACGAAGCGGGTGAGGTGTCACTGGCGCACACGTTCGGCGCGGCCGCCGAGCGGTTCGTTCTGCGCAGGATCCGGCGTCGAATGTGTGGATCGCAGGACACACGCCGGCGACGTGCGGCTTGTCGACGTCGTCACCGCTGGGGGACTCCGCCTCCGGTGCACTCCGGAGCACAAGTTCCTCCTGCACGACGGTCGCTACGTCGATGCCGAGCGCCTCCATGCCGGGGACGTCCTCCGAACGCTCGACGGCGGCACGATCGAAGACACCGTGCATCTCGTGGAGCCTGTCGAGCTCGACGACGCCGTGCCTGTGTATGACCTGGAGGTCGAAGGCACGCACAACTTCGCCGTCACCAGCGACACGTGCACGCCGTATCCGTCCGTGATCGTGCACAACAGCGAGTACATGCACCTCGACAACTCGGCGTGCAACCTGGCCTCGATCAACCTGTTGCAGTTCCTGGGCGACGACGACGTGTTCGACGTGGAGGGCTACAAGCAGGCCGTCGAGGTGGTGTTCACGGCCCAGGAGATCCTCGTCGGCCGCGCCGATTACCCCACCGAATCCATCGGTGCGAACGCCCGCAAGTTCCGCCAGCTGGGCTTGGGCTACGCCAACCTGGGGGCCACCCTCATGGCGCTGGGCATGCCGTATGACTCTGACGCCGGGCGGGCCTGGGCCGCTGCGCTGACCGCCCTCATGACCGGCCATGCCTACGCCACCTCGGCCCGCACCGCCGCCCGCATGGGCCACTTTGCCGGCTACGCCGACAACGCCGACCACATGCTCCGGGTGCTGAACATGCACCGGGAGGAGGCGGCCGGCATCGACGAGGAGCTGGTGCCCGCAGAGCTGCTCGGCGCCGCCCAGCAGTCCTGGGACCAGGCTTGTGAGCTCGCGGCGGAGTTCGGCGTGCGCAACTCCCAGGCCACGGTCATCGCTCCGACCGGCACCATCGCCTTGATGATGGATTGCGACACCACCGGCGTCGAGCCCGACCTCGGGCTGTGCAAGATGAAGAAGCTGGTGGGTGGGGGGACCATGACGATCGTCAACCAGACGGTGCCCCGCGCCCTCAAGAACCTCGGTTATACCCCTGACCAGATCGAGGAGATCGTCGCCTGGATCGACGACCACAAGACCATCCTCGGCGCCCCCCACGTGCTCGCCGAGCACCTGCCCGTGTTCGCCTGCTCCATGGGCGACAACGCCATCCACTACGGCGGCCACGTGCGGATGATGGGGGCGGTGCAGCCGTTCATCAGCGGCGCCATATCGAAGTGCGTCGTGGGTGACACGTTGCTGCCGACCGCCGACGGCTTGGTCCGCATCGGCTCACTGCGCAGCGACGAGGCACCCGACACGTTCCGGACCCACGTCGCCGAGGTGGGGTCGCTGGAGGGCACCCAGAAGACCGACGCCTTCTACTACGGCGGCGTTCGGCCGGTTCACGACGTGGTGCTCCGATCCGGTCATCGGATCACCGCCACGCCGAACCACCGGCTGCTCACGGCCGGCTTCGACGGGCTCCGTTGGAAGCGGGTGGACGAGCTCGCTGTCGGCGATGAGGTGGCGGTGTCCTACGGCGCTGAACTGTGGTCGCCGCTGCCGGCTCGCCTCGACGAGTTCGAGCCATCGGCCGCCTACGGCAGTCAGAAGCGCGTCCACCTTCCCTTCGAGATGACCGAGGAGCTGGCTTTCCTCCTCGGCGCCTTCGCAGCTGAGGGTCACGTCACCCGGTCGAACTGGACGGTGCACATCACGAACTCCCAGTCGACCGTTCGACAGCGGGTGGTAAATGCCTGGCGAGACCTGTTCGGCATCGAGGCGAGGGTCGTGGACGACGGCGTGCGTTGCCCTTCCGTGATGATCGCCTCGAAGACCGTCGTCGAGTTCCTCGAGCACCTCGGGTGCGGCAGTCTGTCGTCGGGGAAGCGCATCCCGGATGCGGTCCTCCTCTCGCCGCGCCACATGGTGCTGGCATTCCTCCAGGGCCTCGCCCTCGACGCCTATGTCACGGTGTCGTCGACGCCGAAGTGGGCCATCTGCCTCGACTCCGCCGGCCTCCTCGATGATCTCCAAGCCGTCCTCACCAACCTCGGAATCGTCCACGGTCGGATCTCGAAGTGGAACGTCGAGTACCGCAAGTCCTACGGGGAGGTGTACGCCTGCGGTGAGCACGCCCAGCAGCTGTCCCGCCTCGTGCCGTTCATGGAGCCCGACAAGGCCGCTCGGGCGGCCGCACTGGAAGCCCTGAGCTTCTCGGGTCATCGCAACGGCGCCGATGTCGTCCCCGGTATCGCCGGCGCTGATCTCTACAACCTCCTGCCCCGGGGCAAGAGCGGCAGGAACGGCTACGGGGTGCGTGCGAGGTACGGGTTCCTGCTCGACACCCGCAGCCGTGCGGTCAGCCGAGCGGCGCTGGAACGGGTGGCGTCGGTGCCGGGCGTGGTGCTGCCCGCGTGGCTGCGCACTGTGCTCGACGACGGCCTTCATTTCTCCCCGGTCGAGTCCTCCGCCTACGGCGGCGAGCGAGAGGTCTTCGACGTGTCGGTGCCGGCCACCCAGGCCTTTGTCGGCAACGGGATCGTGAACCACAACACCGTCAACATGCCCGAGGACGTGACCGTCGAGGACGTGGAGCAGCTCCACGTCGACGCCTGGAAGCTCGGCGTCAAGGCGGTGGCCGTCTACCGCGACAACTGCAAGGTGGCCCAGCCCCTCGCCATGGCCAAGAAGGGCGACAAGGCCGGCGTCGCTCCCACCGACGTTGCCACCCAGGTGGTGGAGAGGATCGTCGAGAAGGTGGTCAAGGTGCCGGTGCGGGAGAAGCTGCCCCGCAGCCGGACCAGCCGCACGTTCGAGTTCCGGGTGGCCGACTGCAAGGGCTTCGTCAACGTGGGCCAGTACGCGGACGGGCGCCCGGGCGAGGTGTTCCTGCGGGTGTCCAAGCAGGGCTCCACCCTGGCCGGGATCATGGACTCCTTCGCCATCGCCGTCAGCCACGGCCTGCAGTACGGGGTGCCGCTGCGCAGCTTCGTCGAGGCCTTCACGAACATGCGCTTCGAGCCGGCCGGCATGACCGACGACCCCGAGATCCGCATCGCCTCCTCGGTGCTCGACTACATCTTCCGGCGCCTGGCCGTGGACTACCTCAGCTACGAGGAGCGGGCCGAGCTGGGCATCCTCACCGTGGCCGAGCGCACCCAGCCCACCCTCCCCGGGGTGGAGGAGACCATCACCGAGAACCGCCAGGGCTCCGACGTGGTGGCCGACCCCAAGTCGATCCCGTCGGCCAGCGAGCTGGCGGCCTCGATGGAGGACGCCGACGTGGCCCTGCCCGCCGTGCCGGTCCCCGACAGCGGGTCCAGCACCACGACGCCCCCTACTGCATGCAGTGCGGTGTCCAGATGGTTCGGGCCGGCAGCTGCCGCGCCTGCCCGAGCTGCGGCAGCACGAGCGGCTGCAGCTGATGTTGAATTCACTCCCCTTGAACCAAGGATTCACCCCTGATGAGCCTGGCGGTTCACCGCAGATGAACGATCGCCCGTTCCAGATCCTTTCGTTGGATGGAGGCGGTTATCGAGGGCTCTTCGCCGCTGCGGTGCTTGCTGCGTTCGAGGAGGATGTCGGGCGGCCCATCTTGGAGCACTTCGATTTAGTCACCGGAACCTCGACGGGCGGGATCATCTCCTTGGCGCTTGGTGCCGGGATAACCCCTCGGGAAGTCATCGACTTCTACGAGACCCATGGGCCGAGGATTTTCGCCCGATCTCGGCTGCGTGCCGTGAAGCGGTGCTTCCGGTCAAAGTACCCGGCCGCCCCGCTACGAGACGCCCTGGACGAGGTCTTCGGTGAGATGACGATTGGGGAGAGCCGCGTGCGGCTCGTGGTCCCCTCCTACAGCATCACCAGCGACACGGTGTACCTGTTCAAGACTCCGCACCATCCCCGCCTCCGGCGCGATTGGCGGGTACGGATGGCCGACGTGGCCATGGCGACCTCGGCCGCCCCCACGTACTTCCCGGCGTTCGAGTTCGAGCGCCAGCGGCTGGTCGATGGCGGTCTTTGGGCCAACAACCCAACGACCGTCGGGGTCGCCGAGGCCATCAGCATGTGCGGCGCCTCGCTCGACGCCATCCGTGTCTTCAGTGTCGGCACAACCTCGGACGTCCGTCAGCGACACGACCGGCTCGATCGCGGTGGCTTGATCCAGTGGGCCGCCGATGCGATCGATGTGCTGTTGCGCGGCCAGAGCATCGCCGCATGCAACACCGCGCTACACCTGCTCGACGAACGGCGTCTCTTGCGGCTGGACCCGACCGTACCTGCCAACCTCCTTCGTCTCGATGGTGTGAACACCGACGAGCTGATTGGACGCACGTGTGGAGAGTCGCAAGTGCCTGCCCCGATTCGAGGAGCTGTTCACCGCCCACCAGGCGCCACCGTTTGTCCCGGTGTACCCTCCAGGAAGCGAGTTGACCATGCTGGACTCCGCCGAAGAATTGCTGTCCGCCCTCCTCCTGGGAGCCATCGAGGAACTCGACATCCCGCCGTACCTGTACACCACGGCGGAGCAGCGGTACCGCGACGTGGGCGCGTGGCTGTCCGAGCACGCCGGCACCGGACCGAGCTGGGACATCTACCCGCAGGGCTCCTTTCGCTTGGGGACGGTCGTGCGCCCGGTGGTCAGGCGGGACGAGTACGACATCGACCTGGTGTGTGCCTCCGACATGTGGCCAAGGAGAGCATCACCCAGGAGAGGCTGAAGTCCGACGTGGGCGGCGTCCTCACCCTGTACGTCGAAAAGCGTCGTGACGAGCGCGGTGACCCGACTGGTCTGAGCGCCGGCAAGCGCTGCTGGACGCTGTCATATCCGGGCTTCCACATGGACGTACTCCCGTCCATCCCCGACCCGAACAGCGGAAGGTCGGGCATTCTCATCACCGATCGGGAACTGCGCTTCTGGCAGTACAGCGACCCCATCGGATACGCGGCTTGGTTCCACGGGCGCATGGCGGTTGAGTTTGCCGAAAAACGGGCCGAGATGGCTGCCGTTCGTAAGGCGGCGCAGGTGGAGGACGTTTCGGAGTGGGAGGTCAAGACCACCCTGCAGCGAGAGGTCCAGGTGTTCAAGCGCCACCGGGACCTCTACTTCGCCAACGACCTCGATAGTCGGCCGCCGTCGATCCTGATCACCACGCTGGCTGCCCACGTCTACCGAGGTGCCGGCAACCTCTTTACCTCCGTACAGGAGGCAGCGCGCCTCATGCCGACGTTCATCGAGGAGACGTCCAGCGGGTGGCGGGTTGAGAACCCGGTACAACCCCAGGAGAACTTCGCAGACCGGTGGGGAGCCGTTCCATCTCGGGCCAAGAAGTTCTTCGCTTGGCTGAGCGATCTCTCTGCGGACCTGGACGACATCGCGGGCACGCGTGGCCTGCCGGAGGTGTCGAAGAGGATGGCCGCGAGCTTCGGCGAGGGGCCGGTCACGAAGGCGGCCAGGAAACTTGGAGCCACGGCGCTCGACGACAGGCAAGCCGGGCGGTTGGGGATGGCGGCTGGCACGGGGATGCTGGGACGCACTGCGACGAACCCGGTTCCCAGGCATGACTTCTTCGGTGAAGAGCCGGACAGGGCCTGACCGCAACCCGGCGAAGCAGGCGCTGGCCCTCCGAGCGATGTTCCCGACCAGCCGAGTCAAGCTGGGACCTAATCGCCTGACCTGGGTGGGGACGTTGCAGCCGAGTGCGGTCAGCTTGGAGTACACGGTCAAGATCGAATATGCCCTCGGCAAGGCACCCCGCGTCACAGTGCTCGACCCTCCACTTGAGCCGCCGCCCGGTGGTCGGCTGCGCCACGTGTACCCTGGCGACGAGCTGTGTCTGCATATGCATCACCAATGGAAAGGCGACCTCCTGATCGCCCGCACGACGGTCCCTTGGACGTCCGAGTGGCTCCTCCACCATGAGCTGCTCCACGCAACGGGCGAATGGCTGGGGGGAGGCCACGAACCGCCATTGGTGAGTCCCCGGTCATCCACAAGGAGCGAGTAGCGGACGGCTTCGGTCATCCGGACCAGGTCGATCTCGCGCCGACCCGGCTACAGGAGACCGGCGTTGACGAGCTTGCCCGTCCGCAGCTGGCCGTTGGCGTCCGCCCGCAAGCCCTTCAGGCTTGTCCTTCCCAGCAAGTCGGCATAGGCGATCCGGGCGTCCCCGCGGTCGATGTGTTGCCGGGAACCCGTCCGACGTTCCGTCTCCTGGATGGCGGCATCAGTGAGGCGCGTTCTCGGTAGTCCTGAAGAGCGCCTTCTTCGGTCCGACAGCGAGACCCCGGCCGAACGGGCCGCGTGCTGACCGACGACCGGCGGCGTTCGCGCCGCGCGCGCGGAGGCCGTGATCGTCGCTAGCATGAGCGTTTCGGCGTCCCGCCTCCGACGGGCGGTGGAGCAGGGTCGAGGCACGAGCCCCCTCCGAGATGCCGGACAACAGGGCTACGGCGTCACGTGGACGGCCGTAGCCGGGCGCAGGGAACGCCCGATGACACATGGATGACGCCACCCGAGCCCTCGAGGCCGCCGTCTGGGCCGCCGTCGAGGGCACCGCCACCGCCGAGCAGCTCGCCACCCTGGCGGCCGACCCCCGAGCGCAGCGGCGCACGCTCGAGCGGTTGCTCGACGAGACCGAGGACCGTCTCGAGGCGGTGCGCCAGCTCCCCGGGCCCGAGCGCGACCAGGTGGTGGCCGACTTCGAGGAGGAGCTGACCTGGCTGGAGGCGGCCTACGACGCCGTGACCCGCACCCCCGACCGGGCGGCGATCGTGGTGGCCGCCGACCCCGCCGGCGAGGTGAGGCTGCAGGCGTCGTGGTCGGGGGGCGAGGTGGTGGTGTGGGCGGCCGGACCGGGGACGGCGCCGGCCACCAACGACGAGCTGGCCGACCGGCTCGAGGCCATGGGCGGGCCAGCCGTGGGCTGGAGCCTGCACTCGCCGGTGACCCTGCCTACCGGCGCCCGGGCGGCGGCGCTGTCCATCCCGGTGGCCGAGGCGCTCGGGTGGTTGGTGGCCGTGGGCGGGGGGCTCGGTGGCGAAGGGGTGGGGGCCAGCGTGATCTGGCTGGGTCGCATCGCCGTGGCCGCCGTGCGCCTGGTGGCGAAGGGGTGCGTGGTGCCCACGTTGCGGGGCGACAAGCGCCCCGAGCGCAAGGCCCTCGAGCTGTCCGTGCGGTGGGTGCCGGCGCTCGTGGACGAGACCACCCTGGCCGAGCTGGCCGCCGCCATGCCGGGGTCGGTCACGGCGCTGGCTCGGGCCGAGGCCCGGACGGTCACGCTCGAGGTGATCCGGGCCGTCGTCCACGCCATCGCCGCCGATGCCGCCGGGCGGTTCGAGCTGCCGGCGCCCCCACCGAGCACCCGCACGGCGGCCGCCGTGGCTGAGGCCGTCACCACCCGCCTCGACGGCTCCTCGTTCGAGGCGCCCGTGGCCGCGGGCGCCGAGATCTCCAAGCGGCTGGACCGCTGGGTCGAGCCGGTGACGGCCCGGTCCCGGCCCAGGCTGGTGGTGCAGCTCGACCCTCCCGACACCGGCGACGCCTGGTTCCTCTCCGTGCTCGGTCCGGGCGCCGAAGGAGGGCTGCTGCCCATCGAGGTGGCGCTCGGGGACAGCAAGGCCACCAAGCCGCTGGCCGAGGAGCTGTCCCGGCTGGAGCGCATCCTGCCCGAGCTGCTCCGGCCGGGAGCGCTGCGCCGCGGCCAGGTCTACCTGAGTCAGCCCGAGGCGTGGGAGCTCATGACGGTCACCGGCGCATCGCTCGAGGCCGCCGGTTTCGACGTCCGGGTCCCGGCACTGTCGCGGCGCAAGCCCAGCGCCGGGCTCCGGCTGTTCACCGAGCCGACCGGTGATTCGGTGGTCGGTGCCCACCAGCTGAGCGACGTGCGGTGGTCAGCGGTGTTCGACGACGTCGAGCTCACCGCTGCGGAGGTGGCTCGGCTGGCCGCCGAAGCTCGGCCCCTGGTGCGGTCCCGCGGCCGGTGGGTGGAGCTCGACCAGGTCGACCTGAAGGAGGCGCAGGCGGCGCTGGCCGAGCGGCAGTCGGTGACCCGGCTCACCGGAGCCGAGATCCTGCGCCACGCCGTCGGCCTCGAGGGCTCGTCCCTCGGCGGTGGCCTCACCGTCGAGGGACGGGGGTGGGCCAACGACCTGCTGCACCGGGCCAAGGCGGTGCCCACCGAGCCGGTCACCTCACCAGCGGGCTTCGTCGGGGAGCTGCGCAGCTACCAGGCCGAGGCCCTGGCCTGGCTCGGGTTCCTCGACGCCGTCGAGCTCGGTGGCTGCCTCGCCCTCGACATGGGTCTCGGCAAGACGCCGACGGTGTTGGCCCACATGGCCCGCGCCCCGGGCGAGGGTCCTGCGCTCGTGATCGCCCCGCCGGCGGTGGTCGGCAACTGGGCCGCCGAGGCGGCCCGGTTCACCCCCGGGCTGCGGGTGGTCGTCCACCACGGGGCGGCCCGGGCATCGGCCGACGACCTCGCCGCCGAGGTAGCTGCGGCCGACGTCGTCATCACCACCTACGGCACTGCCGTCCGCGACGTCGAGGCGCTGGCCGCAAGGACCTGGTACCGCGTCGTCCTCGACGAGGCCCAGGCCATCAAGAACCCCGCCAACGACACCGCCCAGCAACTGCGGCGGATCCCGGCTCGGTCCCGGCTCGCCCTCACCGGCACACCGATCGAGAACGGCCTCGGTGACCTGTGGGCCATCCTCGACTTCACCAACCCCGGTCTCGTGGGGACTCGACCGACCTTCGTCGCCCAGCTGTCCGGTGAGAGCGAGGCCGCCCTCCGCGCCCTCAACGGGCTCCTCGTCTTCCGCCGCACCAAGAGCGAGCCGGTGGTGGCCGCCGAGCTGCCCGATCGGATCGACGAGCTCGACCGCTGCACGATGACCCCCGAGCAGATCGGCCTCTACCAGGCCGTGCTCGACGGGCTCGTGGCCGGTGCCACCGGGGGCGACGGCGCCGGTGCCGAGCCCAAGCAGGGCGCCATCCTCGCCGCCATCACCGCCCTCAAGCAGATCTGCAACCACCCGGCCGCCTACCAGGACGACGGCAGGGAGCTGGCCGGCCGGTCGGGCAAGCTGGCCCGCCTGGAGGAGATCGTCGAATCGGTCTTCGCCGCCGGCGAGCGGATCCTGGTGTTCACCCACTTCGCCGAGTGGGGCAAGCGGGTGGCCGACCACCTGTCCGAGACCACCGGTGTGCCCATCGCCTGCTACCACGGCGGGCTGGCCCGCGGTGCCCGCGACCGCCTCGTCACCGAGTTCCAGGGCGGGCATGGACCGGGGGCGCTCGTGCTGTCCCTCAAGGCCGGCGGCACGGGCTTGAACCTCACCGCCGCCAGCCACGTGGTGCTGTACGACCGCTGGTGGAACCCCGCCGTCGAGGACCAGGCCCGTGACCGGGCCTGGCGCATCGGCCAGACCCGCACCGTGGTGTCCCACCGGCTCGTGTGTCCGGGCACTGTCGACGAACGGGTCGAGGAGGTGGTGGCCGGCAAGCGGCACATCGCCGACCTGGTGCTCCCGAAGTCGAGCTCGCTGGCCGACCTCGACGCCACCCAACTCCAGGCCGCGCTCGGCCTGCGACCCGACGAGCTGCTCACCGAGGAGGGCTCATGAGCGAGCAGACGGCACCGACCAGCGAGGGGCGATCCACACGGTCCCAGAGTCGTCGGCGGCGGGCCCGCAAGCCCAAGCCGGTCGACCTCTGGCGTCCCGTGCCGCAACTGGCCGACCCCCATCCGATCGAGCCCGCCGACGACCCCACGGCGCTGTTGCGGTCCCTCGGCCACCCACCCCTGCAGGGGCAGGGCACCGTGGGCGAGCACTACATGGCGGCGGTGGTGGAACGGGCCGCCGGCCTGGCCACGGCGCTGGCCGCCACCGCCGGCCTCCTGGCTGAGCCTGCGGCTGACGACGAGGGCTGAGCGCTCCCTCAGGCCGGCGGGCGGTCGAGTACCTCGGCGCCGAGTTCGGGGAAGACCCGACCGACCTTGCCGAGGAGGTACTCGCCGTAGGTGCCGTCGAAGGAGTGCACGTCGGCGTGGTCCCAGCGGCGACGGGCCGGGCTGTCACCGGCCGGTGGCGGGGCGAGCGGGAGGGGGCGGACCTCGGCGTCCCACGCCGGGTCGAAGAAGAAGGGGTAGGACAGGCGGGACGAGGCGGTGCTGGCCCGCACCCGGTGGGGCGTCGACCGGTACCGTCCCCCGGTCATGCGCTCGAGCATGTCGCCGAGGTTGCAGACGAACGCGTCGGGGATCGGGGGGACGTCGATCCAGCCCCCTGGCGTGTGCACCTGGAGGCCGCCGGCGTCGTCCTGGCCCAGGATGGTGAGCAGGCCGTAGTCGGTGTGCTCGCCCACGCCCCACTCGTCGTGCCTCGCCACCGGAGGCGATGGCGGGTAGTGGAAGATGCGGAACAGCACGAGCGGGTCGCCGGTGAGGTGGCGGTCGAACCACCCCTGATCGAGGCCCAGCGCGAGAGCGATGCCCTCCATGAGCGAGTGGCCGAGCCGGGTGAGCGCGGCCAGGTAGTCCAGCACGGTGTCGCACCAGCCCGGCGGCTCGGCCGGGAAGAGGTTGGGGCCGTGCAGCGGCGTCCCCGCCCGCACCCGGGGATCGTCGTCGCCCAGCTCGGCCCCGAAGTACAGGCCCTCCTTGCGGTCGGGGACGCCGGAGGTGAGCTCGCCCCCGACGGGGAACCAGCCCCGCCACGCCCGCCCACCGTGCTCCATGGCCACCGCCGCCTTGGCATCGTCGGGGAGGGCGAAGAAGGCGCGGGCCAACCGGTCGAGGCGGCGGCGGAGGCCGGGGTCGACGCCGTGACCGACGATCGTGAAGAAGCCCACGTCGGCGCAGGCGGCGTCGATGGCCTCGGCCAGCCGCTCCCGGGCGCCGGGGTCGTCCCCGGTTGGCGCCACGAGCGGGCCGACGTCGAGGACGGGCAGGTGCACCACGAGCTCAGTCGACGAGGGCCTGGGAGACGAGGGCCTTGAGCTGTGACCGGATGGGGTGGGTGCTCGACGGCAGGAGCTGGGTCAGGAAGATGGCGATCACGCCGTCGACCGGGTCGACCGAGAACGCCGTGCTGGCGGCGCCGCCCCACCCGAGCTCGCCGGCGTTGGACGTCACCTTGTGCTTGACCGGGTCGGTCACCACCGAGAACCCGAGACCGAACCCCACCCCGTCGAAGGTGGTCTCGGCGAACAGCGGCCGGCCGTACTCCTCGAGGTCGGCGCCACCGGGCAGGTGGTTGGCGGCCATGTAGGCGAGGGTGCGGGACCCGAGGAGGCGGACGCCGTCGAGCTGGCCGCGGCCGAGCAGCATCCGGGCGAACCGGTGGTAGTCGTGGGCCGAGGACACCAGGCCACCGCCGCCGGACAGGCAGGCCGGGCGGCTGAGGGCGGTGGCGCCGAGCGCGTCGATGCGCACCGCCCGGCGGGTCCCCGGCTCGGGGGCGTAGAGCGCGGCGAGGCGGCCGTGGTCGGCTTCATCGGCCCAGAAGGCGGTGTCGTGCATGCCGAGGGGCCCGAGGACCCGATCCTCGAGGAACCGGTCGAGCGGTTGGCCCGACACCACCTCGACGACCCGGCCGAGCACGTCGGTGGCCACCGAGTAGTTCCACTCCCGGCCCGGCTGGAACACGAGGGGCAGGCTGGCCCAGGTGTCGCAGCAGCCGGCCAGGTCGACCCCGGGCGGGGTGCCGAAGTCGAAGCCGGCGGCCCGGTACATCGAGTCCACCGGGTGGGCGTAGTGGAACCCGTAGGTGAGCCCCGATGTGTGGGTGAGCAGGTGCCAGAGGCGGATGGGCTCCGACGCCGGCTCGGTCACCGGGTTGAGCGCCGAACCGGACCGGTAGACCCGGGTGTCGGCGAAGGCGGGGAGGAAGGCGCTGACCGGGTCCTTCAGCTCGAAGGCCCCCTCCTCGGCCAGCATCATCGCCGCCACCGACGTGATCGGCTTGGTCATCGAGTAGACGCGGAACAGGGTGTCGATCTCGACGGGGAGGCCGGCCTCGAGGTCCCGCTGGCCGTGGGTGGCGAGGTGCACGATGCGGCCGTGGCGGCTCACCAGGACGAGCCATCCCGGCAACCGGCCGTCGTCGACGTAGCGGGCGAAGTGGCCGTCGATGCGGGACAAGCGGTCGGCGTCGAAGCCGAGCTCGGCGGGCTCCGCCTCGATGGCCAGCGGGGCGGTGCTCGTGGCGGCGCTCACGTCGTCGCCGGGGCGTTGACGGTCGGGTCCATCCGGTCACGCAGCTCCCGCTTCAGCACCTTGCCGGCGGGGTTCCGGGGGAGGGGGTCGTCGAGCACGAGCACCCGGGCCGGCACCTTGAAGCCGGCGAGGCGCTCGGCCACGTGGGACCGCACCTCGGCTGGGGTCACGCTCCGCCCGAGCTTGGGGCGGACGGCGGCGGCCACCTCCTCGCCGAGGCGTTCGTGCGGCACGCCGAAGACGGCCGCCTCGTGGACGTCGGGGTGCTCGTAGATGGCCGCCTCCACCTCTGTGCAGTACACGTTCTCCCCGGCCCGCAGCACCATGTCCTTGGCCCGGTCCTCGACGTAGACGAAGCCCTCGTCGTCGACCCGGCCGATGTCCCCCGTCCGCAGCCAGCCGTCGACGATGGTCTCGGCGGTCTCCTCGGGCCGGTTCCAGTACCCCCGGATGAGGTTCGGCCCCCGCAACCAGATCTCGCCCCGCTCGCCCACCGGCAGTGACCGGCCCTCGGGGTCGCGGACGTCGATGTCCAGGATGGGCGTGGCCCGCCCCGTGCTCGTGGGATGGGTGAGGTAGTCGGTGCCCGAGTTCTGGGGCCCGTAGGCATTGGTCTCGGTCATGCCGTAGCCGATCGACGGCCGGCCCTGCGAGAAGCTCGACGCCACCCGCTTGACCAGCTCCGGGGGCGCAGGGGCCCCGCCGCCCCCCACGCTCACCAGGCTGGAGGTGTCGAAGTCGGCGAAGCGGGGCGACTCGAGGAGGTCCCAGCTCTGGGTGGGCACGCCCACGAAGTTGGTCACCCGTTCGCGTTCGATCAGCTCGAGGGCCCGATCGGGGTCCCACTTGTGCATGATCACGAGCTTCAGGCCGCTGGCGAAGCACGACAGCATCACCGGCACGCACCCGGTGACATGGAAGAGGGGGACGATGAGGATGAAGACCGGCAGGCCGTCGCCCGGCGCCTCCTCGGGGCGCCGCAACCGCTCGATGGCCGACCGGCAGCCGAAGCCGAGCAGGGCCTGCAGGACGGCCCGGTGGGTGGAGACGGCGCCCTTGGGCCGGCCAGTTGTCCCCGAGGTGTAGAGGATGGTGGCGTCGTCGTCGGGGTCGATGGGCACCTCGGGCAACGGTTGGCCCGGTACGACCACGTCGGTCCACCGGTCGACCCCGGACGGGAGCGGGCCGGGAGCCCGAACCGCGATCGTGGGCAGGCCGAGGAGGTCGCAGGTCTCCCGGGACCGCTCGACCCGCTCGCCGTCGGCCACGAGCACCTTCGCCCCGCAGTCGGCGAGGGCGTAGTCGAGCTCGTCGGCGGTCCACCAGGCGTTGAGGGAGACCGAGACCGCTCCCACCGACGTGATGGCGGCAAAGGCAATGACCCACTCGGGGTAGTTGCGCATGGCGATGGCCACCCGGTCACCGCGTGCCACGCCGTAGCGCTCGACGAGCGCGGCGCCGAGGCCGTCGACCTGGGCCATGGCCTCGGCGAAGCTCCAGCGCTCGTCCTCGAAGACGAGGAAGGTGTCGTCGCCGCGGCCCCGGGCCGAGGCGAACAGCTCGCGGAGACTGGGCGGGGCGTGGCGGAAGACGGTCTGGGTCCTCCCGGCCACGGTCTCCTCCATCGTCTCGAAGCGCTGGCCGGGGGCGGTGACCTGCGCCGCTGCGGCGGCGTAGCTGAGCGTCATCGCTGGCAGTGGAACCGATGCTGACCGCTCGGTCAAGTGGCGGCGAATCGATGTCGATTCGCCGCCACGGGAGCGCCCTCAGGTGAGGCGGGTGCGGATCGGATGGCCGACGGGGACCTCCACGAGCACGATCCGGGTGCCGTCGGGGTCGGCCACCCAGCACTCCCGCAGGCCCCAGGGCATGGTTTCGGGTGGAGCGGCGACGGCCACGCCGGCGGCGCGGAGGCGGTCGTGCTCGGCGTCCACGTCGGGCACCTGGAGCCACAGCGTCGCCGCGCCGGGCCCAGCGGGGGCCCCGGCCCGGGGACCGGTGAGCTCGAGCAGGCCACCCCCGAGGAACAGGACGGCGCCGGTGCGCCGGCCGCCGGCCCCGTACTCGCGGTACACCCGCAGGCCCAGGACGCTGGTGTACCACTCGAGGGCGGCGTCGAGGTCCGCCGGGGCCAGCAGCACCCGGCTCGAGAGCACCTCCACGTCCGCACCCTACGGGCGGCGGCGCCCTCGGGTGCTCTCGGTCACCCGTCGGAAGGTCGACCGCAGCGACGACGATGGGGCGATGGGCGAGCGTGCCGAGGCCGAGGAGCGGGGCACCGTGCTGCTCGAGCTCTACGACCGGGCCCTCCCCCAGGTGTACGGCTACCTGTTGCCCCGCTGCGGGAGCCCGCCGGTGGCCGAGGACCTCTGTGCCGAGACCTTCCTCGCTGCGGTCACCGCCGTCCAGCGGGGCACGGTGAACCCGGTGACGGTGGCCTGGCTGGTGGGGGTGGCCCGCCACAAGCTCGTCGATCACTGGCGCCGCCTGGCCCGGGAGCAGCGCAAGCTGGCTCTCGTCCACGACCAGGCCACCGTCAGCGAGGACCCCTGGGACGCCCATCTGGACGCCGCCGTGGCCCGGGCCGTGCTGGCCGAGCTGGGCGTCCACCACCGGGCGGCGCTGACGCTGCGCTACCTCGACGGTCTCGGCGTGGCCGAGGTGGCCGACCACCTGGGCCGAACCCTGCACGCCACCGAGGCCCTGCTCGTCCGGGCCCGCTCGGCGTTCCGTCGGGCCTACGACGAGAGGACCGGCGATGCCTGATCCCCTCGACGTCCTGCGCCAGCCGGTCGTGCCCCTGGCCCCCGACCCCGCCTTCGCCGCCGACCTCCGCCTCCGCATCGAGGCCGCGCTCGGCCTCTCCACCGGCACCACCACCACGGGAGGAACCATGTCCACCACCACCAGCGGCCCCCACGTCCCGACCGGGCTGCGGGCGTTGACCCCCTACCTGATCGCCCGCGACGCCGCCCGGGCCATCGCCTACTACGAGGAGGTGTTCGGGGCCGCCCTGCTGTACCCCCCCATCACCGGCGACGACGGGCGCATCGGCCATGCCGAGCTGCGGATCGAGGACTCCGTGCTCATGATCGCCGACGAGCACCCCGAGGTCGGGGCCGTCAGCCCCGAGACGGTGGGCGGCACGGCGGTGATGCTGACCCTCCACGTGCCCGACGCCGACGCCACCTTCGAGCGGGCCGTCGCCGCCGGAGCCACCGCCGAGCGCCCGGTGGAGCTCCAGTTCTACGGCGCCCGGTCAGGGGTCATCCGCGACCCGTTCGGCCATCGGTGGTCGCTGCAGACCCAGGTCGAGCCCGAGCCCGCCTCGCTCGACCGGACCGGGGCCGCGCCCTCGACGGCGACCGACGTCGACGGTGTGTCTCTCGGCTACTTCGCCATCGCCGTCCCCGACGCCGGCCGGGCCCGGGCCTTCTACGGCGAGCTGTTCGGCTGGCGGTTCGAGAGCGGCAGCCTCGACGAGGGCTTCCACGTGCCCAACATCGCGCCGCCGGGGGGGCTCCTGGGGGGCCAGGAGGAGCCGGCGGTCACGGTGTACTTCCGGGTCGACGACATCGAGGCGGCGGCGGCGTCGGTCCGCCGGTTGGGCGGCACCGCCAGCGAGCCCACCCAGTACCCGTCGGGGTGGAACGCCTCGTGCACCGACGACCAGGGCGTTGCCTTCGACCTCTGGGAGCCCGCCCCCGGCTACTGACGGCCGGTATCGTCGCCTCGGAGCCGACGAGGGGAGTGCCGATGGCCCACGAGGTCCGAGCCGTGGTGTCCGAGGCCAAGGGATCGCCGGTCTCGGTGGAGACCATCTCGGTGCCCGATCCCGGCCCCGGTGAGGTGCTGGTCGCGGTGCAGGCCTGCGGCGTCTGCCACACCGACCTGCACTACCGGGAGGGGGCCATCAACGACGAGTTCCCCTTCCTGCTCGGCCACGAGGCCGCCGGGGTGATCGAGTCCGTCGGACCCGACGTCACCACGCACGCGCCGGGTGACTTCGTGGTCCTCAACTGGCGGGCCGTCTGTGGGACGTGCCGGTCGTGCCGGCGGGGACAGCCGTGGTATTGCTTCGACACCCACAACGCCACCCAGGCCATGACCCTCGGCGGCAGCCCGCTCAGCCCCGCCCTCGGCATCGGGGCCTTCGCCGAGAAGACGCTGGTGGCCGCCGGCCAGGCCACCAAGGTCGACGCCCGAGCCCGGCCCGAAGCAGCCGGCCTGCTCGGTTGCGGCGTCATGGCCGGTCTCGGGGCGGCCATGATCACCGGCGAGGTCGGGCCCGGTGACTCGGTGGCCGTGTTCGGCTGCGGGGGCGTGGGCGACGCCGCCATCGCCGGCGCCCGCCTGGCCGGGGCCGCCACCGTCATCGCCGTCGACCTCGACGCCGGCAAGCTCGACCTGGCCACCGGCTTCGGGGCCACCCACACCGTCGACGCCAGCGCCGTCGACCCCGTCGAGGCAATCCGGGAGCTCACCGGCGGCAACGGCGCCGACGTGTGCATCGAGGCCGTTGGCCACCCCGAGGTCATGACCCAGGCCTTCTACGCCCGCGACCTCGCCGGCACGCTGGTGCAGGTCGGCGTGCCCGCTCCCGACATGCGCATCGACCTGCCGATGATCGACTTCTTCGGACGGGGCGGCCGGCTCAAGCCCTCCTGGTACGGGGACTGCCTGCCGAGCCGGGACTTCCCCATGCTCATCGACCTCTACCTCCAGGGCCGTCTCGACCTGGACCGGTTCGTGTCCGAGACCATCGCCTTCGACGACGTGGAGGAGGCCTTCGCCCGCATGCAGCGGGGCGAGGTGCTGCGCTCGGTCGTGGTCCTGTAGATGACCGCTCCCCGCATCGACCGGGTCGTCACCAGCGGGATCTTCTCGCTCGACGGCGAGGACTTCGAGGTGGACAACAACATCTGGATCGTCGGTGACGACGACGAGGTGGTGGTCGTCGACGCCGCCCACGACCACCGCCCCATCGTGGCCGGCATCGCCGGCCGGCGGGTGGTGGCGGTGGTGTGCACCCACGGTCACAACGACCACATCAACGTGGCGGCGGCGCTGGCCGACGAGGTGCTGGCCCCGATCTGGCTCCACCCCGATGACACGATGCTGTGGGGCTCCGTCTACGAGGACCGCCGCCCGGACGCGGCGCTGGCCGACGGCCAGGTCGTGGCCGTGGGCGGACGCCGCCTGGAGGTGGTGCACACCCCTGGCCACAGCCCCGGCGGGTGCTGCCTCCACGACCGCGAGGCTGCCGTGCTGTTCTCGGGCGACACACTCTTCAACGGCGGGCCGGGCGCCACCGGGCGGTCGTTCTCGGACTTCGCCACCATCATCGACAGCATCCGGAACCGACTCTTGCCCCTGCCGGCCGCCACCATCGTCCACACCGGCCACGGCGACGACACCCGCATCGGCGACGAGGCGGCGCACCTCGACGAGTGGGTGGCGCGGGGCCACTGAACGCCGCCGGACCTCCCGAGGACCCGACCCCGCTGGCCGACCTCGTGGCCACCGCCGACGGCGTCGCCGCCACGTCGGCCCGCTCGGCCAAGGTCGCCGCCCTGTCCGAGCTGCTCGACCGCCTGGCCCTCGACGAGGTGACGGCGGCCGTGGCCTTCCTCACCGGTGAACCCCGCCAGGGCAAGGTGGGGGTCGGCTGGCGGACCGTCGTCGGCCTGGCCGTCGAGCCCGCCGCCGTCCCCACCCTCACCGTCGGCGACCTCGACGCCGCCCTCGATGCGCTCGCCGCCCTCGGCGGCCCCGGCTCGGCCGGCCTCCGGGAGCGGCTGCTCTCGGACCTGCTGCGCCGGGCCACCGCTCCCGAGGCCGACTTCGTCCGTCGCCTCCTCGTGGGGGAGCTGCGCCAGGGCGCTCTCGAGGGGGTGATGGTGGAGGCGGTGGCCCGGTCCGCCGGGGTGCCCTCTGCCGCCGTGCGCCGCGCCCACATGCTGGGCGGCCACCTCGGCCCCACGGCCACGGCGGCGCTCAGCGGAGGCGAGCCGGCGTTGGCCGCCATCGGGCTGGTGGCAGGGCGACCGGTCCGGCCCATGCTCGCCTCCACCGCCCCCGACGTGGCCGCCGCCCTCGCCGAGCTGGGCGAGTCGTCGGTCGAGTGGAAGCTCGACGGTGCCCGCATCCAGGTGCACCGCCACGGCGACGAGGTCGCCGTGTTCACCCGCAACCTGAACGAGGTCACCCACCGCCTGCCCGAGGTGGTGGAGGCGGTGCGAGCCCTACCCGTCGACACCGTGGTGCTCGACGGGGAGACGCTCAGCCTCGGCGAGGACGACCGACCACGCAGCTTCCAGGACACCATGGCCCGGTTCGGCGCCGAGCGCGACGCCGTCGCCGTGCTGCAGCCCTGGTTCTTCGACTGCCTGCACCGCGACGGCGTCGATCTCGTCGACGAGCCCCTCCGGGACCGTCTGGCCGTGCTCGACGAGGTGGCCGGCCGGTGGCGCATCCCCGGGGTGGTCACCGATGACGTCGCTGCCGCCGAGGTGGTGCAGGCCGAGGCGTTGGCGGCCGGGCACGAGGGCGTGATGGTCAAGGCGGCGGGCTCTCCCTACGCCGCCGGGCGGCGGGGCAAGGCCTGGCAGAAGGTGAAGCCGGTCCACACCGTGGACTTGGTGGTGCTGGCCGTGGAGTGGGGAAGTGGCCGGCGTCGGGGCTGGTTGTCGAACCTGCACCTCGGCGCCCGGGACCCCGACGGCGGGTTCGTGATGGTCGGCAAGACGTTCAAGGGCCTCACCGACGCCCTGCTCGCTTGGCAGACCGAGCGCTTCCTCGCCCTGGAGACCGACCGCCGTGACCACGTCGTGCACGTCCGCCCCGCGCAGGTGGTCGAGATCGCCCTCGACGGGGTGCAGCGCTCGACCCGGTACCCCGGCGGGATCGCCCTCCGCTTCGCCAGGGTGGTCCGCTACCGGCCCGACAAGGCACCGGCCGAGGCCGACACCATCGACACCCTCCGGGCCCTCGGTCAGCGGCCGTAGTCGTCGTCGAGGCGCTCGATGTCGTCCTCGGAGAACGAATCGCCGTGCTGCACCTCGATGAACACGAGCGGGTCGGCACCGGTGTTCCCGATGCGATGGGCCGCCCCCAGGGGGACGTCGACGGCCTGCCCCGAGCGCACCGGCCGCTCCTCCCCGTCGACGACGACGGTACCCTCCCCGGCCACGACGAACCAGTGCTCGGCCCGGTGCGCGTGGCGCTGGTAGCTGAGCCGCTTCCCCGGGGCCACGACCATCCGCTTCACCTTGTGGGAGTCGGCGTCGTCGATGACCGTGTAGCTGCCCCAGGGGCGTTCGTCGTGTTCGGACATCTCGCCATCATGGCCGATGGGGCCAGCCGGACCGCTGACCGGCGCGCTCAGGCCGGCGCCGTCGTCGTGGTCGTCGTGGTGGTGGTCGTCGAGGTCGTGGTGGTCGTGGTCGTCGGCGCCGTGGTCGTGGGTGCCGTGGTCGTCGGGGCCGTGGTGGTCGGGGCCGTGGTGGTCGGGGCCGTGGTGGTCGGGGCGGTGGTGGCCGGGGCGGTGGTGGCCGTCGTCGTGGGCGCTTCGGTGGTCGGCGCATCGGTGGTCGGCGCCGCGGTCGTGGGTGCCCTGGTGGTCGTGGTGGTGGGCGCGTCGGTGGTCGGCGCCGTGGTCGGTTCGGTGGTCGGCTCAGGTGTCGTCGCCGAGCTCGGAGGCGCTGGCGTGGTCGGTGCCGTGGCGGCGGTGGTGGAGGCGGTGGTGGACGGAGCCGTGGTGGTCGTGGTGGTCGCCGGCGGGCCGTCGTCGTCGTCATCGCCGATGTTGAGGACCAACAGGGCGATGGCGAGGGCGATGATGGCCACGAGCACGACGACGATGGCGGCGATCAACCCCCGGGGAGCCCCTCCGGACCGCTCGTCCTGTGGTGGCGGGCCGTCGATGCTGGTGGCGCCATCGGCGCTCTCCGGGGCCGGTAGCCACGGCGCCCCCACCCCGGCGCCGGCGGCCGCCTCGGTGGCCGTGCCCTCCGGCAGGGTGGACGGACCGGCAGCCGCGGTGTCCCCGTTTCGCCACGCCTTGGTGGCCTCCCCACTGTCGCTGCCGTCAGCTCGCCAGGCGTGAGTGGCGCCGTTCCCGTCGGTTGACCACGCCCTGGTCTCCTCCTGGTCAGTCATCGGTGCTCCCTGGTCTCTGCTCTCATCAGGGCTCCCTCATCGCGGCCGGCTCATGCGGTGGCGGCGATGCCGCCGTCGACGGGGATCACGGCGCCGGTGAGGTAGGCACCGGCTCTCGAGGCGAGGTAGCGGGTCACGCCGACCATGTCGTCGGGGCGGCCGATGCGCTGCATCGGGGCGCTGGCGGCGATCTCGTCGCCGAAGGCCTCGAGCGTGGCCGCCATCATCTTGGACTCGAACGGGCCGGGGGCCACGGCGTTGACCGTGATCCGGGGGGCGAGGCGGCGGGCCAGGTGGCGGGTGAGCTGGTGCACGGCGGCCTTGCTGGCCGAGTACGAGTACGTCTCCAGGACCGGCGTGCGGATGCCGTCGATGGAGCCGATGTTGATGACCCGGGCGGGATCGTCGCCGGTGGCGGCGGCTTCGAGGGTAGGGCGCAGGAACCGGGTGAGGTGGAACACGCCCTTCACGTTCAGGTCGAGCACCCGGTCCCAGGCGGCATCGTCGAAGTCGTCGATGGGCGCCCCCCAGGTGGCGCCGGCGTTGTTGACCAGGACGTGGAGGCGGTCCTCCCGGTCGGCCACCTCGGCGGCGAGGCGACGGCATGCGTCCTCGGTGGCCAGGTTGGCCGCTAGGGCGGCGCACGTCCCGACCTTGGACAGCTCGGCGGCGACCTCCTCGCAGGCGTCGGCCTTGCGGGACGAGACGTAGACCCGGGACCCGGCTTCGACGAAGCCACGGGCGATCATCAGGCCAATGCCGCGGGAGCCGCCGGTGACGAGGGCCACCTTGCCCTCGACGGAGAACAGGTCGCTCATGGCTGCCCACTCATGGGCTGACCATAGAGGCTCTGGTTGGCGGCGCCGCCGCGGGCGGGCGACCGACGGGATTGGCAGCTCCCGCACCAGGTGGTGCCGCGGCCGTCCACCAGCCGCCGTCGCAGCAGCGTCCCGCAACGGCGGCAGGCCTGCCCGGCCCGGCCATAGCAGGCGAGGTGGTGCTGGTTGCCGCCAGTCCCGCCGGCCGGGGTCCGGTAGTCCCGCAGGGTCGTCCCCCCGTGGGCGATGCCGGCGGCGAGCACCTCGCGGACGGCCCCGTGCAGCGCCGCCGCCTGCGCCCGGGTGATGCGCCGAGCGGCCGGATCGACGGCCGCTCGCCACAAGGCCTCGTCGGCGTAGATGTTGCCCACCCCAGCCACCGCCCGCTGGCCGAGCAGCTGGGTCTTGACCCGAACCGAGCTGGCGCCCATCGCCCGCCACAGCCCCTCCGGGGTGAAGGCGGCGTCGAAGGGCTCGGGTCCGAGTCGATGCAGGGTGGGGAGGGCGGCGTAGTGGCCGGTCTGGACGACGGCGATGCGACCGAACCGACGGACGTCCCGCAGCTCGAGGGCGCCACCGTCGTCGAGGTGCCAACGGGCCCGGACGTAGGGGTCGGCCGCCGCCGCCGCCTCGGCCGGTCGCAGCACGCCGGTCATGCCGAGGTGCACGATCAGCTCGCGACCGTCTCCCAGCGCCCACAGGAGGTACTTCCCCCGCCGGTCGACGCCGGTGACGGTGGCGCCGACGGCGGCGGCGGCCGGTGAGAACTTCGCCGAGGGGTGGGCCTCGACCCGCACCACCCGGCGACCGGTGAGGAGGGGGGTGAGCTGGCGCCGGATGGTCTCGACCTCGGGCAGCTCCGGCACGCCGGGCACGGTACCGGTGGCCCACCTGGGGTCAGTCGCCCGACAGGGTGTCCCAGACCTCCTTCGCCCCGGTCCCGACGGCGACGGCGGTGCGCCCGACGCCCTCGATCGCCTCGTCGGCCACCTCCGCACCGGCCTCGAGGCTCACCTTCACGGCCTCGGCGAAGGTCTCGGTCACCTCTTCGGTGGTGTCCCGGACCTGCCCGACGGCCTCGTCGATCGCCTCGTCGGCCCCTTCCACGACCTCCTCAGCGGCGTCGAGGACGGGATCGAACCAGGGAGGCACCAAGGTCGGATGGGCCCGCCCGGCACCGCCCAAGGCGCCCCGGGCGGCGTCGATGACGCCGGTGACCACGTCGCGGGCTTCGTCCCGGACGTCGTCCTGGGCTCGGTCGAGGGTCTCCACCACCCGCCCGGCCGCTCGCCGACGCTCGTCGAAGGTCTTCCAGTTGCCCCAGTTCACCCCAGCGCCGAGGGCGACGGCGGCGGTGACCAGGTGCGGCCGAGCGGTGAAGGCGCCGAGAGCCAGGTCGAACTGGACCTCGGCCACGTCGGCTACGTAGTTCGTGCCTCGGTCCCCGAAGGCCCGGGCCGGGTTCCCCTGGTTCACCACGACGCCGAGGTCCTCCAGCATGGCGGCAGCGGTGAACCCCAGCGAGATGGCGGGGATCAGCCGCCCCCCGGCGGTGCGAACGGTCTTGGGGAAGCGGGCCAGCACCGGCGGTACAGCGCCGGTGACCAGCATCCACAGCGGGGGGCGGAGGTGCCTCACGAGGCCGACGTCGTCGGCCTGATCGACAACCCACCGCACGGCGTCGCCCACCAGGGGTGGGAGCAGGCCGTGCCGATCGGCGGTGTGGAAGGCTCGGGCCACCGCTTCGACGTGGTCCTCGAGGGCCTCCCACCGATCGACGAGGTCGCCGAGGTGGGCCTCGAGGGGCGGTGGGACGCCGATGCCGGCGTTGAGGGAGAGCCGCAAGGGGGCGAGGGCGGCTTGGAGCTCCCCGGCGTCGGAGCGTTGGCTCAGGCTGTGCGCTCGGGATCCGGTGGCAAAGGCGAGGAGGCGGGTGGGGACGGCGCGGGCGGTGGTGGGCACGGGGACCTCTCGGCGGCTGACCGGTGGAGGGGGGAGGTCAGGGGCCGGTGGGCCGAGAGGTGCTCCGATGAGTCGGCCACCACGAGGTCGAGCAGGGCGGCGAGGTCGGCGGTGGTCAGGTCGGCGTCAGCGAGGGCGGCGGCGGCGGCAGGGCCGTCCCCGTTGGCGAGGTGGGCTCGGAAGCGGTGCAGCGGGCCGGTCACAGAGGTGACGCTACATCTCTCCTCGTATCGTTTCAATCAATCTCCACTGGAACCCGGATGTACCGAGCCAGCTCCGGTAGAGGCGGGCGTAGACGCCCCCGGCGGCGACGAGGCCGGCGTGGGATCCCCGCTCGACCAGCCGACCGCCGTCGAACACGAGCACGAGGTCGGCCCGCTCGGCGGTGGAGAGGCGGTGGGCGATGCTCACCGTGGTCCGGTCCTCGGCCAGGTGTCCGAGGGCGTCGGCCAGCGCCTGTTCGGTCTCGGGATCCACGGCGCTCGTGGCCTCGTCGAGTATGAGCAGGCCCGGATCGGTGAGCTCGGCCCTCACCAGGGCCACGAGCTGGCGCTCGCCGACGGAGAGCCCGCTGCCCCGCTCACCGACCGCGGTGTCGAGGCCTTCGGGCAAGCGGTCCACCCACCAGCGCAGCCCGAGGACGTCGACGGCGGCGTCGAGATCGTGGTCGCTGGCGTCGAGGCGCCCGGCCCGGAGGTTCTCGCGCAGGGTGGCGTCGAACAGGAACCCGTCCTGGGGGACCAGCCGGATGGCCCGCAGCCGGGCGTTCGGGTCGACGTCGCGCAGGTCGACGCCGCCCACGAGGATCCGGCCGACGGTGGGGTCGGCGAGGCGGCACAGGAGCTTGGCGAAGGTGGTCTTGCCCGAACCGGTCTCGCCCACGACTGCCACCGAGGTGCCCGCCGGGATGTCGACGTCGATGTCGCGCAGCACCCGATCGCCCCGGCGGTAGGAGAACTCGACCTCCTCGACGGCGACGGCCAGCGGCCCGGCAGGAAGGTCGATGCCCGAGCGCCGCTCGTCCACGTCGATCGGCACGTCGAGTACCGACAGCACCTTGCGCCAGCCGGCGATGGCGGTCTGGGTCTGGTCCAGCACCTCGCCGATCTCGGCGATCGGGGTGAGCACGAGGCTGACCAGGAACAGGAAGGCGATGAGCTCCCCGGCTCCGAGGCCCCAGCCCGGCCCGTACCAGGCGCCGATCGCCGCCACCGCCGCCAGGGCGACGGCCCCGAAGAGGTCGCCGAGGGGGAAGATGACGGCGAAGTACTTCGCCGCCTTCACCTCGCTGCGGTACTGGCGGTCGATGACGTCGTGGAGGCGTCGCCGAGCCCGGTGGTCGAGGCCGTAGGCCCGGATGACGCCGGCGCCGCCGATGCTCTCGGCGAACTCCGAGAGCGTCTCGGACACCCTGGTCCGCACCGTGTCGTAGGCGGCGAGCTGGCGCCGTTGCAGCGCCCGCAACGCGACGGTGAGGGGCAAGAAGATGGCGGTGGTGACGAGGGCGAGGGGCCAGGAGTACACGAACATCACCACGAGCACTCCGACGATGACGGTGCCGTTGACCATCCAGGCCACCGCTCCCCACTCGGCGAACCGGGCGAGGGTCTCGATGTCGCTCGTGACGCGGGACACGAGCACGCCTCGCCGGGTGTCCTCGTGGTCGGCGATGGCGAGGGCGTGGATGTGCGCGAAGACCCGGACCCGCAGCCCGTAGAGCGTGTTCTCGGCGGCCAGGACCAGGCGGCGGTAGGTGAGCCGGCTCACGCCGTAGAGCACCAGCACCAGCACGGAGGTGGCGATGCAGGCTGTGGCCACGAAACGGCCGTCGAAGCCGTCGGGGGCGAGCACCCCTCGGTCGAGGGCCTGCTGGATGAGCACGGGCACGGCGATCTTGCCGACGGCGGTGGCGAGGGCCATGAGAGCGGTGAAGGCGATGCCGACCTTGAGCTCGGGGCTCACGGCGAGGCCTCGACGGAGCACCTCGACGGCCCCGGCGTCGGCGAGGGCGCCGGTGACGGGCAGGTCGTCCTCGACGGGAGGGCCGGGACCGACGATCGAGCCGCCGTCGGCTCCGTGGACGGGTTCCTCGGCGGGCACCTCGCGGGGGAGCTCGTGGGGCCTTCGCTGCGTGGAGGTCATGCCTCCGCCTCGGCCAGCTCGTCGTCGAGGTCGTCCTCGTAGGCCCGCACGAGCGCCTCGTAGCCGGGCACCGTGGCCAGGAGCTGGCTGTGGGTGCCCTCGGCCACCAGGCGCCCCCCGTCGATGTAGAGCACTCGGTCGGCCAGGGCGATCGTCGAGACCCGGTGCGCGACCACCACGGTCGTGGTGTCGAGCTCGGTTCTGAGGCGGGCCAGGATCTGCTGTTCCACCCGGGGGTCCACGGCGGCTGTTGCGTCGTCGAGCAGGAGCAGCCGGGGACGCCGTACCAGGGCCCGGGCCAGCGCCAGGCGCTGCCGCTGGCCGCCCGACAGGGTCACTCCTCGCTCGCCCAGGACGGTGGCCGGTCCATCGGGGAGGGCGGAGACGAAGCCGTCGGCCCTGGCCACCTCGGTGGCCCATCGCACCCGCTCGCTGTCGACGGGCCGGCCGAGGGTGAGGTTCTCCTCGACGGTGTCGGCGAACAGGAAGCTCTCCTGGAACACGAGGGCGACGGCGTCGCGCCGCTCGGCGGGCGCCACCCGAGACAGCTCCACACCGCTGACGGAGATCGTGCCCTGCCACGGCTCGGCCAGGTCGGCGAGGAGGTGGCACACGGTGCTCTTGCCCGAACCGGTGGGCCCTACGAGGGCCACCACCTCGCCCGGGGCGACCCGGAACGACAGGTCGTGCAGCACGGGCACGTCGCCGGGCCCGTAGGTGACGTCGCGGACCTCGACGTCGAGGGGACCGTCGCCGAGGCTCGCCACGGTGTCGGCGTCCGGGGCCGGGGTCGGGTCGGTGGCCAGCACCTCCTGGAGGCGGGCCTCGGACACGACGGCGCGGGGGATCTCCTCGAGCAGGTAGCCGAGCACCCGCATCGGCAGGCTGAGGATCCCGAACAGAGCCATGGCCTCGACCAGGTCGCCGGTGGTGAGCTCACCGTTCGACACCCGCCACGACCCGAACCCGAGGAGGGCGATGATGCCGACGTTGGGCAGCAGGTCGATGGCCGGCTCGAAGGAGGCTCGGAGCCGTCCCACCCGGAGGCGCTGCTCGCGCAACCGGTCGGCCGTCCGGGCGAGGCGGCCGGTCTCGTGGGTGGCCAGGCCGAGCGTCTTCACGACCAGGGCACCGTCGAAGCTTTCGTGGGCCACCGAGGCCACGTCACCGAACCGGGCCTGGACGAGCGCGGCCGGTTCCTCGACGAGGCGGGTGTAGACCCGGTTCATGACCGCCAGCAAGGGGAACAGGGTCAAGCCGATCAGGGTGAGCACCGGGTCGACGAAGGCGAGGCGGACCACGGCGACCACGGCGATGATCACCGCGCTGATGGAGAACGGCACCGGGTTGATGACGTCGGTGGCGGCCTCCACGTCCATGTCGGCGTGAGCCATGAGCTCCCCGGTGGGCCGGGCCTGGTGGAACGACAACGGCACCCCGAGGTAGGTGTCGGTGAGGCGGCGGCGCCACGTGGCCTGCATCCGGTACGAGGTCATGCCGCCGAAGTAGCGCCGGGCGACCACGCCGACGGCTCGCAGGGCGGCCACGAGGAGGATGGCCACCACCGACCCGACCACGGCGCTCCCGGTGGCCCCGTCGCGGAAGGCGGGGATGATGAGGTGGTCGGTGACCCGTCCGAGCACGATCGTCGTGGCCACCGACATGAAGGCGAAGAGGGTGGCGCCGGCGAGGGCGGTGCCGAACGGCCAGGGGTGGGTGCGCACGGCGTGGGCGAGCAGGCGGACGCCGCGCCGGAGCACCCCCGGGGTCACCGTCTCGGTCACTGGCTCACCCTACGAGCGCGGTGCTGCGGTCACGCCAGGCCGGCCGCCCGCAGCATCGACGGGGGGACCCGGGTGTCGCCGGCGGCGAGCATGGCCGCCCGTTCGACGTTCACCGGGTCCCACTGCCGGCCGGGCCAGCGGTCCCACGGGCCCGGCCGCACCCGCCCCGGGTCGCCGCCGGCGTCGACGCAGGCCCGGAGGTAGCCCTGCAGGGCCCGCACCTCCTCGGCCCCACCCACCGGCCCGTGCCCGGGCACGATCACCGACGCCAGCTCGACGAGCGATTCGAGGGTCTCGGCCCAGGCGGCGGGGTCACCGTCGAAGGCCAGGGGAGCGACGCCGAAGCTGCACAGTGCGCCCGCGAAGAGCACGTCGGCCTCGGGGACCAGCACGGCCAGGTTGGTGGGAGCCTGGCCGGCCAGGGGGAGCGCGACGAGGGCCGGGGTGAGCTCGACGGCGTCGGCGACGACGTGGCTGACCGGGCGGGTGCGCAGCTCTTCGTCGAACTCGTGAGCGAGGTCGGGGAACAGGCGGCGGTAGATACCCGGGCTCGGGGGCTGGTCGAGGTGGGCGCTCGTCGCCGGCGACCCGTAGATGGCGGCCATGGCGAAGCGGACGGTGCCGCCGACGTACTCGATGTGGTCGCCGGTCAACACGATGCGCCGGACGGGGAAACCCAGTGCGTCGACGGCGGCGGCGAAGGGCTCGTACTGCGACGCGACGCACAATGTGTCGATGACCGTCACGCCGTTGGCGTCGATCACGGCGCCGGCGTTGGGCCGCCCCGGGCCGGGTCGCTCCTCGATCCAGGCGTAGACACCAGTGGCGAGGAGCCGGAGGTGAGGAGCCGGTGCTACCAGGACCCGCCGCCCCCACCCCCGACGCCGCCCCCGCTGAACCCGCCGCCACCGAAGCCGCTCCCGCCGCTCGAGGCCGGCACCGAGGAGATCGTCCCGGAGGTGGCCACCGTGAACCCGTTGACCGCCCCGGTAAAGGTGATCACGTTGAACGGGTAGGCGCCGACGTACCAGTTCCCGGTGGGCAGCTCACCGTCGATCCCGGCAAAGGTCCGGGCCCACTTGTCCACGGCGCCGAACACCACGGCGTAGCCCAGGTACTCCGAGAACAGGTGTTGCTGCTCGGCGAAGCGGGCCCGTTCCTTCTCCGACTCGTCGATGAAGCGCTTGAACCCCCGCACCCGCCGCAGGGCGGCGTAGCCCTTGGCCGTCCGGGACGGGAAGGCCCGGTGGGCGAACACGAGGAGCAAGCCGAACAGCACCAGCGGCACGCCGACCAGGCCGTAGCTCGTGAACAGGGCGAGCAGCACGGTGACGGCGATGCCGGCCACGATGACGGCCACGGCGAGCGCGGCGGCCTTCGCCCGGGTCCGGTCGGGCCGGTCGCGGTACCAGCCGTTGGCCAGCATGTCGTCGTAGAGCTCGTCGGCCACCTGCTTGAGGTGGGTGGCGAAGGTGCCCTTCAAGTCCGACAGCTTCACCTGCGGACCGGTGGCGAACAGGGCCGTCAGCAGGGTGTTCTCGTACCGCTTCAGGCCGGTGCCGGGCTTGAGCGAGGTCAGCTCCCAGTCGGTGGACCCCAGCCAACCCTGCTTCGGGACCTCGGTGATCCGCAGGTAGCCGCGCACGGCCAGGTCGACGATCGTGGCCGTGACGTCCAGGGTGTTGGCCTGCTCGTCGATCAGGGTGCCCACCTGTCCTGGTCGCAGCCCCTCGGGGGGCACGAACTCGACCGGGACCGGGTCGCGGTCACGGATCGGGGCCAGCTCGCTGTCGCCCGACACGTTGCCGAAGGCAACGTCGGTGGGCGACCCGGCGAAACGTCGGTCCCGGCCCACGCGGGTGAGGAGCAGCGCGAAGCCGCCCACGGCGGCGGCGGTGAGCGCACTGGCGGGGACCAGGGTGTCGGGGCGCACCGCGAAGGCCCGGCCCACCGTCCACCGCTCCCGAAGGATCGGTGAGGGGGTGGGATCGATCACACCGGTCGGGAACCCGACGACGATGGTCAGCCCCTCGTTCGGGGCGAGGTTCCGAGCCGAGAAGGTGGCTCGACCCTCGTTCTCTTCGGCCTCGTCGCAGGGGATGCTCGACCGGACCGGTCCGGCGAAGCAGGCGATGCGGCCGACCGGTGCCGGCACCGAGACCTCGACGACGGCGTAGTCGATCGGCACCTCCCACCCGTTACCGGTGACGTTGAGGTACAGCTCCTCGTGGTCCTCGAAGTGGTTGAGGACGCCGGTGAGCCGGTAGGTGATCTCGTAGGTGTGGACGCCGGAGATGACGACGTCGGCGTCGCCGATGCGGATCGTCCGGTCGTCGCCGTCGCCTCTCACCTCGTAGTCGGCGGGCGCGCCGGCGTCGGCCTCGACCGACTCCACCTCGAGGGGGGTGATCCTGTCGTGGTTCTCCTTGACGTCGTCGTACGGGAACCGGACGGGAATGATCCGTTCGATCCCGTGGCGGTCGGGGGTGTCGGCGAAGTCGTAGGTGACCGCCTCGGTGACCGTCACCGTGCCGTCGCGGGCGACGTCGACGGTGGAGGCGAAGCGTTGGATGCGCTCACCGCTCGGCTGGGCCGGTGCGGCGGTCGCTGGATGGGTGCCGACGGCGAAGCCGAACCCGGCCAGGGCGAGAGCCCCGACCAACCGCCAGAGCAGGGAGATCGATCGCATCAGAGGCCCTGGACGGCTCCCGCGAGAGCTTCGTCGATGGCTCGCATCACCTGGTCGTCGAGCTTGACGCCGGCGGCGGCGGCGTTGTCGTCCACCTGGCTCGGCCGGCTGGCGCCGATGATGGCCGAGGCCACGTTGTCGTGCTGGAGGACCCAGGCCAGGGCGAGCTGGGCCATGGACAGCCCGGCTTCATCGGCGATCGGGCGCAGGCCCTGCACCGCTTCCAGGATGCGGTCGTCCCGCCAGGCCTGCATCATGCCGCCCATCTCGGGGCTGGCCGCTCGGGAGTCCTCGGGCGGTGGGTGGCCAGGTTCGTACTTCCCGGTGAGGACGCCCTGGGCGAGCGGTGACCAGACGATCTGGCTGATGCCGTGCGCTGCGCACAGGCTCATGACCTTCTTCTCCGGGCGCCGGTACAGGGCCGAGTACTGCGGCTGGCTCGACACGAACGGCTCGTATCGACCGTCGGCGCTGAGGTCGATGGCGTCCTGGATGTGCTGCGGGCTCCACTCGCTGAACCCGAGGTAGCGCGCCTTGCCCTGTCTGACCACCTCGGTGAGCGCCCCCATGGTCTCCTCGAGCGGTGTCTCCTCGTCGTAGCGGTGGCACTGGTAGAGGTCCACGTGATCGACGCCGAGGCGCTGGAGGGAGGCGTCGATCTGGGTGCGGATCTGGCTGGCTGACAGACCGTGGTCGGTGTCCGACATCGGGAAGTACACCTTGGTGGCGAGCACGTAGGACTCTCGGGGTCGTCCGGCGAGGATCTCGCCGAGGACCGACTCGGCCGTTCCTCGCCCGTAGACGTTGGCCGTGTCGAAGAAGTTGATGCCGAGTTCGAAGGCCCGGTCGACGCAGGCGGCGGCGGCGTCGCGCTCGACGCCCACCCCGTAGGTGAGCCAGGACCCCAGGCTGATCTCGGAGACCCGGAGGTCGCTGGCACCGAGCGTGCGGTACTCCAACTCAGGCCTCCTTCGGCTCGCGCTCGAGCCGCAGCGAGGCCGAGTTCATGCAGTAGCGCTCCCCGGTGGGCCGTGGGCCGTCGTCGAAGAGGTGCCCCAGGTGGGCGTGGCAGCGGGCACACCGGACTTCGGTGCGCACCATGAAGTGGGCCCGGTCCTCGACCAGCTCCACCTTGGCCGGGTCGAGGGCGTCCCAGAAGCTGGGCCAACCGGTGCCGGAGTCGTACTTGGTATCGGAGCGGAACAGGGGCTCATCGCACACCACGCAGTGGTAGGTGCCGTCGTCCTTGGTGTTCCAGTACTCGCCGCTGAAGGCCCGTTCGGTCCCGGCCTCCTGGGTGACCTCGTACTGCAGGGGTGTGAGGCGCTCGCGCAGATCTTCGCTGGAGGGCTTGGTGTGGTCGGTCATGGACCAAGCCTGCCCCAGATCGCGCCGGTACTGTGCGCCCATGGCCGACTACACGCCTCCGCTGCGTGACATCCGTTTCGTGCTCGAGCACCTGGCCGGCCTCGACGACCTGGCCAAGCTCGAGCCGTTCGGCCACGCCGACGCGGCGTCGGTCTTCGGGGTGCTCGCGGAGTTCGGCCGGTTGATGAGCGAGGTGTGGGCTCCCACCAATGCCGTGGGCGACGCCGAGGGGTCCCGTCACGAGGGCGACGAGGTCCGCACGCCGGCCGGGTTCCGTGAGGCCTACCGGCATTACGTCGCCGGCGGGTGGCCGGCGGTCCCCTTCGACGTCGACTACCAGGGCGGCGGCTTCCCCTGGGTGGTCGGCATCGCCATGCAGGAGATGCTCAACAGCGCCAACATGGCCCTGGCCATGGCGCCGCTCCTCACCCAGGGGGCCATCGACGCCATCGCCTTCCACGGCGACGAGGCGCAGAAGGAGACGTTCCTGCGGCCCATGGTCACCGGTGCGTGGTCGGGGACCATGAACCTGACCGAGCCCGACGCCGGCTCTGATGTCGGCGCGTTGCGGACCCGCGCCGTGCGCCAGGACGACGGCACCTACCGCATCACCGGTCAGAAGGTCTTCATCACCTTCGGCGAGCACGACCTCACCGAACAGATCGTCCACCTGGTGCTGGCCCGCACCCCCGAGGCGCCACCGGGGACGAAGGGCATCTCGTGCTTCATCGTGCCCAAGTACCTCGTCGAGGAGGACGGTTCGCTGGGGGACCGCAACGACGTCCACGTCGTGTCCATCGAGCACAAGATGGGGATCAGGGCCAGTCCCACGTGTGTGCTGGCCTTCGGTGAGCGTGGGGACGGCGGCGCTCGCGGCGAGGGAGCGGTGGGGTACCTCATCGGTGAGGAGCACGCCGGGATGCGGTACATGTTCACGATGATGAACAACGCCCGTCTCGGGGTGGGCGTGGAGGGCCTGGGCCTGGCCGAGCGGGCCTACCAGCAGGCCGTCGCCTACGCGAGCGAACGGGTCCAGGGACGGGCGCCGGGAGCGTCCCCGGGTGAGTCGTCGACCATCATCGACCACCCCGACGTCCGGCGGATGTTGCTGACCATGAAGGCCTTCACGGAGGCCATGCGGGCCATGTGCTACGTGCAGGCGGCCCAGATCGACGTGGCCAAACACCACCCTGACGAGGCGGCGGCGACCGAGGCCCGGGAGCTCGTCGAGTTGCTGACGCCGATCGTGAAGAGCTGGTGCACCGATCTGGCCGAGACGGTGACGTCGATCGGCATCCAGGTGCACGGCGGCGTGGGATACGTCGAGGAGACCGGCGCCGCCCAGCACTACCGGGACGCCAAGATCACCCAGATCTACGAGGGCACCAACGGCATCCAGGCCATGGACCTGGTGGGACGGAAGCTCCCGTTGCGGGGCGGAGCCGTGGTGCGGGACCAGATCAGCCGGATGCGGGCGACCGTGGCCGAGCTCGGTGGTGGGGACCCTGAAGGTGATGGCGAGGGTGATCTGGCCGTCATCGGGGCTCGTCTGGCCGAAGCGGTGAGCACGCTCGAGGCGGCGACGGGCTGGATGTTCGAGCACGGGGTGGCCGATCCCGTCGAGGCCCTGTCGGTGGCCACCCCGTACCAACGGTTGTTCGCCACGACCGTCGGCGGGTGGCTGATGGGACGGTCGGCCCTGGCCGCCCGCGCCGCGCTCGACGGCGGCTCCGTCGATGGGTCCGAGCGGTCCTTCTTCGAGGCCAAGGTGGTCACCGCCCGGTTCTTCGCCGAGCGCCTGCTGCCCGAGGTCCACGGGCTGGTCGGCCCGGTGATGGCGGGTGGACGTGGTCTCTTCGCGCTCACCCCGGCCCAGCTCGCTCGCTAGCCCGTCGTCGTCGACGACCCGGCCGAATCGATGTCGATTCGGCGCCGCAGGGCAGGGCGCGCGGTGGGGGAAAGGGCTGCTCGGACCCCGACGAAGCCAGGCTCAGGCTGCGCGATGTTCGGCCAGGACAGCCTCGCTGAGCGCCGGCCAGGCGCGGACCGCCCACGGGCCGAACCCGTTACCGGTGAGGCACACGCAGCCGAGCTGGGCCACGGGATCGACCCACAGGAACGTGCCCGTCCGTCCGAAGTGACCGAACGTGGCCGGGGCGTTCGTGGGTCCGGTCCAGTGAGGCGACTTGTGACCGCGGACCTCGAAACCGAGTCCCCAGTCGTTGGGTCGCTGCCTCCCGAAACCGGGCAGCACGCCGTCGAGGCCGGGGAAGGAGACCTCGGTGGCGGCGGCCAGGGTGGCCCGGTCGACCAGCGTCGGCACGAGCAACTCCTGAGCCAGGCGGGCCAGGTCCTCGGCCGTCGAGACCGCACCACGGGCCGGCGACCCCTCGAGGGTCGTCGAGTCCAGGCCGAGCGGGTCCAAGACCCCCTCGGTCAGGTAGCGGACGACCGGCATGTCCGTGACCCGTTCGAGCACCTCGCCCAGCTCCTCGAACCCGGCGTTGCTGTAGATGCGTTGCGTCCCCGGGCGGGCCAGCACCCCGCCGTCGGGACCCAGCCCCGACGCGTGCGCGAGCAGGTGGCGGACCGTCGCACCTTCGGGCCCGGCCGGTGCTTCGAGCGTGAGGGACTCCTCCTCCAGCGCCACCAGGACAGCCAGCGCCACGAGCACCTTCGTGACCGACGCCAACGGGAACCGACGGCGGACCTCACCCACGGAATCGAACACGCCGTCCCGGCCGATGACGACCACGGCAGCCGACGACACCGGCCACCCGACGACCGCATCCAGTGCCGACAGCGGCGCCGACCCGGCCCCGTTCGACCGATCCCGTCCGACGATGTCGGGTTCGCTCGGGCTGCACTCGGCCGGCGGAACCCCGAGCCCGACATCGGCCGTGCTGCCCTCGGCCCGGGTCTCGATGGTCACCGTCGAGATGCTACGACCCCCGCCATACCGCCTCTGGGTGACCTCAGGGGAAGCCGCAGCGCCACCGCCCGAGTTGGAAGGCTGTCGGCATGGACCATTCCGGCCCCGAGGCAGCGACGGAGTTCGAACGCGCCGTCGCCGCCGTCCTGCGGGCCACCCGCCGCGGCGAGATCGTGACCTACGCCGAGGTGGCCGTCGAAGCCGGATACTCGCCGAGAGCCAGCCGCTCGGTGGGGAGCTTCCTCGCTCGGCACGGCGGCAGACATCCGTGGTGGCGGGTGGTGACGGCCACGGGTCGACTGGTGCCCGGCCACGAGGAGGAGCAGACCCGGCGGCTGCGGGACGAGGGCGTCGAGCTGGCCGGCGGCCACGTCGCTGGCATGGCTGGCCGCCGGTCGGTGCCACGGCCCCGCCCCGACATACTGGGCGAGACCCGGCCCACCCCGAGGAGACCGACGGTGTCCATCTACGACCATCCGGTGAAGGCGCTCGACGGCGCCCCCGCCGACCTCCGCGATCACGCCGATGAAGCAGTCCTCATCGTGAACGTGGCCTCCAAGTGCGGGCTCACCCCGCAATACGAGGGCTTGGAACGCCTCCATGAGCGGTTCCGAGACCAGGGCTTCACCGTCCTCGGGTTCCCGTGCAACCAGTTCCTGGAGCAGGAGCCGGGCACCCCCGACGAGATCGCCACCTTCTGCTCCACCACCTACGGCGTCACCTTCCCGCTGTACGAGAAGATCGACGTGAACGGCGAGGGCCGCCACCCCTTGTACGGCGAGCTCACCGAGACCGCTGACGGCGAAGGCCACGCCGGTGACATCCGCTGGAACTTCGAGAAGTTCCTGGTCGCCCCCGGCGGCGAGGTGGTGGCCAGGTTCGCGCCCCAGACGGAGCCGGAAGCTCCGGAGGTGGTGGCCGCCATCGAGGACGCGCTGCCCAAGGAGACCCAGCCGGTAGGCTGATCCGGCGAGCGAGCGTCCCTTTCCCGACGCCGTCGCGGGTCTTCCTCATTCGCATGCCTTCGTCACGTGGCCGAGGCGGGCCCACCGACTGACGAGAGCAAAGCGAGAAAACTCATGCCGACCACGTTCGACGCCCTCGGTGTCGACGACGACCTCGTGGCTGCGCTGGCCGAGCGCGGCATCACGCGGCCCTTCCCCATCCAGTCGCTCACCATCGCCGACGCCCTCGCCGGCCGTGACGTCTGCGGCAAGGCCAAGACGGGATCCGGCAAGACGTTGGCCTTTGGTCTGCCCATCCTCCAGACCGTCGGCAGGGCCGAGAGCCGCCGCCCGCTGGCCCTCGTCCTCGTGCCCACCCGGGAGCTGGCCAACCAGGTGACCGACGAGCTCGCCCCCTTGGGCAAGGCTCGAGGCGTCCGAGTGGCCGCCATCTACGGGGGCGCCAACTTCGAACGTCAGGTGAAAGGGCTCGTCGACGGCGCCGAGGTGGTGGTGGCCACCCCGGGTCGCATGATCGACCTCCTCGAACGCCGCCAGGTCGACCTCACGGCGCTCACCAACGTGGTGATCGACGAAGCCGACCGGATGGCCGACATGGGGTTCCTGCCCCAGGTCGAGTGGATCCTGCGGCGGGCGGGCGAACGCCACCAGACCTTGCTGTTCTCGGCCACCCTCGACGGGGCCATCCAGAGCCTCGTCGATCGCTACCAACACGATCCCGTGCGCCACGAGGTGGCCTCGACCGAGGTGACGGTGGAGGAGATGATCCACCGCTTCCTCCTGGTCCACGAGATGGACAAGGTCCGGGTGACCGCCGCTGTCAGCCGGCACGTCACCCGCACCCTCATCTTCGTCCGCACCAAGCGGGGCGCCGATCGACTCGTCCGCCAGCTCAAGGCCGAAGGCGTCGATGCCGGCGCCATCCACGGCGACCTGCGCCAGCAGATGCGGGAGAAGGCGCTGTCGGACTTCGGGAAGGGACGCCTTCGCGTGCTCGTGGCCACCGACGTGGCGGCCCGGGGGATCCACGTCGACGAGATCGACGTGGTGATCCACTACGACCCACCCGAGGACCACAAGGCCTACCTGCACCGCTCCGGTCGCACCGCCCGGGCCGGCGAGGTCGGAGTGGTGGTCACGCTGGTGCTGTGGGACCAGGAGCTCGACGTGCGGCGCCTCCAGAACCGGATCGGCGTCAAGCAACCGATCGTCGAGGTCTTCTCGAACGACGTCCGCCTCGCCGACCTCGCCGGCTGGGAGCCGCAGGGCGACTCCGTGCCGGCCTGAACCCGGCCGGCGCGGCTGCGTTGGGACGCACCGCTCGCTCCGGTGGTGATGGGACCGCAGATCCCGCCGATCACCCAGGATGGGCGGAGGTGCGGGACGGGCGCGGCGAATCGCTACTGCCGACGGCCCCGGTGCGGCCATGGCGGCGGTGGTGCAGGCCGCCGCCGTGGCCACCGGCTGGCCGGTCGAGCGGGCCGGGCTCCGGCTGATCCCGGGGGCCGGTGGCGACCCTGCCGAAGGCGGGAACCAGCTCGCACCCGTCCCAGTCGAGATGGCTGTGCCGGAGCTCTTCGGTGCCGTGCACGAGGCACTCGTCGAGCCAGGCGGTCGTCGGGCCACGGGCGTGCACTACACACCGCCGGCCATCGCCGACCGCCTCGTGGCCATCGCCCTGGACGGGCTCGTCGACGGCGGCGAATCGACGTCGGATCGCCCCCGCGGCCGTTCGATGGTGACGATCTGTGATCCGGCCGTGGGCGGGGGCGCCTTCTTGCTCGCCGCCGCGCTGGCTCCACCGTCGGGGCGAGGACCCGGCCCGGATCGGGGCCGAGTGCCTGTTCGGCGCCGACATCGACCCGGTCGCCGTCGCCGCGCCGGAGGCCGCGCTCGCCCTCTGGGCATGGACAGTGGCAGGCAAGCCCGAACGACCACCTGCCATCGCCGGCCGGCACCGCCTCGTGGCCGCCGACCTGCGCTTCGCCGGATCAGACGCCTGGCCTGATCAACCACCGGGCGGTTTCGCCGCGGTGGTCGGCAACCCACCCTTCCTCAACCAGCTCGCGCGGTCCACCGCCCGATCAGCGGTCGATCGGGTCCGGCTGCAGGACCGGTGGGGCCCGGCGGCGCACGGCTACGTCGACACCGCCGCCCTGTTCCTCCTGGCTGGGTGCCAGCTCGTACGGCCCGGAGGCCGGGTCGCCCTCGTGCAGCCCGAGTCGATGCTCGTGACGCACCACGCCCAGCCGCTGCGCGAGGCGGTGCTGGCGCGAGCCGAGCTCGACGGGCTCTGGATCGGCCGCGACCCGCACTTCTCGGCCGGGGTGCGGGTATGCGCACCCGTTCTCACCGTGAAGCCGACCGAACCGGCACCGGTCGCGCGCGCTGGGTCGGCGCACGGTTCGAACCCTCGCCCCCTCGTCCTGCGACGACGGCACGGATCCTCCGCCGTCGTGGGCCCACCTGGCCGCCGCCGCGCGCGCCACCCCGCCCGTCGAGCTGCGCACCGCCGGCACGCTCACCGACCTCGTCACCGGCGCCACCGCCGGCTTCCGCAGTTCTACGGCCTCGCCCCGCACGTCAGGGACCACCCGGCGTCCGGTGGCGGCGAATCGACGCCGATTCGCCGCCACGCCGCCGCCGACCCCGGAGCGGAGCATCCGCCGCTGGTCACCGTCGGTCTCATCGACCCGCTGGTCTGCCGGTGGGGTGACCGGTCGGCCCGGTTCGCCGGCCGGCGGTGGTGCCGACCCGTCGTCGACCGGGCGGCGCTGGCCGCCGCCAACCCGCCGCTGGCCCGCTGGGTCGACGACCGGCTCGGCCCCAAGGTCCTGGTCGCCACCCAGACCAAGGTGGTGGAGGCCGTGATCGACGGCGAGGGCCACATGGTGCCCTCCGTCCCGGTGGTGGCCGTCGCCGCACCGGTCGACCGGCTGGCCCTGGTCGCCGCCGTCCTCCTCGCCCCACCGATATCGGCGTGGGCGCTCCACCGGGTCGGGGGCGGGGCCCTGACCGCCGATGCCATCAAGCTCTCCGCCCGTCAAGTGCTCGAGGTCCCCCTTCCCGCCGACGAAGATCGGTGGCGCCGGGCCGCCGACCTTCTGGCCGAGTCCGACCCGGGGTCAGGTCCCGCTCCCGACCCCGCCGACTTCGGCGCCGAGATGGGCGCCGCCTACGGGCTCGCCCCCGACCACCCCGTCCTCGGCTGGTGGCTCGGCCGGCTGACCAGCTGGGGCTGACTCTTACAGGTTGCGCGGATACGTCACGTCGTGTCTCCGAAATCAGTGCGGCTTCGCCGCAACACGCGCCGTACTTGATGGAGGCCTCGCCTATCGGCTCGGCCTCTTAGCTCTCGACCTCGGCGCCCGACTCGTCGAGGAGCACGGTCGGTCCTCGGTCGGCCACCCCGTCGGTCTCGTAGACGAAGAACCGGCCGGCGAAGCCGTCGGCGGTGCGCGCGGCCACCGAAGGCCTCGAACCGTCGGCGAGCCGCAGGCGGACCCGCTCCGCCTCCTCCGGCACGGGACCGAAGATGACGACCCGGCCGTCGTCGAGCACCGCCGAGGTGGCCCGGTACCGCCCGGTCCCGAAGCCGCACTGACCGGACCGCAGGTCCCCGTCCACGAAGAGCTCCGTGCAGGGGTCACCGGCCTCGTCGGTGCGGCCGCGCAGCGTCCAGCCCTCCGCTGCGGACGCCGACTCTTCCGAAGCCAACGTCACGGCGCCGGACGCCTCCTCGGGCTCGTCGGGCCCGGGCCGCAGCGCCAACCCCACCACGCAGCCACCGAGCGTGATCACGATGAACGCCACCACCCACAGCCAGCAGCCGGCCCCGCCCGAAGGCCGTGGCCCGGATGGGGGCGGCCGATCCGACATCCGGGCCGAGGGTAGCGGTGGGCTTGACCCCCCGGTCCGGCACGTAGTCGAATGACGGCGACATCAGGAGAGGCCCGGGATACCGGGTCCGGCAACCTGGGACGGACACCCAAGGTGCTCTCCCGCTCCGGCGGGGATGTGGCCACCCGGCTCGTCCGGGGGCAACGAAGTGTCCGGGCGCTCATGACGACGCCCACGGGTGTCCCCCCTCGACCGAGGAGGAGGCCAGCACATGACCATCGCGCCACGGCCTCCTGTCACCCTCGTCCCGGTCGGGTGGCGCCGGCCGCACGCCAGCACCCTCCCGGTGACCGGCGCCTGGCGGCCTAGCCATCCGCCCGCCGATCGTCAGTTCATGCGCATGGCCGTCGACCGGCCCTTCATCCTCGAAGGCGGCGGCCAACTGCGCGACCTCACCATCGCCTTCGAGACCTGGGGCGAGCTGAACGCAGTGGGCAGCAATGCCGTCCTCGTCTGCCACGCGCTCACCGGCGATGCCCACGCCGCCGGGCGTGCCGGACCCGGCCAGCTCACGGCGGGCTGGTGGGACCACCTCATCGGACCCGGCCGGGCCCTCGACACCGACCGCTACTTCGTCGTGTGCGCCAACGTCCTCGGTGGCTGCCAGGGCAGCACCGGTCCGGCCTCGCTCCGCCCGGACGGGACGGCACCGTACGGCTCTGCCTTCCCTGTCGTCTCGGTCCGCGACATGGTGCGCACCCAGGCCCGCCTGGCCGACGCCCTCGGCGTGGGCCGGTGGCGCACCGTGGTGGGTGGCTCGATGGGCGGCCCGCAGGTCCTCGAGTGGGGGGTGATGTTCCCCGACCGGGTGGCGTCGCTGGTGCCCATCGCCACCTGCGTGGCCGCCACCGCGCAACAGATCGCCTACTGGTCGACGGGCCGGCGGGCGATCGTCCTCGACCCGAAGTGGCGGGGGGGCGACTACTACGACGCCGCCCCGGGCGACGGCCCCCACGCCGGCCTGGCCCTGGCCCGCATGATCTCCCAGATCACCTTCCGCACCGACGACGTCTTCACCGACCGGTTCGGACGGGACGTGGTCGAGCCGTTGGCCGGCGCCTTCGAGATGTGGCAGCGCTTCGAGGTCGAGCGCTACCTGGAGCACCACGGCGACAAGTTGGCCCGCCGCTTCGACGCCAACTCCTACCTGCTGTTGAGCAAGGCCATGGACCTGCACGACCTCGGTCGAGGCCGGGGAGGGATCGACGCCGCCCTGGCCCGGATCACCGTTCCCACCGTCTCCGTCGGGGTCAGCTCCGACATGCTCTACCCGGCCTACCAGCAGCGCGAGCTCTGCGAGCGGCTTGGCCGCCAGGGCGTCGACGCCCGCTTCATCGAGATCGAGAGCACCCACGGCCACGACGGCTTCTTGATCGACACCGACCAGATGGCGGCGGCCCTCACCGACGTCCTCGACTCCCTGGAGGCACCCGATGGCTGATCGCCCACCCCCCGACGACGATCGCCGCTGGCACCCTGAGACCCGGGCCATCCGGGCCGGGCGAGGAGGCAGCGCCACGGCACTCGCCCCGGTGTTGTGGGCGTCGTCCACGTTCATCACACCGACCGTCGACGACGCCAGGGAGATGGCGACGTCGATGGCTCCCGAGCGCTTCTACTCCCGGTACGGCAACCCGACCATCCGTGACTTCGAGACCGCCATCGCCGACCTGGAGGGCGCCGAGGATGCCCGTGCCTACGGGTCCGGCATGGGCGCCGTGAGCGGGGTCGTCCTCGGTCTCTGCTCGGCCGGTGACCACATCGTCGCCCAGCGCCAGCTCTATGCCGGCACCCAGCTGCTGTTGCAGACCGCCTGCCCTCGGTTCGGGATCGACGTGACGTTCGTGGACGGTACTGATCCCGGAGCCTTCGCTGCTGCCGTTCGGCCCGGCCGGACGGTGCTGGTCTGGGCCGAGACGCCGGCCAACCCCCGACTCGACCTCGTCGACCTGGATGCCGTCGGCGCCATCGCCGGTCCCATGACCGTCGTGGATTCGACGTTCGCCACCCCGCTGGCGCAGCGTCCGCTCGACCATGGCGTGGACCTCGTCGTCCACTCGGCCACCAAGGGGATCGCCGGCCACAACGACGCCACCCTCGGCGTGGTGGCCGGGAGCAGCGAGCTGTGCCAGTGGCTGTGGTCGTTCGCCGTGCTGCACGGCGCCATCGCCTCGCCCTTCGATGCTCTCAACGGCCTGCGGGGGCTGCGCACATTGCCGGTCCGCTTCGCCCGCCAGTGCGCCACCGCCCAGGCCCTGGCCGAGGCGCTCGAAGGCCACCCCGGCGTCGACGGCGTCCGCTACCCCGGTCTGGCCTCGCACCCCCAGCACGACCTGGCCAAGCGGCAGATGGAGGGGGCCGGCACCATCCTCACCGTCGACCTGGCCGGCGGCTTCGACGCCGGGCGGCGGTTCGTGGAGTCGGTGGAGCTGGCGCAGATGGCCCCGTCGCTCGGCGGGCCCGAGACGCTGGTGACCCATCCGGCGTCGACCACCCACGTCAACCTCACCCTCGAAGAGCTCGAGGCCAACGGCATCGGGCCGGGGACGGTGCGGATCTCGGTCGGCCTCGAGCACCCGGAAGACATCCGCGCCGATCTGGAGGCGGCCCTGGCCCGGGCGGGGGCCTAGGCGGAGCGAACGGCGATGCCGGAGCTGATCGAGGTCGAGTACTACCGGCGGCTGGCCGAGCGGTCCCTCGGGCGGCGGATCGACGCCGTCGCCGCCCCCGACGCGTGGTACCTCAAACGGGGCACGACCGGCGAGGGTCTCGCCGCCGCGCTGATCGGTCGTTCCTTCACCGCCGCTCGCCGCATCGGCAAGCTCCTCCTGCTCGACACCCATGAGCCCCCGGCCGGAGGACCCACGCTGGGGCTGCGGTTCGGCATGACCGGGCGTCTCCTCCTCGACGACTCGGCCGGTATCGACCAGTTGGCCTACGCCAGCACCCGCTCGAACCCGGCGTGGGACCGGCTGACCATCGCCTTCGCCGACGGAGGGGCACTCCGCATCACCGATCCTCGGCGGCTCGGCGGCGTGGAGCTGGACCCCGACGAGGACCGTCTCGGCACCGATGCCCTCGTCCTCGCCCCGGCGGCGCTGCGCGTGCTGCTGGCCGGCAGCCGAGCTCCCCTCAAGGCCCGGCTGATGGACCAGGGCGCCGTGGCCGGCATCGGCAACCTCATCTGCGACGAGACGCTGTGGCGGGCCAGCCTCGACCCGGCCCGTCCCGCCAACTCGTTGTCGCCGGCCGAGGTCCGCCGCCTGCACCGCCACCTCCGCACCACGGTGACCGATCTGCTCGAACGGGGCGGTTCCCACACCGGTGACCTGCACGTGGCGAGGGTCCGGGGAGCGTCCTGCCCGCGCGACGGCGCCCCGCTCGAGCGGCGCACGATCGGAGGGCGCACCTCCTACTCCTGTCCCCGCCACCAGCGGTGACCCGGCGCCATCAGCGGTGAGCCCGGCGACGGCGACGGCGGATACCATCGCCGCACCATGCCGGCCCGAGCGGTGTCACTCGTCGTCGCCTTCTCGTCCGCCACCGCCATCGGCGTCGCCACCCTCGCCGCCACCGCCGCGCTGCCCACGGCGGCCACGGCGATCACGGGGGCCCAGGACGAGACGACGTCCACCGTCGCCGGCGAGGACGCACCGGCCACCACGACCGAGGACCTCCTCGACGGACCCACCACCGTTCCCACCACCGCTGCCTCGTCAACGACCGTCGTCCCGGCCGATTCCGGCGACGCCCCTGGCAACGAGGACACCCGCAAGGTCTGGGCCATCGTCATCGGCTTGGTGGCTGTGGCCGTGGCGTTGACCGCCCTGACCATCGGCTACTGGTACCGCACCAGGCCCGTCGGCGAGGACGCCGGCGACGCTCGGCCGGATGCCCACCGCCGCCCAGCCGCCCCGCCTCGCCCGGTGGCCGAGGCGGATGGCCGAGCCCGCCCCCAACCGCGCCCGCGAGCGGCGCCATCCTCGAGCGCCGGGGAGACACCGAGGCCAGGTCCACCCCGGAGCCGACCGTCGGCCGGAGCGACCTCGGCCACCGTTCGTCGGCGCGACGCCGGCGCGCCGCGACCGATCCGGGCCCGCAAACGGGACGACGGCGACCGCTGACCATTCGCCGGAGGGTGGCCGGTAGCGTTGCGCCATGGCCGAGGCATTCGACGTCGACGCGATGCTGGAGCGGTTCCGCGAGCGGGCCAAAGCGGTGAAGAACCGCAACCTTCCTCCCGTGGCCGGCCCCGAGCGCACCAAGTTCATCGAGCAGGCGCAACTCGACTTCCAGGACTTCGCCATCATCGGTGACGCCGAAGGACGGCTGGACGAGGGGGTGCTCACCCTGCGGGTGGACCTTCGACCGCCTGCGGGAGACAGCCAGTAGGCATGTCGCGCTTCGCTCGGGCCATCGCCGCCATCGACGCCGCCAACACAGGGGATCCGAGCACGATCGAGCTCGACGGCGTGGAGCGGGCCAAGGAGCAGGCCCACGCCGAGCTGATGACCGAGTGGGTGACGCACCTCGATCCCGACGCCAGCGAAGCCCAGCTCCTCGCCGCTCGGGCCCACCACCTCCGCCGGTGGAGCATCGCCCGGGACTCCTACCCTGACGGCCGGGCCGGGTACCTGCGGTGGCGGGCGGCGCTGAAGCGCCAGCACGCCGAGGAGACAGGGGTCATCCTGGCCGACGCCGGCTATGACCCCGGCACCATCGAGCGGGTGCAGCGCATCATCCGCAAGGAAGGGCTGGGCACCGACCCCGCCGTCCAGACCCACGAGGACGCCCTCTGCCTCGTCTTCCTCCGCACACAGCTCGACGACCTGGCCGACGAGCTCGGCGACGAGCGGACCGTCGAGGTGTTGACCAAGACGCTCGCCAAGATGAGCGAGCAAGGCACGAGCGCAGCCGCCATGGTGCCCCTGTCGGACCGCTCCCGGGACCTGCTCGACCGGGCCCTGGCCGCCGCCCACTGACGACCCGGCGCTGCCCTACGCTGACGCCTCGCGGACGTACTGGCGAGGTGGCGCATGCTCTGTCCATCCTGTGGTGCGGTCAACCCGGCCGGGTCACGGTTCTGCATGGCCTGTGCCACCCAGTTGGGCCAGCCGACGCCAGCCTCCGCCCCCGCACCGGCCGCCGCGTCCGCGTCCGACGCCCCCGTCGCTCCCGGTGACCCGCACGGGTTCGGTGCCGCCGTCGCCCGCTTGGCCCCCGCAGGCCGGGGGCGGCCGGCGTCGCCATCACCGTCGCCGCTGCAGTGCTCGAGACCGGCGAGCGGGTCGAGGCCCTGGCCCTGGGCCGCTTCGAGGGTGCGCCCGCCGCCGCGGTGCTCACCGACCGCCGCCTGGTGCTGGCCAACCAGCGGGAGTGGGACCCCACCGTGGCCGCCTTCGGCGTCAACGGTGCCCTGTCGGTGCGGGGCTGGGAGGACGCGCAGGGCGCCACCATGGTCTTCACGGCCGCCGGACGGGCCGCCACCTTCGACGCCGTCACCGACAAGCAGCCCGCCTACGACCTGGTCCACCGCCTCCGAGCCAGGTCCGGCTCTTAGGCCGTCACCAGCTGCCGTAGAGGAGCGAGTAGTCGCTCCAACGCACCGCCCACGGGGCGTCGTACCACGTGTAGTACGCCCCGCCGTTGTCGTTGTAGCGGACGTCGGCGGTGCGGGCGTCGGTGGTGTCCTTGTAGTAGTCGCTGTGCGCGACGTCGGCGCTGCCCAGGTACTGGGTCTTGTGGGCAGCGCTCATGGCCACGGCCGAGCCCTCCGAGACGATCTCGTCGTCGTAGGACCCGATGGCGGTCCAATCGGTGCCACCGGAGCCCTGCGGGTTCGGTGCGTAGCTACCCAGCCAGTTGACGAACGAGGAGCCGGGGCGCATCTGCTCGCACTGGGTCGTCCAGCACCAGTCGGCCCAACCGGTGCCGGCGTGGGGCGTACCAAGCGTGACCGAGTCCTCAACGTAGAGGTAGGGCGGGAAGTCCGGATGTCGGCGAGCGACCTGGGCGAGCGCGTAGCGGGTGATGAGCCCGCCCATGGAGTGGCTCACCACGTCCACGGTGACGCCCCGGCTCGACCACTGGCTGTAGATCAGCCAGGCCAGCCGGTAGCCGAGGTGCTCCAAGCGGACGTAGCGGTCATAGGGGCCGCCCGGGTCGTAGTGTCGGCCACCGGTGCCGTAGTTCTCGAGGGCGTGGGTGCAGTTGGTGTCGCCCTTGTAGTAGCGGACGGTGACCTTCCGACCTGTCAGCCCCCACGATCGCAAGGTGCCGTCCATGGACGACCACATGTTGCAGTCGGTCCCGTCGCCAAAGGCGTTGTACCCGTGGACGTAGACCACCGGCTTGGAGCGGTTGTCGGTCCGGGCCTCCACCGCCGGGGTGCCGAGCCCGACCAGGGCGACCACAACTGCCAAGGCCGTCGACAGCATGCCGATGCGACGCTTCACGTTTCCCCCCACGAGCCCGAGAACCGGTCGACGGACACTGTGACCACTGCCCGTGGTGGTGTAAAGGATCCTCGGGGACGAGGTTCGCCGACGGTCTCTGCCAGCGCCGTCGAGAGCGCGCTATTCGCCGATGTAGCTACGATTGTGCTCGTCAAGTGGCTACATCACAGGGAGGGCGTGTCGATGGAGGTCGGTGTCAGAGAGCTCCGGAACAACCTGAGCCGCTACCTCGATCGCGTTCGTGGTGGCGACGAGGTCGTCGTGACCGACCGAGGCCGAGCGATCGCCCGCGTCGTCCCGATCGGGACCGAGCGCGTCCTCGACCGACTCATCGCCGAGGGCATCGTGACGCCGGCGCGACAGCCGCGGCGCCCGATGGGCAAGCCGATCAAGACGAGAGGCACCGTCTCGGAGCTCGTGGCCGAACAGCGAAGGTGATCTCGTACTTCGACACGTCGGCCGTCGTGCCGCTGCTGATCGCCGAGGCAGGCTCCGTGCGTGCCGCCTCGTTGTGGGACGGTGCTGATCGGATCGTGAGCGTCCGACTGCTCTATCCAGAGGCGCGTGCCGCGCTCGCTCAGGCCCAGCGGCTCGAGCGACTCACGGCCCGGCAGCTTCGAGACGCCACCACGGCGTTGGAGTCGCTCTACGACGAGGTCGACCTCGTCGATGTCGACGACGAACTTGCCCACCGAGCGGGCGACCTTGCCCAGAGGCACCGCCTCCGCGGCTACGACGCCGTCCATCTGGCCGCGGCCGACCGGCTGCGTGACCCGAGCCTCGTCGTCGTCGCCGGTGACCTGGCCTTGCTCGATGCCGCCACGGCAGAGCGCATGACTGTCGCTGAGGTCGGCTGAGGTCATCGAGGGGCATGGACGACGCGATCCGCCGCTCGCTGAACCGATCCCCATCAGAGCGACCTCGCGTAGGGCCTCACAGACCTGCGGCCCAGGCGACCGACGGTGCACAGACAACTCCCCTGTCGCCGAAGCTGGGAGGCGCCACACGGGCTGAGGGCGCCGGGCGACGGCAAGATGGGCGGGTGCAGGCTCTGGCGATCAGGTGGTCGGACGTCCCTGAGGGTGTCTTGCTTCGAGGAACGCCGACGGACGAGATCGATGACGTCGTGGAGCGCCACCCCGGCCTCCCTCGTTCCTACTTCGCCAAAGAGGCCCCGCGGTCGCAGATCCCCGTCGGCGCCTTCGCGATCGCGACAACGCCGGTGACGTTCGACCAGTGGCGTTCCTTCTGCGCCGTGGCCGGTTGGGATGCGCCGGCTGGCGGCGGAAGCCTGCCGATCGACCAACTGGCGTGGTGGCAGGCGTCGGCCTTCTGCGAGTGGGCCTCTGAGGTGACGGGCGGGGAAGTGCGGCTCCCCACTGAGGACGAATGGGAGCGTGCAGCGCGCGGCGACGACGGGCGCGAGTACCCGTGGGGCGATGTCTTCGAGCGCCGATGCGCGAACCTCGCAGAACTTGGCATCGGCCGAGCGCTGCCTGTTGGATCGCTCCCCTTCGGTGCCAGCCCTTACGGTGTCGTCGACCTGGCAGGCAACGTGGACGAGTGGACCTCGACGCAGTACTACGCGTACCCGGGCGCTCCCGCCGAAGTCCCCAGCGTCGAGCATCACGCGTTCGACCCCCACATCACCCGTGGCGGGAGCTACATGCATGGCAAGGACCTCGCTCGATGTGCGCGTCGACACGGCATCTACGAGCAAGGCGGCGGGGCTGGCTTCCGGGTGGCAGCGACGGCGTAAGCGTCAAGTGCGAGCGGTCGACGGACTGCGCGCCTTGAGTCAGCGCCTTTGAGTGCGCCCGTGGCCTCAGCGCCGCGAATGGCCCAGCGACGGGGATCGGCCTCGCCGTCGGGCCAGCCGTCACTCCGTCCGCGTGAACCGGAAGATGGCGACCGCCAGCATCGCCAGGCCCAGCGCCAGCACGATCCCCACCTCGACGAACGACGGCACCCGCCAGCCCCACCAGGTGACGCCGGGGGCGAGCCGGTGCCGGGCGGCCTCCGAGATGTCCAGGCGGTCGAACACCAGCCGCCGCGTCGGGTCGACGACATAGGTCAGCGGGTTCAGGCGGTTGAGCAGGCGCAGCCAGTCGGGCAGCTCGGCGACCGGGTACAGCGCGCCGGACAGGAACATCATCGGCAGCACGAACAGCTGCATCACGCTCGTGAACGTCCGGGCCTGCTTGATGCAGATGGCGACCATCACGCCGAAGGCGGTGATCGTGAAGGCGATCAGCACTTCGAGGCCGAAGACGCCGAGCAGCAGCACCGGGTCGTAGGGCACGTGCACGAGGCCGGCCAGGGCCAGCACGAGCACGCCCTGGCTCACGGCGATGGTCACGCCGCCCAGGCACTTGCCCAGGACGATCGACGACCGCCGGACCGGCGCGACCATCATCTCCCGCAGGAACCCGAGCTCGCGGTCCCAGACCAGCGATGCCGCGCTGAACATGGCGCTGTACAGGAGCGCCATGCAGATGACGCCGGGGAACATGAACGTCGTGAGGTCCACGCCGTCGGTGGACGCGGCCGAGAGCGTCTGCAGCCCGGGCCCGAGGACGAGCAGGAACAGCAACGGCTGGAGCAGCCACGCCACGATGCTCATCGGCCAGACCTCGCCAGCACCCGCAGGATCGCCCGGTCGCGATCCGACGTCGACGCAGTCTCGGCGTCCCGCATCGTCAGGCCCGTGTAGCGCATGAAGACGTCGTCCAGCGTCGGTCGCGACACCGCCACCGACGTGATGGCCACGTCGAGCTCGGCGAACAACCGGGGCACGAACGCCTCGCCGGCGGCGACGGGGAAGGTCACCCACCTCCGGCGGCCGTCGCCTCGATGACGAAGCGGTCGCGCAGGGCGGTCAGGGCCGCGTCGTCGGCGGTGCCCGGCACCACCCGATCGGCCCCGACGCTCGCCTTGAGGGCCTCGGGCGTGTCCAGCACGACGATGTCCCCGCCGTCCATGATCGCGATGCGGTCGCAGAAGTCGGCCTCGTCCATGTGGTGCGTGGTCATGAAGATCGTCGTGCCCTCGGCTTCCTGCAGGGCGCGGATGTAGCGCCAGATCGAGCTGCGCGTCCGGGTCGAGACCGATGGTCGGCTCATCGAGGAACAGCACCCGTGGCGAGTGCATGAGGCCGCGCGCGATCTCCAGGCGCCGTCGCATGCCGCCGGAGTAGGTCTGGACCGGCTGGTCGCGGCGGTCCCAGAGGTCGACCATCTCGAGCATCTGGCGCATCCGCGCCCGGATGACACCGGCGTCGATGCCGTACAGCTCGGCGTGCAGGCGGAGGTTCTGCTCGGCGGTGAGGTAGCCGTCGAGCGTCGGGTCCTGAAAGACGACGCCGAGGTGCCGGCGGACGTCGTCCCGCTCGCCGGCAACGTCGAAGCCGTGCACGCGGGCGGTGCCGGAGGTGGGACGCGCCAGCGTGCAGAGCATGTTGATCGTCGTGCTCTTGCCGGCGCCGTTGGGACCGAGGAAGCCGAAGACCTCGCCGGGAGCGACGGTGAACGAGGCGCCACGGACGGCCTCGACCTCGCCGTAGCGCTTGGCGAGGGCCTCGGCCTCGATGGCGCGTGGGTGGTGCTGGCTCGACCGCCGGTTCGGATACTCGCGTCAGACCCTTCGGAAGGGCCAGACCAGCACTTCTGGAGCGGACGACGGGATTCGAACCCGCGACCCTCACCTTGGCAAGGTGATGCTCTACCAGCTGAGCCACGTCCGCGTGGGCCCGCCACTGTAGCAACTCGACGGTGGTGGATCGCTCCCTATCAGCGGAGGCCGACGCGCACGAGTACGGCGCTGACCCGACACGGGACCGACGCCAGTCGAGCCGCAGCCACCGTGGCACCACGCCCGGCGAAGGCCAGCGCGGTGGCCCGGCCGATGCCGCGGCCCGCTCAGGTGACGAGGGTGGTGGCGCCGGCCAGCTCGACGGCCATCAGGTGGCGTCCTTCGGGTGGACGGCGGCGAGGAGCTGGTAGTCGGCGGGGCGGAAGCGCCGGGGTGCGGCGGGCGAAACGGAACGTGTAGTCGGGCCAGAGCACGGGGTTGCGGCCGGCGTCGTCGAGGTACCAACTGGCACAACCCCCGGAGTTCCAGACGGTGGGCGCCGCCTTGTTGAGCATCTCCTCGGTCCAGGCGTCGAAGACGGGGCGTCGCACCTCGACGGTGCCGGCGCCCACCTCGGCCATGCGCCGGAGGGCGTCGACGACGTAGCGCACCTGGGCCTCGATCGTGACCACGAGGGAGGTGTGGGCGATCCCGGTGTTGGGGCCGGCCAACAGGAACAGGTTGGGGAAGGCGGGCACGGTGGTGCCGAGGTAGGCGCTCATCCCCGACATCGCCCAGTGCTCGGCCAGCGTGCGGCCGTCGACGCCCTTGATGCGATCGGCGACGGGGTTGCCGATGACGTGGAAGCCGGTGCCGAAGATGATGGTGTCGACGGGGTGCTGCGTGCCGTCGGCGGTGAGCACGCCCGTCTCGGTCACCTCCACGATCTTGTCGGTGACGACGTCGACGTTGTCGGCGGCCAACGCCGGGTACCAGTCGTTGGAGGGCAGCAGCCGCTTGCAGCCCGGTGTGTACTCGGGCGTGACCTTGGCCCGCAGCGCCGGGTCGGGGATGCCGTCCTGGAGGTGCTTGCGGGCCACCTGCTCGAGCTTGCCGAGGGACTTCTCGGAGTTGCGCAGCAAGGCGCCGGCGAACAGTTCGCGGCTCCAGTAGACGAGGCCCCGCACGAACCGTTGGGCGGCCGGCACCCGACGGTAGAGGGCCCGCTCGCCGCGAGTGATGCGTCGGTTCCGGTGGGGGAGGACCAACGGGGCGGTGCGTTGGAACACGGTCAGTGACGCCACGGTCGGCTGGATCCGGGGCACGAACTGGATGGCCGAAGCGCCGGTGCCGATCACCGCCACCCGCTCGCCGCCGAGGTCGTGGTCGGCCAGCCAGGCGGCGGAGTGGAACATGGTGCCAGCGAAGCGGTCGAGGCCGGGAAGGTCGGGGATCGACGGTTCGGCGAGGGGCCCGTTGCCGAAGAGCAGGACCGCCCGGTCCCTCGCCGGCCAGCCGTCGCAGGCTGACCTCCTCGGTGAACCGCGCCACCAGGTCGTCGGCCATGGCCCGCATGGCCGGCCAGGAGGTCGGCCAAGCGGGCGGCGGCGTCGAGGTCGAGGGCGGCGGCGGTCCAGGACACGGCCACGTCGAGGAGCCCGGGACTCGGGACGAGGTAGACGACGGGGACGGTGTCGTCACGTCGCTCGACGAGCCCGGCGGCCACGTAGTCCTCCACCGGGCTGGGCTCGACCCGCTGGGCCAGCTCCTCTTCGGAGAGCAGCTCGGCCCGGTCGCCGCCCCACGGCTGCTCGATGGCCTCGCTCAGCCCGAGCCAGTCCGCCGCCGAAGCCGACGGCGAGCGCCGCAGCAACTCGGCGATGGCGCTCAGCCGGAGGCCTCGTCGCTGCAGCTCTCGGCCACCAGCTGGAGGCGCTCGAGGTGAGCAGCGCCATAGCGGGCCTCCCGACCACGGCGCTCGGGGGGGCAGGCCCTCGGACTGGTACCAGCGGATCGTCCGCACGCTGGTCCCGCTGGCCTCGGCGAGTGCCTCGACCGACAGGTCGGCGTCCGCCCCCGGCTCAACGATCACATTCTGGAATGTGATCATCGCATCTGTCGCTGTCAACATTTGTCGGGTTGGTGGGCGCCGTCGTCGGGGGCCGCCCGTTTCGACTGCGGCCGGGTCGGGCACGGTGGACGCTGGTGCGCCTGCTCCGCTCCAACCCCTGGGCCAAGACGCCCGACCTGCGGATCGAGGTCACCGACCACGACGACAGCCCGGTTCTGGTTCGGGTGAGCGGTGATCTGGACTTGGCCTCGGTCCCGCAGTTGCGCTCCTGTCTGGCCGATCAGATCGGAGGGGGGCGTGCGCATCTCGTCATCGACCTGTCCGGGGTGACGTTCTGTGACTCCACCGCCCTCGGTGTCTTCATCGGCGCCCACCGGCGAGCGGTGGCCGCTCGTGGCGACATCGAGTTCCGTGACCCGCCGCCGGAGTTGCGCCGCCTCTTCACCGTGAGCGGCCTCGACAGTGTGCTCTGCGTGACCTGACCACCGGTGGACGCCCCGGTGCTGGCGCTAGGGTTCACCGTTCCCGGCGGCGTGGCCGAGTGGCGAAGGCCGCTAGGGCTGATCGACGTTGGCACGATGCTCCGGTGCGCCGATCCGGTCGAGGCCGTCTCGATCGTCGCCGGCGCGCCTCCGGTGGGCGACGTCCATCGCACGGGCGAGTCGTGCACTCCCTGCAACAACGTACCCGAACGCAAATGGGTTCGAGGTCGAGTTCCCTTCAGCTGTGATCTGACTGCCGGCCTCCCTTTTCGTCGTCGTCTGTTCCGAGGTCCGATTCCCGGCGCCTCCAGCTCTTCTATCCGGACCGAGTCTGCTGTGACTGGGCCTCAGTCGTCGTCTGTTCCGAGGTCCGAGCGCAGTTCTTCTATCGGACGATCACGCGGGCTCGTCGAGCGAACCCGCGCCCCGTTGGCAGTGAGCACCACCCTTCCGTGGGAGCGCGCGTGGTCTGGTGGTCGAACGCCGCAAGCGCTGATCGACGTTGGCACGATGCTCGGCGGCGCGAGCGATCACGGTCAGGAGCCGTCTCAGATCGTTTGCGCAGTCGGCAGACAGGGGTCTGCCGTGGTCGGCGCCCGTGGGCGTGCTTCGGACACGTAGGAGAGAAGGACCATCGCACGGGCAGGTCGAAGCTGTCAGCGAACGCGACCGTGTCGCTAGTGGAGAAGGAGCGCTCTTACTTGGATCGATCGAGCGCTCGGTTTGCGAAAGGTCGCCTTGACCAGGAGACGCCAATGGGTTCGAGTCGAGAGCGTGGACTCGAGCGCTTCGGCAGCGCTGTCCTTGACCGCTACACGCCGTGACTCCGCTCCCCGGCTGCTCCCTTTTCGCTCCCCGTTCTGCTAGAAAGGAGCGCTGACCCGGGAGTTTCTCGGGTCCAGAACGGTTCTGCAAAGCCCTGTACCCGGGTTCGATTCCCGGCGCCGCCTCCGGCAGGCGCGTCATGACGCGCACGTGCACTCCCTGCAACAACGTACGAAGCCGAGTTCCCTTGCTGTGATCCCTGCCGGCCTCAGTCGTCGTCTGTTCCGAGGTCCGATTCCCGGCGCGGCTCTTCTATCGGACCGAGTCTGACTGGCGTTGGGTGAGCTGGACGATCGGGATCGTTCGATTCACCTTCGCCGCGTCGCGTCGATAGCTCGCGAAGGCTGGGAAGACACGATCGGCGAGTACCCACAACCTCGCCTGCTCAGCCTCGTTTTCCACCACCGTCGCCCGCATCGGATCCCCGCGAAGGTGACGTCCGGATGCGCTCGAAGGTTGTGGTACCAGGCCGGGTGCCGGGAGCTACCGGCGTTCGATGCGGCGATCGTGACCCGGTCTCCGTCGTGGAAGTAGATGATGGCGTTGCGTCGTCGGGCGCCGCTCCTCGCCTCGCGGGTCTCGAGTACGGCGGTCGGGAACACGAGTGTCGTGGCGAGGCGGCCCCGACTGGCTCGCAAGAGGATCGGGTCGAGCTTCCAGTTGACATGGCGCGAGATGAATCGGGCGAAGCGTGTCGCGCTCAAGGCGGCATAGGCGCGGACGATCAGGCCGGGAGGGCGGGTTGGGTCGACGATTCGGAGCTTGGCGACCAACGGGAGGACCCTCCTGCGGTAATCGGTCGATTACCCTCCTAGCATGGCCGATCCCGCACCGACGCGCCAGCGACTCCTCGAGGAGGGCATGCGGCTGTTCGCCGAGCGCGGTTTCCGAGCCACCGCAGTCGGCGACATCGAGGCTGCGGTCGGTCTCCAACCCCGACGCGGTGCTCTCTACAAGCACTTCCCCAGCAAGCACGCGCTGCTCGAGGCAGCCGTGCGAACGCACCTCGACCGCGCCGCCACCGGGGCGGCTCAGATCAGCGAACTGGACCTCGCCGGCGCCATCGGAGCGGACCGAGCGCTGCTACGGCGCATCATCTCGGGTCTCGGACGATGGTTCCTCGACGAGATGGACCGCCTGAAGGACCTCACCAGCGTGCTCGAACATGACGGCCAACGCATGACCGACCGCACCGTCGAGGTCAAGAACGACATCGTCGACCTCAGCTATCGCACCGCCGCCAGCCTCATCGCAGCCCTCGCGCCCGAGGTCAAGGACCCGGAGGCAGCCGCCGTCCTCGTCCTGGGCCCGCTTGTCGCCCTGCGTCGCACGGCCTGGACCTTCGGCTCCCCGCCACTCGGCATCGATGATGATCGAGCCCTCACGGCATGGACGGACCTGACCCTCGCCACGGTTGACGCGGCCCGAGACGACGACCGCACGTGACCCGCCTGACGCCAGCTCGTCACTGCCCGCTCCGGACGATCTCTCGACGGCGAGGCCGCTACCAGTCACCTCCCCCGAAGCCGCCGCCCCAGTCACCGCCGCCACCCCAGTCGCCTCCACCTCCGCCCCAGTCGCCTCCACCTCCGCCCCAGTCGCCTCC
>JAUJOW010000001.1:0-152410 GCA_030447445.1 Acidimicrobiales bacterium | reverse complement strand
CCCAGTCGCCTCCACCTCCGCCCCAGTCGCCTCCACCTCCGCCCCAGTCGCCTCCGCCGAAGCCGTCACCGTGGCCGAAGCCGTCCCCGTACCCGTGGCCCCAGCCGCCCATCCAGGGCCCGCCACCGAACCACCCGCCGCCGAACCCACCGAACCCGCCGAGCATGTGCCCGAGCAGCAGCCCGGTGAAGAGGCCGCCGCCGGCTCCAAACCACCCGGTCTGGAAGGGCGCGTCGTAGCCGACGTACACCGGCTGGCGCTGGTCGTCGAGGGTGATGCCGGGCTCGCCACTCGGACCGGGACGGGTCAGCTCGTCGGGCGGTGGGGGCGGCTCCCGGCCATCGATACGGGCTCGGGCCCGGTCCATGGCGTAGCGGGCCTCGGCCACCACCCGGGCCACCCGCACCATGTCGACCGGCTCGTCGGCGTACTCGAGGGCGGCCTGGGCGGCGCGGTAGCGGTTCACGGCGGCGTCGTAGTCGGCTCGGGCCTCCTCGTGGATGGCCACCTGAGGCTCCAGGCGCATCACGTCGTCGGCCACCAGGTAGACCCGCCGATCCTGACCGGCGTCCTCCAGCGACGACATGGATAGGTCGAGGAGGAGGAGGCCGGACGGTGGCATCGACCTCGACGAGGAGATCGGCCAGCTCACCCAGCGCAGCCAGCGACGATGAGCGTGATCGGTCGAACCGCAGGGTCGATCCCCGCCGAGCGGCGTTATGCCGAACTGACCCCTTCGCCGAGCGCCGCCATCTTCTCCGGTCTCCGGTCCACGAGGTAGATCGTGGTCTTGGCGACATCGTCGAAGGAGCCGCCTGCCCCAGCGCCGGCGCCGTGCGCTCGTCGAGCTGGCGCCGAGACCATCCTCGCCCGTCGAGAGCCGGTGACCCTTCGCCGCCCTGGTGGCCGGAACCGGTGCCTCCACGATGGCGGTGTACACGCACTTCGATGGCATGGCCGGCCTGCGGCGACCGTGCGCCACGTAGAGCAGGACAGAAGGCCACCTTGCGGCGGAGCTGGCGACGGTGAAGACCACCGCAACCCGGACGTGACCTCGTGTCGTTCGAGCGGACCGCCTACCTCGCCAACGCCTTGGCCCATCCCGACCTGTACCGGGCGATGTTCGACGCCGGGTTCGACCTGGAGGACCCTCGTGCGGCGGCCGACAGCTTCGCCGTGCTCGTCCTCGTGTGCGACCGCGCCGACCAGCAGGAGTCGGTCCGCTTCGCCAACCGGACCGATCCCGAGGCGAGTCGCCGAAGGTCTCGGTACTGGGTGTTCGGCGAGCCGTCCGCGAGGGCGACGCGCTCAGGCATGGCGTCGATGCCGGATGGCAACGAAGCCGAAGTTGGCGACCGGTACCGTCGGACCGAGTGTCAGGATCAGTGATCCCCTCGGTGCTGGCCGACGTCGTGGTCGTCGTTCACCTCGCCTTCATCGTGTTCATCGCCGTCGGCGGGTTCCTGGCCTGGCGGTGGCCGAGCATCATCTGGGCCCACCTGGCGGCGGCGGCTTACGGCGTCGGCATCGTGGCCATCGGTTGGGACTGCCCGCTCACCCCCCTCGAGAAGGGCCTTCGGGAGCGGGCGGGGGAAGGCGGGTACTCGGGCGGCTTCGTCGATCGCTACATCGAAGGGGTGATCTACCCCGAGCGCTACGCCGCCCTGCTGCAGGGACTGGTCGCCGCCCTCGTGGTGGTCGGGTGGGTCGGCTTCCTGGTCAGCGCCGGCGACGCCCGGCGCCGGCTCGGGCCCGAGGTCGGGCCCGGGGGGGAGGGGCGGGTGTCGGCGGCGCCACCGTCGCCCCGGTGGCCTCGGCCAGCGTGGCGATCTCGTCCAGGAGCAGATCCGCGAGGTGGTCGACGTCGGGGACCAGCTCCCGGCAGGCGACCAGTGCGAAGTCGAGGTTGTCCCGATAGCTCTGCACCGTGATGTTGAGACCCTGTCCCTCGGTGATGGTCGACACCGGGTAGTACTGCTGGAGCTCGGCGCAGGCCAGGTACAGCGAGTGCCGCGGTCCCGGCACGTTGGAGATGACGAGGTTGAACGGGGGCCGCATGCGGTCGGCCACCCGCAACCGGGTGGCGAGGCGCATCGCCCGGGACGCCAGGGCCGGCGGTGAGAACTGGGAGTAGTCGGTCATCACGTCGGCCGGGAGGAGCGTGAACCGGTCCTTGGCCGCGTCCATGGCCTCGTGGACCCTGGCGATGCGAGCCAGCGGGTCGGGCTCGTCGGTGGGGATGGGGGGGAACACCGCCGAGACGCGGTTGGTCCACTTGTCCTGCTCCGCCCCGGTGCGGATGGACACGGGGACCATGGCCACGAGCGGCTCGTCGGGAAGCTGTCCGTGGCCCTCGAGGTAGGCGCGGAGGGCGCCGGCGCAGACGGCCATCACCACGTCGTTGAGGGTGGCGCCGGCGGCGTTCTTGATGGCCTTGACGTCCGAGAGGGAGGTCGACCGCAGGGCGAGGCGGCGGTGCGGGGTGATGGCCCGGTTGAACGGTGTGGCCGGGGCGGCGGTGGTCGGCGGCGGCGGGGCCCGGTCGGGTTCACGGGAGGGGCCCGGGCCGAGCCGGGTGGCCAGCGGGTTCGGGATGATGCGGGCCAGATCGGCCAGCCCGGTGAGACCCCGGTTGCGGGTGAGCTCGCCGAGGGCCCGGACGCTGCGCACCTGCAGGCGGATGAGCTTGCCCGGCTTGCGGACGACGTCGGTGAGCGCCCGGCCGAGCACCTCGGCCGGGGTGGGCATCGGTTCGGGCCGGCGGCTGTCGATCACCGCCGGCTCGTCGGGGTGTGGCTCGGCGTCGAAGAGGATGGTCATCAGCTCGGCCCCGGCCGCCCCGTCGATGGTGGCGTGGTGGAGCTTGGTGAGGATGGCGAAGCGGCCGTCGGAGAGGCCCTCGATGACCCACGCCTCCCAGAGCGGGTGGTGCCGGTCGAGGGGACGGGCGATGAGGCGGGCCACGAGGTCGGCGAGCCGACGCTCGTCGCCCGGGGGAGGTACGGCGGTCTCGCGCACGTGGTAGTCGAGGTCGAAGTCGGGGTCCTCGACCCAGTACGGGTGGTCGAGCTGGAGCGGCACCTCGACGACCCGGCGGCGCAGCGGCTCCAGGATCGGTAGGCGGGACTCCACCTTGGCCCGGAACGCCTCATAGGCCGACCACGACGGATCGTCGGGCCGCTCGAACACCGACAGCCCGCTGACGTGGCCGAACGTCGTCGCCGTCTCCATGTACAGGAAGCTGGCGTCCACCCCACTCAGCTGCTTCATCGCTGCCTCCTCGGGTCCCGGTCAACTCGCCGACGGGCCCGACTGTAGGACCGTCGGTAGGTTGGCGCCGATGCCGGCCACCATCGACACCGAGACCACCGTCCTCGCTCGACGGATCGCCGAGCTCGGAGCCGGTGAGCGATCGAAGGTGTTCCGGATGTCGTGGTGGAGCGAGCGGATGCTCGACTGGGCCATGGACCGCCCGGCGTTCAAGACCCAGCTGTTCCGCTTCGTCGACGTATACCCGGCCATGGTCGACGACGCCGACACCGCCCGCCACCTGAACGAGTACTTCGACGGCCACGACGTGCCCAAGGCGCTCGACCTCGGCATCGACGTGGCCGGTCACGTGCCCTTCGGGCGGACGCTGTCGGCGCGTGTGGCCCGGCGCAACATCGCCCGCATGGCCGAGCAGTTCATCGTGGGCACGACGCCCGAGGAGGCCGTCCACGGCCTGCACCAGTTGTGGAAGCAGGGCAGCGCCGCCACCGTCGACCTGCTCGGCGAGAAGACCATCGTCGCTCCCGACGCTGATCGCTACGCCGCCCGGGTCGAGGAGATGCTCCTCGCCCTGTGCGACGACGCCGCCGGCTGGGCCCCCGACGACCACCTCGAGGCCGACGACCTCGGCCCCGTCCCCAGGGTCAACGTGAGCATCAAGCCGACGGCCCTCGCCGCCCACTACGAGCCGCTCACCCGAGCCGAGGGCCTGGCCGGTGCCGCCGAGCGCCTCCGCCCCATCCTGCGGCTGGCTCGCGACCGGGGGGCGACGGTGAACTTCGACATGGAGCACTACGACGTGAAGGACCTCACGTTGTCGCTGTTCCGGAACCTGCTCGGCGAAGAGGAGTTCGCCGACCTCGACGCCGGCGTCGTCGTCCAGGCCTACCTGCGCGACAGCCGGGACGACCTCGCCGACCTCATCGCGTGGTCCTCGTCGCGGCGCCGACCGGTGACGGTGCGGCTCGTGAAGGGTGCGTACTGGGACACCGAGACCGTCCACGCCCGGGCCGCCGGCTGGCCGGTGCCGGTCTATGCCCGCAAGGCGGAGACCGACGCCAACTACGAGCGCTGCGCCCGGCTGTTGCACGACCACCACGGCGAGGTCCGGGCGGCCTTCGCCAGCCACAACCTGCGGTCGCTGGCCTACGCCATCACCTACGGCCGCCGCTGCGGCATCCCCGACCACGGCTACGAGATCCAGATGCTCTACGGCATGGCCGAGCCGATGCACGCCGCCATCCGCCGTCTCGGCCTGCGCCTGCGGGTCTACGCCCCGGTCGGCGAGCTCGTGCCCGGCATGGCCTATCTGGTCCGCCGCCTCCTCGAGAACACCTCGAACGAGTCGTTCGTCCGCCACCGTTTCGCCGAGGGCGCCGACCTCGAGGACCTCATCGCCGCCCCCGTCGTCGAGGAGCTCCCACCGCCCCCCGAGCCGGTCCGCCGCCCGGCCACAGATGTCGACGCTCCCACCCCCTACGAACCCGAGCCGGTGCGGGAGTGGCGCCGCCGCCCGCTCCGGAGCGCCTTCTCGGTGGCCGTCGAGGGCGCCGAACCGGGCCGACGTCGCCCCATCGACGTCCCTGGGAGGATCGACGGGGAGCCAGTGCGGACGGCGGGCTCGATCGAGTCGGTCGACCCCGGCGCCCTCGCCTCCGTCGTGGCCTGCTCGGCGGCGTGCGGGGCCGCCGAGGCCGACGCCGCCGTCGCCGTGGCGATGGCCAACGTCGCCCGGTGGCGGGACACCTCGGCTCGTGACCGGGCCGCCGTGTGCTTCGGGGCCGCCGAGTGGATGCGGAGTCGGCGCGACGAGCTCGCTGCCCTCGAGGTGTTCGAGGTGGGCAAGCCCTGGAGCCAGGCCGACGGCGACGTGTGCGAGGCCATCGACTTCTGTGAGTACTACGGCCGGGAGATGCTCCGCCTCGACGCCGGCGCCGCCACGAGGGTGCAGTCGCCGCCCGGGGAGCGCAACGCCCTGGACTACCAGGGCAAGGGCGTCGGCGTCGTGATCGCGCCGTGGAACTTCCCGCTGGCCATCCCCACCGGCATGACCGTGGCCGCCCTCGTGGCCGGCAACCCCGTCATCCTCAAGCCGGCCGAACAGGCGCCGGCCATCGCCTCCTGCCTGGTCGACGCGCTCCACGCCGGCGGCCTGCCGGCGGGCGTACTGGGATTCCTGCCGGGCTACGGCGAGGACGTCGGCATCCCGCTCGTCGAGCACCCCGACGTGTCCTTCGTGGTCTTCACCGGTTCGCGGGAGGTGGGTCTGGCCATCAACGAGTCGGCCGCCCGCCACCGCCCCGGCCAGCGCCACGTCAAGCGGGTGGTGGCCGAGATGGGAGGCAAGAACGCCCTCGTCGTCGACGGTGACGTCGACCCGGACCAGGTGGTGCCGGCCGCCATCGACTCGGCCTTCGCCTACGCCGGGCAGAAGTGCTCGGCGCTGTCCCGCCTCATCGTCGTCGACCACGCCTACGACGCCGTCGTGCCCCGCTTCGTGCAGGCCGCTCGCGAGCTCGTCGTGGGCCACGCCCGGGCGATGGGGACCCAGGTCGGTCCCGTCATCGATTCCGACGCCCACGAGCGCCTCACCGCTGCGGTGGCCGACGCCGGCCGCCACGGCACCGTCGCCCTCGCCCGCCACGACGTACCCGACGGCGGGTGGTACGTCGGCCCGACCGTCGTCACCGACGTCGACCCGGCTTCGCCCCTCGCCCGGGACGAGCTGTTCGGCCCCGTGGTGTCGGTGTTCCGGGTGGCCGATCTCGACGAGGCCATCGCCCTCGCCAACGACACCGACTACGCGCTCACCGCCGGCATCCACTCCCGGTCGCCGCACCACATCGCCCGTGCCACGGCCGAGCTGCAGGCGGGCAACGTCTATGTCAACCGTTCGATCACCGGCGCCGTGGTGGGCCGGCAGCCCTTCGGCGGCTACGCGCTCTCCGGCGTCGGCTCCAAAGCCGGCGGACCCGACTACCTGCTCCAGTTCCTCGACCCGCGGACGGTGACCGAGAACACGTTGCGGCAGGGCTTCGCCCCCGACGCATGAGCCAGGATCGAGCCGGGAAGGACGACCGGGTGGACGGGGTGGCCGCACCCGAGGTCTTGGCCGGCCGCTACGAGCTGGGACCGGTCATCGGCACGGGCGGCATGGGTCAGATCCGCCGAGCACACGACCGTCGTCTCGGCCGGGACGTGGCCATCAAGTTCCTGAGGGCCGACGTTGCCGACGGGCTCGACGGTCGCCGCCGCTTCGAGGACGAGGCCCGTTCCGCCGCCCGGTTGAGCCACCCCAACGCCGTGACGGTGTTCGATACCGGCGAGCACGACGGGGCGGCGTACATCGTGATGGAGTGCCTCCCGGGCCGCACCCTGGCCGACGAGATCGCCGTCGGCCAGGTGGACCCGGAACGGGCTCGTCGGCTCGCCACCGCCGTGCTCGGCGCCCTGGGAGCAGCGCACGACCTCGGCATCCTCCATCGAGACATCAAGCCGGCCAACATCCTCCTGGACGCCGGGGGCACCCCGAAGGTCGCCGACTTCGGCATCGCCAAGAGCACCGAGTCGTCGCAGCGCACCAGCACCGGCATGGTCGTCGGCACCACCGCCTACCTCCCTCCCGAGCGGCTCCACGGCCACCCGGCCACGCCTCAAAGCGACCTCTACGCCTTGGGCGTGGTGCTGTACGAAGCCATCACCGGCCGCGTGCCGTTCACCGGCGAGTCCCCAGGTGCCGTCGTGCACGCCGTCCAGGTGACGGAGCCACCGCCGGTCGCCGACGTCCGGCCAGGAATCGACCCCGACCTGTCGGCGGCCATCGCCCGGGCCATGGCCAAGGATCCAGCCCACCGGTTCCGCAGCGCCCCTGAGATGGCCGCCGCCCTCTCCGGCGGGGCCACGGCGCTGGCCGGCAGCGACGGGGCTCAGGCCCGCACGGTGCCACTGGCCAAAGCCACCGAGGTGGTGCCGGCGGCGGTTCGCCGACGGCCGGTCGTGGCGGTGGCGGCAGCCGTCCTCGCCGTGGCGCTCGTCGCCTTGCTGGCGCTGGTCGTCATCGGCGACGACGGTGGCGGTGACCTTGGACCGGGCCCGTCCACCACCGTCACCCCGGGGGGAGGGGGCAGCGACACCCTGCCTCCCGACCTCGACCGGGCCCTACGCCAGTTGGAAGAGGCGGTGCGCTCGTGAGGCGGCTGGTGGCGGTCGTGATCGCAGCGGTGGTGCTCACCGCTTGCGGCGCCACCGAGGCCGACGTGTCGCTCGAAGCGGAGCGGGCGCTGGCCGGGCCGGTGCGCGAGCTGCGCGTGGCCGCCACGGCCGGTGACGTGGCCGGCGCTCGGGCGCGGATCAGCGCCATCCGCAGCGAGGTGTCCGACCTCGAGGAGAGCGGGGACCTGAGCGAGGACGGCGCCGCCCGGATCCGGCGGGGCGTCGACGAGGTGGAGCGCCGGTTGGCGTCGATCGCGGCCACCTCGACGACCACCACCACGACGACCCCAGGCGCGGCTCCACCGTCCACCGTCCCGCCGTCCACCGTCTCGCCTCCGACCGGTCCGCCGACGACCGCCGCACCGACCACCCAGCCCCCGCTGCCCTCCGACGAGGAGGGGGGTCGAGGCCAGGGTCCGGGCAACGGCGGCGACAAGGGCGACAAGGGCGACAAGGGCGGGGATGACGCGGAGGACCAGGAGGACGACTGACGCGAGCCGGCCGCACGCAGGCTCTGCGCGGAGTGCGACACTGCCGGCTCGGTTCACGTCACGGGCGCCGACAGGCGACAATGGGCGCGTTGCAGACCCCTCGGCACCGGAGGCGACCTTGAGCGAGCTGACCTGTTCGAACTGTGATGCGGTCATCCCGCCGCAGGCGCAATTCTGCACCCAGTGCGGCACCCCGTCGCCGACCGGCGCCGGAGCACCCGCCGGTGCCACCTCGGTGTCGGGTCAGGGGCCGCCCGAGGCGCCGACCCAGGACCCCACGACCGTCGACCGCCCCGGATCGGCGGCCAGCGACGATGTCAACGCGACCCGCAGCTTCACCGTCGGTGGCCCTCCCGCCCCGCCGCCGCCCCCGCCGGGTGCCGCCGGTCCGTCCGGCTCGCCGGGGCCAGCACCCGGCGCCGCGAGCCCACCGCCGCCGCCCCCGAGCGCAGGTGGCCCGCCGCCAGGCCCTTCTCCCGCTCCGTCGGGTCCGCCCCCCTCGCCGTACCCTCCCGGCGGCGGCACCTCCCCGCCACCCCCGCCGGGAGCAGGTGGTCCCGGGGGCCCGGGCGGTGGTGCCCCGCAATGGGCGCCGGCTGCGCCCGCACCGGCGTGGCAGCAGCCGACCCAGGCCGTCCCGCCGGCGGCGCCACCGGCGGCACCGTGGCAACAACCCCAGGCGCCGCCGCGACCGCAGCCTCAGCCCCCGACCCAACCCCAGTGGCAGTCGCCGAGCCAGCCGCAGCCGCAGTGGCAGCAACCTGGGCAGCCGCCGCCCGGCGCATGGTCGGCCGGGCAGATCGGTGGTGCGCCCCCACAGAAGGCCAAGGGCGGCAACCTCGTGCCCGGCATCATCGCACTGGCCGGGGCTGTGCTGCTCATCGTCGGCGTGTTCACCCCGTGGGTCCGCACCTCCGACGAGGTCACCAACGGCTTCTCGGCCAGCGACGACGCCAAGGTCCTGCTGGGCGTGGGCATCGTCGCACTCGCTCTTGGTGCGCTGCTCGTCGCCGGCGTCCGCCACATCATCCTGCGGCTCGGCCTGGTCGTCCTGGGGGTGGTCACCCTCGTGTACTCGGTGGTCGACATCGTGAGCGTGACCGGCAGCGACAACGACACCGCCGCCATCGGTATCGGCCTCATCCTGGTTCCCATCGCCGGCGTGCTGCTCTGCCTCTCCGGCGCCCTCGCCAAGCACGCCCGGAACGACCGCGTAGGCTGAGGAGCCCATTCGCCAGGAGAGCCGCATGCCTCTGCCGGATCGTGTCAGCCCCGACGAGGCGGCGGCGGTGTTCCGGCGGGCGGCCGAGCTCGACTCGCTCGGCGCCGGGACTCGTGAGGGCCTGACGGCAGCGGACCTTGAGGACGTGGGGCGAGAGGTCGGCTATCGCCAGAGTCGGTCCGGGCCGCCGTCGCCGAGATCCGAAGTGGTGGCCACGCCGCCGGCGCACCGAGCCTCCGATGGGGCTTCGTCAGCAGTTCACGGATCGTGCGAGGCGACAGCGAGAGCGCCATCAACATCATCGATGACGTCGCGCAGCACAACCTCCTCACCACTCGAACGCGATCCGGTGAGGTGGTGACCTGGTCTCGCCACCAAGGGGTGGCCGCCGCCCTGAACCGCGCGCTCGTGGGGCGGCGCGGCCGTCCCTTCCTCCCGCTGCAGGACCTGCGGGCAACGGTGGTCGATCAACCGGACGGATCGGTGCGGATCAGAGTGCTAGGGCGGCTCGTGTTCCCGTCGCGTCTCGTAACAGGGCCTACACAGGTGTTGGTGGTCGCCGGTTTCGGCGCCGCTGCCCTCTGGTTGGGGATGGCCGTGCCGGATCCCGGGATGGAGTCCACCGAGCTCTTCGGTGTATCGGGAAGCGCCTTGACGATCCTCGGAGCCACGACCCTCGGCGTCCGCTCCTACCGGGCGACGATCACCGCCATGGACGCCGGTTTCGACCACCTCTTCGACCGCATCGAACGCCACGCTCCTCGGCCCATCCCGGACCCCGAGCGCACCGCCATCGCCGGCCCCGATGCGACGACGGCGCCGTCGGCCAGCTCGCCGACTCCTACTCCAACCATCGGGTAGCCGAAGCGCCGGCCGCCCATGCGTGGAAGGCCTTGAACCACCCGCAAGCAGCCAAGGAACAATGGCTGCGAGCGGTCGCCCTATGGTCCGCGTTGTCGGTGGCCGAGGCGGTGGTGGTAGGGACAGAGGAGGGTGCCGTTGCCCTGGGCGGACTCCCCGCCGTCGTCATAGGGCACCACGTGGTCGACGTCGCAGCGCCCGGCGGGGGTATCGCAGCCGGGCCAGGTGCAGTGCCGGTCGCGGACTTGAACGGCTCGGCGGAGGGCCCCGGTGAAGAACCGGGTCCGGCGGCCGACGTCGATGACCCGGGATGGCCCGTTGAACACGATCCGTTCGATGTCGGCGTCGGTGAGCAGCCGGGCCAGGGTGCCGGGGGTGATGATGGTGCCGTTGGCCAGTTCACAGACCCGGCCGGTGAAGGTGGGGTAGTCGACCAGGGCGGTGATCAACGGTCGGGGGCGGCACCCGTCGGCGGGGGCGGTGCGGGCCCGGGTGGCCATTTCGACCAGGGCGTCGGCTCGCCGCTGGGCCGGGGTGCGGGCCAGCTTGTCCACGGTGACATCGTCGCCGTGTTGCGCCTTGGCCGCCGCCCAGTCGGCGGCGAACAGCTCGGCTTCGATCCCCGTGAGCGTCTCGGCGAAGATGGCTCCACCGACCGGGCCGAGCAGGGCGTCGAGCACCCAGGTGCCCTCCAGGGTCTCAGAGCAGTGGGCCCGCCGGACGTCGTGTTGCGACTGGGCGTCGGCTTCGGTGTCGTCGGGGGCAGCCAGTTGTTCCCAGTAGGCCACGGCCCGTGCGAAGTCGGCCCAGGACAGCTCGCGGGCATGACCGACCAGCATCTCCTCGTCACGGGCGAAGGCCGCTTCCAGGCCGGACCGGTTGGCTCGGGCCAGGCGGTCGGCGTGTTCGGCGCTGATGTCCCCGTCGGCGAGGGCAGCGGCGGTGGCGGGCATCCCGCGGAGCCGGCGGGCCAGGCGCACCTCACCGTTCAAGGCCCCTCGGGGCTGGTGGGTGCGGTGTGCCAACCAGGCGGCGGCGGACTTGGCCCCATCGGTCGACCAGGCCCGCCGGGCATCCCACGCCCCGGTCAGTTCCACCCGGACCGCGTCCAGGCGGGCCGACTGGCTGTGCAGGTCCACCAACAGCCCCGACAGCTCCACATCGGATAGCCCGTCGACGTCTACCGACTGCAGACCGTCGACCGCTTCCCGGAGGAGAGTGACAAGGCATTCCATAGGACCTACCACGAGCATAAACAGGGGGTGTGACAGTGACCGCCGGAGGCGGTCCCAGCAAGGGTGGCGGGTGGGGTCGGTGGACGTGTGACAGTCAAGTCGGCGACCGCTCGGTTACAGCGGTTCCGGATGCGGCGTGACCTGGATGACTCGGACCCACCCACAGCCATGGTCGCTACGAAGCGCTCACCGAAACCAGCTACACCAGGGAGGCGATGACGGCCACGGCGGCGTCGATGTCGGAGGTGTCGTTCCAGGCGTGGGGGCCGAAGCGCACGCCGCCGGCTCGGGCTCGCACCACGACCGAGGCGTCGGCCAGCCTGGCCACCACGGCCGCCGGATCGACACCGGGGACGGCGACGCTGACGATCGCCGATCGCCCTTCCGGTGAGCGGTCCGACAGGACCTCGGCGCCGGCCTCGACGACCCCGGCGACGAGCCGGTCGCAGAGCCCGTCCACCCACGCCCACACGCGATCGATGCCGGCGAGGCCGAGCAGGTCGAGCGACGCCCCGAGCCCGGCGATGCCCGTGGTGTTGGACGTCCCGCCCTCGAACCGGCGAGCCGAGTCGAGCAGGTCGAGGGCGGGCACGTCGCTGTCCCGGTCGACCACCGAGGCCCACCCCGGTTCGAGGACGCGGAGCCGGTGGCGATGGGTGGGAGCGACGTAGAGCACCCCCACTCCCTCGGGGCCGAGCATCCACTTGTGGCCGTCGGCCATGGCGAAGTCCACGTCCCAGGCGGCCAGGTGGCAGGGCAGGACGCCGAGGCCTTGGATGATGTCGGCGCACAGCAGCGCCCCGTGGACGTGGCACAGCCTGGCCAGGCCAGCGAGGTCGGTCCTCCACCCTCGGCCGAACTGCACCCAGCTGACTGCCACCACCCGCACCCGCCCGCCCCCGGCCTCGAGGGCGGCGGCGAAGGGCTCGAGGGGCAGGGCGGCGCCTGCGCCGAGCGGTTCCACCCGGTCGACAGTCACCCCCCGGTCGCCCAGGGCCAACCACGGGAAGAGCGTGGAGGGGTACTCGCCGGCGGGAACGATCACGCGGTCGCCAGGACGCCAGTCGAGGCCGCCGGCCACGAAGGCCAGCCCCTCGGTGGTGTTCTTGACGAAGGCCACGTCCTCGGCGTTCACCCCCATGAGGGCCGCGGCGGTGGCCCGCACCGTCTCGGATCGCTCCTCCCGGGCGGCGTAGGCGAGCGACGCCTCCCGAGAGCAGCGGCGGGCGTCCTCGGTGATGGCGTCGACGGCGGCCCGGGGGAGGGGAGCGACGAGGGCGTGGTTGAGGTACCGGTATCGGTCGGCAATGGGGAACTGCTCTGGGGGCAGCGGGGGCCGGGAGGGGACGGGAACGGCGGCCACGTCTCACCTTCGCACGGCGACGAGCTGGGCTCAGACGCCGGCGGCAGCGGCGAACTGGCGGGCGCCGGTGTCGAGGACCCAGTCGTGGCCGAAGCGCACGACGGGTCGGGCCACGGAGGCCACCGCTCGCAGCATCCGGTTGTCGGGGGACAGTGACGAGGTGAGCCGCATCTCACCCCCGTCGCCGTCCTCGGCGATGTCGAGGCGGGCGGTGCCGACGATGTCGCCGCTGACGGTGGCCCGCACCAACCGGGGCTCGACCACCTCCTCGAGGGTCACGGTGAAGCGCAGCGTGTAGGGGAAGGGAGGCTGCACCACGCAGTGCCAGGCGTCGCCGGCGACCAGGCCCCGTGCCTCGAAGCCGCGCAACCATGGCCACCACCGCCGATACTGGTCGACGTCGGTGATGGCCGCCCACAGCGCCTCAGGGCCGACGCCGAACCGGTAGCGACGATCAGAGCGCACCTCCACCGGAGCAGCGAGCCTCATTCCTCGTCGAGCAGCTGGCCGACGAGGGGCAGCACCCGGAACCCCACCTGCTCGGTGAGCGCGATGTGGGTCGACGTGCGCTCGATGCCCGAGACCTCCAGGATCCTGTTGAGGACCTGCTGGAGGTGCTCGTTGGTCCGAGCCACCACCCGGCAGTGGAGGTCGCCCGGGCCGGTGGTGGTGTGGGCCTCGATGACCTCGGGGATGTTGGCCAGGTGCTCGACCACGTCGTCGAGCCGGCCCTGGGCGATCTCGAGGGTGACGAAGGCCAGCACCTCGTAGCCCAGCGCCTCCAGGTGCAGGTCGGGGTCGAAGCCGGTGACGACGCCTCGGGCCTGCAGCTTGTCGAGGCGGGCCTGTATCGTGCCCCGGGCCACGCCGAGCTGGCGGGCCAGCTCCATGACCCCGGCTCGGGGCGTGGCCGCCAGCGCGGTGATGAGGCGGGCATCGAGATCATCGATGCCGATGGGCAACATGGACAGAACGTACAGCACCTGAGGCGATCGGCTGGCCGATATGTCAGGACGGTGCGAAGCCCTTGACGGAATGAGCACCAACCGGTGGACTGTGGTGCGCATCCGCCCCAGGAGGTCACCATGGCCCTCGTCCACCACGACGCCGATCTCTCGATCGCTCCCCCTCGGCTCGGCGGCGTGGACCACCTCGAGTGGTGGGTGGGCAACGCCCGCACCTTCGCCGGGTTCCTGTGCTCGGTGTTCGGCTTCGAGCCGGTGGCCTACGCCGGCCCGGAGACGGGACGGCCCGACCGGGCCTCCTACCTGCTGCGCCAGGGGACGGTCACCTTCATGGTCTCGGGGGCGCTGCACCCCGAGTCGCCCATCGCCGACCACGTGCGCCGTCACGGCGACGGGATCCGCGACATCGCCTTTCTGGTCGACGACGTGGACGCCGCCTACGACGCCGCGTTGGCGCGGGGCGGCACCGGCCTGCGCCCGCCGGCCGACGACACCGACGGGCACGGCACCGTGCGCCACGCCGCCATCGCCACCTACGGCGACACGGTGCACACCCTGCTCGACCGGAGCCGCTACCACGGGCCCTTCGCTCCCACCTTCGAGCGGTCGGATCTGCCGCCGCCGGCGGGTCCGCCGGTCGGGATCACCCGCCTCGACCACGTGGTGGGCAACGTGGAGCTCGGGTCGCTCGAACGGTGGGTGGGGTTCTACGAGCAGGTCTTCGGGTTCAGCCAACTCCTCCACTTCGACGACGAGCAGATCTCGACGGAGTACTCGGCGCTCATGTCCACCGTGGTGTGGAACGGCGAGACGGTGGTCATGCCCATCAACGAGCCAGCCACGGGGCGGCGCAAGAGCCAGATCGAGGAGTACCTCGACTTCTACGGGACCCCCGGCGTGCAGCACATCGCCCTGCGCACCGACGACATCGTGGCCACCGTGCGGGCCCTACGGGCCCGGGGGCTGCGGTTCATGGCCGTGCCCAGCGCGTATTACGACGACGCCAAGGCTCGTCTGGCCGAGGTGGAGGGGCTCCCCTGGGCGGCCCTCGAGGAGCTGGCCATCCTCGTCGATCGCGACCTCGACGGGTACCTCCTCCAGATCTTCACCGAGACCGTGACCGACCGGCCCACCGTGTTCTTCGAGATCATCCAGCGGGAGGGGGCCAAGGGCTTCGGCGAGGGGAACTTCAAGGCCCTCTTCGAGGCCATCGAGCGGGCCCAGGCCCGGCGAGGCAACCTCTAGTCGGTCGCCGACCAGGGGCGGGTTGTGATGGAGGGTGTGCCGCAGTGGGTGCGAGGGGTGACGAGCCGGCAGGCCCACGTCGGGCTGCCTCCGGGCACGGTCGAGGAGGAGCACGGTCGCAGCGGGTTCTACGGCCCGGCGTCGCACCTGTACCGGCGGCACCCGCCCACGGCGTGGACGTCGGTGGAGGGCCCGGCGGTCCACCGGGCCTACGACACCGGCCGCCTCGTCGGGGCCACCGACGACCTGTGGCCCACGCTGCTGCTCGGCAACGAGCAGGTCTCGATCGGCTTCCACCGCTACGACCGGGGTCGGCCCGAGTTCCTGCGTGACGCCGACGGCGACGAGCTGTTCTTCGTCCACCGGGGGAGCGGCCTGCTGCGCACCGAGTACGGGCCGTTGCGATACCGGGAGGGCGACTACCTGATCGTCCCCCGGGGCACGACCTACCGCTTCGAGGTCGAAGGCCCCACCGACCTGTTCGTCGTGGAGGCCGCCGAGTCCCGGTTCACGTTGCCCGACCGAGGCCTGCTCGGCCGCCACGCCCTGTTCGACCCGGCCATGATCGAGGTACCCGAGGCAGAGGCCGTCGAAGCCGGAGACGACGAAGAGGAGTTCACCGTGGTCGTCAAGCGCATGGGCCACGGCACCACGGTGCGCTACCCGTTCCACCCCTGCGACGTGGTGGGGTGGAAGGGAGACGTCGCCCCCATGCGACTCAACGTGGCCGACATCCGGCCGGTGACCGCTCCCCGGTTCCACCTGCCGCCCTCGGCCCACACCACCTGGGTGGCCGACGGGTTCGTGGTGTGCACGTTCTGCCCTCGCCCGCTGGAGGACGACCCCGAGGCGCTGCGCCTGCCGTTCTTCCACCGCAACGTCGACTACGACGAGGTGATCTTCTACCACCGCGGCCAGTTCTTCTCCCGGGCCGGCATCGAGGAGGGCATGGTCACGTTCCACCCCGTCGGGCTCCACCACGGCCCCCAGCCCGGCGCCCGTTCTCGCGACGCAGAGGCCGCGGCGGCGGCGAGGGACGGCTCGGGGGCCCGGCGGATGGCCGACGAGTACGCCGTGATGATCGACGCCCGCCGTCCCCTCGAGCCGGGGCCGGCGGCGGCCGGGCTGGAGGTGGCCGAGTACGTGGTCAGCTGGAGCGAGCCGGACCGCTCGGCCCCACCGTCGTGAGGCTGGCTCGCTACCTCGCTGCCGACGGCAGGCCCCGGGTCGGGGTGGTGGACGCCGACGGAGTCACCGCCATCGCCACCGGTGACGGCGTCGACGGGCAGGCGGCGTTGCTCGCCGCCGCCATGGCCCGGGCCGGCCCGGAGCGGGTGGGCGACCCGGTGGCGCTGGCCACCTCGACCCTGCTCGCCCCGGTGCCGCGACCGCCGTCCATCCGGGACTTCTACGCCTTCGAGGAGCACGTGGCCACCGCCCGCCGCGGCCGCGGCCTCGAGGTGCAGCCGGAGTGGTACGACCAGCCGGTCTTCTACTTCACCAACCCCGCCGTGGTGCGAGGTCCCGACGAGACCGTGCGGGGCCCGGCGGCGAGCCGGGCGCTCGACTACGAGCTCGAGGTGGCCGCCGTCATCGGCGTCGACTGCGCCGACGTGGCCAGCGAGGCGTGGCTCGACGTCGTGGCCGGGTTCACGGTGATGAACGACTGGTCCGCCCGCGACCTCCAAGCCATGGAGATGCAGGTCGGGCTCGGACCGGCCAAGGGAAAGGACTTCGCCACCTCGCTCGGGCCCGTCCTCGTGACCCCCGACGAGCTGCCGGCGGTCGACTCGGGGAGACCCACGGCGACGATGGTGGCCCGGGTCAACGGCGAGGAGTGGAGCCGCGGTGAGCTGGCCGACATCCACTTCGGCTGGGACGAGGTCGTGGCCCACGCTTCAAGGGACACGGTGCTCCGGGCCGGAGACGTGATCGGCTCGGGCACCGTGGGCACTGGCTGCATCCTGGAGCTGTCAACCGTCCACGGCCGCGAGCGCTACCCGTGGCTGGTTCCGGGCGACGTGGTCGAGCTCGAGGTGGCCGGCGTCGGCACTCTCCGCAACACCATCGCCTGACCGCCAACCTGCCATCGATGACGCCGTGCGCGACCATGGTCGCCCCGGGACAGAGGAGGTTCGATGATCGACTACGGCGCACTCGACTCGGCTGTGGGCCAGAACTGGTACGACCTCGACCCCGACCTCCAGGCCCGCGTCGGCTCGGACTGCCCCCCCGAGGACCGGGAGTGGGCCGACGCCACGCTGCACCGCTTCGGGGCTCTGGTCGGCGGGCGCATCGCCCGCAACGCCGACACCATCGACGCCCACCCACCCGAGCTGGTCCGCTGGGACCGGTGGGCCAACGAGGTGAACGAGGTCGCCCACCACCCAGCCACGCTCGACTCCAAGGCGGCGCTGTGGGACTCCGGCTACGTCTCGGGGTTCGCCGCCGACGAGCGAGCGCGAGGGCGCCCGACCCCGGCCGTCGTGCACGGCGCGTCGAGCTACCTCCTCTCCCAGGCCGACACCGGCATGGTGTGCAGCCTGGGCATGACCAGCGGGGTGGCCGGGCTGGTCGACGCCTACGCCCCCGCCGACGTCCGCGACCGCTTGCTCGAAGGGCTGCGGGCCTCCGATCTCGACGGCGGCACCGACGGGTCGATGTTCCTCACCGAGCGCGACGGCGGGTCCGACCTCGGCCGCACCGTCCACTGCGTGGCCCGTGACATCGGCGACGGCCGGGTGCTCATCGACGGTGAGAAGTGGTTCTGCTCCAACATCGATGGCGCCGCCATCGTGATGCTCGCCCGCCCCGAGGGCGCCCCCGACGGGCCGGCCGGGCTCGGCCTCTACCTGGTGCCGCGCGAGCGCGACGACGGCAGCCGCAACGGGATCTCCATGCGCCGGCTGAAGCCCAAGCTCGGCACCAGGAGCGTGCCCACCGGCGAGGTGGAGTTCCACGGTGCGCTCGGCTATGCCCTGCGCCCCCGGGGCGACGCCGCGGTCGCCGCCACCAGCGACGCCGGCGGCCTCAACCGCATGATGGAGATGGTCAACGGCTCCCGGTTCGGTGTGGCCATGATGGGGCTGGGCATCGCCCGGCGGTCGTTCCTCGAGGCCACCATCTGGGCCCATCACCGCACGGCCAAGGGTCGGCTGCTCGTCGATCTGCCCCTGGCCCGCGAGCAGCTCGTCGACGTGCTGGTCGAGCTGGAGGCCGCCGTCGCCCTCGGCTTCGAGTGTGCGGCGGCCAGCCGGCGCGACGACGGCGCGCGGCTACGACGAATCCTGGTGCCCGCCGCCAAGGTCCGGCTGTGCCGGCTCGGCGTCGAGGCCTCCTCGTTTGCCGTCGAGCTGCACGGCGGCAACGGGTACTGCGAGGACTGGGGTCTGACCCGCCAGCTTCGCGACGCCCAGTGCCACCCGATCTGGGAGGGCAGCGAGAACATCTGCGCCCTCGACGTCGTGAGGGCTGTTCGCCGGGACGCCGCCCACGAGGCGGTGCTCTCCCGCATCGACCGGTGCCTGGAGGTGGCGACCGACGGCCCGTCGTTCACCGGCGAGGCGGCGAGGGCCGTCGCCATCGGCCGGGACCGCCTCGCCGCCCGCATCGGCGAGCTCCCAACCCTCGACCCCGACCACGCCGAGGCGGGAGCCGGGCGGCTCACGTCGCTCCTCGTGGAGACGGTGGCCGCTGCCCTGTTACTGGAGCAGGCGGCCAGCGACGTGCGCAAGGGCCTCGTCGCCCTTCGCTACGCCCGGCGCCACCTCGTGGCCACCGAGGTGTGGGACGACCGCATCGCCGCCGAGGCCGCCCGGGAGCTCCTCGCCCACGAGGACATCGACGAGGAGCGAGCGGCCAAGGCCGCGGCTTGATCCACGGTGGCGCTGCGCTCCCGTGAGGGTCGAGAGGGCGACGCGTGGTCGGCACCGCGCCATCCCGGCCTCGTCGCCGCGGTGGTGGCCGCCGCCGCCCTGCTGACCGTGGTGGCCATGGCGGTCCGGGTCGAGGGGGACGGGGACGGCACCGACGCCGGCTCGCCGCTCGTCGGCCACCTGCTCTCGGGGATGCTCACCGGCGCCCTCGTCGTCTCCACGATCGTCGCCGGTGTGGTCGGGTGGCTGCGACTCCGCCAGGGTCGCCGGCCTCGCCGCAACGCCGACGCTGCCGAACCACCGGCGTGGTGGGTCCGGCCGCTCGCCACCCTGGTCGGCCTCGCCCTGTTGGCCCTCCTGGTCAGCGTCCTCGGCCCCGGCCGCGGTCCGGACCTCCACGCGCTGTCGCAGTTCACACCGACCACCGCGGCGCCGGCCGACGACGAGGAGGTCACCGGCGACGACCCGAGCCGGAGCAGCGAGCTGTTCGCCTTCGTGGCCGGTGGTCTGCTCATCGCCGCGGCGGCGGCCGCGCTGGCCGTGACCGCCCTCCGTTCCCCCAGCGGACCGGTGGTCACCGTCGGGGACGCCGACGAGGGCGAGGAGCTCGACGACGCAGCGGCCCACCCGCTCCTCGGGGCCCTCGATGCCTCACTGGCCGACCTCCGCTCGGAACCCGACCCCCGCCGCGCTGTGGTCGCTGCCTACGCCCGCATGGAGGCGGTGCTCGGATCGGCCGGCCTCCCCCGTCGATCCCACGAGACGTCGGCCGAGTACTGCCGTCGTGTGCTCGAGCGCCTGGGAGCGGCGGCGGGCGCGGCCGCCCGGCTCACTGCCTTGTTCGAGCGGGCCCGTTACAGCGAGCACCCCATCGACGACGCCATGCGAGCCGAGGCCATCGAGGCCGTGCACCAGGTCCGCAACGACATGGCTGTGCAGGCGTGAAGTGGCCCCGGGTGCGGGTCGTCGGCCCGGCCCTGGCCGTGACCATTGTGTTCGCGGTGTCGGTGGCCACCGGCGTACCCGGTCGGAGCCTGGCCACCCGCATCTACCTCGTGGCCGTCGCTGCGCTGGCCTGCCGGGTGCTCGACGCCGCCGTGGCGACGATGCCCCGCACCCAGCGGCGGACCGAGCTGGATCGGGTGGCGGCCGGCGCGACCGCACCGGCCCCCATGGCCCCGAAGGCGCTGCACGAGGCCGACCGGCTCGTCACGGCGGCCGGCGGAGGCACCGCCGCCGACGTCCACTTCCGCCTGCGACCGGCGCTGCGGGAGCTGGCCGCGCAACGGTTGGCCACCAGGCACGGGCTCGACCTCGACCGTCCTGAGGACGCCGAGGCCGTCGCCGCCCTGTGCGGGCCGGCGCTGTGGGGTGTGATCCGGCCGGACCGGCCCGTGCCCGAGGACCGCACCGGCCCTGCGCTCGGACGGGGCGTGGTGCCCGACGTCATCGGCGCGTTGGAACGGCTCTGATGGCGGGCCCGCTCACCCCGGCCGAGACCGGCCGGCTGGCGGCGGCCGTGCTCGAGCGGGTCGAAGAGCTCGTGGTCGGGAAGCGGTCGGTGCTCGAACAGGTGCTGATGGGCATCCTGGCCGACGGGCACGTGCTGCTCGAAGACTTCCCGGGCCTGGCCAAGACCCTCATCGCCCGGTCCTTCGCTCAGGTGACCGGCCTGGGCTTCGCTCGGGTGCAGTTCACGCCCGACCTGATGCCCTCCGACATCACCGGTTCCTCGGTGTTCGACCCCCGACGGGCCGAGTTCGACTTCCGTCCCGGCCCGGTGTTCACCAGCCTGCTCCTCGGCGACGAGATCAACCGGGCCACACCGAAGACCCAGGCGGCGCTCCTCGAAGCCATGCAGGAGCGCCAGGTGACCGTGGAGGGCACCACACACCGCCTCGAACGGCCCTTCGTGGTGCTGGCCACGCAGAACCCCATCGAGTACGAGGGCACCTACCCGCTGCCCGAGGCCCAGCTCGACCGCTTCCTCCTGCGGGTGACCGTCGGCTACCCCTCGGTCGACGACGAGGTGGCCATGCTCGGACGTCGCATCGACCGTCGGGTGGAACAGGTCGTCCTGGCACCGGTCATCGACGCCGCCCAGCTCGTAGCCATGCAGGACTCCCTCGAGTCCGTCCACGTAGCCGACGTCGTGCGCCGGTACGTCGTCGAGGTGGTGGCGGCCACCCGCCACCGCGACCGGCTCCAGGTCGGGGCCAGCCCCCGTGGATCCCTCGCCGTGCTCGGCGCCAGCCGGGCCCGAGCCGTGCTGGCCGGTCGCGACTACGTGACCCCCGATGACGTCAAGGCCGTGGCCGTACCGGCCCTCGCCCACCGGGTGTCGCTCCGCCCCGACCTGTGGGTGAGGGGCGTGCGCCCCGAGCAGGTCATCGCCGAGTGCCTCGACCTCGTGCCCGCCCCCGCCCCGCCGGACCCGATGGGACCGCGTCCCCTTGCGTCGAGCGGGCCCGACCCGGCGACGCCGGTGGCGGAGTCGGCCCGCTGACCCGCACGGCGTCGCCGAAGCTGCGGGTCGAGCTGGTGCTCGCCGCCATTGGACTGCTCGGTGGCGTGCTCCTGCGCAGGGTCGACCTCGTCGTGCTGACCGCTCCCTTCTTACTGGCCCTCGTCGCCGGCTTGGCGGCGGCCCGCCCGCCCGCCCTCACCGTGCGCGCCGCCGTCGACGCCGACCGGGCCTACGAGGGCGACGAGCTGACCGTGGTCGTCGAGCTCACGTCGGCGCGGCCGGTCGATCGGGTCGAGGTGGCGCTCGACCTGCCCGTCGGCCTGGCCCCCGCCGGCCTCCACCCCGTCGCCGTCCCCGTCCCGACCGGTGCCAGCCGGGTGAAGCTGGCGCTGCGGGCCGAACGCTGGGGGACGTACCGGGTCGGCGGCGTGGTGGCCCGGGCCCGCGACCGCAGCGGCCTCTTCACCGACGAGTGGACCCTTCCTGCGGCCACCGTCCTGCGGGTGCACCCGACCGCTGAGACGGTGGCCACGCTGGTCCGCCCGCAGCGCACCGGCGTGGTGAGCGGCGACCAGGTGGCTCGGGCCAAGGGGACCGGCATCGAACACGCAGACCTGCGGGCCTACATCCCCGGCGACCGGGTGCAGGAGGTCAACTGGCGGGCCACGGCCCGGCGGGGCGAGCTGTGGGTGAACGAGCGACGGCCCGAGCGCAGCACCGACGTGGTCGTCTTCCTGGACGCCTTCACCGTGGACGCCATCGGCCCTGCCGTGCGGGTGGCGGTGTCGGTGACCTCCGCCTACCTCGCCCGCCGCGACAGGGTGGGGCTGGTGTCGTTCGGGGGGTCCGTGTCATGGGTGCGACCCGGCATGGGCGAGCGCCAGCGCTACCGGGTGACCGACGCGCTGCTCGGGACGCAGGCGCACGAGAACTTCGTGTGGAAGGGCGTCAACGTGATCCCCCGCGGGACGCTGCCCGCCCGTGCCCTCGTCATCGCCGTAACGCCGCTCGAGGACGATCGGGCCGTGGCGGCGCTGTTCGACCTGCGCAACCGCGGCATCGATCTCGCCGTGGTCGAGCTGGCGCCAGATCCCGGCGCCGTGGCCGGAGCCGCCGTTGGCGAGCTCGGTCGGCGGCTGTGGGCCATGCACCGGGAGATGGTGCGCGACCGCTACCGGCGCCTCGGGGTGCCGGTGGTGATCTGGCGGGACGAGGGGTCGCTGGAGCAGGTGCTGGAGGAGGTGCAGGCATTTCGTCGCCACGCCCGTCGAGCGGTCGGCTGACCCGGCCGCCGTGGCGCTCCTCCTGGGCGCCGGGGTGGCGGCGTTGGCGGTGCTCGCCGCGCCGATGGCGTCGCGCCCGCCGTTGGCCCTCCTGGGCGCGGCGGCGGTGGCGCTGGTCGGAGCGGGGTGTGCCGGCCGGTGGATGGGCGTGGTCGGGGCGGCGGCGGTGGTGCTCGGTGCGACTGTCGTGCTCGCCGACGTGGATGCCGGCACGCCGGCACTCGCCGTGGCCGCCGGCCCCGGGATCCTCGCCGTCGTCGAGCTGGCCCACTGGTCGATCGACCTGGCCACGCCCGTGCACGACCGCCCCCGTGTTCACCTCGGCCGGTGGGCGTGGATCGTCGCCGTGGTGGCCGGCTCGGCCGGCCTCGGCGCCGTGCTCTTCGTGGTCTCCGGGGTGCCGGTTCGGGGCGGCCTTCCTCTCGACGCCGTGGCGGTGGCGGCGGCGGTGGCGCTCGTGGCGCTGGCCGCGGCACTGGCCCAACGGGGCCGCGCCGCCCGGTCGCTGGGCGCAGCAGGGCCGACGCGCTGACCCGGGGTGTCGCCGCCGGCGGCGCCTCGAGCGGCCCCGGTCCACCAGTAGCGTCGTCATCCGTGGCTCCCCGCCCAGCGTCGTCGAACGCGCAATCGAGCCCCGTGCCGCCCGCCGCCGCCGATCTCACCATCCGCCCGGCTGCGGCCGAGGATCTCGACGAGGTCCTCACGCTCGTGCGGGAGCTGGCCGAGTACGAGCGCATGGCCGACCAGGTCACCTTCGACGACGTGACCTTCGGCCGACATCTCTTCGGCCCCGACTCGGTGGCGGGCGTGCTGCTGGCCGAGTGCGGGAGCGAGGTGGCCGGCTTCGCCCTGTGGTTCCGCACCTTCTCGACCTTCCTCGGCCGTCCCGGCATCTGGTTGGAGGACCTGTTCGTGCGGCCGGCCTTCCGGGACCGGGGCATCGGCCGGGCCCTCCTCGCCGATCTGCGGGGCCGCACCGAGGGACGCGTCGAGTGGGCCGTGCTCGACTGGAACGAGCCGGCCAAGGCCTTCTACCGGCGCCTCGGCGCCGCCCCCTTGGAGGGCTGGGAGATCTTCCGCTGGCCGCCCGCCGGCGGCGCTGCACCGGCCTGACTGGCACCGCCCGCCTGGCTCGCGCGCCGGCTCCGACGGCGCCCCGCTCCTACCGGACGCCGTAGCGTTCCCAGCCGTGGCTCGTGGGAACATGCCGACCGGGGACGGATCGCGGGGCCCTGCCGGCGCCGACGCGTCGCCGGTGTGGCTGCGTCGAGCGTCAGAGGTGGCGTGGCGAGCGCTGATCGTCGCCGCCGCCGTGGTCGCCGCCATCGCTCTTCTCGCCCGCCTGCGGCTGGTGGTGCTGCCCCTGTTCGTCGCCGCGCTCCTGGCCACGGCGCTGGTGCCGCTCGCCCGGGCCCTCGAGCGCCGGGGATGGGCCCCGCTCATCGCCACGGCGGCGCCCTTCGGTGGCTCCATCGTCATCCTGATCCTGCTCGGGGTGCTCATCGTCCCCGCCGTCGTAGACGAGTTCTCCGAGCTCGGGCCGGTGATCAGCGAGGCCGTCGACGACATCGAGCGATGGTTCGTGGAGGGCCCCATCGGGCTCGAGCGCGACCAGCTCCGCCGCTACCGGCGAGAGGCTGGCGATTCGCTGGGCATGTTCCTGCGCTCGTCCTCGGGTGGCGTCGTCTCCGGTGCGTTCGCCCTCGCCGAGGCGCTCGCTGGCAGCGTGTTGGCCGTGGTCCTCACCTTCTTCCTCGTCAAGGACGGTCCTCGGTTCCAGCGCTGGACCCTCGACCACCTTCCCGCTGCGCACCACGACGTGGTTCGGGCCTGCGCTGGCCGGGCCTGGGACGCCCTCGGCGGTTTCCTCCGTGGGGCTGCCGCCCTCGGCGTCGTCGAGGCCGTCATCATCGGCGTCACCCTCCTCATCGTCGGCAGCGAGCTCGTGATCCCGGTGATGGTGTTGACCTTCCTGGCCGCCTTCTTCCCCATCGTCGGGGCGGTGGCCGCCGGGGTCGTGGCCACACTGGTCGCCCTGGTCTCCGGTGGGCTGGGCGATGCGCTGGTCGTGGCCGTGGTGAGCCTCGTGGTGCAGCAGTTCGACAGCGACCTGCTGGCGCCGGTGATCTACGGCAAGCTCATCCAGCTCCACCCGGCGGTGGTGCTGTTGGCCCTGGCCGCCGGCGGCACCCTCGGCGGCATCGCCGGCGCCTTCCTGGCCGTACCAGTGGCCGCCGTCATCACCGCCGTGGGGAGCGAGTTGTGGGGTCGCCGGCACGACAGCGCCGGCCAACCGGCGTCGTCGGACCATGCTGCAACTCGGAGCTCCGGCCACGGCGGGCCGTAGTGCCCGGCTGCTACCTTGGACCGCTCCGGGCCGTTAGCTCAGTTGGCTAGAGCACTTGCATGACGCGCAAGGGGTCGGGGGTTCGAGTCCCTCACGGCCCACCGGAAAAGCCCAGGTGAGAAGGTCGTAACGGCGGAGCAGCTAAGTGCCTGAATGCTGGGGGAGCTATAGGGGAGCCTAACGCTCGCCATAGGCTCCCCGGCGTCCCGGGGGGTAAGGGGGACGGGCCACCTCACCACGTCCTCGAGCACGGCGTCGCACGGTCGAGCACACTGCGGGAACGTTCCCTACACGAAGGAGTCAGCCCATGTACGCAATGGTCGTCGAGGTCGACATCAAGCACGGCCGTAATGACGAAGCGCAAGAAGGGTTGAACTCCAGTGTCATCCCCGAGACGGCCGCAAGCGAAGGGTTCGTGAAGGGCTACTGGCTCGAGAGCGCCGACGGCAGCTCAGGAATGGGCGTGGCGATCTACGACTCGGAGGAGGCCGCGAAGAACGCCTCCACCACCGTGCAGGCCCCGGAGGAAGCGCCGGTGTCCGTGCGGCGCGTCGAAGTGTGCCGCGTCTTGGGAGAGGCATAACGCCGAGACGGTCGCGACAGTCGGTCCGCCGGCCTCGGCGCCCGCTGCCGTTCTCTTTCCACCGCCGTTCCACTGCGACTCGGGCATCGGTGATTTGCTCGGTCGGCCGAGGGGGAGGGGCGATGCAACCCGACCCTGACCACAAGTGGCGGGGCCCGGTCCGGCGCGGCGTAGGCGCCGAGGTCGGCCACGGCGGCCGAGCGTTTCGAACACTCGATGGTTGGTGACGACCTTGGCGAGGACCCGGATCGGTTGCTGGTCATCGGTCCCAACCCCGCCGCCAACCTGCTCGACCCCATGACCAAGCGCACCTACGGACGCACCAAGTCAGGCAAGCCCATCGACGACGAGCTCATCGAGAAGCTCACCGACGAAGCCGACGTTGGCTACGACGTGGACGAGATCATCGCCCGGCGCGGTAAGCGTGGCCGGCCCAGGCTCGGCTCCGCGCCGTCGACGGTTGAGTCCGTCCGACTCGATCCCGAGCTCAAGGAACGCCTCGCACGCCGAGCCGAAGACGAGGGAGTCCCGGTCTCCGAGATCATCCGAGAAGCGCTCCGGCAGCACCTCGAAGCGAGCTGAGGACTGTCCCCAAACGCCCGGAATGCGAAGCCGTTGAGAAGTACCGCACCAGCGAGACGGGGGAGGTCGACGCTGCGCTCCAGGTGTCGGAGTCTGCCCTTGTTTGCCCGCACCGCCAGCCGGCGAAGTCGTACCTCACGCTCGTGCGCCCCAGTGCTCGACGGCTCGCCCTTCGGCTACTCGCACGATGTCGATCGTCTCCCGGTCGACCTTCTCACCATCATGACGACGCCCCCGCCAGCTGATCCTGGCGACGGCGCGGTCGGCCACACCGAAGAGGTCCTCGATCGAGATCTCCTGATGTTCGTAGGCGGCATGGTTCGTCCGAACGACATGCGCGAAGCCGTCGACGCCTCTGATCGCCCCTGCACCCACTCCCTGGTGATCCAGGTAGTCGTCTGCGACGACGGTGGCTGCCTCGGATGGGTCGCCGGAGGCGAACATCGCCACCATGACCTCAACCACCTCCGTGGCGGAGAGCCCCTCCATCACGATGATTCTCGCCGATTGCCAAGTGGTTCGTTGGTGGATCTATCCATCTATCCCTGATCAAGAGCGGGCCGGCACGAGGTGGCATCCGTGGATCACGTGTCCCGGGTACCCGCGCTGAACGATGCGGCGCTCGACCTGTCGTGCTCCAGCCGGTCAGCGACCTCTCAATAGCGGGCTCGACACCGTCGCGCGACCGATGTGGTTGTCCGGGATCAGGAACCCGCTCGCCATCCGGCTCAGCACCCCGATCTGGTGCCGAACGTGCATGAGATCGGGCCTGGTCGCCGGCTCGACCTCGCAGATCACGCTGAATCCATCACCCACCCACCACCGGTATCGCCCTCGAACGCCGCCATGGTCTCGGGCGCTGCGTCCGTAGGATGTGTCATGGCCTACGACCACGACGTCGCAGCCCACATTCGCGAGCTGCTGGCCGGTGAGCCAGACGTGGTCGAGAAGAAGATGTTCGGCGGCCTCGCCTTTCTCGTCGGAGGCAACATGGCGGTCGCCGCCAGCGGCCAGGGCGGGATCCTTGTCCGAGTCGATCCCGAGGAGTCCAACAGGCTCGCCGAGACGACGAATGCTCGATTCATGGAGATGCGCGGTCGACCGATGCGGGGATGGTTGCGCGTCGACTCCGAGGACGTCCGTACGAAGCGTCAACTCGCGAAGTGGGTCGGGCTGGGAACCGGCTACGCACGCTCGCTGCCACCGAAGCGGTAACGAGTGGAACGAATCGCGGTCACCGGAGCGTCCGGCAAGGTCGGCGGCGCGCCTCGTCGACTTGCTCGCCTCCGCGAGGACTGCGAGGTGATCGCAGTGACGCGACGCCGGCAACCAGAACGACGACTTCCGCCCACGGCGGATTGGCGGATTGGTCCCCACCCGCGGACTACAGCGACCGAGCAGCACTCCAGGCGGCACTCCCAGGGGTCGACACCCTCGTCATGGTCTCCAGCGACGGCGAGTCGGCGCTGGTGCTGGCGCACCACCAGAACCTGATCGAAGCTGCGGTCGGTGCCGGCGTCAGCCACGTCGTCGCCCTCAGCAGCCTCGACGCCGACCTTCGCTCACCGTTCTGCTATGCCGTCACCAACGCCCTCACAGAACAGATGCTCCGCGACGCCGGCGTGGGGTTCTCGATCGCACGGGCCTCGATCTTCACCGAGTTCTTCCTCAATGGCCATACGAGGCGCTCGACAGTGGCGAGATCCGTCTCCCTGCCTCCGATGGCCGCATCTCACTCGTCAGCCGCACCGACGTTGCCCGATCGCTTGCCGCACTTGCCGTCGCACCGCCCACGGGCGGCGCCCACGACATCACCGGTGACGAATCGCTGGACCTGTTCGCCATCGCCGACCTGACCGCGACGAAGTTCGCACGACCCGTCGAGTACATCGATGTCACGCCTCGAGACCACCGACTCGACATGGCACGAGCCGATCTCGATCCGTGGTGGGCCTACGTACACCACGATGTTCCAGTCGATCCGCCAACACAGATGGGACCGCGTCTCACGAGAGGTTCAGGCGCTGACCGGGCGGACGCCGACGCACCTCAGCGAGCTGCTGTGACGAGATCATCGTCTTTTCCAGCAGCGGTTCGGACGACCTGCTCGAGCCCTGACGCAGGAGTTGTGGGGATACCAGCGTGTCCGGCCCAGGACTGTGGCAATGTCACCACTACGTCGGATGACCCCGAGAAGCACCTTCGGCCAGACGAGTCGGTCGACGATGAGCCCGTCCGTCGCTTTGGCTGGTCGGACATGTTCGTCGACGCCGATGACGACCCCTCGGACTTCAACGGCGCGGTGTCCGAGCCCGAGGTTGTCGCCGAGGCGTGGGACACGTGGCGGGCCGAGGTCGCGTTCGCGGATCAGTACGTGGCCGAGGCTCCCGACCTCGACGTCGTCGGAAAAGACGGGCACGTGCTGCGCGAAGTGCTGGTGCACATGATCGAGGAGTACGCCCGGCACAACGGCCACGCCGACTTCCTCCGCGAGCGGATCGACGGGAGAGTTGGCCAGTAGCCCGTCCACGTCCGCTGGAAGCAACGGCCGTCCCGACCGGGGTCTGCGAGAGCGCCGTGTGGCCGCTCTCGTCCCGGTCCTGGCCATCCTCCTGGTGCACAACCTCCTGGGGAACCTGGTGCTTCCCCCCGCGCTGTATGTTCCCGTCAACCTGGCGGTGGCCGCCGCGCTCCTCGGAATCGCCCGGACGAGCGGGACCGCTTGGGCGGAACTGGGTCTGGCCCGCTCCAGCGTTGGTAGAGGGGCGGCTCTCGGTGCGGCTGCGTTCGTCATCGTGGCCCTGGCCCTCGTGGTCGCCGCGCTCGTCCCCGCCACCCGGCCCCTGTACGCAGACGAGAGGGTGGCCGAGGTCACCGGGGCGGCCGTTGCCTACCAGGCTCTCGTCCGGATCCCGCTCGGCACGGTCGTGCTCGAGGAGGTCGCCTTCCGCGGTGTGCTGCTCGCCCTGCTCAGCCGAGTCACCTCGAGAGGGGCCGCTGTCGGCTGGTCGTCAGCGATCTTCGGCCTCTGGCACGTCGTCCCGACCGTCGAAGCGCTGGGAACGAACCGGTTGGCTCCGAGTGCGCCCGCCGTCGCCGCCGGCGTCGTCGCCACCGCTGGCGCCGGGGCTGTGTTCTGCTGGCTCCGGCTGCGCAGCGGAAGCCTCGTCGCCCCTGCCCTCGCCCACGTCGGTACCAACAGCGTGGCGCTCGTGATCGCCGTATCGGTGCTCCACACCAGTCCCCGCCCGTGACTGCCTGACCCTCACGCGATGCTGGGTGGGTGGCAGTGATCGAGACGATGACCTTCCGGCTCGTCGACGGTGCGGAGGATGCCGCCTTCCTCGCTGTCGACAAGCGGCTGCAGTCCGATTTCGCGTACCGCCAGCCTGGACTCCTCCGCCGCACGACGGGGCGCGGGCAGGGCGAGCGTGCCGGCGAGTGGATCGTCATCGATCTCTGGTACAGCGCAGAGGATGCCGACAACAGCGCCACTCGCTGGGACGACGACCCGACCGCGCTGGAGTTCATGTCGTTCGTCGACTCGAGCAGCCTCGAGGTTCGCCGCTACACGGACCTCGACTGACGACTACTGCTGCACGAGCACGAGCGGGTTGCCCTCGGGGTCGCTGATCGAGGCAATCGTCGGCCCTCCCGGGACATCGAAGGGCTCCGACAGCACGGTGCCTCCCAGCTCGCTGGCCCGCGAGAGGGACGCGTTGATGTCCCGCACCTGAACGAACAGGCGAACACCCGGCGTATCGCCTTGGCGGATGTGTCCGCCAGGCCCCGGTTCAGGACCGCCCAGGCCGGCGGCGATGTTCATGATCGGACCGTCCCCTATGTCCCAGTTGAACAGGTCCCGGTAGAAGGCGCGCTGGCGCTCAGGATCATGGGCCTCGATCTCCCAGTGCACGACGGGCCGCGCCCAGTCGGCGCTCATCGCCCCTCCACGGTCAGCGCCACGGTGCCAGATTGGCACGCGGGGCGCCTCCTCAACCTGCGCTGGTTCTGCCATCCTCTGCCTGGCCATGGGGGGTTCGGACTGCGAGCTCTTGGGCGAGGGCTGGCTGGCCCAGCCGGCCAACGCCTGGTCGAGCACCGCCTACCTCGCCGCTGCCGCCTACCTCGCTGCTGCCGCCTACGTCGCGAGCCGCCGTGCCTCCGCGGAGACCCTCCCGTCGGCCACCGTCGCCGGGGTGGTGGCCCTGGCCTTCGTCTCCATCGGGAGCGTCGCGTACCACGGGCCTCAGCCAGCGTGGGCCGACGCCGCTCATGACGCCTCGATCGCCGCCCTGCTCGTGGTGGTACTCCTCCACGCCGGCGGAGCCGGCTTCCGACGCCTCGGCGGGATGCTGGCCGCCGCGGCCGTCGGCATGGCCGTCGCTGCCCCCGGGCTCGTGGCGGTCTTGCACGGCGCGCTGGCCGTCGCAGTGGTGGGCGTGGAACGGCGACGCCGACGGCGCCGGACGAGCCCGCCGTCGGTCGCCGACCGGGTGGCGGTGGCGGCACTGGGTGTGGGAGTCGTGCTCTTCGTGCTCGGGCGCACTGGCGCACCCCTGTGCTGGCCGTCGTCCCCGGCCCAGCCCCACGCCGGCTGGCACGTTGCAACCGCGGTGGCCGCCGCGGCGGCGCTCGGGCGCTCCAGCCCCCGAGGAAATGAGGGCGTTTCGGCTGGGTAGAGGTGCCCCCGAACCACTTGCGAACGAGGGGCATCTCGGTGGCCGACACGAACCAGCAGCAGCTCGGCGAGACGGACAGTCCGCTGGAGGACGAGCTCGAGCACGCCTTCGACCGCACCGTCGCCGAGGGTGTCCAGCGACTGCACCGGCCGTGGCACGTCGTGCTCGCCACCGGCTTCCTGGGCGGGACCGAGGTGGCCTTGGGCGTCCTGGCCTTCATCGCCGTCCGGGAGGAGACGGGGTCCCCGCTGTTGGCCGGTCTCGCCTTCTCGGTGGGGTTCGTGGCCCTGCTCCTCGCCCGCAGCGAGCTGTTCACAGAAGGATTCCTGGTGCCGGTGATCACCGTCGCCGCCCGCCGGGCCGGTCCACTCCAACTGGCGCGGCTCTGGTCCGGCACGCTCGCCGCGAACATCGCTGGCGGTTGGCTCGTCATGTGGGTCGCCATGGGCGCCTTCCCCCGGCTTCGGGACCAGACCGTCGAGTCTGCGACGCACTACGCGACCGCCCCGCTGTCCCGGGAGACGTTCAGCCTTGCCCTCCTCGCCGGCGGCGCCATCACGCTGATGACGCGCATGCAGCACGGGACCGACTCGATGCCGGCCAAGATCGCGGCGGCCGTTGCCGGCGCCTTCCTCCTCGCCGGCCTCGAGATGTTCCACTCGGTGCTCGACTCGCTCCTCATCTTCGGCGCCCTCCATACCGGCCGCGCCCCGTTCGGCTACCTCGACTGGCTCGGCTGGTTCGCCTACACGACGGTCGGAAACGTGCTGGGAGGACTCGGGCTCGTCACCCTCCTCCGGCTCGTGCGCTCCCGAGACCGCCTTCGGGAGGAGCGGGCCGAGGTCGCCGCCGAGAACGCCACCTGATGCGCCGCACCCCACGCCGATGCCTGCAGCAGTGCAGGAGGACGGATCGGTGAGTCGTGGTGGTCGCTCGGTAGCCTCGGCTCGATGAGCGTCGCTGTCCGGCCGCTGTTCGCGTTCGACAACTCCTATGTTCGTGAACTGGAGGGCCTGTACGCGGCATGGCAGGCCGCGCCGGTCTCGGCGGCCCGGCTGTTGGCGCTCAACGAGGAGCTGGCCACAGAGCTGGGTGTCGATCCAGAGGCGCTGCGAGCACCTGATGGTGTCGCCGTTCTCGCCGGCAACGCCACACCCGAGGGGGCGTCGCCGGTCGCGCAGGCCTACGCCGGCCATCAGTTCGGTGGGTTCTCGCCTCGCCTCGGCGACGGCCGAGCGCTCCTGCTCGGCGAGGTGATCGACGTCCACGGACGCCGCCGTGACCTGCACCTGAAGGGGTCGGGTCGCACGCCGTTCGCACGAGGGGGTGACGGGAAGGCAGCCGTCGGCCCGATGCTGCGTGAGTACGTGATCGGCGAGGCGATGCATGCGCTCGGCATCCCCACCACCCGGGCGCTCGCAGTGGTGGCGACCGGCGATCACGTCGCCCGGGAGACGATGCTGCCCGGCGCAGTGCTCACCCGCGTCGCCGCCAGCCACCTTCGCGTCGGCACGTTCCAGTACGCAGCCGCCCACGGTGACCTGACGCTCGTGCGGCGTCTCGCCGACCACGCGATCGCACGTCACCACCCCCACGCCGTCGAGGCGGAGAACCCGTACCTCGCGTTCTTCGAAGGCGTCGTCGACGCCCAGGCATCGCTGGTCGCTCGCTGGATGCTCGTCGGGTTCATCCACGGCGTCATGAACACCGACAACATGACGATCTCCGGCGAGACCATCGACTACGGCCCCTGTGCCTTCATGGATGCCTTCGACCCCGCCACCGTGTTCAGTTCGATCGATCATGGCGGCCGCTACGCATACGGCAACCAGCCGCACATCGCGCAGTGGAACCTGGCGCGGTTGGCCGAGACGTTGCTGCCCCTGTTCGACGTCGAGACGGATGCGGCGCTTACGGCGGCCACCGACGTGTTGCAGTCGTTCCCCGACCGCTATCACGAGTGCTGGGGCCACGGGATGCGGGCCAAGTTGGGTCTGACCGACGACCAACCAGAGGACGGCGAGCTCATCGACGACCTGCTGGCGCTGTTGCACGCGCAGCGGGTCGACTTCACCTCGTGCTTCCGGGCCCTGTCGTCGTCGGTCCTGGGAGATGCGGCACGGACCCGATCCCTCTTCACCGAACCCTGGGCCTTCGACGCGTGGTCGGACCGTTGGCGGACGGAGCTGTCCTCTCATCGGCGTGACCCACAGGCGGTCGCAGCAGCGATGGACCGGGTCAACCCCGTCTACATCCCGCGCAACCACAAGGTGGAGGAAGCGCTGGCGGCGGCGAGTGCCGGTGACCTACAACCGTTCCGACGACTGCTCGATGTGCTCGCCCAGCCATTCGTCGAACGACCCGGTCTCGAACCGTACGCCGCACCTGCCCCGCCGGGCTTCGGCCCCTACCGCACGTTCTGCGGTACGTAAACCGACGCCCGAGGTCTACCGCCACACTGCCCCCCGCTTCGAGCGGTTCGCTGACCGTAGCCGGAGTCACCGGTGTCGTTCGGCTTGCTGGGTGACCAACTCGATGAGGTCGTCCTGGGCGAGGTTGGCGTCGAGCAGGTGCAGGCCCCACGTCGGCCCGAGGCCCTGCTTGACCAGACCGGACAGCGGCCGGGGATCGTCGGGGTCGTCCGGCTCGACGGCGAGGTAGGAGTAGGGGCCGGTGACGGTGCAGGTCGCCTCCAGCGCCCCGGGGAGCGACACGAACGGTGTGGCGACGTCCTCGAAGCCGGCCACCGCCCCGACCAGTGACGGCTTGGTGAGCAGCACCGGATCGGCCAGGCCGTCGCCCCCGGCCAGCTCCACCGGGTTGACGCACACGGCCCGCTGGCCCTCCTCCCGCACGCCCCCGAACAGCGCTCCCTCGACCGGCGGCGAAGCGGCCGGGTACGAGGAGTACGAGACCAGGCATCCGGTGTCGCCAGGCGATGTGCAGGGGGCGATGTTGCGGAGCCCCTCCTCGCTCGTGGTCCCGTTGGTCGGCTCGGCGATGGTGGTGCCGAGCAACACCGCCGACACGAGCAGGGCCCGGAGGTCGGGTTCGGGGTCGAGCTCCTCGGACAGGAGCCGGCGAAGGTGCCCGGAGCCCTGGGAGTGCCCGATGAGCACGACGCCACGCCCGTCGTTGTCCTGGTTGACGTAGGTCTTCCAGGCGTCGAGCACGTCCCCGTAGGCGCGCTGCTGGGGGTCCTCGCCGAGACCGCCCTGGAACAGTCCGGCGATGGTGACCTGGCGGTAGGCGGGAGCGAAGACCCGGCAGACCGAGGAGTACCGCGCCACCTGGGCGCGGACGGTGTCGACCTCGGAGTCGTCGACATCGAGGTCGCTGTTGACCTCGGGGTCGGCCGAGGTGGTGGGGTACACGTAGAAGCAGTCGAAGCCGGGGTCATCGGCCCGCTCCAGGTCGTCGACCCGCCGGCTGCCGTCGGGCTCGATGACGGTGGTGCGGACGTCCCGGCACTCGTCGTCGTCGAGGTCGGGATGACAGATCCAGTTCTTCGTGCCGGCGTACAGGTCGCTCCGGTGTTCGTCGTAGCCGGCGAAGCCCCCCGTATCCGGCTCGGCCGTCTCCCTGGTCGGGGCGGGCTTCTCGCCACCGGCCGTCTGGCCACCGCCGTCGTCGGAGCAACTGGCGAGGAGGAGCGTGGTGGCGACGAGCGTGGGCAGGAGCCGCCGCCGGCGCGGCGAGCAGGCGTGGGACATCGCCCGATCGTGGCACGCAGGCCCGGGCGGGGCCGGCATCGCCGTGGCGTCAGCCGGTTACGGAGCGGCCACCCGCCCGTAGCCGACGAGCGCGCTGGTCCACCAGGTGCTCAGCTGGTCCTCGACGACGTGGGCGACGCTGCTGCGGGCATGCACGAGGGTGTCGTTCCCCACGAACATGGCCACGTGGCTGACGGTGGAGCCGTTGGCGGCGTAGAACACGAGGTCGCCGGGACGCAGATCGCCGAGGCTGATGCGCTCGGTGGCGGCGTACTGGTCCCGCGACGTCCGGGGGATGGCCACGCCGGCCTGTTCCCAGGACCACGAGGTGAGCCCGGAGCAGTCGAACCCGACACCCGGGGTGCGACCACCGTACTGGTAGGGCGTGCCGAGCTGGGACCGCGCGTGGGCCGCCGCCTCGTCTCCGGCTGTCGACGCCGATCGTGGCGCGTCCTCCTCGCAGGCGGAGAGACCGGCCACGGCCAGGAGCAGGAGGGCGGCGAGGGCGGCCGTTCGAGCCCGGGCGGGTACCGAGGGCAACATCGATGGTCGGGGCACAGGCGCTCGTCCTTGCTCGGGGAGGGGACAGCCGGAGGAGGCGTCGGCATTGTTGCAGTTCCATGACGGATGTGCAACGACTGCGGGGTGGCGGGGACGGTGGAGCGCTCCGGTGTCACGGTTCTGCCAGACTCTCGCCGTGCGTCGCCCAGGGACCTGGCTCGCTGTCGCCACCCTGCTCCTGGCCACCGCCCTCGGCTGCGGGGTCACCGACGACGCCGACTCCGAGCAGGGCAGCGCCGGGGAGACGACCGAGCCGTCACCCGGGGGCGAAGCCCCCGCCCCGACCACCGAGCCGACCACGTCCTCGACTGCGGCCGACCCGACCACGACGACCGAGGGCTCGACCACGACCACCGACGGCGGCGACGAGGCGGTGTGTGAACCGCTCCGGGACGTCAGCGACCTCGACCTGCAGTTCACGGAGGATCTGGAGGCGGGCGGGGACTGGAGCGTCATCCAGGGCAAGCTCATCGATGGCTCCGAGCAACTCGTCGTCGCCTACGAGGAGGCCATCGCGCTGGCTCCCGACGACCTCACCGAGGACCTCACCGCGCTTCGGGACTTCACCGAGGCCTTGATCGACGTGGCCGGGTCGAGCACGAGCCTCGAGGACTTCGGGACCAAGGTGGTCGATCACCCCGACGCGGTCGCCGCCGGGGCGGCGGCGCTCAGCCTCGACGAGTTCTCCCTCGAGACCTGCGGGTTCTCCACCAGCAACGAGTGAGCGACCGGCGGGTCGCATGGCGGTGCCCCGTCAGCTGTCCCCGAAGACGTGGATGGTGCCGGAGTAGCAGGCGACCCACACCGAACCGGTGGGATCGTCGTAGGTGATGCCGATCGGGTGGTGACCGACCGGGAGCTCCTGGAGCACCTCCATGTCCGCCGTTCGCACCTTGCTCACCGTGTTCGACTCGTAGTTCACGACGTAGAGCGATCGGCCGTCGGCGGAGATGTCCATGCTGCGCGGGGCCTGGCCGGTGGCGATCTTGGTGGTGGCGTTGCCGGCGGTCAGGTCGATCCGCGCCACGACCCCCTCGTCGTTGAGCGTGGCGTACAGGTAGCGACCGTCCGGGGCCATGACGAGGTGGCGAGGAGCATCGCCCACGCCGGTGATGGCGCCGACGCTGAAGTCGGCCAGGTCGACGGTGGCGACGTCGGTGCCGCCCATGACGGCGACGAAGGCGGTGGTCGAGCCAGGGTCGACGGCGATGCCACGGGGGTAGCGCCCGATCGGGACCCGTCGGACCTCCTTGCCCGACGATGCCTCTATGACGCTCATGTCGTACGAGCACCAGTTGGTCACGAGGACGAACCTGCCGTCGGGGGTGACGGCCACGTACTTCGGTACGGCCCCGACGGGGATGACCTGGTCGATCTCCAAGCGCTTCACGTCGACGCGGTAGACGAAGCTGTCGTCGAGCCCGGCGTCGGACGTGCACGAGTCGCTCCCCTCCCCGGCGAAGCCGGGCCCGTACATGGAGTAGTTGGAGACGTAGGCGTAGGCGCCGTCGGGCGAGAAGGCGGCCTCCACCGGGGCGCCCTGGACCGGCGCCCCCGGGCCCGGGAGGCCGAACTCCTCCAACCTGACCTGGTCGCCGATGGTCTTCACGAGCTCGAAGTCACGGTCATAGACGGTGATCGTGTGCCGGTACATCATGTTCTGGGCGAAGAACAGACCCTCGTCGGAGGCCACCACCGACTTGGGGGAGATGTCGCCCGAGATGGTGAAGACCTCGTGGAACAGGCGCTCGTCCGATGGCCGCTCCGGTGCGGTGGGTGGAGTGGCGGCCTCGCCCGCCGGTGCCGGAGCGCGGTCGGGACCGGTGCCCGGTGCTGGCGCCGCCCGGCCAGTAGCGGGGCTCGACGCCTCGGTGGCCGTCGGCTCGGCCGCAGCCTCGACGGGCTGGTTCGCCGAGGTCTCCGAGGGGGCGGCCGCCGCCCACGCCCCGATAGCGGCGATCAACAGGCAGCCGATGGCGCCGGTGGCCGCCCCGCGGGGGCTCATGAAGCCGTTGCGCTGGGGGTCGAGTGGCCAGCGGAAACCCTGGTCTCGCATCACCCAAGCTTCGCAGGTGGCACCGACCCGACGAGACGTCACTCAGTGAGGACGGTGCACCGCCGCAGCGCGTTCCAGGCGTCGGTGGCGGCGACGGCTTCAGCCCCGTCCAACAGGAAGGGGACTCGGTCGCGGATCACGCCGGGTTGCCACCGGTACTCGTCGATGCGGCGGCCCCGGACGGTCACGGTGAAGACGCCGGTGGTCGCCGCCTCGGGGCTGGCCGAGAAGAAGGCGAAGTTGCCGAGGCCGTAGTGCACCACTGCCGGCCCCATCCGGCCGCCTCCCAGGACCCGGTGCGCGTGGCTGCCGACGATCACGTCGGCGCCGGCGGCCACGAGGCGCAGCGCCAGCTCCTGCTGGTCGTCGGTGGGGCAGGTCTCGCGCTCCCTGCCCCAGTGGAGGAACACCACGACCGTGTCGGCCGCGATGCGGGCCCGCTCGACCTCCTCGACCAGGCGGTCGACCCGCTTGGCCGAGGCCAGCCCGGGCTTGTCCTCGGTGGCCGTCCACGCCTCGGTCAGCGACGAGTCGAGCACCTGGGTGGCGGCGATGAGGGCGACCCGCTGGCCCTTGACCTCGGCGATGTGGGGGGCGAAGGCCTCGCCCTCGTCGGCGCCGATCCCGACGACGGCGATGGGAGCGGAACGCTTGGCGGCGATGGAGTCGAGGAGCCCCTCGGTACCGAAGTCCATCCCGTGGTTGTTGGCCATGGAAGCCACGTCCACGCCGTTGGCGGCCAGGCCGTCGAGCACCGAGGGCGGCGCGCGGAACGTGAACTCCTTGCCGACCGGCGTGCCCCGCTCGGTGATGGCGGTCTCGAGGTTGACCACGGCGAGGTCGGCGCCGGCAAGGACCGGCTCCACGGGCCGGAGTCGCGAGGCCGGGTCGGCGAGGAGGGCGTCGCGAGACGGGCTCTCGTAGTTGACGTCGCCGGCGAAGGCGAGGGTGATCGGCTCGCCGCTGGCCGTCCCGGGGGGGACGGTCGTGCGGGTGACGGCGGGCAGGGTCGAGGACGCTCCGACCGAGCCGGGCCCTCCACCCGCCGGTTCGGTGACCGCAGCTCCCGAGGTGGGGGAAGCGTCGCTGCCGCCGCCGTCGCCGCCGTCGTCGCCGTCCAACCGGGCGGTGGCCACGGCGGCGAGGACGATCACCGCGACACACGCCACGGCGGCGCCCACCCAGAGCATCCCCCGGCCGGAGGAGCGCACCGGCCCCATCGAGCGTCGGCCCGCCGGGGGAGCGTCGACGGCGTCCTGGTCGAAGAGGACGGGGCGCCGAGCCCCGGGCGGGCGGTCCCCATGGGTCACCTCGGCTGGACCGTCCACTGGTGTCTGCGTGCTCCCCGTCGTGTCTCGGATGGGTCGCTCCGCAGCTTCCGCGGTCGCCCAGCTCTCGCGCTACCGTGACGCCGCCACAGCGTAGATCTGGCCCGACGAGAAGGAGCGCGACCCAATGCCCCAAGAGGAGACCGGAGGTGTGGTCAAGGTGATCGAGCTGGTGGGGAGCTCTCCGAGCTCGTTCAGTGACGCCGTCCGCAACGCCGTCAGCACCGCCTCTCAGACCATCCGGAACATGACCGGTGTCGAGGTCCTCGGCAGCAACGCCACCGTGGGCAGTGACGGGCAGATCACGAACTACAAGGTTCACTGCAAGATCGCCTTCCTCGTCGACGCCAGCTCGATGAGCTGACGGCAACGCACGCTTCATCTCGCTGAGCAGCCGTCCGGCGTGACCACGGCACGGCCCCGCAGGGTGCCGGAGGCCAGAGCCTCGTAGGCCTCGGCCACCCGGTCGAAGGTGAACACGTCGGCGTCGGTCTGGATGCGGCCGCCCTCGGCGAGGGCAACCACTTCGTGAGCATCAGCGATCGTCGACCCCTGGAAGGTGAACACGTCGGCGTCGCGGGGGAGCCCACCGAACCACGGCCCGGCGAAGCCGCCACCGCCGGCGCCCACGAGGGCGAAGGCGCCGGCCGGGCGGACCGCGGCCAGGCCGGCGGCGATGGTGGCGTCGCTGCCGACGACGTCGAGCACGGCCTCGGCTCCTCGACCGCCGGCCAGGTCGGTCAGCACATCGGCGGTGCCGGCGTGGACGCCGCTGCGCCCCTCGTGGGCGCCCAGCCGGCGGGCGTGGTCCAGGCGAGCCGGGTTCGTGTCGACGGCCACGATGTGTGCGGGGCTGAGGGCGGCCAAAAACTGCACGGCGAAGGCGCCGAGCCCACCGACGCCGATGACCACCGCGGTCGAGCCGGGCACGAGCTTGGGTAGCACTCGCTTGACGGCATGGTAGGAGGTGGCGCCGGCGTCGGTGAGGGGACCGGCCGTGACCGGATCGAGCCCATCAAGGGGGATGAGGTCACGGGTGCCGGCCAGTACGAAGTCGGCCAGCCCGCCGTCGCGCCCGTAGCCCCGACCGGCTCGGCCATGGGGGCAGACGTGGTCCTGCCCGCGGAGGCAGGACCGGCACGCCCCGCACGAGCTCGGCGACACCAGGGCCACGGCGGCGCCGTTGGCCACTCCGGCCACCCCGTCGCCGACACCCTCGACCCAGCCGGCGACCTCGTGGCCGAGAGTGAACGGCACCCGCCAGCCGAGGCCGCGACCGACCTCGGCGGGGACGTGGGACATGGCCAGGTCGGAGTGGCAGAGGCCGTTGCCGGCCACCTTGACGAGCACCTGCCCAGGGCCCGGGCGGGGGACGGGCACCTCGACCGGGCGCGGGGGTTGGTTCCACTCCTCGATCCGATAGGCCCACATCGTCTCCGTCATGGGGCCATCGAGGCGACGTCGGTGAAGCCGGAGGGCGTGTGGCGCCCGATCACGGCGTGCTCGAACACTCCCCAGTCGAAGCGCAACGGCACGTACGTCCACCAGAAGCCGAAACCCTCGTCCGGTTCGGCGGCGCCACGGCCGGGAGGTTCCGGTTCTCCGACCGGTCGGATGCCCCAGGAGCGGTCACGGGTCCCCACCCACCGGTCGGGGCGAACGGCCAGCTCCTCGCCGTCGACCCGCAGCGTTCCCGACCACGTGCCCACCTGCGCGAAGCGGCAGGCGTCGAGGATGATGCGGTCGTGCTGGCGGAACCGGTTGGGTGGCTCCTCGACGGCCGGGAACGACCCGGTCCACGTCAGGTCGAACCCGACGCCGTGGTCGTCGGCCTCGCAGGTGACCCGCGGCTCGTGAAGGGGCTCGACGACCTCGACGCGGTAGGGGCCGGCGGACTGGGTCATGCGGTCGTCGGTCAGCGCGTCGGACATCCGCACGGTGTGGTGGCGGCGGCCTCGACCCGCTGCGCTCCTCGTAGCGCTCCTGGATCCGCCAGCCGCCGGCCGTGCGCAGGGAGGTGTCGCGGTACCAGATGCCGCAGTACATGACGTGGGTCCGGCCCTCCCCCATGTCGAAGACCATCGGGTTGTGGCAGATGCCTCTCCGAGCGCGGCGAGACCCCATCCCTAATCGACCGGCCCGGACCGGTCAACGACCGACCGGTGAGCCCGAGTGACGAGGCGGAACTCGTGGGGCGATCCCTTGCCGACGAGGGGTCCTAACGTTGGGCCATCGTGACCGCTGCGGCCGGGCCGCCCCCCACCTTGTGCGCCGGGCCGATACTGCGCCGGGCCGAGCCGTCGGCGGTGGTGGTGTGGGTGGCCACGAGGGTGCCGGCCCGGGTCGGTGTGGAGGTGAGCCGCCTGGTCGGAGCCGACCACCGACCGGTCCCCGTCGGTGGGGGCGACGGCCGCCAGGTGCGCATGGGCCCCGGCCTGTTCGTCCACCTCGCCCTGGCCCGCCCCCACGACGGCGCCTTCCCCACCGACGAGATCTTGGCCTACGACGTCGAGATCGAGACCGAGGGCGCAGGGTGTCGGCTGTTGGTCGACCTCGGCCGGGTCGGCGGCGAGGCGTCCATCGCCTACGGCGACCTGCCGTTGCCCACCTTCGTCCTGCGCAGCCGGTCACCCGAGCTGCACATCCTCCATGGATCGTGCCGGCTGCTGCACGGCAAGGGCGACGACGCCTTCGTGGCCGCCGACGAGGCCGTGGCCGGGTGCGTCCTCGACGCGGGGGCGAGGCCGTCGGCGCTGTTCCTGACCGGCGACCAGATCTACGGCGACGAGGTGGGCGGGCCGCTCATCGGCCACCTCACCGCATTGGGCCGCGAGCTGCTCGGGCCGGATGACGAGCGGTCGGTGCCCGGTCTCCCTGCCCTCTCGGAGATCCCGGTCTACGGCCGCCAGCAGCTCGCCCGGGAACGGGCCCACCTCACCTCGACCAAGGCCGGCAACCACCTGTTCAGCCAGGGCGAGTTCGCCGCCACCTACCTCGTGGCCTGGGACGAGGCCAACTGGCCCGAGCGGTTCCCGACGGCCGAGGAGGCGGTGCCCGACGACGGCCCCGCCCGCCCCTGGGAGCGGCGCAAGCTGCGCATGCAGTACGAGACCGAGCTGGCCGGTCTCGAGGTCGCCCGGCGTGCCCTGCCGGCGGTCCGGCGGGTGCTGGCCAACGTGCCCACCTACATGGCCTTCGACGACCACGACGTGACCGACGACTGGAACCTCACCCGGGAGTGGCGCGACCAGGTGTGCGGTTCGCCCGCCGGCCGGCGGGTGGTGGCCAACGCGCTCGGGGCGTTCTGGGCGTTCCAGGGCTGGGGCAACTCCCCTGAGCACTTCGACGACGCCTTCATCGATGTCGTGAGCACGGGGCCAGGCGGTCCGGAGGGCACCGCCGGGGAGGCCTACGACGACGCCATGTGGGGCTTCGACCGGTGGAGCTACACGGTGCCCACCGACCCACCCACCATCGTGTTGGACACCCGGACCCAGCGCACCTTCGACAGCGACCACGGCGCAGCGCGGCTCCTCGGAGCCGGCGAGCTGGAGCGGGTGGTCCAGCTCGCCGGCCAGGCGGGGGTGGCACCGCCGGGGCCGGTGATCTTCGTCTCGGCCGTGCCGATGTTCGGGCTCGAGCTCCAGGAGCGCCGCCAGAAGTACCTGGTCGGCAAGGTCGGCCCCTACGCCATCGACTTCGAGGCCTGGCACTCCGACCTGAGCGGGCTGGTCGAGTTCATGTCGCTGGCGATCGACGACCTCGGGCTCGACCGGTGCATCGTGCTGTCCGGCGACGTCCACTACGGGATCAACGTCGACGCCAGCTTCAGGATCGACGACCGCCGGCTGGCCATCGACCAGCTCGTCAGCAGCTCGTTCAAGCACAGCGGGACCCTGGCCCGGACCGCGCTCGATCTGCTTGGCCGCGCCGTCGGCCACCACCATTGCCGGGTGGGGTGGGACGGGCCGCTCACCCCCGAGCTCAGGGGGCTGGTGGGCCGGTTGCAGCAGCGGGCCGTCAACACCGACGAGTGGGACGACAGCTCCCCGGTGTTCCTCGACCCGAAGATGGCCGAGCGGCTCCAGGTCGACGAGCCTCCCCGCTACGAGGAGACCCGCACCTACCTGCGGCCCGAGGAGAGCGGCTCGGTGGTGGTCGGCGAGAGCAACGTCGGCCTCGTCACCATCGCTGACGGGCGGGTCGAGCACCGGCTGCTCGGCATTCGCAACGGGGTCATCGTCGCCCACACGGTGCGCTTCCCCCCGTCGCCGGACGATCAGCCGGCCGCCACCACCAGCCACCACGCGTCGGGCACGAGGCGGTAGGACCGCTCGGTCACCTCCTCGCTGAGCTCGCCGTCGGCGTTGTGGACCACGGCGTCACCGGTGACGCGCACCTCCCGGCCCCGGACGTGGGCCACATCTTCCCGGCCCAGGTGGGTCCCCTTGCGCAGTGCGGCGGCGAAGGCGATCCGGGCGGCGGGCCCGGTGGCTCCGACCACGACCACGTCGAGCAGCCCGTCGTCGGGAACCGCGGTGGGGAACAGCCTGGTGCCGCCGCCGATGGAGGGACCGTTGCCCACGCCCGCCATGAGCAGCGCCCCGCTTGTCCCCTCGCCGGCGTCACCACCGCTCGGCGGGCTCACGACCGCGCCGTCCACGGTCACCTCCAGCGCCCACCCCCGCTCCCGTACGCCGGCCACCAACGCCCCCACCGGGTAGGCGAGGGGACCGAGCCTCTCCTTGAGGCCGCTGGCCGTGGCCGCCGCCTCGGCGCCGAGCCCGACGTGCACGGCGTTGACCACGGCGGCGCCGGTGTCGTCCTCGAGCAGGTCGAGCCGGCGGGGGGTACCCCGGGTGATGGCCGTGGCCGCCGTCGCCGGGTCGAGCGGGAGGTCGAGGCCCCGGGCCATGTCGTTGCCCGTGCCAAGGGGGACGAGGGCGACGGTCACGTCGCCGGCACGCCCGGTCCGCCAGAGGTGGTCGACGACGGCGTGGAGGCTGCCGTCGCCACCGGCCACCACGAGCGTGGCCCCGGCCAGGTGGGAGACGACGTCGGCCAGCTCGTCGCCGTCGCCGGTGCGGGCCACCCTCACCGACCCTGCCCTCTCCAGGACGGCCACGGCGGCGTCGAGCGCCTGGTCGTCGGCACTGCCGGCGCTGGCGTTGGCCACCACCACGTACGTGTCCCCGGTGGCCTCCGGGGCCGGGGGCGGTTCGGTCACGTCGCCGTCCCGGGGTTGGTGGGGTCGGTCGGCGCCGGCAGGTCACGGTGCTCGTCGAGGATGAACATGGTCTGGGTGGAGCGGACCTCTCGCATGCCGTGGAGCTTGACCAGTACCACGTCGCGGAGGGTCTCGATGTCGGGAGCCCGTACCAGCAGCACGATGTCGTGGCCACCGCTCGTGAGGGCCAGGTACTCGATGCCCGGCAGGCCCAGGAGGCGGTCCTGGGCCTCCTGCCAGCTGTTCTGCTCCACGTCCACGAACACCAGGGCGGCGATCGAACGGCCGAGCGCCACGGGGTCGACCACGGCCCGGAAGCCGGTGATCACGCCGTCGGCCTGGAGGCGGTCGAAGCGGGCGTAGGCCGTGGCCCGCGACACGTTGGCCCGCCGGGCCAGCTCGTTCACCGACAACCGCCCGTCGGCCACCAGCAGGTCGACGATGCGGCGGTCGACCTCGTCGAGCGGTCTCCGGCGCTCGGCAACCTGTCCGGCCATGGCCACCATCCTGCCCCACCGGCGAGACGAACAGCTCCTGCACGGCCGCGCCGCGCCCTCATCGTCCGGATCTCGACCGTCGCGGTGCACCCAACGCGCGGGAGGGTCGAGACTGGGGGGCGACCTCGACAGGAGGGTCCCCGTGGACACCACCACCACCGCCGCCTACCCCCTGCCCGCCGACCATCCCGGCGTGGCCGACCACGCCTACCGGGCCCGCCGGGCCGTCATCGCCCGGGTGGCCGAGCGCTTCCGCTCCGGCCAGCCCATCCCCGAGGTCGGCTACACGCCCGAGGAGCACGAGGTCTGGCGGGTCGTCTCCGGGGAGCTCGGCCGCCGGCACGAGCAGCTGGCCTGTGCCGCCTACCGGGAGGGCGCCGCCCGCCTCGCGCTCCCGCCCGACCGGGTGCCGCAGCTGGAGGCGGTTTCCCGCCGGCTCACCGCGCTGACCGGGTTCCGCATCGAGCCCGTCGGCGGCCTCGTCCCCACCCGGGTGTTCTACGGGTCGCTGGCCGACCGCTGCTTCCTGTCCACCCAGTACATCCGCCACCACTCCGTGCCCTTCTACACGCCAGAGCCCGACGTCGTGCACGAGGTCATCGGCCACGCCAACACGCTGGCCCACCCCGACCTGGCCGACCTCTACCAGTTCGCCGGTGAGGCCGCTCGCCGGGCCGAGAGCGCCGCCGCCCTGGAGTTCTTCAGCCGGGTGTTCTGGTTCAGCCTCGAGTTCGGCGTGCTGTGGGAGGACGGCGGGCTGCGCGCCTACGGCGCCGGGCTCCTGTCCTCCTACGCCGAGATCCAGCTCTTCGGCGACGCCGAGATCCGCCCGCTCGACATCACGGCGATGGGCACCACGGCCTACGACATCACCCAGTACCAACCGGTCCTGTTCGCGGCCGGCTCCTTCGCCCACGCCGTCGACACCCTGTCCGCCTTCTTCGCCGGCTACGACGACGACGCCCACGCCCGCCTGACCGCCTGACCGTCTGACGCGGCGAGGGGTCCGGTCGCCTCAGCGGAACTCCTGGAGGACAGGGTCAGCCTCGGGTTGGCGCAGCGTGAGCACCGAGGCGCCGCCAGAGGTGACCGTCGGCGTCACCGGCAACTCCACCGACCGGGGGTCGAGCTTGCCCATGTGCCAGGCGAAGCGCAGGGCGTCGAGGAGGGTCATGTCGTCGTCGATCTTGAGACCGCCGGTGAGCGCCCGGCCCACCCGGGCCATGGCGAACGGGTTGCGGGACGCACCGGCTTCGCCCAGCACCGCCCGCAGGAAGGCCTGCTGGCGCTTGACCCGGCCCAGGTCACCGGTACCGTCGACGACGGTCTCGCCGTTGATGACCTCGGTGTAGGTGCGCGAGCGCACATAGGCGAGTGCCTGGGCGCCGTCGAGCTCGACCGGGCCGGTCTCCTGCACGTTCAACCCCGACATGGGGTCGGTGACGGGGTTGGGGAAGTCGATGGTGACGCCCCCCACGGCGTCGACCACCCCCCCGAAGCTGTCGAAGTCGATCTCCACGTAGCGATCGAGGGGGATGCCGAGGGACTCTTGCACGGTCCGCACGAGGGTGACCGGACCGTCGTTGTAGGCGGCGTTGATGCGGTGCTGGCCGTCTCTCCCGGGGATGGCGACGAGCAGGTCACGGGGGATCGACATCATGGTGCCGGCCCCGTCCACGATGCGCAGCACCAGCATCGTGTCCGACCGGTTGCCGACCACGCCGGCCCGGCTGTCGGTGCCGACGAGGAGGTAGTTGGTGCCCTCGGCCGACTCCGCCAGCTCGTCGCCGACCGGCACCTCGTCGATCTTCTGGAACTGGTGGTTGGCGTAGAGGTACCCGGCCACGGGCAGGCCCACGAGAAGCACCACCATGGTGAGGAGGATGCCGAGGGCGATCCGTCGCCCTCGGCGACGAGCGGGCCGAGGGAGGCCGGGCGCAGCGGGGGCGCCCGGTGCTCGGGCGAAGGTCGGCGCTCGATCCGGCGACGGTTCGACCGCGGAAGGACCGGCGGGGCGGGGGGCCGCGGCTCGGGCGTCGCGAGCCCGGTGCCAGAGCTGCTCACCGCCGACGCCCAGGGCCAGGCCGACGACGAAGAAGATGGCCAGCGTCATCGCCGCCTCGTACCATCGGATCCGGCGTCGGGCAGGTACTCCTGGCTGATCTCGTGGCGCTGCTGGTCGTCCAGCACCGGCTCGACCGGGCGCAGCTTGGTGGTCGGGGGGACCGGCGGCGGCACCGGCGGAGCCGGGTCACCGGCCCGGAACACGAGGGTCACCGGGCCGATGCCGATCTCGTCACCGTCAGCCAGGAGCGTCTCCTGCTCGGCGGGCAGCTCGCGACCGTTGAGGCGGGTCCCGTTGCTCGACCGCTCGTCGACCACGACCCAACTGTCCCCGCGCCGGCGGACCGAGGCGTGCCGGCGACTGGCTCGCTTGTCGTCGATGCGGATCGTGCGGTCCGTGCCGCGGCCCAGGGTGGCGGCGGCGTCGACGAGCTCGTAGGCCCCCCTGGTCTCGTCCTTCGGCTCGAGCCGAGCCGGTCGGGGCGCTGGCGCCGGGGCCGGCCCCTCGACCGGCTGGGCGTAGCGGCGAGGCTCGGGGGTGGCCGGGCTCGAGGCGTCCACACCCGGGACGCCGGGGCGGCGGGTGGGGTCGACGGCGACCTCGATGCGGATGCGGGCCGGCACCGTCCAGCCGTGGTCTCGGCCGGCGTGGCGGACGGCCTCCTCGATGCCCTGGGTGAAGAACCCTGGCGCCTGGGCGACGGTGTCGTGGTCGTCGGGGTGGAGGCGCACCCGGAAGGCGTCGGGCACCACCGGCCGGCCACCACGGGAGGTGACGTGGCGCATCATCTCCGAGAACGTGCTCCGCTGCAGTCGGGCCAGGTCGAGGCGGCGGCGCTGCCCGACGGCAGCCCCGACCGACCGCCCGATCGACGCCGCCGAAGCGGCGGAGGATGGTCGGCGCAACAGGCGGGCGCCACCGAAGCCGGCGGCGACCCCGAGGACGACCACGACCAGTTCGAGCACGGCGTCCCACGCTACCGAGCACCGTCCGGTCGCCCAGGGCACCGCGGCCGGGGAGGGGGTCCCCGATCCGTTCCGGGCCAGGAAGCGGGCTACAGGAGGACCGCGATCTGCCCCAGAAGCCGACGTGGGAGTCGACGCCGAGTCGGGGGGTGGGATCGGTCTACCGTCGCCGTGATGGCCGAGGCGCCGAGCCCCCCCTACCCGGCCCGGTGGGAGGCCGACGTGGCGTTGGCCGACGGCGGCACGGTGCACGTGCGCCCCATCCGGGCCGATGACGGCGAGCGCATCGCCGCCTTCCACGAGCGCCAGTCGCCCGAGAGCATCTACTACCGGTTCTTCAGCCCTCGGCCCCGGCTCTCGCCCCGGGAGATCGAGCGGTTCACCCACGTCGACTACGTCGACCGCATGGCGTTCGTGGCCCTCCTCGGCGACGACCTCATCGGGGTGGCTCGCTACGACCGCCCCCCGGCCCGCCGCGACGCCGAGGTGGCGTTCTTCACCGACGACGTCCACGCCGGCCGGGGGCTGGCCACCGTCCTGCTCGAGTACCTGGCCGCCGCCGCCCGGGAGGTGGGCATCCAGGGCTTCACCGGCCAGGTGCTCCCTCAGAACCGCCGGATGCTGTCGGTGTTCCGACAGGCCGGGTTCGCCGCCACCAGCCGGTTCAGCGACGGCGTGATCGAGGTCGAGCTGGCCATCGAGCCCACCGACGAGGCCCTCGCCGCCATCGAACGCCGGGCCAAGACCGCCGAGGCGCGTTCGGTGGCCCGCATCCTGGCGCCCCGTTCCATCGCCGTGGTCGGCGCGTCGCGGCGGCCCGACAGCCTCGGCCACGTCGTGTTCCGCCGTCTGCTCGAGGGGGGCTTCGAGGGCCCCGTCTACCCCGTCAACCCCGAAGCCGGGTACGTGGCCAGCGTCCGGGCCCACCCCTCGGTGCTCGACGTCCCCGACGACGTCGACCTCGCCGTGGTCGTCGTCCCCGCCGGAGACGTCGAGGCGGTGGTGGAGGACTGCGGCCGCAAGCGGGTGCAAGGCCTCGTGGTCATCTCGGCGGGGTTCGCCGAGGCCGGCGGCGTCGGGGCGGAACGGGAACGTCGCCTCATCGAGCTGGCCCGCGGCCACGGCATGCGCATGATCGGACCCAACACGATGGGGGTGGTCAACACCGCGCCGGACGTGCGCATGCAGGCCACGTTCTCCCCGGTCACGCCCATCCCCGGCCCGATCGGGCTGTCATCCCAGTCCGGCACCATCGGGGCCGCCATGCTCGACCAGCTCTGCCGTCACGGGCTGGGCGTGTCCACCTTCGTGGCCGCCGGCAACAAGGCCGACGTGAGCGGCAACGACCTCCTCCAGTACTGGGAGGACGACGACCGGACCGAGCTGGTGGCCCTGTACCTCGAGTCGTTCGGCAACCCCCGCAACTTCAGCCGCATCGCCCGACGGGTGGCCCAGCGCAAGCCGATCGTGGCCGTCAAGGCCGGTCGCTCCCCTCGGACGGCGGGCTGGGAGGGCGACGGGCCCGGCCGCTGGCCGTCCGACGCCACCGTCGACGCCATGCTGCGCCAGACCGGGGTGATCCGGGTCGACACCCTCGAACAGCTCTTCGATGTCACCAGGGTCCTCGCCTCCCAGGCCCTGCCCCACGGGCCTCGGGTGGCCCTGCTCTCCAACTTCTGGGGTCCGACCGTGCTGGCCGCCGACGCCTGTCTCGCCGCCGGGCTCCAGCTCGCCGAGCCCGCCCCCGCTCGCCTGCGTGCCCTCGATGGCGTGCTCGGCCCGTCGTCGCCGTCGGGAAACCCGCTCGAGGTCTCGGCCGACGCCGGCCCCCGCGAGTACGAGGCGGCGGCCACCGCCCTTGTCTCGGCCCCCGAGGTGGACGCCCTCCTCGTCATCTACAGCCCGACCCTCGACGACCGGACCGACGCGGTGGCCGAAGCCGTGGCCGGTGTGGCCGACCGGGCGCCGGAGACGCCAGTGGTGGCCTCCTTCCTCGGCGTGCACCCCGAAGGAGACGACGCCGCCCTGGCTCGGCGGGCAGGGCTCGTGCCGGTGTTCGCCTTTCCGGAGGCCGCCGCCTACGCCCTCGGCCGGGTGACCGACTACGCCGCCTGGCGGAGTCGCCCGGTGGGACTGGTCCCGGAGCTGGACGACGCCGACCCCGAGGCCGCCCGCGCCCTCGCCGCACGATGCCTCGACTCGACCGACGGTGGCGGATGGCTGGGGCTCGACGACGCTCGGACCCTGCTCGCCACCCACGGTGTCGAGCCGGTCGACCAGCGCCTCGTCATGGGCAGGGCCGAGGCCGTGGCGGCGGCGGACGCCATCGGCTACCCGGTGGCCCTCAAGGCAATCGGGCTGGAACGGCCGGCCAAGACGGAGGCGGGAGGGGTCGCCGTCGACGTGCACAACGCCCAGGAGGTGGCCGCCGCCTACGACGCCATGGCTCGGCTGCACGAGGACGCCATGCGGCCGGCGCTCGTCCAGGCCATGGCCCCGAGCGGCGTGGACCTCGAGGTGGCCATCCACCAGAACCCGACCCTCGGTTCGGTGCTGACGCTGGCGCCAGCCGGTGCCACCGGACGGACCGAGGTGGCCGTCGTCCCCCTCACCGACGCCGACGCCGACCGCCTGGTGGCGGCCGTGCCCACCATCGGCCCGTCGGCGGCGGCGGGGGTGGCCGACCTCGTGCTCCGGCTGTCGGCCCTCGCCGACGCCGTCCCCGAGATCGCCCACGCCCGCCTCGATCCGGTGCTCGCCTCCGACCAGGGGGCCCACGTGACCGACGTACGGATCCGCCTCGCCCCCTGGACCCGCCCCGCCGACCCCATCGTGCGGCGCCTGGCCTGACCGGCCGTTCGCCGGCCGGATCCCCGCTCGGGGTCCTGCCCCTACGATGCCGCCGTGTTCTCGATCCCTCGTCACCATTGCCTGCTCAGCGCCGTGGTGGTGGCGGCGGTGCTCGCCGCCTGCGGCGCTCCGGCCGATCAGGCCCGGCCGTCCGCCACCAGCGTCGCGTCCACCACCACGACCGCCACCACCACGACCACCACCGCCGATCCGGGCCCGGGTGCGACCGGGTCCGTCGATCGGGGCTCTACGAGCGTCGCCCCGGCCCCCTCGGCCGGGTGCGGTACGCCCCCCGACGTCACGGCGCCGGCCGACGGGTCACCCGACGTCGAGCAGGCCATCACCTCGGGCGGGACCGAGCGCACCTACCGGCTGGCCGTCCCCCCGAGCTATGACGAGAACGCGCCGGCCCCGTTGATCTTCAACCTCCACGGCCTCGGCTCCGACGCCATCCAACAGAGCGTCTACAGCGGCCTGCCGGCGGCGGCGGTGAAGCGAGGGGCCATCGTGGCCACCCCGGACGCCATCGGCGGCGCCTGGCAGGTGGGCGGCTCGGAGGCGGCACCATCGGTCGACGTCGTGCTCATCAGCGACCTGCTGGCCGACCTCGAGAAGCGCTTCTGCACCGACGGCCGCCGGATCTACGCCGCTGGCCTCTCCCTCGGCGGCCTCTTCTCGGCCGTCCTGGGCTGCAGCCTGCCCGACACCATCGCCGCCATCGGCGTCGTCACCGTCGAGATCAAGCCCGAGCAGTGCGACGCGCCCCTGCCGATCCTGGCCTTCCACGGTGACGCCGACCCGGTGGTCCCCTACGAGGACACCCTCGACAACATGGTCGAGTGGGCGACGCTCAATGGCTGCGCCACCGAGCCCAGCCTGGAGGCGATCGGCGTCGATGTCGAGCACCGGGTGTACCCGGGCTGCGAGGGCGGCGCCGAGGTGGAGCTCTACACCGTGCTCGGCGGCGGCCACACCTGGACCGGTAGCGCCATCGACGTGCCGTCGCTCGGCGTCAACACCAAGACCGTCGACGCCACCGAGCTGATCCTCGACTTCTTCGAGGAGCACCCCCTCGCCGGGGCGGAAGAGCCGCTTCCCCGAAGTGGGTGAGCAGCCGCCCTCGTTCGTCGTGCGGGCGGTGACGGCGGCCGAGCACGATGCGCTCGGTCAGCTCACCGTCGAGGCCTACCGGGCCGTCGAGCCAGCGGCGCTGGATGACGGCTACGAGGCCGAGCTGCGCGACGTGGCCCACCGGGCGGCGCTGGCCGAGGTCTTGGTGGCGGTGGACGAGGCGGGCGGCCTGCTCGGCGGGGTCACCTTCGTCCCCGGCCCCGACTCGCCCCTGGCGGAGCACGACGTGGCCGACGCCGCCAGCATCCGCATGCTCGCCGTCGACCCCCGCCAGGAAGGCCGGGGTGTGGGACGGGCGCTCTCGGTGGCCTGCCTCGAGCGGGCCGCCGCCGCCGGCCGACGCGCCGTCGTACTCCACTCCACCCCCGCCATGCGGCGGGCCCACGGCCTCTACGGCTCGCTCGGCTTCGAACGGTCACCGGAGCTCGACTGGCCGGTGACCCCGGACCTCACCCTCCTCGGCTACCGGCTGGACCTGTAAGAGGTTGCGCGGACAGGTCACGTCACGTCTCCCGAAAGCAGTGGCGGCTTCGCCGCAACACGCGCCGTGCTCGATGGAGGCCTCGCCTATCGGCTCGGCCTCTAGGTTCCCCCCATGCGCGCCATCGTCCTCGAGGACCACGGTGGACCCGAGGTGCTCACCCTGCGGGACGTCCCCGATCCCGAGCCCGGACCCGAGGAGGTGGTGGTCGACGTCGTGGCCACCGCCCTCAACCGGGCCGACCTGTTGCAGCGGCGGGGCGCCTACCCGGAGCCCGGGCCGCCGCGGGACCACGAGATCCCCGGCATGGAGCTGGCCGGCCGGGTAGTGGCCCGGGGGAGGCGGGCCACGGCCTGGTCGACCGGCGACGAGGTGATGGGCATCGTGGGCGGCGGGGCCTACGCCGAGCGCATCGCCGTGCACGAGCGGCAGCTCCTGCCGATCCCCCGCACGGTGGCTGTAGCCGACGCCGCCGCCATCCCCGAGGTGTGGATCACTGCCTTCGACGCCCTCGTCGCCCAGGGCCGGCTCACCTCGGGCCGCTGGGCCCTCGTCCACGCCGGCGCCTCCGGCGTGGGCACCGCCGCCATCCAGATCGCTCGGGCCATCGGCGCCCGGGTGCTGGTGACCACCAGCACGGCCAAGGTGGCGGCGTGCCGGGACCTCGGCGCCGACCTCGTCGTGGACTACACGGCGGGGGAGGACTTCGTGGCCGCCGCCCGTGTCGCCACCGAGGGCCACGGCGTCGACGTGGTGCTCGACGTCGTGGGCGGGGACTACCTGGCTGGCAACGTGCAGGCCCTCCGTACCGGCGGGACGATCGTGCAGGTGGGGGTGATGGGCGGCGGCCGCGCCACCTTCGACCTCGCCGCCCTGCTCCCCAAGCGGGCCACCGTGGTGGGCACCGTGCTGCGGGCTCGCCCCCTCGAGGAGAAGATCGCCATCACCGGCCGCTTCGGCCGCGAGGTGCTGCCGCTGTTCGACGACGGTCGGCTGCGCCCGGTGATCGACCGCCGGTACCCGCTCGACGCCATCGCCGACGCCCACCGTTACATGGAGACCAACGCCAACGTCGGCAAGATCCTCATCGACGTGGCCGAACCCTGACCGCGGCCCGGCCACCAGCGGGGACCGGCGGCGCCGGGAGCGTTGGTATGTTCGCCGCCGGTGGACCAACCCAACGTCGTGCTCATCAACTGCGACGACCTCGGCTACGGCGACCTGGGCTGCTACGGCTCGAAGCTGAACGCCACGCCGGCGCTCGACCGGATGGCGGCCGAGGGCCTCCGCTTCGACGACTTCTACATGGGTTCGCCCGTCTGCTCGCCTTCACGAGGTGCGCTGCTCACCGGCTGCTATCCGCCCAGGATCGGGTTCGGCGACTTCGACGGGCTCCCGGTGCTCTTCCCGGGGCAGGGCATGGGCCTGCCGCCCTCGGAGATCACCATGGGCCGGCTCCTGTCGGACGCTGGCTACCGGACCCTGATGGTCGGCAAGTGGCACTGCGGCGACCAGCCGGCGTTCCTGCCGACCAACCACGGGTTCGACCACTACTTCGGCCTGCCGTACAGCAACGACCTCGGCCGGCAGTCGGGTACGCCCACTGCCCCCGACGGTGAGCAGCCTGGTTACCCCCCGCTGCCCCTGCTGCTCGACGACGAGGTCCTCGAGCAGCAGCCCGACCAAGCCTCGCTGACGGCCCGCTACGTCGCCGAGGCCGTGCGGTTCATCCGAGGCGAGCGCCACCGGCCGTTCTTCCTCTACCTCGCCCACCTGTACGTCCATCTCCCGATCTACGTCCAGGAGCGGTTCCTGCGAGGGGCGAGCAACGGGACCTACGGCGCCGCCGTCGAGGCGATCGACTGGACCACCGAGGTCCTCCTCCACGAGCTCGCCACCCTCGGCCTCGACGACACGACGCTCGTCGTGTTCACGAGCGACAACGGTTCGCTGTGCCGGACGGGCGGGAGCAACTCGCCGCTGCGGGGCGCCAAGGGCACGACCTGGGAGGGCGGCATGCGGGTCCCGTGCATCGCTCGCTGGCCGGGGCGCATCGGGAGCGGCCGCATGACCGCCGAGCTGGCCACGGCGATGGACCTGTTCCCGACCTTCGCGGCGTTGGCCGGTGCGGAGCTCCCCGGCGACCGAACCATCGACGGCCGGGACATCGGTCCCCTGCTGTTCGACGACGACGCCCCGTCGCCGCACGAGGCCATCTTCTACTACCGCATGAACGACCTCGAGGCGGTACGGGTGGGCCGCTGGAAGCTGCACGTCGCCAAAGGCGGCACCGAGTGCCGCCACCTCTACGATCTCCACGCCGACCGCGGTGAGTCGGCCGACGTCGTCCACCGCCACCCCGATGTGGTCGCTCGTCTGGAGGCCGTCGCTGATGGCGCTCGCCGGTCGCTGGGGGATGCCCGGCTCGGCATCACCGGCAGCGATGTCCGCCCGGTCGGGAGGGTCGCTGATCCGTCGCCCCTCACGACCTACGACCCGTCGTACCCCTACTACGCCGCTGAGTACGACCTCCCCGATCGCGGCTGATGCCGAGCCGGGCACCCACCGCCGTCGCTCACCCGGCCGGGGGTGGACCGGTGGGCAACGCCCAACGATCGGTGACGTCGGCGGGGCGGGGAGCCCGTGGGGCGGGACGGTCGGGATCGGCGAACAGTCGCCTGAGGGGGAGCGCGATCAAGAAGCCGGCGATCATGCCGGCGGCGTGGGCGATCCAGGCCACCCCTTCGTCCTGGGTCAGGAACTGGGTGACGAAGAACAGGCCCAGCAGCGCCCAGGCCGGCAGGTACACGACGGTGTAGATGACCAGGGTGAGCACCCGGTTACGAGGGCGGAACACCAGGTAGGCGCCCATGACGCCGGCGATGGCACCCGAGGCGCCCAGCACCGGGGTGGCGTCGTCCCAGTGGAAGGCGGCGTGCCCGAGGGTGGCGACCACCCCGGTCACGAGGTACAGCAGCAGGTAGGCGACCGGGCCGATGCGGTCCTCCACGTTGTTGCCGAACACCCAGAGGAACAGCATGTTGCCGGCCAGGTGGTCGATGCTGCCGTGCAGGAACATGGCCGTGAAGAGCGACAGCAGCACCACCTTGCCGTCGACGAGGGGAGGAGGGGGGCTGTCGGGGTCATCGGCGCACTCGATGCCCTCGCTCCGGGGCTCCTGGTGCTGGATCTCGCACGGGATGACCGCCCACTTGGCCGTGAACCGCTCGGCGTCCACCGTGCTGGGTGGACTCTCCTCGAGGCCGCCGCCCTGGAACGCCGGGGGCTGCACGAAGAGGAAGACGACCACGTTGACGGCGATCAGCGCCAGCGTCACCCACGGCACCCGGCGGGTGGGGGCGTCGTCGCGCAGCGGGAGCGCCACGGGTCAGGCCGCCACCGGTGCCCGGGTCCGCCGGAGGGCGGGATGGGCGATCACGACGGTTCGCGCCGCGAGATCGTGGGGCCCGCGGCCGGTGCTGCTGAGCCGGACCCACACGGCGAGGACGAGCGTCAGCGGTGGCAGGTAGAGGAACAACGCGAGGAGCACGGCCCGCAGCAAGGCCCGCCACGCTCCCGGCGGCTCGCCGGTCTCGGTGTCGACGACGACGAGGCCGTGGCGACGGTGCCCGGCGGTCGCCCCCCGCCGGGCGATCCGCCACGTCTCATCGGTCACGAACGCGCCCAGCCAGCCCAAGCCGACCACGACGTACACCCACCCGGGCACCCCCTCGACGGCCAGCGAGACGAGGATGGCCACGAGGGCGATGACGAGCACGGGAGCATCGTCGAGGCGCCCGGCGCGGGCACGGCGCCGCTGGTCCAGCGTGGCCGCCGGGCCCCACCGGGTCATGGCGGGGGGGCGGTGGATCTCGGTGTAGCCGGCGAGGTCGGCCTCGGTGATGCGGGCCGGCGCGTCCCGGTCCACGACGAAGGTGCCGGCGACGCGGTCGGGCACCCCTCGGCGCAGGGGAGAGGCGAACACCGACACCCAGAACCCGACGGCCACCGGTACGACGACGATGGTGAGGAGCAGTCCCTCGACGCCGGCGAAGGGGGCGGCCACGGCCACCGGGACGAGGAGGGTCACGAGCGTGCCGAGGGCGATGAGCGTGCCCCGTTTGAGCGCAGTGACCGGCTCCACCCCCTCGTGGCCCAGCTCGACCACCCGGGTCCCGGCGATGAGCTTGCCCGGCGTGGCCCCGAGCGCGGTCACGAAGATGGCCTCGTAGGCGCCGACGGCGAGAACGGCCAGGAACAGCTGGCCCATCAACCGATCGCCGTTCACCACCAGGAAGACGATCACCACGAGGAGCACGGCCAGCACGGCGTCGACGGCCCGTCCGCCGAGCCGGCGCCCTGCCGTGGCCATCGGTGTGCGGGGCCGGGCCCACGGTGGAGGCCCCCACTGGCCACCGGGCGGCCCCCATGGGGCCGGCCCGGCATGGACGGGCGGCGGTCCCCATTGCGGTGGGGGTCCCCATTGCGGTGGCGCCCACTGCGGCGGTGGTGCCGATTGCGGAGGCGGTCCCCATCGGGGTGGCGCCCACTGCGGCGGTGGTCCCCACTGGGGTGGCGCCGGTCGACCCCACGCCGGGTCCGGCCGGGTGGGGTCCGGACGGGTGTCGCTCAGCGCTGGTCGATCCCCACGTAGTCGCGCCCGTCGGCCCCGGTGTAGAGCTGGCGGGGTCGGGCGATCTTCTGGTCCTGCTCGAGCAGCTCCTTGTAGTGGGCCAACCACCCGGCCGTGCGGGGGATGGCGAACAGGACCGTGAAGATGTCGACGGGGAAGCCCATGGCCTGGTAGATGAGCCCGGAGTAGAAGTCCACGTTGGGGTAGAGCTTGCGGCTGACGAAGTACTCGTCGGCGAGCGCCACCTCTTCGAGCTTGAGGGCGATGTCGAGCAGCGGGTTCTTGCCGGTGGTCTCGAACACCTCGTCGGCGATCCTCTTGATGATCGACGCCCGGGGGTCGAAGTTCTTGTACACCCGATGCCCGAAGCCCTGGAGGCGGCCCTTGCCGGCTTTGACGTCGGCCACGAAGCCGTCGACGTTGTCCATGCTGCCGATGGTGTTCAGCATGCGGATGACCTGCTCGTTGGCGCCGCCGTGGCGAGGGCCGTAGAGGGCGGCGGCGGCCGCCGCCGTAGCCGTGTAGGGGTCGGCGTGGGAGCTGCCCACCACCCGCATGGTGGCCGTGCCGCAGTTGAGCTCGTGGTCGGCGTGGAGGATGAACAGCACGTCGAGGGCGTGGGCCAGCTTGGGGTCGCGCCAGGGGACGTGGTCCCAGGGCTCGAACATCATCTTGAGGAAGTTCTCGGCGAAGCCCTTCGAGTTGTCGGGCCAGATGAAGGGCATGCCGATGCTGAACCGGTAGGCGCAGGCCGCCAACGTCGGCATCTTGGCGATGAGGCGCACGATCTGCTTGTCGCGCACCTCCTCGTCGAAGATGTCCTTGGCCTCGAGGTAGAAGGTCGACAGGGCCGCCACCGCCGACACGAGCATCCCCATCGGGTGGGCGTCATAGTGGAAGCCCTCCATGAACCGCTTGCGCACGTTCTCGTGGATGAACGTGTGGTAGGTGATGTCGTGCTTCCACTGCTCGTACTGCTGGGGCGTGGGGAGCTCGCCGTAGATCAGCAGGTAGGCCACCTCGAGGTAGGTGGACTGCTCGGCCAACTGCTCGATCGGGTACCCGCGGTAGCGGAGGATGCCGGCGTCGCCGTCGATCTCGGTGATGGCGCTGGTGGTGGCCGCCGTCTGGGTGTAGCCGGGGTCGTGGAACCAGATCCCCCCCAGGAGCTTCTTCCACGCACCGGCGTCGACCCCACCGTTGACGATCGGGATCTCCATCGATTCGCCGGTGCGGTTGTCGGTGATCGTCACGCTCTCGGCCACGCTGGCTTCGCTCCCGGTCTCGGTTGTCGCCGTCGACCGGATCGTACCGGCCGGACCGGCTGCCGTCACCGCTCGACGGGACGCAACCCGGGGTGGTCAGGGGCGGTCGTCACCACCACGTGACGCAACACGTCGACCACCGCTCGGCCCGGCGCCGACAGCAGGCTGCGCCGGCGCGTGGCCAGCCCCACGGTGCGAGGGGTGAGACCCTCGACAGTGACGGCTCGCCACGCCCGGCTGGTGATGGTGGGCGGTGCCGCGCTGGCCGGTAGCACGGCCGGGCCGAAGCCTTCGAAGGCGAGGGTGGCCAGGAGGCGCATCCCGTCGACCTCGGCCTGAGGGGAGAGGGTGACCCCGGCTCGAGCGGCGTCGGCGTCGAGTGCGTCTCGGAAGGCGGTGCCCCGGGGCTCGAGCAGCAACGGGTGGGCGGCCAGCTCGGCCAGGCTGACCGCACCGTCCACGGCGAGGGGGTGCCCGTTGGGGGCGACCAGCATGCGGTCCTCCTCGAAGAGGGCCTCGGCCTCGACGTCGGGGTTGGCGAGGGGCAGGGCGACCACGGCCACGTCGAGCCGTCCCTCGACGAGCTGAGGCAGGAGCGAGGTGGTGGTGGCGTCGACCACCACCACGTGGACCCTGGGATGGGCCTCGGCCACGGCGCGGAGGAGGAGGGGGACGAGCCAGCGGCCGGTGGTGCCGATCACGCCGAGTCGCACCGAGCCCGACAGCCCGTCGCTGGCCGAGGCCACGTCGAAGACGAGCGCATCCAGCTCGGCCTGGATCCGCCGAGCCCGGGCGACGACTAGCTCGCCGGTGGGGGTGAGCCCCCCCGTGTCGCGGTCGATGAGGACCACGGCCAGCTCCTTCTCGAGGCGGGCCACGTGGGCCGAGACGTTCGACTGCACGGTGTGCAGGGCCCGGGCGGCGGCCGAGAAGCTCCGGTGGTCGGCTACGGCGGTGAGGGCGGCGAGCTGCCGGAGGTCCATCGCTCCTCATGATGGCAGCTATCGCCAACAACTGTTGGACAGATGCGAGCGTGGGGCTGATGATGGGACCAACACGTCGAGGCCGGTTCCCCCACCGGACCTCAGGCGCGGTTCGTAGAGGACCCCCGCGGTCCCCGAACCCGAAAGGAGGGGCCGGTTCCCCCGCCGGCCCCTTCTTCGCGCCCCGTCCTTCCGCCCCGTCCTTCGCGCCCAAAGAGGGCGCTGGCCTACGCTCCCGGCATGGCTGAAGCCGCCGCCTTCTTCGACCTCGACCGCACGCTGCTGCGGGGGGCCAGCGGCCCGGTGCTTTCCGAGGCGCTCCGCGCCGTCGGGGTGCTACCCGACCGGAGGGTCCCCGGCGAGGGGCTCGTCTACCGCATCTTCGACGTCGTCGGCGAGACCCTGCCGGCCATGTTCATCACCCGGCAGATGGCCCGGGTGGCCGGCGGATGGGACCGGGAGGCGGTCCGCGAGGCCGGGCGGAAAGCCGCCGCCCGGTTGATGGAGGACGTCCAGCCCTTCGCGCACGTCCTCGTCGACCAGCACCACCAGGCCGGTCGCAGGGTGGTGCTGGCCACCACCACCCCGTTCGACATGGTCGAGCCGCTGGCCGACGCCCTCGGCTTCGACGGGGTGGTGGCCACCCGCTACGGCGAGCGCGACGGCGCCTACGACGGCACCATCGACGGGACCTTTGTGTGGGGCCCGGGCAAGTTGGCCGCCGTGCGGGAGTACGCGAGCGACCATGGCATCGACCTGGCGGCGAGCTGGGCCTACTCCGACAGCATCTACGACCTGCCGCTGCTCGCGGCCGTGCGCCACCCCGTGGCCGTCAACCCCGATCCCCGCCTCGCCGCGCTCGCGCTGCTGCGGCGGTGGCCGCAGCAGTTCCTCGACGTGCCCGCCGGGATCCCCAAGGTGGCCGGGGTGGAGCCCCAGCAGATCATGCAGGCGTTCGCCCGGCCGGAACTGGTGCCGGGCGTGCGCTTCGACATCGAGGGGACCGAGCGCATCCCCCGCAAGGGACCGGCCATCCTGGTCGGCAACCACCGGAGCTACTTCGACCCGCTGGCCATGGGCATGGCCATCGCCCAGACCGGACGGCCGGTGCGCTTCCTCGGCAAGAAGGAGGTGTTCGACGCGCCGGTGGTGGGGGCGATGGCTACGGCCATGGGCGGCATCCGGGTCGAGCGGGGCACCGGATCCGACGAACCCCTCCAAGCGGCGGCCGACGCGCTCGAGGGCGGCCAGATGGTGGCGATCATGCCGCAGGGCACGATCCCCCGAGGCCGGGCCTTCTTCGAGCCCGAGCTCAAGGGTCGATGGGGGGCCGCCCGCCTGGCGGCCATGACCAAGGCCCCGGTGATCCCGATCGGGCTGTGGGGGACCGAGAAGGTGTGGCCCCGCAGTGCCCGCTTCCCCAACCTGCTGGCCCTGACCGACCGTCACCCCGTCCGTATCCGGGTCGGCGACCCGGTGGAGCTCAAGTACCGCAGCCCCGACGCCGACACCCGCCGGATCATGGAGGCCATCGTCGACCTGCTCCCGCGCGAGGCCCGCCAACGGCGGGACCCCACACCCGAGGAGCTGGCCCGGACCTTCCCGCCCGGGTACAAGGGCGACCCCGACGCCGAGGACAGCCGCCGCCCCGGCCGCGACTGACCGGCGCTCGCAGGCCGGCGGCGGGATCACTCCCCGATGGTGCCGTCGATCCTCTGGCGGAGCAGGTCGGCGTGGCCGTTGTGGCGGGCGTACTCCTCGATCATGTGGGTGAGGATCCAGCGCAACGACACGTCCTGGCCGCGGCGCTGCCGCCGTCCGATGTCGTCGAGCGACCCGACTGCCGCCACCCGCTCCCGGGCGTGGTCGACCTCGGCGTGGAAGGTGGCGAAGTCACCGGCGACCTCGGCGTCGTCGACCCGGTCGAAGTCGCCGTCGGGATCGTCGTCGCTGTAGAAGAGCGGCGGCGCGCCTTCGTCGGCGAGGACGTTGCGGAACCAGTTGCGCTCCACCTCGGCCATGTGCCGCACCAGGCCCAGGAGCGACAGGGTGGACGGTGGCGCCGACCGCTCCCTGAGCTGGGCCTCCTCGAGCCCCACGCACTTGGTGACCAAGGTGGCCCGGTGGTAGTCGAGCCAGGCCTCGAGCATCGGCCGCTCGTCGGCCACGAACGGGGGATCGGTGCGCTCGGGCCCGGTGGGCACGGCCGGCCCGCCGCTCACGCGCCGGTCCGCTGGCGGATGATGTTGAGGGCCCCTCCGGCCCGGAACCACTCGATCTGCTCGGGGCTGAACGTGTGGTTGGCTTCGAAGTCGATCGTCGACCCGTCGGGCTTGGTGATGCGGCACCGCACCGGCTGGTCGGGGGCCAGGTCGGCGAGGCCGAGCACCGAGATGCGGTCGTCCTCGTCGATCAGGTCGTAGGTCGAGGGATCGGCGAAGGTCAGCGGCAGCATGCCCTGCTTCTTCAGGTTGGTCTCGTGGATGCGGGCGAAGCTGCGCACCAGGATCACCTTGCCGTTGCGGAACCGCGGCTCCATGGCGGCGTGCTCCCGGCTGGACCCCTCGCCGTAGTTCTCGTCGCCGACGGCCACCCAGCTCACGCCCTCGGCGTGGAGGTGCCGGGCGATCTCGGGATAGGGCTTGGTCTGCCCGTCGAGCGGGTCCTTGCCCGAGCCGGCCTCACCGGTGAAGGCGTTGACCGCCCCGGCGAACAGGTTGCCCGAGATGTTCTCGAGGTGGCCCCGGTACTTGAGCCACGGCCCCGCCATCGAGATGTGGTCGGTCGTGCACTTGCCTTGGGCCTTCATGAGGATGGGCAGCTCGACGTAGTCCTGGCCGTCCCAGGGCGGGAACGGCTCGAGGAACTGCAGCCGGTCGCTGCGGGGGTCGACCGCCACCTCGATGGCGGCGCGAGCGGCCGGGTCGTCGGGGGGGGCGACGAAGCCGACGGCGCCGGCGTCGAAGCCGCGGTCGGGCAGCATCTCGCCCACCGGGGCCTCCAGGCGGACCTCGCTGCCGTCGGCGCCGGTGAGCGTGTCGGTGCGGGGAGCGAAGTCGAGCGTCCCGGCCAGGGCGAGGGCCACGACCGTGTCCGGGGAGGTGACGAAGGCGAGCGTGTTGGCGTTGCCGTCGTTGCGCTTCGGGAAGTTGCGGTTGAAGGAGTTGACGATGACGTTGGTCTCGCCGTCGGCGATGTCGGTCCGGTCCCACTGGCCGATGCAGGGTCCGCAGGCGTTGGCGAGGACCGTCGCCCCGATGGCCTCGAGGTCGGCGAGCAGCCCGTCGCGCTCGATGGTGGCCCGCACCTGCTCGGACCCGGGGGTGACGAGCAGCGGTGTCCTCGACTTCAGCCCCTTGGCCGACGCCTGGCGGGCGATGCTGGCGGCCCGGGTGATGTCCTCGTAGGAGGAGTTGGTGCAGGACCCGACCAGGGCCGAGGAGATCTCGAGCGGCCAGCCCTCGGCCCGGGCGACGTCGCCGAGCGCGGACACGGGGCGGGCGAAGTCGGGGGAGTGCGGCCCGTTGATGTGGGGCTCGAGGCTCGAGAGGTCGATCTCGATGACCCGGTCGTAGGCCGTCGCGGGGTCGTCCTCGACCTCCGGATCCGGCCGGAGGTCGGCGGCGACGGCGTCGGCGGCGTCGGCGATGGCCTCGCGACCGGTGGCCCGCAGGTACTCGCCCATGTGGGCGTCATAGGTGAACAGCGAGCAGGTGGCGCCGATCTCGGCGCCCATGTTGCAGATCGTGCCCTTGCCGGTGGCCGAGATGGTGTCGGCGCCCGGCCCGAAGTACTCGACGATGGCTCCGGTGCCGCCCTTCACGGTCAGGATCTCGGCCACCTTGAGGATGACGTCCTTGGGGGCCGTCCACCCGTTGATCTCGCCGGTCAGGCGCACGCCGATCAGCTTCGGGAAGCGCACGTTGAACGGGAAGCCGGTCATCACGTCGACGGCATCGGCGCCGCCCACGCCGATGGCCACCATGCCGAGCCCACCGGCGTTGGGCGTGTGGCTGTCGGTGCCGATCATCATCCCGCCGGGGAAGGCGTAGTTCTCGAGCACGACCTGGTGGATGATGCCGCTGCCCGGCGGCCAGAAGCCGATCCCGTACCTCGCGGACACGGACTGGAGGAAGTCGTAGACCTCGGCGTTGACGTCGACGGCCACCTGCAGGTCGGCCAGCGCGCCCACCTTGGCCTGGATGAGGTGGTCGCAGTGGACCGTGGTCGGCACGGCCACCTCGGGCAACCCGGCCGTCGTGAACTGGAGCAGGGCCATCTGCGCGGTGGCGTCCTGCATGGCGATGCGGTCGGGGTCGAAGTCGGTGTAGGAGCGCCCCCGCTCGAGGCTGGCCGCCTCGGGGTCGCGCAGGTGGTTGACGAGGACCTTCTCGGTGAGGGTGAGCGGTCGACCGATGCGCTCGCGGCCGAGGGCCACCCGGTCGCCGAGACGCCCGTAGACCCGGTCGACCAGTTCGATGGGGGTGCTGGCGGTCACGGCCATGGCTCACCTCGGGGATCAGGGTGTACTCGGTGGGTACTTGCGCTCGGCGGCGTTAGATACAAGCATAAGACAAGTGCGCAGGGTCCGCTACCGGGAGATCGCCGACGAGCTCGAGGTCCGCATCGAGGCCGGGGAGTTCGGGGCCGGGCGACTGCTGCCCAGCGAAGCCGAGCTGTCGAGAGGCTACGACGCCAGCCGGGTGACGGTCCGCAAGGCCCTCGAGCAGCTCCGATCAGTCGGTCTGGTCGACTCCCGGCAGGGCCTCGGCTGGTTCGTCGCCGGCGAGCCGGTACGCCAGCCACTGGCCCGCCTGGGCACGCTCGAGGCCCAGCTGGCCGAGCTGGGCGTGCGCTCCGAGCGTCGCATCCTGGACTTCGCCTTCGTGTGGCCACCGGCGGCGGTGCGCCGGGTGCTCGGCGCCGACCGGGTCCTGCGGGTCTCCCGGGTGAACCTCGCCGACGGCGAGCCGTTCGCTCGGGTCACGGTGTTCTGCCCCGATGAGCTCGGCCGGCTGGTGTCACCCGCCCAGGTGGCGGAGTCGTCCTTCCACGACCTGTTGCCGGTGGACCTCGGCGGGGCGGTGCAGACCATCGGGGCGGCGGCGGCCTCGGCCACCGACGCCGACCTCCTCGCCATCCCGGTGGGTTCGCCCGTGCTGCGCTGCGAGCGGGTCACCGCCGACCGGGAGGGCACCCCGGTGCTGGTCGCCGAATACGTGTTCCCGGGTCACCGCACCGAGTTCACCGTGGCTCTGCCCCATGTCGAGAGCTCGATCGCTCCCAGCGGGCTGCGCCTCGTCGAGTGAGGACCGGGCCTCAGGCGTCCCGGAGCTTGGCCCGCACCTCGGCCACCACCCCGGCGGGGACGTCGGCCATGCCGTGCGCCTCCCTGGCATGGGCGGCAACCTCGCCCAGGATGTCGTCCTCGGACTCCGCGGTGAACGTGGCCCGGCACCCGGGCACCACGTCACCGCAGGCGAACTGCTTCACCCGATCCCTCCTCACGGCTGGGTCGACCAGCGAGCGCGGTGATCAGGCGCTCGAGGCGGATGATACCGGTGACCCTCCCGGCGACGTCGACACAGAGGACCGGGTCCCAGCGGCGGTGGGCGGGACGGGCCATGGCCCGGAGGGCGACCTCGCTGACCGCTTCGGAGGCCTTCACCCGGAGGCTGGATCGACCGCCGAGCACCGGCGTGCCGTCAGGGGCGATGTGGCCGACGGGAAGGCCGCCGCCGTCGACGATGACGGCCAGCTCGGCGCCTGGTGCCCTCGCGCCGTGGACATCCTGCACGGACACCGTTGGCGCCGTCTCCGCCAGCGGACCCACGGTGCGATCGGCGCCGGTGCGAGGAGTCCCCGCACTCCTGATCCGCCTGGCGTGATCCTCCGGCTGGGCGTCCCAGCGGCGCGCCGGCCGGCCGAGGAGGTGCCCCTGGCCGAGGGGGACGCCCAGCGCTCGGACCACGTCCAGCTCGGCCTGGCGTTCGATCCCCTCGGCGAGCGCCCAGGCGTCGATGCGTCCGGCGAAGGCCCCGAGCATCTCCACCAGGGACCGCTTGCCCTCGTCCTGGTCGATGCCGTCGATGAAGTGACGGTCGATCTTGATGAGGTCGGGACCGAGCGTGAGGAGCCACCGGAGGCCGGCGTATCCGGCGCCGATGTCGTCGAGGGCGATGAGCCCGCCCGCCTCCCGGATCTCCGCCATGACCGCGGCCAGGTCCTCTGATCGGGAGAGGGGCTGGTGCTCGGTGAGCTCCACGATCACTCCGGTCAGCGGCCGGCCGGCCTGCAGCACCTCGTCGATCTCGGGTGACCCGAGGACGGCGGGGGACACGTTGACAGCGAGGAAGGCACCCTCGGGTAGCGCCGGTCGCCGGCTCAGAGCCCGGCGCAGCACGTTCGCCTCCAGCGCGGCTGCAGCCCCACTCGGCCGGCCTCGGCGAACCAGATGTCAGGAGGGGCATCGCCCGGGAAGCGGCTCAGGCACTCATAGCCGGCCACGGTGTCGCGCTGCAGGTCCATGACGGGCTGGAAGGCCAGCTGCGGGCCACCTGCCACCAGGACCTCGCGCAGCGCTCGGGCCCAGTCGGTCTCCTCGGCGAAGGGCTCCGGGGCGGTCACGACTCGGGTCGCGGCGGCGTGGATGGGGCGGTGCGCATACGGGTTCGACGAGTGCTGCGAAGGGGCATGAGCGTAGCGTGGCGACGTCACCACAAATGGTGTCGTGCGAACAGAGCCCCGGCTTCGACGACTTCGCCGACGCCGTCGAACGCTGCCTCTCGTAAGGGGTTGCGCCGATAGGTTCGTCGTGTCTTCGAAAGCAGTGCGGCTTCGCCGCAACACGCGCCGCGCTCGATGGAGGCCTCGCCTATCGGCTCGGCCTCGTAGGGTTGGACCATGAACGAGCTCTACACGGCCATGGCCACCGCCGAGGGCGGACGGGAGGGCAAGGTGGCGTCCTCGGACGGCAACCTCGATCTCCAGCTCACCCTTCCCAAGGGCCTCGGGGGGCCCGAGTCGCCGGGCACGACGAACCCGGAGCAGCTCTTCGCCGCCGGTTACGCCGCCTGCTTCCACAGCGCAGTCAAGCTCGTGGGCAAGCAGATGAAGGTGGACACCGATCGGTCCACGGTGACCGCGGTGGTGGGCATCGGGGCCGAGGACGGCGGCGGGTTCGGTCTCGGCGTCGAGCTCGAGGTCAACCTGCCGGGTCTCGATCACGATAAGGCCGAGGCCGTGGCCGCCAGAGCCCACGAGGTCTGCCCCTACTCCAATGCCACCCGGGGCAACATCGCCGTCGACCTCTCGGTGACCGAGGTCGAGTAGCTCGGGTCAGACAGTCGGCCAGGAGCGCCCGCGGGATCGGGAGCGGCGCGACCGGCGGTCGCCCAGGGCCCAGGCCCGGCGCCAGGCGCCGATCTCGGGCCCGGTGAGGGCGGTGCTGGCACCGGCGTGCGCCCGGCGGCGGGCCCGGTACCAGTCGCTGGCCACCTCCTCGGCCAGCGCCGCCACCTCGGCTTCGAGGCGGGCGGCGAAGCGCCGGGAGCTCTCGTCGGGCCCGGGCCGCAGCGGGCGCCCGAACGTCACCCGGGTCCGGCCCGGTCGCAGGGCCTTCGAACCCTTGGCCAGGATTCGCCCGGTTCCCTCGATGTGCACCGGCACCACGGGTACCCGGCCGCGGATGGACAGGTAGGCGGCGCCGCCCCGGAACCGCTGCCCCCAACCGTCAGGGCTGCGGCCCCCTTCGGGGAAGATGACCATGCTCCAGCCGTCGGCGATGAGGGCGGCGGCCTGGTCGGCGGAGCGACGGGTCACCTCCGAGCGCTCGATGGGGATGGCGCCGAGGGCCAGCGCCGAGAGGGCGGCACCGACCCGATTGGTGAAGAAGTAGTCGGCGGCGGCGCCGGTGAACACCTTGTAGCGCCACGGCTCGGGCAGTGACGAGAGCAGCAGCCCGGCGTCGACGTGGCTGTGGTGGTTGGCGGCGAAGATGACGGGACCCTCGAGGTCGGCCAACCGGTCATAGCCTCGCCGGTCGGGGTCGGCCACGGCCCGAGCGAGCGGCCGTACCGCCGCTTCGAGCAGCACGGTGCGGGCCAGGCGGGCCGGGAAGGTCCGGGCCCAGTCGGTGTCGTAGTGGGCCCCGAGCTTCTCCGGCGGGGCGATGGGCTCGACGCCGCCGGGCACCGTCGGCGCCCGCCACGGGAACCCGGCTCGGTCGGCGAGCCTCATGTTCGGCTCACGTGACGTCGGCCATGACGATCGGCGGGTTGTGGAAGTGGGTGATGGTCGGTTCCCGTCCGACCACGTCGGTGGCCATCTCGAAGGCGTCGGCCATGGTGGTGGCGGGGCGGAACCCCATCCGACGGACGGCCCGGTCGTCGCCCCCCACGATGATCACCTGGCCGAGGTGGGCCAGGGCGTGGGCTCCCCAGTACCACATGTAGAACGGGTGGACGCCGTGGTAGGCGTGGCTGGTGCGGTACAGGTGGCGGTACCACTCGTCCTCGGCGTAGGTCTTCTCGTACCGGGCCTCGACCTCGACCGGGTCCGTGGTGTCGGCCAGAACCTCCTCGAAGAAGTCGATGTAGCTCGGGTGGTGCACGGGGTGGAACTCCCACGGCGTGGGGTGGGTCATGATCAGCACCCCGCCCTCCCGGACGAGGGGCCGACCCCGGTACAGGTTGAAGAAGTACCCGAGCCCGAGGCACATCACGAGGATGGGGTTCATGATCGAGTGCACGTTGTACGGGGAGATGTACGGCAGTCCCATGGTCAGGACGTCGGTCTGGCCCTCGACGGGTACGAGGTGCTGGGCGTAGACCCGTTCGAGGGTGCGCTCGTGCACCGCATCCACCTGGCCGGCCTGGACCGACGTCACCCCGTACGGTGCCTCCCAGGACTGGAACGCCCGGCGCCGGGCCTTCCGGCTCATCGGCCCGAGCCCCGCTCTCAGGGCCAGGAAGGCGGCCCGATCGCCCGGTCCACTCCCACTCCCGCTTCTGGAGGACGCCGAGGGGACCGCCACCCTTCAATGCGTCGAGGCCGAAGGTGTCGTTGTTGAGCGTCGTCTCGATCTGGAAGATCTCCACGCCGGCGTCTCGGAGCACGTCCCCCATGCGCCAGTTCGAGTGGTGCAGCTCGAGGCGCGGCGGTCCATGAACGATCGGCTGTGCCGCATGGTGTCCACGTTGTGGTGGTGGCGCAGGCTGCGGTAGCTGGCCAGCCCGGTGGCGGTCGACTTGTGGCCGCCGTCCATGGAGACGATGTTGATGTTCACGTAGACGACGAGGTCGGACTCCGCCGCCCGCTTGTTGATCTCGACCTCCTCGCCCTGGTCTGTGGTGCCCAGGTAGGCGAGGTTGTCGGGGTCCTCGGCGTCGTGGTTGTACAGGGCGCCGCTGGGGGCGAACGCGTCGTAGGCGCGTTCCCCGACGGCGTGGCGCAGCTCCCCTTCGGTCATGCGCCGGTGCAGGGCCAGGGCGGCGATGAGGTGCACGTCGTCGACGCCGGCCTCGGCGGCCAAGTCGAGCACGGCCTCGATCACCCGCTGGCGGATGTCGGGCCGGCGCATCTTGGGCAGCGGCAGCGACACGTCGTCGAAGCAGATGGTGAGCTTCATGCCGGCCCGCAGCCGGGCCGGGAGCGGATCGCTGTCCCCCAGGGGGTGCAGCAGGGCGTCGACGATGGCGGCGTCGACGTCGTCGAGGCCGGGCAGCGGCTCGGCCGGGTAGATCACCCGGCTGCGGTCGGCGGGCAGCTTCTCGAGCCGGAAGCCCTCGCCGTGGTGGAACAGGATGGGAGGGGTCGACGAGTCGACCTCGAGGACGAACCCGGGACGGGGCATCAGCGGTGCTTCTCCTCACGGAGGTCGAAGGCGATCTTCACGGCGCCCCGGCGGCCGGCGGCAGCGGCGTGCTCGATGGCCTCGGTGAAGCGGGCGAGGGGGTAGGTAGCCGACACGAGCCGGCCGAGGTCGGCGCTGCGCACCAGGTCAACGGCAGCGGCGAAGTCCTGCGGGGTGTAGGCGTAGCTGCCCTGGATGGCGGTCTCCCGGTGCCACAGCGGGGTGAGGTCGAGGGAGGTGGGCCCGGGCATGCCGACCAGCACGATGCGCCCGGCAGGGGCCACCACCGACAGGGCCTGGGAGAGCGAGGCGTCCGACCCGACGCAGTCCACGACGCAGACCGCTCCACCGGTCAGCTGGTCGCCGACCATGAAAGAACCGGTGGTGGCGCGCACCGCCCGCCCCAGCTCGTCGGCGCCGACCACCCGGTCGGCGCCGAGCTCCCGAGCCAGTCGACGCTGCACGGGGTGCTTGGCCACGACGACGAGGGGCCCGATCGGGTCGGGTCGAGCGCGCAGGGCGGCGACGGTCAGGAGCCCCAGCGTGCCGGCGCCCATCACGGCGGTGACACCGCCGTCTGTCCGACGAGCACTGCCGTCGCCGCTCTGGTCGTGGCCGGACCGGGCGACGAGGGCGGCGGCGTGCACGGCACAGGCCGTGGGTTCGACCATGACGGCCGCCTCGTCGGACAGGTCGTCGGGGACGGTCACGAGCTGGCTCTCGTGGGCGACCAGCGCCGTCGACCAGCCGCCCCCGGTGTCGGCGCAGAACCCGGTCTGCAGGCCGGGCTCGAGGTGGCCGAAGGCGATTCGCTCGCAGAGGTTGATGCGGCCGGTCCGGCACATCGCGCACGGCGGGTCGATGCCTCGCGTCGTGCACGTGAGCACAGGTACCAGCACGGCCCGGGAGCCGTCGTCGCGCTCACCGACCACCTCGTGGCCGGGCGTGAACGGGAAGGAGACGATGGGCTCGAAGTAGCGCGAGGAGCGGCCGTCGATGGTGGCCAGGTCGCTGCCGCAGATGCCGGCCAGCCGGGGAAGCAGTCGGACCCAACCCTCGGCGGGGGCTTCGGGCGGATCTACGTCGGCCAGCCGCAACGGTCCCACCGTCGCCCCCCGGCCCGGGGTGAGCCGACCGGCCACGGCGGCGGCGGCGTACTTCACCGGCTTGCGTTCGAACCGCAGCGCCTTCACCGGCGCCACCGCCCGCCGGTCACGGGTGCTCCCGACGGGGGCCGGGACGGCGGGCCAGGGGCAGGCGAGGGCCGGTGCCGCCGGGGGCCTTCGCCCAGCGCTCGACCAGCCAGCCCCGCTTGCGAGCCAACGCCGAGAGGCGGGTCTCGGGGTTGACGGCCACGGGGAACCCGACCGCCTCCAACATCGGCAGGTCGCTGGTCGAGTCGGCGTAGGCCACCGACTGGTCGAGGGACAGGCCCTCGGCGGCGCCGTAGTCGGCCAGCAGCGAGGCGCGGCTCTCGCCGGTGGGGGGCACCTCGACCATCTGGCCCGTGTAACGACCGTCGGGCCCGGCCGACAGGCGGGCGCAGACGATGTCGTCGAAGAGCGGCCGGAGCGGCTCGACCACGAAGTCGAGGGCCCCGGTGACGAGGACCGTGCGGTGGCCGAGGGCCCGATGCTGGCGCACCCGCCGGATGGCCGCCGGGAAGGACTTGGTGAGGATGAGGTCGCTCATCATGTCCACCGAGTCGACGGCCAGCTCCTCGGCGTCGGCATGCTCGTAGCGGCGGTAGAAGTGGCGCAGGAAGTCGCTGCGGTCCCGCCGATCGAGGCGCAGCAGCGCCGGTGCCTCGGCCACCAGGCCGGCCACGAGGCGGGGCCGATCCTCGCTCGGGATCCGGCGGCTGGCCAGCCAGGCGTACGACGTGACCACGTTGGAGGCGATCAGCGTGTTCTCGAGGTCGAAGGCGGCGAGGTGGCGCTCGGGGGAGAGGACCTGGCGGCGCAACCGGTGGGCCCGCTCCTCGCCGCCGGCTCGCCCCGGCTCGGTGCGGACCCGGGCGTGGGCCACCACCGAGGGCAGGTGCACCTCGTGCACGTAGCGGCCCCAGTCGATCACCCGCGGGTCGAGGACGAACGTCTGCCGATCGCTGTGGTCCATGGCGGCGTCGAGGGCCAGCAGGCGGTCGACCGCGAACGTCGCCTCGCACTCCGTGTAGGCGCCGTACAGGGTGACGTAGGTGAGGGCCCGGTCGGCCAGCTCCCGCTTCTCCTCGACCCTGGCCGACAGCTCGGCCTGGTCTCCCCGCAAGGGCAGCGCCTGCAGCACCTGCTCGGCCCGCCCGAGCAGCTTGCGTGACCGCTCGAGCTGGCCCTGCACCCGTCCCCGGCCGGGGAACGACCAGTCGGGCACGGTGATCGGCTGGCCGGCGGTGTCGTAGAGGGGGTGCTCCCCGAACCACGACCGCACCAGGTCGACCAGCCGTTGGTACTTGAGCGGGTTGGACGAGCCGGATGCGACCTGGGTGACGTCGGGGCTGCCGTCGGCGTTGCCGGGTCCCCGGGCGGCGACGGCACAGATGGCGCCGACCACGAGGTCGACGGGGATGACGTCGACGACGCCTTCGGGCACGCCCGGGAACTCCCGCAGCAGGCCGCGGGCGTAGGAGATGATGACCGGCTCGGCCATGCGGAACCCGCGGATCCAGCCCGGCACCGGTTCAGCCAGTGCTGACTCGATGATGGCGGGACGCACGATCGACACCGGCACCGCTCCCCGGGTCTCCCCGAGGGCTCGCTCGCCGAGGGCCTTGGTCATTGCGTAGGCGTCGGGCCAGCCGAGCGACGCCGCCCGCGCCCGACCGGCGTCGACGAGCTGGTCCTTCACCCAGGCCGAGCGGCGCTGTTCGGTCTTCTCGGCCAGCAGCGGCACACCGGCCGCCCCGAGCTCTCGGCGGGCCTCGCCGGTGAAGCGGGCGAGCAGCTCGGGGGTTCGGCTCTCGGCCTCGGCGTCGGCCCGCACCCGTCGGGCGGCGGACACCTCCTCTCGCCAGTCGACGTCCACCCAGAAGGGGCTCTCGTCGACCCTGATCTCGGGGGCGGCGCCCCGGCGGTTGCCGGCCACGTAGCAGGTCGACACCGCGACCAGGTGAGGGGCGACGCCGAGCTCGTTGAGGGTGGTGGCGATCCGGGTGGGGCCGAGGAGGTTCACCTCGACGGCACCGTCGAGGGGCGAGTCGAAGCTGACGGTGGCGGCGGAGTGGACGACGACGTCGCACGACGCCAGCGCCTCGCGCCCGGCGGCGTCGAGGCCGAGACCGTCGGTGCCGACGTCGCCGGCGATCACCTGGACCCGCCGGGCCACCAGCTCGTCGAGGGCGGCGGACCCGCCCAGGTCGGAGCGGAGGCGGTCGAAGCAGTCGTTCTTGAAGATCTCCCGGCGAGCCCGTTGTTCGACGGTGCGCATCCGGCCGGCTCGCACCACCAGGACCAGCTCGCAGCCCGGCACGGCCCGCAGCAACCGCTCGACGAGGGCGGTGCCGAGGAAGCCGGTGGCGCCGGTGACGGCGATGCGGCGCCCGGCCAGGGCTTCGGGTATCACCGCGCCTGTCTACCATCTGGTAGATGACGAGCGCACGGACCCGGGAGCGGGTGCTCGACGCCGCCCTGGCCAGCTTCGCCGACCGGGGGTACCCGGCCACATCGCTCGACGCCCTGGCCGCCGCCCTCGGCGTCCGCAAGCAGACGATCCTCTACTACTTCGCCTCCAAAGAGGTCTTGCTCGGCTCGGTGGTCGACCGGGCCGCCGGCGAGCTGGCGGCGGCGCTCGTCGCCGGGGTGGCCCGCGCCGCCGACGACCGGGCCCGAGCCGGCGCCGTCGTCGATGCCGTCCTGCGCCTCGGCGCCCGGCGGCCCGAGCTGTTGGCCCTGGTGCGCGAGGTCGTGCGCCTCGGCCCGCCGACGTCGACCCGCCTGCTCGACGCACTGCGCCCGTTGGTGGGACGCGCCGGCGTGACCGTCCCCGAGGCCACCGTGCTCACCGTGGCCGCCATGGTCGTGGGCCTGGCCACCGAGGTGGAGGTGCTGCGAGCGGTGGACCTCGAGCCCGACCTGGCCTGGCTCCGCCGCCGCCGGCGCACGTTGCTCGGCGAGCTCAGCGGCCTCGACGCCACCCGGGACCATCCCCGGCCGGCCTAGTTCCGTCCGGTCCTCCGGCGCTGGGTGTGGCGGTCGAGGGCGAGGCGCACCAGCTCGTCGATGAGCTCGCCGTAGCTCACGCCACTGGCCGCCCACAACGACGGGTACATCGAGTAAGGGGTGAACCCGGGGATGGTGTTGACCTCGTTGAGGAGCAGGCCACGACCGCCCTCCTCGTAGAAGAAGTCGACCCGGGCCAGGCCGTCGCCCCGCAGGGCGGTGTAGGCGGCGATGGCCAGCGCGCCGGCCTGCTCGGCCACCGGGGCACGGAGGTCGGCCGGGATCACCATCTGGGCGGTGCCGTCGAGGTACTTGTCCTCGTAGTCGTAGAACTCGTGGGTGGGGACGATCTCGCCGGGCACCGACGCTCGCGGCGCAGCGTTGCCGAGCACCCCCACCTCGATCTCGCGGCCGACCACCGCCTCCTCGACCACCACCCACTCGTCGTACCCGAGCGCCAGCTCGAGGGCTTCACCCAGGCCGTCGGCATCGGTGACCTTGGAGATGCCGACCGAGGATCCGAGGTTGGCCGGCTTCACGAAGACCGGGAAGCCCAGCTCCTCGGCCACCTGGCGGTGGAACCGGCTGCCGGCGTCGATGTCGCGAGCGGCCAGGTGGCGCGGCTGGGGGATGCCGGCGGCGCCGATCACGACCTTGGCCATGGCCTTGTCCATGCACAGCGCCGAGCCGAGCACGCCGGCCCCCACGTAGGCCACGTCGGCCAGCTCGAGCAGGCCCTGGACCGTGCCGTCCTCACCCATCGGCCCGTGCAGCAGCGGGAGGACGACCACCTGCTCGGCGGGCTGGCGGGGCAGGACGGTGGGCAGGGGCTCGAGCTCGGGGCCTTCGGTGCTGAGGGCGGCCGGGAGGGACTCGGGGCCCTCGTTGAGGGCCTTGGCCGTCGCCTCGGAGAGCACCCACCGCCCTTCGGTGGTGATGCCCACCGGCACCAGTTCGTAGCGCTCCCGGTCGACGGCCCGCAGCACGCTGGCGGCGGAGAGGCAGGACACCTCGTGCTCGGCCGACACGCCTCCGAACAGCACGATCAGGCGGACGGGCGGTTCGGCCATCGCCTCCGAGCGTAGAAGCTGTCCGGAAACCGGTCGGGTACCGTCCCGGCCGTGCGGTTCACGATGTCGGAGGTGGCCGCCGCCGTCGGCGGGCACCGCCATGGGCCCGAGGCCACCGTCGACGGGGTCGCCATCGACTCCCGGGCCGTCAGGGGCGGTGAGCTCTTCGTGGCCGTCGTGGCCGACCGGGACGGCCACGACTTCGTCGACGACGCCCTGGCCCGCGGGGCGGCGGGCCACCTCCGCTCCCGTCCGCTGTCGCCGCCCGATGCTCGGTCGACTCCGACGGTCGTCGTGGCCGACACCGCCGTCGCCCTGCTGGCCCTGGGCGGGCACGCCCGCGGTCGGCTGCCGGACCGGGTGGTCGGCATCACCGGCTCGGTGGGAAAGACGTCCACCAAGGACATGCTGGCGGCCGTGCTGGCTCGGCGTCACGCCACCGCCGCCAGCGTCGCCTCGTTCAACAACGAGCTGGGCGTGCCTCTCACGCTCGTCAACGCCCCCGAGACGACCGAGGCCACGGTGGTTGAGATGGGGGCCCGCGGCTCGGGTCACATCGCCCGGTTGTGCGCGGTGGCCCGACCCACCATCGGGGTGGTCACGGCGGTGGCCGACGGCCACCTCGAGCGGTTCGGGTCGATCGACGCGGTCGCTCGTGCGAAGGGTGAGCTCGTGGAGGCCCTGCCCCCCGATGGCGCCGCCGTCCTCAACGCCGACGACCCTCGGGTGGCGGCCATGGGCCAGCGCACGGTGGCCAGGGTGGCGACCTTCGGCGTGGGCGGAGCGACCGGTGCGGTCGGGGCGGTCGGTGTGGGGACGGCTGGTGTCGGGGCGGCCGACGTCCGGGCCGAGGAGATCGTCCTCGATGCCGAGGCTCGCCCTCGGTTCCGGCTGGTCTCGCCATGGGGGTCACGCGCCGTGTCCCTCGCCGTCCGGGGACGCCACCAGGTCTCCAACGCGTTGGCCGCGGCCACCGCCGCGTTGCTGTGCGACGTGGCCATCGACGACGTGGCCGCCGGGCTCGCCGACGCTCGGGCGTCGCCCATGCGGATGCAGCTGTTGCGGCCGCCGTCGGGCGCGCTGGTCCTCAACGACGCCTACAACGCCAACCCCACCTCGACCCGCGCCGCCCTCGACGCCCTGGCCGCGCTGCCGGCCGAGCGCCGGGTGGCGGTGCTCGGGCCCATGGCCGAGCTCGGCCCTGATGCCGAGGCCATGCACGCCGCCGTGGCCGAGCACGCCCGTCGTCTCGGCGTCCAGGTGATCACCGTGGCGGCACCCGGCTACGGGGTGCCCGTCGCCGATGCCGTCGCCGACCTCGACGCCGCCCTGGAGCGACTCGGCGCCCTCGCTCCCGGGGATGCGGTGCTGGTCAAGGCCAGCCGGGTGGCCGGCCTCGAGCGCCTGGTCGACCGGCTCGTGCCCACCTGACCAGCCCGTGGTCGGGTCGGGGCCCGCGGATTCCGAGGGTGGGAGCCCCCGCGTCGTGGAGGCCGTTCCACCGGCGGGTCGGGGCCCTCGGGAACCGAGGGTCGGAGCCCCCACGTCGGCGCGACGGCCGGTCCCGACCGATCAGTCGGCCAGGGCCGGTGCCACCTGCGGCTCGTCGACGCGACGGCGGAGGTCGAGCCACGCGGCCAGACCCAGGGCGACGGCGGCGCTCCCGAACAGCACCGGCTCGATGCCGAACCGGTCCATGAGCACGCCGCCGCCCAGACCTCCGAACGGCACGGTGCCACCGAAGCCCATGATCCACAGCGCCATCACCTTGCCGCGGACGCGGTCGTCGAGGTCGGCCTGCAGGACCGTCGACAGCGACGTGATGACGGCGAAGTAGGAAGCGCCGAGACAGATGGCCACGGGATAGGCGGGGACCGGGCTGCGGAGGAGGCCGAAGATCACGACGAGCGCGGCGAAGTTGACGAGCGCGATGCGGGTGAGCCGGGGCTTGGAGCTGCCGGCGAACACGGTGCCGATCGACAGCGCGCCCATGACCGCCCCGAGTCCGAAGGCGGCGTACAACAGGCCATAGGCGGCGCTCTTCGGAGCCAGACCGAGGTTGTCGCCGGCGATCTTCGGCATCTGGGTGATGAACGGCAGGCACAGCAGCGAGAACATGAAGATGGTGACCAGGCAGCGACCGACCACCGGATCGGACCGGGCCGCCCGGAACCCGTCCAGCAGGCGGTGCAGGCCCTGGGAGCCGGTGGCCGGCGGCGCCGGCAGGCGGACGCGGGTGAGCACCACGATCACGGCGGCGTAGCTGGCGGCGTTGGCCAGGAACGCCCAGCTAGGACCGAAGCGGGCGTACAGCAGACCGCCGATGGCGGGGCCGATCACGCGGGAGGCGTTCATCTGCGCCGAGTGCAGCGAGACCGCACCGGGCAGGTCGGGGCGGGGCACGAGCACGGGCAGGACGGCGCTGAAGGTGGGGGCGTAGAGCGCGTTGCCGACCCCGATGAGGAGGGTCACGCCGATGAGGGTGACCTTGTTGGGCGACGGGTCGAAGGCCACCAGCGCCAGCACCACCGAGAAGACGGCCTGCTCGACGGTGAGGCCGATGAGCAGCTTCTTGCGATCGATCGAGTCGGCCAACATCCCGCCCACCACCGAGAACAGCAGCAGGGGGCCGAGCTGGGCGAAGATCACCAGCCCGACGAACAGACCCGAGCCGGTGAGGTCGTAGGCGAGGGCGCCCAGCACGACGTTCTGCATCCAGGTGCCGATGTTGGAGGCGAAGGCGCCGAGGTAGACGGTGCGGAACGTCCGGTGGCGCAGGGCCGACCTGGCCGTGCCGCCGGTGAACGTGCGACCGCCCCCGAGGAGCGCGTCCTCGGCCTCCTCGAGGTCCGGGCCGGGATCCGGGCCGGGGTCGTCGCGGGGCTCGGGGGCGGGGGACACCGGCACCGACGCTACCGACCGCCCCGCCGTCGGCGGTCAGCCCAACAACGAGTCGAGCGGGGTGTGTTGGTGGCCGAGGGCGTCGGCCACGGTGGCGTGGGTGACCGCTCCCGCCAAGGTGTTGACGCCGAGGGCGAGGGCCGGGTCGGCGGCCGTCGCCGCTGCCAGACCCTGGGTGGCCAACCCCACCAGGTAGGGCAGGGTGGCGTTGGTGAGGGCGTAGGTGGAGGTGTTGGGGACGGCCCCGGGGATGTTGCCCACGGCGTAGTGGAGGACGCCATGGGCCTCGTACACGGGGTCGTCGTGGGTGGTCTCCTGGGTGGTGGCGATGCAGCCGCCCTGGTCCACGGCGACGTCGACGATCACCGCGCCGGGCTTCATCGCCTTGACCATGGCCTCGGTGACCACGGTGGGAGCCCGCCCCCCCGGAACCAGCACGGCTCCGATGAGCAGATCGGCGTCGGCCACGGCCCGCTCGACCGCTCCCCGGTTGGAGGCGAGCGTCATGATCCGACCCCGGTGGATCTGGTCGACCCACCGCAACCGGTCCAGGTCCTTGTCGAGGAGGACGACCTCGGCCTCCATGCCGGCGGCGATCCAAGCCGAGTTCCACCCCACGTTGCCGGCCCCGAGCACCACCACCCGGCCGGGCCGGACCCCAGGGGCGCCGCCGAGCAGCACGCCCCGGCCGCCGTTCTCCCGCTCCAGGTAGTGGGCGCCGATCTGGGTCGCCATGCGGCCGGCCACCTCGCTCATCGGCGCCAGCAACGGCAGGTCGCCCGACTCGAGCTGCACGGTCTCGTAGGCCACCCCGGTCACCCGACGGCGGACCAGCGCCTCGGCCACCTCCGGGTAGGCGGCCAGGTGCAGGTAGGTGAAGAGGACCAGGCCGTCCCGCAGCCGGTCGAGCTCCTCGGGTTGGGGCTCCTTCACCTTGCAGACGAGGTCGGCGGTCCACGCCTCGTCGGCGTCGGCGGCGAGGGTGGCACCCGCGGCCCGGTACTCGTCGTCGGCGATGGCCGACGATGTCCCGGCGCCCCGCTGCACGGTGACCTCGACGCCGTGCTCGACCAGCTCCCGCACTCCGTCGGGCGTGATGGCCACCCGGTGCTCGCTGTTCTTGACCTCGGTGGGCACGCCGACGGTGAGAGCGGCGTCGACCGACCCGTCGCTGGCGGTCACGCCGTCAATCTACCGGCGCGCCGTTCTCGGGACTTGGGCACGGCGATGGCCCTGCCCGTGTCCCGAGAACGATCGTGGTGGTCGGTAGCCTCCGCGCCATGTCCTCGCCGCTCGGCCGGATCGCCGTCGAGCCTGCCGGCCGAGCCCGCTGGTTGACAGAGGCAGTGGTGGCCGGCGGCGCCACCGTCGTCGACCTGGACGAGGCCGAGGCCCTGGTGTGGGGCCATCCCGCCGGAGCCGACCGGTTGGCCGCCGTCCTGGCCGATCACCCTCGACTCGGGTGGGTGCAGCTCCCGTGGGCCGGGGTCGAGCCCTACCGCGACGTCATCGACAGCGACCGTGTCTGGACCTGCGGCAAGGGCGTGTACGCCGAGCCGGTGGCCGAGCACGCCCTGGCCCTGCTGTTGGCCGGCCTGCGCGGGGTAGTGGGGTACGCCCGGGCCGACCAGTGGGGCGAGGAGGCCGGCGTGAGCCTCTTCGATGCCAAGGTGACCATCGTGGGCGGGGGCGGCATCGCCGAAGCGCTGCTGCGGTTGCTGACCCCGTTCCGGTGCGAGGTGACCGTGGTCCGGCGCCGGCCCACGGCCATGCCCGGCGCCGCCCGGGTGGTCGGGACCGAGGCTCTCGCCGGTGCGCTGCCCGGCGCCGACGGGGTGGTGCTGGCCCTCTCCCTGGTGCCCGACACGGTGGGGATCGTGGGGGCGCCGGAGCTGGCCCTCATGGAGGGCCACGCCTGGCTCGTCAACATGGCCCGCGGCGCCCACGTCGTCACCGACGACCTCGTCGATGCCCTCCGGTCCGGGGGCATCGGCGGTGCCGGTCTCGACGTGACCGATCCCGAACCCCTGCCCGCCGGTCACCCGCTGTGGACCCTGCCGAGCTGCGTGATCACCCCCCACGTCGGCAACACGTCGGAGATGGCGGTGCCGTTGCTGTCGGCCCGGGTCACCGACAACGTCCGCCGCTGGTTGGACGGCCGGACCCTCCTCGGTCCCGTCGACCCCGCCCTCGGGTACTGAGCCGGTGGCCGAGGACGCCCCCACCACCCCCGATGCCCGGGCTCTGGTCGGCCTGCTCGCCGAGGACAGCCGTCGCCGGGTCTTCGCCGCCCTCGTGCTCGGCGCTACCAGCGTGGGCGAGGTCCGCGACGTCACCGGGCTCGGGGCGCGGGAGGTGGTCGTCGCCGTCGAGCGCCTGGGGAGGGGTGGGCTGGTGGAGCAAGGCGCCGGCGGGACGTTGGCCCTCCTCGCCGCCGCGTTCCGCCGGGCGGCAGCGGCCGAGGCTCCGCCGCCCGCCGCTGCCGATCATCCCGACGCGTCCCCTGAGGAGGCGGCGGTGCTGCGTCGGTACCTGCGAGACGGGAGGCTCGTGTCGATCCCGGCTGCGGGCGCCAAGCGGGCCGTCGTACTGGACGTGATCGCTCAGGACCTCGAGCCGGGCCTTCGCTACACCGAGCGGGAGGTGGACGCCGTCCTCCGTGGCTGGCATCCGGACACGGCTGCGCTCCGGCGGTACCTGGTGGACGGCGGGTTCCTGGATCGGCGACCGGGGCGGCGGGGGGAGTACTGGCGGGCCGGCGGCACCGTGGGTGGCGGCGGCGGCGGCAAGGCCGGGGGGAAGGACCGTCGGAGGACCGGTGGACGGGCTATGCGGGATCGATGACGGCGCCCGGGTTGAGGACGCCGGCCGGGTCGAGCGTGGCCTTGGCCGCCCGCAGCGCACCGGCGAACAGGTCGGGCCGCTGGCGGTCGTACCAGGGACGGTGGTCGCGGCCGACGGCGTGGTGGTGGGTGATGGTCCCGCCGTGGGCGAGGACGGCTTCGGCGGCGGCGGCCTTGATCTCGTCCCACATGGCGATCTCCGAGCCGGGTCGGCCGGGGGCGAAGACGCTGAAGTAGGGGGCGACGCCGTCGGGGTAGACGTGGGTGAACCGGCAGGTGACCCAACCCCCGCCGCACACCCGGGCCACCGCGTCCTCCACCGCTGCCGTGACCCCGGCGTGGAGCGCATCGAAGCGGTCCCAGGTGCAGGAGGTCTCGAACGTCTCGACGATGACCGACATGGCCACGAGCGCGTCGCGGGCGTAGGGAGCTCGGAGGAAGCTCGACCGCCAGTTTCCGACCGCACCCTCCTGTGACGCGCGTCCGCCGCCCCGTGCCTCGACCGCGGCGTCGCTGAGGGACGGCCCGTCGGGCACGGTGCCGCCGTGGTCCCGGCAGAGCTCGACGGCCCGGTCGAGCCACGGCCCCACCGGGTGGTCGGCGGACTCGAAGCCGAGCACCAGGAGGGCGCCGACGTCGCCGGCTCCAGCCGACAGGGCGGCCTCGGTGCCGTCGAGGAGCCGGCAGTTGGTGGGGAACAGCCCGGACTGCGCCACCGCCCGGGTGGCGTCGACGCCGGCGGCCAGGGTCGGGAAGTGGATGCCGGCCGAGCCCTTGAACCGCGGACGGTCCTGCACCCGCATCCACGCCTCCGTGATGACCCCGAGCGTGCCCTCCGAGCCGAGGAACAGCCGGTCGGGCGACGGGCCCGCGCCTGAGCCCGGCAGGCGTCGGGATTCGGCGATCCCGGCCCCGGTGACGACCCGCATGGACTCCACCAGGTCGTCGATGTGGGTGTACACCGACGCGTAGTGGCCCCCCGAACGGGTGGCCAGCCACCCCCCGAGGGTCGAGAGCTCGAACGACTGCGGGAAGTGCCGCAGCGTGAGGCCGTGCGGGCGGAGCTGGTCCTCGATGACGGGCCCGAGCGCGCCGGCCTGGATCCGGGCGGCTCGGCTGACCCGGTCGATCTCGAGGACGCGATCGAGGCTGGTCAAGTCGATCGAGACGGCGCCGGCATAGCCATCGCCCACGCGGGCCTCGACGCCACCCACCACCGAGGACCCGCCGCCGTAGGGCAGCGCCGCCACGCCGGCGTCGGCGCACCAGTCGAGCAGGCGGACGACCTCGGCCTCGTCGGCCGGCCAGGCCACGGCGTCGGGCGGGCAGTCGAGGTCGCCGGCGAAGCCTCGCACGACGTCCCGGTAGGACTTGCCGAAGGTGTGGGCGGCGCGGTCGCCGATCGACGCCGACCATCGCACGCCGAGCCCGGCGGGTGGTTCGACCCGAGGCTCCCGCAGGCGGAGATCGGCCAGGCCGACCGGGTCGCGCACCTCGATGTCGCCCCGGCCGAGACGACCGGCCACCGCCGCCGCCAGCTTGCGCCGCTGCTCGGCGTCGAGGGCCTCGTCCTCCCACCCCCAACCCCACCACGACCGCTGCCGGCTCGTCATGGCACAGGACCGTAGGCCGCTCGCCTCGGATCCACGGAGTCGTCGTAGGGGAGCGCGCCGCCGGATCCCGTTAGCGTCGGCGGGCATGGACTTCCGTGACACGACCGTCGAGGCCCTCGCCGCACGGGTACGGAGCGGCGAGCTGTCGGCCCGAGAGCTGACCACGACCGCCCTCGACCGCATCGGCTCCGTCGACCCGGGCATCGGCGCCTTCGTCGCCGTCGACGGCGACGCTGCCCTCGCTGACGCCGCGATGGTGGACGAGCGCATCACCGCCGGAGAGGACGTCGGCCCCTTGGCTGGCATCCCCATCGGCGTCAAGGACCTCGAGGACGCCGAGGGGTTTCCGACCACGCTCGGCTCGAAGCTCCACGCCGATGCTCCACCGGCCGGCGTGGACTCCGTGCTCGTGGGCCGCCTGCGCCAGGCCGGTTGCGTCGTGGTCGGCAAGACGAACACCCCCGAGCTCGGGGCCAAGGCCCAGACCGACAACCTCCTCTTCGGCGCCACCCGGAACCCGTGGGACCCGAGTCGCACCCCAGGTGGGTCGTCGGGGGGCAGCGCCGCCGCCGTGGCCGCCGGCATGGTGCCGCTGGCCACCGCCTCCGACGGGGGCGGCTCCATCCGCATCCCCGCCGCCCTGTGTGGCCTGACCGGCATGAAGCCCTCCCTCGGTCGAGTGCCGGCCGGCGGCGAGGACCCGCCGGGGTGGGCGGATCTGTCGAGCAAGGGCCCGATGGCCGCCACCGCCCGCGACACGGCCTTCGTGCTCGACCGGGTCGTCGGGCCCGACCCGACCGACCTTCGCTCGCTGCCGATGCCGGACGGGTCGTGGCGAGCGGCGCTCGAGGACCCTCGCCCACCGCTGCGGGTGGCGTGGTCCCCCACGCTCGGCTACGCCCCGGTCGATCCCGAGGTGCTGGCCGTCTGCGAGGCTGCCGTGCGCCGCTTGGAGGCGCTCGGCACCGAGGTGGTCGAGGAGCCCTCGGTCTTCCCCGTCGACCCGGTCATCCCGTGGCTGACCCTCACCAGCGCATCGAACCTGCGTACCGTCGGCGACCTCCGAGACACCCCCGACTGGGACCTGCTGGGGGACATGGTGCGGGACACCGCCGAGTGGGCGGTCGAGAACCTCGGCAACATTGACGTGCTGGCCGCTCAGGACGCCGCCCACCAGCTCAACCTCACGCTGGTGGCGCTGTTCCACCACGCCAGCCTCTTGCTGACGCCCACCGTCGCCAGCAAGGCTCCCGTGCTGGGCGAAGATGGGGTGCTCGACGGGCATCCCGACCCCAACTGGGTGCGCTTCACCTACCCGTTCAACCTGACCCGCTCGCCGGCGGGCACGGTGTGCGCCGGGTTCACCGCCGATGGGCTCCCGGTCGGCCTCCAGGTCGTCGGTCCCCAGCACGCCGACGTGGCCGTCCTGCGCATGCTCGCTGTTCTCGAGGACGAGCTCGCCCTGGAGCGGCGCGCCCCCTGCTGACCCCGCCGGGCTACCAGCCTGGCGCCGTCGTCGGCGGTACCGTGCGGTCGTGACCGGTGCCCCGTTCGCACCCTGGGCCCTTCGTGGCGAGTCGCTGGTCGCCGTGTACCGCCGTCGCCCTCCCGGCACGCTGCCCGATCCGATCCGGGCCGCCCCGGGGCCGTGCGCTATCGGCGCCACTCGCTACACCGACTCCCCGGTCGGTCCCTACCTCCAGTTCACCGTGGCCGTACCGGCTCGGCTCGGCGCCCGCCTCGGCTGGTGCGTGGTGCTCGTGGTCGTCGATCGCCAGGACGCCCGCACCGGGGCCAGCCTCAACTGGGGCTACCCGGCCGAGCTCGGGGCGCTCGGCTGGCACGCCGACGAGGATGAGCGGGAGCTGACCTGGGTCGACCGGGGCATCGTCGTGCGGGGACGGGCCCGGGGCCCCAAGGTCCCGATGGTGCTGCCCCGCCGTGAGCTGCAGCACCGCGGCGACGGCCCCGTGCTCGTCCCTGGTCGGATGTGGGGGTTGTGGCGCCTCGCCGCCGTCACCGTCGACGTACCCCCCGACGACCCCCTCGACGCCCTCGCCGGTCGCCACGCCGGCGCCCACGTCGGCGGCGTCCATCGCGTGGTGCGAGAGGCCCGCACCCCGATCGGCCTGCTGGCCCCTCTCCGGGCCCCGGCGGCCTCGGCCGACCCCCTGCTGGCCGGTGGCGGCAGCCGGTCCACGCCCGTCGAGAGCCGCAGGCGGCACGCTAGAGTCGGCGATTCCCGGGCGTATAGCTCAGCTGGCTAGAGCGCACGCTTCACACGCGTGAGGTCACAGGTTCGAGTCCTGTTACGCCCACAGAGCAGGTCCTGGGCAGAGGCCATGTGTTGATCCCGATGTCGCTCGACTCAGATGGGCTGCTGTGACCGGCGGTCCGGGGGGCGGTGGGGCGAACGGTCTCGGCATGTGGACCTGACGCTATGGGCTTCCGCAGAGCGGCGGTCGGGGACACCCCTACGCCCAGCTCCCGCGATGATTGGAGGCGTGCCGCACTCACTGCCACCGCTTCCCGACGAGGAGCACCGGTGCGCGAAGTGCAGGTTCGCGTACGCGTCGATCTCGGTGGACGCGGCGATGGACGTCATCCGAACCGTTCCTCAGCGCGTGGAAGACGCCGTGGTCGCATTGTCCGACGAGCAGCTCAGGACCCGTCCGAGCGACGGCACGTGGTCCCCGCTCGAGTACGTCTGTCACGTCCGCGACGTCTACGCCGTCTACACGATCCGCCTCTACCGGACGCGGGTCGAAGACACGCCCATCTTGGAGCCGATGCTCAACGACCTCCGCGTCGTGCGCTTCCGGTACAACCAGCGCGCGCTTCGCCCGGTCCTGGCAGAGCTCGTCGACAACGTCGCTGGATTGCTCGACGAGGCGGCGAGGAACACGCAGGGAACATGGGAGCGGATCGCTCGCAGGCTGCCGGGCGAGGAGCGAACGGCACGGTGGCTGATGCGGCAAGCCGCGCACGAGGGGCTCCACCACCTGGGTGATATCCGTGGGTGCTCGATCGAGTAAGCCGACCGGCGTCGTCGCACCCTCCCGGCGTCCGGGGGCAGCGGTTCCGAATCGCAGCGGTATTGTACGCCCATGTACACCGTTGTAACATCGGCTCGTGTCGACGATGTCCGTCAGCCAGGCGCGGGCCGCCCTTCCCGAGATCCTTGATCGCGTCCTCGCTGGCGAGGAGGTCACCATCACGCGCCACGGTGAAGCGGTTGCGGTGGTCGTGAGACCTGACGCGATCCGTGTGCGACGGGCGGATAGAGCCCTCGCCGATGCGGAACGCCTGCGCGCGCTCCTCCAGCGCGGCCGCGCCGGTCGCCTCGACGACGCCCCGATGGTGACCCCTGAGCGCGCCACGCAGCTCGTCGCCGATGTCGACGCGGCACGCGCAGCTCGCTGACCTTCGGCCAGGCGATGGACGCCTTCGACGCTGACGTGCTGATCTACGCCGTCGTCCCCGACCACGTGCTGGGCCGCCGAGTACGAGCGCTGTTCCCCCGCGAGCCGCCGGCAACCACCGGATCGGTTGCCGGGACGGGGTCGGTACTTCTCATACCCGAGTTGCTGACGAAGCCGATGCGCGACGGTGCGGAGGCTGAGCTCGAAGCACTCGCAGCGCTGCTCGCGCGACTCGATCTACGGCCTACAGATGAGACCACCGCCGAGCTCGCGGCCGCCCTCGGGGCGTCGTACGGGCTCCGCGCCGCCGACGCCGTCCATCTCGCGACAGCCGTCGCGGCCGGAGCTGATCGGTTCATCACGAACAACTCTTCCGACTTCGCCAAGACCGTCAGTGAGATCGAGATCACGTGTCCCTCCGAGTTGCCCGACCCCTGACCTCACGATCCGGCGATAGGGGTGTTCCGATGTGATGTCGGTAGCTCGACGTCCGTTGACTCAGGCCCTGCGGGTCGCGGAAACGCGCTCCGGCCTCGCCCTGTTCGTTCGTTGTGCGCTGGCGTCCGTTTCCCGGCCGTGGCTGCACCGTGAGCGTAGGCGGCGACCAGCGGGACGCCCTGCAGGGCACAACGTCATCGACGAGGCTGCAGGGGTGACGGATGCGATCTCCTACACGTGGCGTGGGCCGGTGACCGACGACGAGATGGTCAACCTCGTCGAGTCGTACGGCGGCGACGCTGTCGCCGGCTGGTGGGATCAGATAAGACCGCACAGCCTGGGTTGGGTGGCGGCCCGCCGCGGCGACGGAGCGCTGGTGGGCTTCGTGAACGTCGCCTGGGACGGGGGCGATCATGCCTTCCTGATCGACACGAAGACACGGGGCAGCGAACAGCACCGTGGCATCGGGACCGAGGTGGTGCGCCGGGCTGTCATCCACGCGAAGGCCGCCGGTTGCGAGTGGCTCCACGTCGACTTCGACCCGGAGCTTGCGCGCTTCTACTTCGACGCCTGCGGCTTCCACCGAACCGATGCCGGCTCCGTTCACCTCCCATCGCTCCCGTAGCCGAGGTGCCGGTGGCACACCGGCACCACGCCGCCGACGTTCGATGTGCGGAATACCGTTCGTGCTCGGCGGAACCTCGAGCTGCGGGCCGAGGGCGCCAGCGGTTCACCCGCCGACTCGTCCAAGGGAGCGTCCATGCCCGAGATGCCCGAAGGTTCGATCGAGGCGATGACCGAGATGCAGTGGATCCAGTTCCTCGGCATCGAGGCGGAGGAAGCCGACGCCGGCAGAGCCGTGATCCGCCTCGACCCGAAGCCGGTCCACCTCAACCACAACCAGTACCGGGCGCCCGCGCAGGGCCCGGTGGTGGCCACCGGTGCGCTGGACCCTGAGCGGTTCGAGGACATCAGGACCCAACTCGAGGACGGGGAGCCGATCGAGGTCGAGGTCCCCGTCGACGTCGTCGAGGAGCGCTCCGACCGCGTCGCGACCCACTGCCGGTTCGTCATCTCGGTTCGGCCCCGCCGCCGGGCGAGCCAGGACGATGCCGCCCCAACCGGCTCGGGCCCGACGTCGTAGACGACGTGCCGCGGTTGGTGCCTCCTGGCTGCCCTGTGGCACCGATGAGCTTGCCTCCTCGGGCGTGGTGAGGGCACCGGTGCCGCCATCACGAACTCGGGGGGAGCCAAGGCAGGTGGTCGAGGTCCACGTTGCCGCCCGACAGGACCACGCCGACCCGCTCACCGTCCACCAGCCGGCCCATCAGCGCCGCCACCGGTACGGCGGCGCTCGCCTCGATGACCAGCTTCGCCCGCTCCCACACGAACCGCATCGCCGCCACGATGGCGGCGTCCTCAACGGTGACGATGTCGGATACGTGATCGGCGATGACGGCGAACGTGCGGGGGGAGAGGGAGGTGCGCAGGCCGTCGGCCACCGTGTCGGGGTCGATCGACGGCTGGACGGTGCCCGTCCGGAAGGAGCGAGCAGCGTCGTCGGCACCGGCCGGCTCGACCTCGACGACCTGCGCGCCGTGGCCGTGGGCGGCCACCGCCAAGGCGGTCCCGGCCAGCAGCCCTCCTCCGCCGACAGGGACCACGATGACGTCGAGCGGGCCGGCGTCCTCCAACAGCTCCAGGGCGGCGGTGCCCTGCCCGGCGATCACGCCATCGTCGTCGTAGGGGTGGATCTCGACCGCACCGGTGGCGGTGAGCACCTCGGCGAGGGTCGCCTCCCTCGCCGCCAGGGTCGGCTCACAGACGACGATGCGGGCGCCGTAGGCCACCGCCGCCGCCCGCTTCGCCGCTGAGGACCCCTCCGGCATGACGACGTGGGCGGCGACGCCCCGGATCCGGGCGGCGAGAGCCAAGGCCTGGGCATGGTTGCCCGACGAGTGGCAGGCCACCCCTCGCGCCACGTCGCCCTCGTCGAGGCCCAGCACGGCGTTGGTGGCGCCCCGGAACTTGAACGCCCCGGCCCGCTGCAGCTGCTCGCACTTGAGGAAGACCTTGGCCCCGGCGGCGGCGTCGAGCGAGGCGCAGGTGACCACCGGTGTGCGGCGGACGTGGCCCCGGATGCGGTCGGCGGCGTCGTCGACGTCGGCGGAGGACACGGCCATTCGAGGCGAGGGTACCGGCGACCGTCGAACGCCCCGAGCCGATCTTGACCGCCCGGTCAAGGCGGCGCGACGCTGAGCGCCGGCCGGCCGAAGGGTGACGCTGTGTTCGAGTGGAGCGACGAACAGCTCATGGTGCGCGACGCCGTGCGCCAGTTCATCGACAAGGAGATCCGCCCCAACCTCGAAGAGCTCGAGCACGGGGACACGCCGCCCTACGACACGCTCCGCAAGTTGTTCGCCACCTTCGGCATGGACGCTGCCGCCCGAGACCGCTTCGCCAACCAGATCGCCTTCGAGAAGCAGGTGGCCGATGCCGTCGCCGCCGGCGACCAGCCGCCCGACCGGCCCAAGCGGGACGGCGACGGCGGGGCGTCGTCCCTGACCATCATCCCCATCATCGAGCTGTGCCGGGTGTGCCCGGGCATGGTCACGGCCATGGGCGTCAGCGTGGGGCTGACGTCGGCGGCGATCATGTCGAAGGGCACCATCGCCCAGAAGGAGCGGTGGGTGCCCGAGCTGCTCACGCTCGAGAAGGTCGGTGCGTGGGCCATCACCGAGCCCGACTCGGGCTCCGATGCCTTCGGGTCGATGAAGGCCTCGGCCCGGCGCGACGGCGACGAGTACCTGCTGAACGGGTCCAAGACGTTCATCACCAACGGCCCCTACGCCGACACCATCGTGTTCATCTGCAAGCTGGACGAGGGCAACCCCCCGGCCGAGCGCACGATCCTGTCGTTCGTCCTCGAACGGGGTACGGCTGGCCTCGAGCAGTCCAAGCCGCTGCGGAAGATGGGGATGCACTCATCGCCCACCGGTGAGCTGTTCCTCACCGACGTGCGGGTCGGCCGCGACCGGCTCATCGGCGAGACCGAGGATGTCGTCTCCGGGGGCCGGGAGGGGGCCAAGACCACGTTCCAACAGGAGCGTTCGGGCGTGGCGGCGATGGCGCTCGGGATCATCCAGGAGTGCCTCGAGCTGTCGGTGGCCTACGCCAAGGACCGGGTGCAGTTCGGCCAGCCGATCGGCCGGTTCCAGCTCATCCAGGACAAGCTGGCCCGGATGGAGGTGGCCCGGCTCAACGTCGAGAACCTCGTCTTCCGCACCGTGGAGATGTCCGCCGCCGGTCGCCCGATGACCCTCGCCGAGGCCTCGGCCATGAAGCTCTACTCGGCTCGCGCCGCCACGGAGGTGGCCTTGGAGGCCGTCCAGCTCTTCGGGGGCAACGGCTACATGAGCGAGTTCCGGGTCGAGCAGCTGGCCCGTGATGCCAAGGTCCTGCAGATCTACGCCGGCACCGACGAGATCCAGATCACCCACATCGCCAAGGACCTGCTCCGCCGCTGACCGGTCGCGGTGACGGTGTCGCGGAGCGACGCCGCCAGGGTGGTGGGTGGGGTCGGTGGACGTGGCTCAGCCGAGGCGGCTGGCCACGAGTCGGAGCACGGCGCCGACCACGACCACGAGCACCACCAGCTTGGCCACCCCGACCGCGAAGCCGAACACCGCGCCCAGCACGGCCTGCACGACCACCACCAGGACGAGGACCCCCACCGCCCCGAGGACGACACCGGCCACGAGCGATCCGTCACGGCGCTTGTCGGGGAGGGCCATCGCCCCCACGGTAGGCCCCTGCGTGTCGGTGTGGGCCGTCCCCAGGACGTTCTGCCGGCCGTACCCTCGGGTACATCTCCATCTGACCACACCCTGAGGAGTCCACATGAGCGGTAGCACCGACAAGGCCAAGGGAAAGTTCAAGGAGGCGGCTGGCGATCTCAGCGGCGACAAGGGCCTGCAGCGTGAGGGGAAGGCCGACCGCACCGGCGGCGACGCCAAGCAGAAGCTCGAAGGCGCCAAGGACAAGGCGGCGGGCGCAGTCGACAAGCTCAAGAACAGGTTCACCCGCCGCTGACACAGCTTTCCCATTCGCCTCGGGGCCGGCCGAACTCGCCCGCATCGGCCGGCCCCGGGCGCTTTTCGACGCAGGACCAAGAGGCCGAGCCGATAGGCGAGGCCTCCATCAAGCACGGCGCGTGCTGCGGCGAAGCCGCACCGGTTTCGGAGACACGACGTGACCTATCCGCGCAACCTCTAAGAGGAGCTGCCTGCATGAGCGATCCGTCGACCACCCCTGCCGCCACTGACGGCGACGTCCCGGGCGAGGGCCAGATCGGCCAGTGAGCGGGCGCTGGTCCTCCTTGGGACCGTTCGCGGGCCCGTGGGGTCGGCCGTCGAGAGCGCAGCCATGACCGGGTCCGCGGAATCGGTGGAGCTCACCGATGCCGACCCGTACCCGATCCGGTTGACGATCCCAGCCGAACCCCGCCTCCTGCGCTTGGCCCGCATGACGGCGGCGACCATCGCCGTGGATCTCGGTTTCTCGCTGCAGGACATCGAGGATGTCCGGGTGGCGGTGGACGAGCTGGCGGCGGTGTTGATCGAGGGAGACGAGCCCGGCACCGTGCTCGAGCTGGCCTTCCGCTCCGACGGCGAGTCGATCCTCGTCAGCGGTGAGGTCGTCGGCGGCACCGGTGCTACCCCGGAGCTGCATGCCGTGGCCCGTGAGCTCTTGGACCTGGTGGCCGACGACTACGCCGTCGAGCGCAGCGCCACCGGCCGGGCCTGCTTCCGGCTGACCAAGCACCGGGGGAGCGCCTCGGGGTGAGCGGGCCCGCTCCCGGCGGGTCGGCGACGCTCGAACGCTTCCGCGAGTACCAGCGCACCGGTGACCGCCGCCTCCGCAACGAGCTGGTCGAGCAGTACCTCCAGGTGGCCGACCACTACGCCGCCCGCTACGCAAGCCGAGGTGTGCCCGTGGAGGACCTGCGCCAGACCGCCTTGCTGGCCATGATCCGGGCTGTGGACCGCTTCGACCCCGAGGCCGGCGTCGAGTTCTCGACCTTTGCCAGCCGGACCGTCGACGGAGAGCTCAAGCGGTGGTTCAGAGATCGGGCCTGGGCGGTGCGCCCGCCCCGGGCGGCCCAGGAGCGCCACCTGGCGCTGCGCCGGTTCGAGGACGAGCTGACCCAACGCCTCGGCCGTTCGCCCACCGTCGAGGAGCTGGGCGAGGTGCTCGGCGAGTCCGTCGACCACGTGTTGGAGGCCCTCGAGGCCGGGGCCGCCCGCACGGCCACGACGCTGGCCCGGCCCGTACCCGGGGAGGACGTCAACTCCGGTGAGGAGGTCCTCCCCACCGACGACGTCGGCTTCGGCCGGGTCGACCAGCGCCTCCTCGTCGGCGAGTTGCTCGACCGGCTCCCCGAGCGGGACCGGACGGTGATCGAGCTGCGCTTCTTCGAGCAGCTCGGCCAGGAGCAGATCGCCCAGCGCATCGGAGTCAGCCAGTCCTACCTGTCCCGCCTCCTGCGGCGGATCCTCCTCGACCTCCGGGGCATGCTCGACGCCCCGAGCGACTGACGCGACCGGGGGTCCGTCCCTCGGACGGACCCCCGCCGCGTTGCACACGGTCTCAGGCCTGGTGGCCCCGCTGCTCGGCTTCGGCAGCCGAGGCCTTGGCCCGCTCCTTCTCGGCTTGGGCCTCCGCCTCGGCCACGTCGCGCTGGGCGTCGGCCTTGTCCTGTTGGGCGGCACCCTCGGCCTTCAGATCTTCGTCGTCGGTGAGCGCACCGGCCGCTTCCTTGGCCTTGCCCTTCACGCCCTCGACGGCGCCCTTGAGGCCGGCTTCTGGCCCCGAGTCACTTCCGCTCATCGCGTTCCTCCTCCTGGTTCCGGACGGTGTGCCCTTCGGCGGTCGCGCTCACACCTCGACGATCACACCCGCTTGGCGAAGTAGATGATTGCAAGGACGATCAGGATTATGACGAGAATGCCGACGATGCCGACTTCCATGACGGGGCCGATCCTTTGGGCTGGGGACGAGACGGCACCTTACGTACCCCCGCCACCACCATGGAGAACAGCTCGCCCTGCCAGGGGTGGGTCACCCCGGGCGTGGACCACGCCCGCCGATCTCGAACCACACCGCCTTCCCGTCGGCGGTTTGCTCGACGTCCCAGGCGTCGGCCAGCGCCGCCAGGATGAGCAGGCCGCGGCCGTGGGACGCGTCAGGGGGAGCGTCGAGCGGGATCGCAGCCAGTCCCACGGGCAGCTCGGAGGACCGGTCGCTGACGGTCACGTGGAGGAGACCGTCGTCGAAGCGAGCCTCGACCTCGGCATCGGTGCCGGCGTGGGCGACGACGTTGCTCACCAGCTCGCTCACCATCACGGCGGCATCGTCGGTGAAGGTCCCGGCCCCCCACTCGACGAGCCGGTCGACCACGAACCGGCGGGCCGCCGTCGAGCTGGTGGGCGCCGGCGGGAACGTGGCCCGAGCGAGCATCAGGACAGCCATGCGAGCGAAGGTCGGGGGGCCACGCCGCTGATGTACCCGACCGGCCGGTGGAACCGAACCCGCCCATCCGCGCCGTTTGTCGGGCTCGGCGGGCGGGTCTACACCCCCATCGAACGGCCGATGATCTCCTTCATGATCTCGGTCGTCCCGCCGTAGATCGTCGTGATCCGGGCGTCGGCGTACGCCCGGGCGATGGGGTACTCGAGCATGTAGCCGTACCCCCCGTGGAGTTGCACGCAGCGGTCGACCACCCGCTTCTGCAGCTCGGTCGACCACCACTTGGCCATGGCCGCCTCCTCGGCGGTCAGCACCCCCATGCCGTGGGCCTCGACGCAGCGGTCGATGAAGACCTGGCCGATCTCGATCTCGGTCCGCATCTCGGCCAGCACGAACCGGTTGTGCTGGAACGACCCGATGGGCTGGCCGAAGGCAGTGCGCTCCCGGCAGTAGGCGACGGTCCACTCCAGCGCCGCGGCAGCGGCGGCCACGCCGGCGGCGGCGATGCTCAGGCGCTCCTGAGGCAGGTTGCGAACGAGGTGGACGAAGCCTTGGCCTTCGGTGCCGAGGAGGTTGGCGACCGGGACGGCCACGTCGGTGAAGAACAGCTCGGCCGTGTCCTGTGAGTGGAGCCCCACCTTGTCCAGGTTGCGGCCCCGCTCGAAGCCGTCCATGCCCCGTTCGAGCACGAGGAGGCTCATGCCCCGGTGGCGCTCGCCGGGATCGGTCTTGACCGCCGTGATGACGAGGTCGGCGTTGATGCCGTTGGTGATGAAGGTCTTCGACCCGTTGACGACGTAGTGGTCACCGTCTCGGAGGGCGGTGGTGGCCATGCCGGCCAGGTCGCTGCCGGTTCCCGGCTCGGTCATGGCGATGGCGGTGACGAGCTCGCCGGCGCAGATGCCCGGTAGCCACCGGCGCTGCTGGGCGTCGGTGGCCAGCGACAGGAAGTACGGGAGGCAGATGTCGTTGTGCAGGGTGAGCCCGAGGCCGGCTCCTCCGGTTCCCGACCGTTGCACCTCCTCGCCGAGGACGAGGTTGTAACGGAAGTCGTCCACCCCACCGCCTCCATGTTCGATGGGGGCAGCCATGCCGAGGAAGCCGTGAGCCCCGGCGGCGGTGAACAGGGACCGGGGAACGATGCCGGCCCGCTCCCACTCGAGGTGGTGGGGGACGATCTCCTTGTCGACGAAGCGGCGCACGCTCTCTCGGAACAGGTGGTGCTCGTCGTCGAAGATGGTGCGCTCCACGGCGACGACGATAGGCGTGTCGCCGCCACCGTCGGCGAGGACGAGCCCCTGCCTTTCCATCAGCGGGTGCGCCGGCGGGCCGCCTCCTTGTGCGGGGCGGCCCCGAGCGCCCACCCGAGCACGGCCAGCATCGACCGCATGGCGGGACGCACGGCCACCACGTCGACGGGGGGCACGCTCGGCAGCCACAGCATCCGTTGCGCCCACGTCGGCAGCAGGCCGACGGCCGCCGAGGTGGCGACGGCGTAGGCAGGGCGGGCATAGAGGGGGATCGGGGGGTTCAGCAGGAACCAGACGGCGCGGCGGGCGTCGGCGGTGAGACGAAGCTCGGGGCGGACGGCGTCCAGCCAGGCGGCCACCCCGACGGCATCGGTGGGCGGGTCCTCACCTCCGAGGCGCCGGCAGATCACGGCCATCTCGTCCACGTAGCGGTCGGCGGCGGCCGGACCGAGCCGGGCGGCGGCGTAGCGCTGGTGGCTCACGAGAAAGCTGTCGACCTCGGTGACGTGCACGAAGGTGACGAGGTGCGGATCGGAGGCGGCGTAGGGGCGACCGTCAGGAGCGGTGCCTCGCACCCGCTCGTGGATCCGGCGCACGGAGGCGATGGCCCGCTCTGCGTCGGGGGTGCGCCCGTACACGGTGGTGGCGATGAAGGTGCCGGTGCGGTGCAGGCGCCCGAAGGGGTCCTCACGGAACGCCGAGTGCTGTGCAACGCCGGCCATGGCCAGCGGGTGAAGCGTCTGCAGGAGCAGCGCCCGGAGACCGCCGATCAGCGTGGCCAGCTCGCCGTGCACCTGCCAGGCGACGCTGTCGGGGCCGAACAGGCCTGGGTCGTCGCCACGGTCACCGAACCAGCTGGCGACGTCGGCCGGCTCGGGAAGGTCGGCGCCTCCGGACAACACGCGCCGGAACGTGCCCGCCACCTGATGGCGGATGGGAGCCGTGAGGGCGTCGAGGCGGTCGCTGGGATCGACGGAGGCGGCCACGGCGTCACGGTACGGCGTCGCTCGCAGCGTCGTCCGATCGAGCAGTCGGCGGATCAGGTTGGTGCGCTGGGGCCGGTCCTGCCCGAGCGGGCGCACCACCCCGAGCCGGCGCGCCAGCCTTCCCCCAGGGCTGGAGAGGAAGTCGAGCGGTGGCGCCGGCGGCGGTACCGTTCAGGTCCGTGCGCTTCAGTGCTGAGCACGAGCAGTTCCGGGCCAGCGTCCGGGCCTTCGTGGCCCGCGAGATCAACCCGTGCGTCGACGAGTGGGAGGCCGCCGGCGTCTTCCCGGCCCACGACCTCTTCGCCCGGCTGGGTGCGGCCGGGTTCCTCGGCTTGGAGTACGACCCCGGCGACGGCGGCCAGGGTGCCGACCACGGCTACACCCTCGTCCTCGGCGAGGAGCTCGGCGGCATCGACGCCAACGGCGTGGCCATGGCCATCTCCGTCCAGACCGACATGGCGACGCCCTCGCTGGCCCGCTTCGGCACCCCCGCGCTCAAGGCGAGGTACCTGGCTCCGGCCTGCCGGGGGGAGGCCGTCGCCGCCATCGCCGTCACCGAGCCGGACGCCGGATCCGACGTGGCCGGCCTGCGCACCCGCGCCGTTCGCGACGGCGACGAGTGGGTGCTCAACGGCACCAAGCTCTACATCACCAACGGCACCCAGGCCGACTGGCTGTGCCTCCTGGCTCGCACGTCAGAGGAGGGCGGGCACCGGGGCATGAGCCAGATCGTCGTGCCCACCGACCGGCCGGGGGTGACGGTCAGCCGCAAGCTGGACAAGCTCGGCAACCGCTGCTCGGACACTGCCGAGCTGGCCTTCGTGGACGTGCGGGTCCCCGTGGCCAACACCATCGGCGAGATCGGCCGGGGCTTCCAGCAGCAGATGGCCCAGTTCCAGAACGAGCGGATGATCGCCTGCTACATCGCCTGGGGCCAGATGCACCGGGCCCTCGACCGCACGGCCGAGCACCTCAAGCACCGGCGGGCCTTCGGGGAACCGCTCATCGCCAACCAGCACCTGCAGTACGAGCTGGCCTCACTGGCCGCCGAGGTGGAGGCGCTGCGCCAGGTCAACCACGGGTGCGCCGACAGCTACCTGGCCGGCGAGGACACCACCCGGCTGGCCACGGTGGCCAAGCTCCTCGCCGGTCGCCTGAACCGGCGGGTGGCCGACACCTGCCTCCAGTTCCACGGTGGCCTCGGGTACATGGAGGAGACCTGGACGGCCCGCTACCTCCGCGACGCCCGGCTCCTCGGCATCGGCGGCGGCGCCGACGAGGTCATGCTCCGCACCCTCGCCCGGCTGGACGGCTTCACGCCCTGAACCCGCGCGCGGGATCGGCTCGCGGGCGGGTAGCGTGAGCGGCGACCGCGAGGGGAGCTCGGGACAGCCGGGCTGAGAGGGTGGCTTCGCCGCAAGGCAGCGCCATCGACCCGTGAACCTGCACTGGGTAATGCCAGCGGAGGGAAGCGATGCGCAGTGACGAACCCGACTGAGCGACCGACCGTGGTCGTGGTGGCCGGTGGCGAGACCCCCGACCGGCGCCTCGCCGCCGCGGTGCCCGCCCCGGCCGTGGTGGTGGCCGCCGACTCCGGGGTCGATCACGCCCATCGGCTGGGCCTGGCCGTGGACCTGGCCGTGGGCGACTTCGACTCGGTCTCGCCGGCCGGCCTGGCCGCCGTCGAGGCGCAAGGCGGGCGCATCACCCGCCACCCGGCGGCCAAGGACGCCACCGACCTCGAGCTGGCCTTGTGCGCCGCTCGAGCCCTCGACCCCGAGCGCATCGTCGTCATCGGCGCCCACGGCGGCCGGACCGACCACCACCTCTCCCTGCCACTGATCCTGACCGCACCATGGCTTGCCGGCATCACCGTCGAGGCCTGGACCGGCACCGCCCACCTCACCGTCATCCGCCACCGGGCCATGTTGGAGGGACAGGTGGGTGAGCTCGTGTCGCTGTTGCCCATCCACGGCCCGGCCGTCGGGATCACGACCCGAGGCCTCGCGTACCCCCTCGTCGGCGAGGACCTCCCTGCCGGCACCACTCGGGGAGTGAGCAACGTCTTCACCGCACCCACCGCCGATGTCCGCCTCGAAGCCGGTGTGCTCCTGGCCGTCGCCCCCGACGCGCTCGCCGCGCTGCCGAAGCGGCCAGACCGCGACGGGCGGCCACCCGAACCAATGGAAGGACCCTCGTGATCGCCGAGATCCAGTGCCTGCCCACGCCGCCCGGTACCAGCCAGGACCGGTACGCCCACGTCGACGCCGCCATCGCCGAGATCCAGGCGTCGGGGCTCGGCCACGAGGTCGGTCCACTCGGCACCTCCGTCGAGGGCCCCCCCGAGGAGGTGTGGCCGCTCCTGCGCCGGGTGCACGAAGCCTGCCTGGCGTCGGGCGCGACCGGCGTGGTCACCATCGTCAAGCTGGCCGAGGGGGCCGGCGACGGCGGCCCCACCATCGAAGACCTGACCGGGAAGTTCCGGCCATGACCGCGGTGGGCGGGCTGCGACGGTGGGCGCCGGCCACGGTGCTGCTCGTCGGCCTGGTCGGCGCCTGGGAGCTCTACGTGATCCTGCGCCGGCCGGCGGCGTACGTGCTGCCCTCACCGGGTCGGATCGGCGAGGCGTTCGTGGAGAGCTGGCCGCTCCTGCCCACCCACGTCGCCACCACCGTCGCCGAGGCACTGGTGGGCCTGGCCATCGGCGCCGTCGCCGGTGCCGGCCTGGCTGTGGTGATCACGGCCGTGCCCCTCGCCCGGAGGGTCCTGGAACCCGTGCTCGTGGCCAGCCAGACCGTGCCCATGATCGTGCTCGCCCCGCTGCTCGTGTTGTGGTTCGGGATCGGGATGAGTCCCAAGATCATCGTCGTCGCCCTCATCACCTTCTTCCCGGTGGCGGTGAGCACGACGTCGGGGCTGACCGGCGTCGACCCCGATCTCGTGGACCTCGTGCGCAGCATGGGCGCCCGCCCCGGTCAGGTGCTGCGCACGGTGCGGCTGCCGGCGGCGGTGCCCGCCTTCTTCGCCGGGCTCCGCATCGCCGCCGCCTACGCCGTGGCCGGTGCGGTGGTGGCCGAGTACGTCGTCGCCCAACGAGGCCTCGGCGTCTTCCTCGAGCGGTCCCGCCGGTCGTTCCAGGTCGACCGGATCTTCGTCGCCGTCGTCATCATCGCCGCGCTGAGCGCGGCGCTGTTCGCCGCCGTTGGCCTCGCCGCCCGGGTGGCGTCGCCGTGGCACGTCACCAACAAGGCCGAGGAGGCCCCGTGAACCTGACTCGAACCCGTGCCCTCATCCTCGCCGTCGTGCTGGTGGCGGCGACGACCGTCGCCTGTGGCGACGACGGCCCCGAGCGCGCCGCCGACGGCCGCCGGAAGGTGACCGTGGTGCTCGACTGGACGCCCAACACCAACCACAGCGGCCTCTACCTGGCCGACGCCGAGGGTTGGTATCGCGACACCGGGCTCGACGTGGAGATCATCCAGCCCGGTGAAGCCGGATCGCTCCAGCTGCTCGGCACCGGCAAGGCCGACTTCGCGGTCAGCGTGCAGGAGGAGGTGATCCCAGCCCGGGCCGAAGGCGTCCCGGTCGTGTCGATCGCCGCCATCATCGAGCACAACACGTCGAGCCTGCTGTCGCTGGCCCCCGAGGGGATCACCCGCCCGGCCGATCTGGAAGGTCGCCGCTACGGGGGGTTCGGAGGCGCGCTCGAGGAGGCGCTCCTGGCCGAGATGATCCGTTGCGACGGCGGCGATCCGTCGAAGCTGGACTTCGTCGAGGTGGGCGAAGCCGACTACCGGGTCGGGCTCGACCGAGGGGACTACGACGTGGTCTGGATCTTCGACGGCTGGGACAAGATCCGATTGGCCGAGCTGGAAGGGGTGGAGGTGAACACCATCCCCTTCACCGACTACACCGAGTGCATCCCCGACTGGTACACCCCCGTGCTCACCTCCAGCGAGGACATGATCGAGGGCGACCCCGAGACGGTCGAGGCATTCATGGAGGCCACGGGCCGCGGCTACCGAGCGGCCATGGAGGACCCCGACGCCGCCGCCGAGGCCCTGCTGGATGCCGCCCCCGAGCTGGACGCCGAGCTGGTGGAGCGCAGCGCCCGATACCTGGCCGAGCGGTACGCCGAGGTGCCGGAGCGGTGGGGCCACCAGGACCTGGATCGCTGGGAGCGGTTCATCGACTTCCTCGTCGATGCCGAGTTGATCGCCGAGCCCATCGACGCCGAAGCCGCGTTCACCAACCGCTTCCTGCCCGACGGGTCCGGTCCCTGAGCACCACGCCAGCGGGGTCACCGGCCGCAGAGGTCAGAGGCCTGATCCACCGGTTCGGCGGAGACGGCCGGGGCGATGCCCGGTCGGGCGGCGTACCCGCCCTCGCCGGGGTGGATGTGGCGGTGGGACCGGCCGAGTTCGTGAGCCTGGTGGGGCCGAGCGGGTGCGGTAAGAGCACCCTGTTGAAGGTGTTGGCAGGGGTGCTCGTGCCCACCGCCGGTGCCGCCGAGGTCGGCGGCGAGACGGTGATCGGCCGGCCCGGTCGTACGGCGTACATGCCCCAGAAGGACCTCCTGCTGCCGTGGCGGCGGACCCTCGACAACGCCACCCTGGGCGCGGAGCTGCACGGGACGGCCCCGGCCGAGGCCCGAACGAGGGCCGTGCCGCTGCTCGAGCGGTTCGGCCTCGCCGGGTTCGAGCGGGCGTGGCCCGAGGAGCTGAGCGGCGGCATGCGCCAACGGGTGGCCTTGCTGCGCACCTTCCTGCTCGACCGCCAGGTGCTGCTGCTCGACGAGCCCTTTGGTGCGCTCGACGCCATCACCCGCCGTCGCATGTACGCCTGGCTGGAGACGGTGTGGCTGCACGACCGCCGTTCGGTGCTCTTCGTCACCCACGACGTCGAGGAGGCCTTGACGCTGTCGGACCGGGTGCACGTGCTCTCCCCCCGCCCGGGCCGGGTGGTGGACACGGTCGAGGTGGGGTTCCCACGCCCTCGGACGGCGGACCTGATCGGCGACGCCGCCTTCGTGCGCATGCGTCGCCGGGTACTCGCCGCCCTGGGCGGATAGAAGCGGCTGTTGCGACCGCCTCCGACGGTCACACGTCCACCGACCCCACCCACCACCCTGGTCGCGACCGCCTCCGGCGGCCACTGTCAAACTGGGGCGGTGGACGTCACCGCCGAGCTCGATGCGCCCTGCGGGCCGTCGGAGCTGTTCGCCTGGGTCGGCGAGCTCGACCGGTACCCCCGCTGGCTCGACATCGTGGCCCGGGCCGAGCCGGTCGACGTCGCGGCCGGTGACGCCGGGCCGGCGTGGTCGGTGGACCTCCGCGGCCGCCTGGGTCCCCTGTCCCGGTCCAAGCGCCTGCGCATGGTGCGCACCGACCATCGCCCGCCCGAGCGCGTGCGCTTCGAGCGGCGGGACCACGACGGCCGGTCTCACGCGCCGTGGGTGCTCGACGCCGCCGTCGCCCCCACCGAGACGGGGAGCCGGTTGACCATGCACCTCCACTACGGCGGTGCCCTGTGGGGTCCAGTGATCGAGCACCTGCTCGGCGACGAGATCCACCGGTCCCGCCAACGCCTCCTCGACTGCGTCGCCGGCTCCTGACCCGGCGCCGGTCCTGCGGGTTCGGGCCCTCGGCTTCCGAGGGTGGGGCCCACGGGTTGGTGGAGGCCGGGTCCAGCGGGTGGGACCCTCGGGTTCGGGGGGCGTGAGTCCGACCGATGGGTCCGGCGAATCGGCGTCGATTCGCCGCCACTGCGGGAACCGACTCGGGACCGTCGGGTGGCGGCCGGTAGGTTGACCACCCCATGCTGGAGCGACTCGACCTCCGCGGCGTCACCGACCTGGACGGGCGGCTGCCTCGCCCCCAGAGCGGCGGGGATGAGCCGACGGCCGCCGTGGCCGCCATCCTGGCCGACGTGCGGGCCCGGGGTGACCAGGCCCTCCGGGAGCTGACCGAGCGGTTCGACGGCGTCGCCCTCGACGACCTTCGGGTGCCCACCGGCGACCTCGCTGCCGCCCTCGACCGGATCGATCCCACCGTGGCCACGGCGCTGGTCGCCGCCGCCGAGGGCATTGAGGACTTCCACCGCCACCAGCGGTTGCCCGACGCCTCCTACGAGCGCGACGGCATCGTCATCGAGACCTTGCGCCGGTCCGTCGACCGGGCCGGGTGCTACGTGCCCGGGGGCCGGGCCCGCTACCCGAGCACAGTGCTCATGACCGCCATCCCGGCCCGGGTGGCGGGGGTGCCGGAGGTGGTGGTGTGCGTGCCGCCGGATGGCACCGGCACCGTCCCCGACGTCACCCTGGCGGCGGCGGCGGTGGCCGGGGTGGACGAGCTCTACCGCGTCGGTGGCGCCCAGGCCATCGCCGCCATGGCCTACGGCAGCCAGTCGATCCGCCCGGTGGACGTGATCGTCGGGCCCGGCAGCGTCCACGTCGCACTCGCCAAGCGCATGGTGGCGGGGGAGGGCCGGGTGGGTGTGCCGTCGGCCTTCGCCGGCCCCTCCGAGGTCGTGGTCGTGGTCGACGGCACGGCGCCGGTCCCCCTGGCCGCCGTCGACGTCATCGTCCAGGCCGAGCACGGCCCCGGCGGCCTGGCCTGGCTGGTCACCTGGTCCGAGGAGGCGGCCGACGCCATCGGCGCCGAGATCGCCACCCAGGTGGCGCGATCGCCTCGACGAGCCGAGATCGAGGCCACCTTCGCGGGGGGTGGCTACGCCGTGCTGGTGGACGGGCCGGGGCAGGCCATCGAGGTGGCCAACCGCATCGCCCCCGAGCACCTCGAGCTGCTCACCGCCGACCCGGCCGCTCTCCTGGCCGGCATCCGCCACGCCGGGGCCGTCTTCTGCGGACCGTGGTCGCCGGCGTCGGTCGGGGACTACGTGGCCGGTCCGAGCCACGTGCTGCCCACCGACGGCTCGGCCCGGTTCTCCTCGGCCCTGACCGTGGCCGACTTCACCAAGGACGTCCACGTCGTCACCCTCGACGGCGAGGCACTCGCACGGGTCGCTCCCCACGTCGAGGCGCTGGCCGTTGCCGAGGGGCTCGACGCCCACGCCGACTCCGTACGCCGCCGCTCGGAGGTGGCATGACCCCCGCCCAGCCCACCGTGCGCCCCCCGCTGTCGCCCCGCGACGACGTGGCCCTGATGGACGGCTACCACTCGCCCCAGGTCGACGTCGCGGTGCGCCTCAACACCAACGAGTCGCCCCACCCGCCCCCGGCGGCATGGCGGGAGGCGCTGGCCGCCGAGCTGGCCGACGTGGCCTGGCACCGCTACCCCGACCGGGCGGCGCTGGGCCTCCGCCGGGCCATCGGCGAGCTGCACGCCGTCGGCCCCGAGCAGGTGCTGGCGGCCAACGGTTCGAACGAGGTCCTCCAGACGCTGCTCCTGGCCTACGGCGGCGCCGGGCGCACCGCCGCCACCTTCGAGCCCACCTACGCCCTCCACTCCCACATCGCCCGCATCACCGGCACCGATGTGGCGGTGGGGGAGCGCACCGACGACCTCGCCCTCGACCTCGAAGAGGTCGGCCGGGTGCTCGCCACCGCCGAGCCGGCCATCACGTTCCTGTGCTCGCCCAACAACCCCACCGGCGGTGTGGAGACCGAGGAGACGGTCCGGTCCGTGGTCGACATGGCACCGGGTCTGGTGGTGGTGGACGAGGCCTACGGGCAGTTCGCCCCGTGGTCGGCGCTGGCCGTCGTCGACGACGGCACGCCCCTCGCCGTCACCCGCACCTACTCCAAGACGTGGTCGATGGCCGGCGCCCGGCTCGGCTACCTGGTCGGCCCGGCCTGGCTCGTGGCCGACCTCGAGAAGGTCGTGCTGCCCTACCACCTCGACGTGGTGAAGCAGGCGGCCGGTCGCCTGGCCCTCGAGTACCGCGACGAGATGGAGGCCAGGGTGGCCGAGGTGATCGAGGAGCGGGGGCGAGTGGTCGCCGTCCTCGGCGGCCTCGACGTCGACGTGTGGCCGTCGGGGGCCAACTTCGTGCTGTTCCGGCCCCGGACGCGCCGGGGGGAGACGGTGTGGCAGGGCCTGCTCGACCGGTCGGTGCTGGTACGCAACTGCGCCTCGTGGCCCCGACTGGACGACTGCTTGCGGGTCACCATCGGAACCCGGGCCGAGGACGACGCCTTCCTCGCCGCGCTGGCCGAGGTGCTCGGGTGACGACCCGATCGGCTACCCGCAGCCGCACCACGAGGGAGACGGCGATCACCATCGCCCTCGACCTCGACGGACCCACCGGCACCGTGGAAGCCACCACCGGCCTGCCCTTCTTCGACCACATGCTCGACCAGATCGGCCGTCACGGCGGCTTCGACCTGGCCCTGGACGCCGAGGGCGACCTGCGCGTCGATGCCCACCACACCGTCGAGGACGTCGGGATCCTCTTCGGGGAGACGTTCCGGGAGGCGCTGGGCGACAAGGCCGGCGTACGCCGGTTCGCGAGCGGCCTGTACCCCCTGGACGAGGCCCTCATCGAGGTGGCCGTGGACCTGTCCGGCCGGCCCCACGTCGCCTACGACGTGCCCTTCGGGGAGGTCCTGCCCCTCGGCGACCCCCCGTTCAACCCCGAGATGGCCGAGCACTTCTGGACCTCGTTCGCCGTTGCCGCCGGCATCACCCTCCACGTGAGCCGCAGGGCCGGCCGCAACACCCACCACGTGGTCGAGGCCACGTTCAAGGGGGTGTCCCGCTGCCTGCGCGACGCCGTCCGGGTGGAGGGCACGGGGGTGCCGTCGACCAAGGGGTCGCTGTAGGTGGATGTCGGTGGGTGAGACCGACCGGCCGCTCGTGGCCGTGCTCGACTACGGCATCGGCAACCTGCGCTCGGCCCAGAAGGCGCTCGAGCGGGTCGGGGCCGACGCCCGCCTGACCGCCGATGCCGCCGTGGTGGCCGACGCCGCCGGGGTGGTGTTGCCCGGGGTGGGCGCCTTCGGCCGCTGCATGGCGGCGCTGCACCGGACCGGCCTGGCCGACGTGGCGGTCGCCGCCGCCGGCTCGGGGCGTCCCTTCCTCGGCATCTGCGTCGGGATGCAACTGCTCTACGACGGCTCCGAGGAGGACCCCGGGGTCGAGGGTCTGGGCGTGCTCAGCGGCCTGGTGCGCCGGCTGCCACCGGGCCCGAAGCACCCGCAGATGCAGTGGAACCGGCTCCGGGAGGTGGCGCCACACCCGCTCCTCGCCGACCTCCCTCCCGACCCGTGGATGTACTTCGTCCACTCCTTCGCGCCCGACGATCCCGGCCACGCCATCGCCACCTGCCACTACAGCGGCAGCGTGGTGGCGGCGGTCGCCCACGGTCCCGTGGTTGCCACCCAGTTCCACCCCGAGAAGTCCGGCGCCAACGGCCTGGCCCTGCTGGCCAACTTCGCCCGGTGCTGCCAGCGCACCGTGGCCGCCTGATGGTGCTGTTGCCCGCCGTCGACATCCGAGACGGGCGCTGCGTCCGGCTGGTGCGGGGGGACTTCGACGCCGAGACCGTCTACGGCGATGATCCCGTCGCCCAGGCCAGGTCGTTCGCCGACGCCGGCTGCGAGTGGGTGCACGTCGTCGACCTCGACGCCGCCCGGACCGGTGAGCCGGTGAACCGGCCCGTCGTCGCCGCCATCGCCGCCGGGATCGCCGCTCGGGTGCAGGCCGGGGGCGGCATCCGGGACGAGGCCGCCGCCGGCGCCCTTCTCGACGCCGGCGTGGCCCGGGTGGTGGTGGGCACGGCGGCGGTCGAGGACCCTGCGTTCCTGCGGAGACTGGCCGCCGCCCACCCCGGACGGGTCGCCCTGGGACTCGACGTGCGGGGCGCCGAGGTGGCGGTCCGGGGCTGGGTGTCGAGCTCGGGCCGGGAGCTGGTCGACGCCGCCCGCGAGCTGGCGGACGCCGGGGTGGCGGCGCTGGTCGTCACCCAGATCGCCGTCGACGGGACGCTGGCCGGACCCGACCTCGACGGGTTGTCGCGCCTGCTGGAGGCCACCGAGGTCGACGTGATCGCCTCCGGTGGGGTGGGCACCCTCGAGCACCTCAGGGCGCTCGCCGCCCTCGACGTCGGCGGCCGCCGCCTGGCCGGCGCCATCGTCGGCAAGGCGCTCTACGACGGGGTCTTCACCATCGACGCCGCTCTCACCGCCGCCGCGAGCGCCTGATGCGGGCGGCCCGGGTGATCCCCTGTCTCGACGTGGACGCCGGCCGGGTGGTGAAGGGCGTGAACTTCCTGGGTCTGCGCGACGCCGGCGACCCCGTGGAGCTGGCCGCCCGCTACGACGCCGACGGCGCCGACGAGCTCGTGTTCCTCGACATCACCGCGTCGTCCGACGATCGCCACACCATCGTCGACCTGGCCACGCGCACGGCCGAGGCCGTCTTCATACCCTTCACGGTCGGCGGCGGCATCCGCACCGTCGACGATGCCCGCCGGCTGCTCCGGGCCGGGGCCGACAAGGTGGGGGTCAACACCGCCGCCGTGGCCCGGCCCGACCTGGTCGGTGACATCGCCACCGAGTTCGGCGCCCAGTGCGTGGTCGTGGCCATCGATGCCCGCCGTCGCCGGCCCGATGACCCCCTCGCCGGGTGGGAGGTGTTCACCCACGGCGGGCGCACGCCGACCGGCCTGGATGCCGTGGGGTGGGCCAGCGACGCCGCTCGCCGGGGAGCCGGGGAGATACTCCTCACCTCCATGGACCGCGACGGCACGAGGGACGGCTTCGACCTGGAGCTGACGGCGGCGGTGAGCGACGCCGTGGGGGTCCCGGTCATCGCCAGCGGCGGTGTCGGCACCCTCGACCACCTGGCCGAAGGCGTGCTCGAAGGCCGAGCCGACGCCGTGCTGGCGGCGTCGATATTCCACTTCGGCGAGCACACCGTGGCCGAGGCGAAGGCGGCCATGGCCGGGCGGGGCGTGACCGTGCGCCCCGCCTGAGCCGCCGGTCGTGGCCCCGGCAGCGGGCCCGGTAGCGTTTGCCCGGTGATCGATGCCGGGCCGAACGGTCGCGACGACAAGCTCCCCGTCAAGATGCTGAACGACCGGCTCCTGGTCAAGCTCGAAGCCGACTCGGAGCGGCGGTCATCCGGCGGCATCCTCATCCCCGCCACCGCCGAGATGGCCAAGCGGCTGGCCTGGGCCGAGGTGGTGGCCGCCGGTCCCCACGTGCGCACCGTCGAGGTGGGCGACAACGTCTTGTTCAACCCCTCGGATCGATACGAGGTCGAGGTGCGGGGCGAGGACTACGTCATCCTGCGGGAGCGGGACGTGCACGCCGTGGCCGCCAAGCGCCTGGAGGAGGGCTCGACCGGCCTCTACCTGTGATCGGAATGGCTGGGGCGAGCTCGGACCCCACCCCTACGATGACCCCATGCCCACCGTCACCCCGATCGCGGCGCGCGACGAGGACCTCGCCGCCGTCACCTACAACGCCGACGGCCTGGTGCCGGCCATCGTGCAGGAGCACGGGTCCGGGCTGGTGCTGATGATGGGGTGGATGACCGCCGACACGCTGCGCATGAGCCTCGACGAGGGCAGGACCGTCTTCTGGAGCCGCTCGCGCCAGGAGGTGTGGCGCAAGGGGGACACGTCGGGGGACCGGCAGTTCGTCCGTGAGGCGTACTACGACTGCGACGGCGACACCCTGCTGTTCGTGGTCGAGCAGGAGGGGCGGGGGGCCTGCCACACCGGGGACCGGTCGTGCTTCTCCCGGTCGTTCGGTGACCCAACCGAGTGATGACCCAACCGAGTAGGGACGACTTCCGGGCCCTGGCCCGGGAGCACACCGTGGTGCCCGTGTGGCGGCACCTGCTGGCCGACCTCATCACTCCCGTGGCCGCCTTCGCCCGGCTGTGCCCGGCCGACGAGCCGGGGTTCCTGCTCGAGTCGGTCGAGCACGGCGAGCGATGGAGCCGGTGGTCGTTCGTGGGTCGACGGGCGGCCGCCACCCTGACCGGTCGGGACGGCACCGTGGAGGTCAGCGGGGGTCGCCTGCCGGCCGGGATCCCCCTCGATGCCGGCGTGCTCGCCGCCGTCGAGGCCTTGCTCGAGGTGTACCGGTCCCCGTCGCTGCCCGACCTCCCGCCGTTGCACGGTGGCCTGGTCGGCTTCCTCGGCTACGACGTGGTCCGGGAGGTGGAGCGGTTGCCGGCGATGCCGCCCGACGACCGGGGCCACCCCGACGCCGTGCTCTCGGTCATCGGCGAGCTGGCCGCCTTCGACCACTGGCGCCAGCGGGTGACGCTCGTGGCCAACGCCTACGCCTTCGGCGACCCGAGCGCCGACGAGCTGGACCGGCTGTACGACGACGCCGTCGCCCGCCTCGACCAGCTCGCCCTCGACGGAGCCCGGTCACTCCCCGAGCCCCTCCTCGAGCCACCCGACGGTGACGACCCGCTGCCCGATGTCCGTTCCAGCATGGGCCGGTCGGGTTTCGCGGCGGCGGTGGAGGCGGCTCGCGAGCACATCTTCGCCGGTGACATCTTCCAGGTCGTGCTGGCGCAACGCTTCGACCTCGACCTCGACGCCGACCCCTTCGACCTGTACCGGGTGCTCCGCCAGGTCAACCCGAGCCCGTACATGTACTTCGTGCGCCACCCGTCGGTGACCCTGGTGGGAGCCTCGCCCGAGCCCATGGTGCAGCTGCTCGACGGGCGGGTGATCTCCCGGCCGATCGCCGGCACCCGCTACCGGGGCCGCACCGACGAGGAGGACCGGCGTCTCGGAGGGGAGCTGCTCGAGCACCCGAAGGAGGTGGCCGAGCACGTGATGCTCCTGGACTTGGCCCGCAACGACGTGGGCCGGGTGGTTCGCTTCGGCACCGAGACCGTCGACGAGATGATGACCCTCGAGCGCTACAGCCACGTGATGCACCTGACCTCGCAGGTGTCGGGGGAGTTGGCCGAGGGACGCACGCCGATCGACGTGCTGCGGGCCACGCTCCCGGCGGGAACGGTCTCGGGGGCACCCAAGGTGCGAGCCATGGAGCTGATCGACGAGCTGGAGCCCACCAAGCGGGGCCCCTACGCAGGGGTGGTCGGCTACCTCGACTTCAGCGGCAACACCGACACGGCCATCGCCATCCGCACCATGGTCGTCGGCCCCGACGGGCGGGCCTCGGTGCAGGCCGGGGCCGGGATCGTGGCCGACAGCGTCGCTGCCCACGAGGACCTCGAGTGCCACAACAAGGCCCGGGCCCTCCTCGCCGCCGTCCCCGCCGCCCGCCGCATGACCGCCGCCCGCCGGGCCGCCGCGCAGGTCGTCGCCTCGGTGGGCTGACCGACGGGGCCCTGGACGGCGGCGGCGATGTCCGCCATGCTCGACTCGTGGCCGTCGCCGAGCAGCCCATCGGCAGGGAGTCGACGCTGTTCCTCGACGCTCGCGGGGCCGGACGGGGGCTGCGGGTGAGCTGGAACGCTGACGGGCGCACCGTCGTGCTCAGCCTCTGGGAGGGTGAGCGGTGCCGGGCCACCTGCCACCTCCCGGTCGAGGACGCCGCCCGGCTCATCTCCGTGCTCGCCGCCGACGTGGGCGCTGCCCTGGTCGGCCCGCCCCCCGCTGTGCCGCCAGCAGCGCCGGCAGCCGGGCCGTCGAGCCCGTGGCGTCGACTCGAGGCCGCCCTGCGCCGGCGGCTGGGTCCGACCGGTGACAGGGGCGCCACCGTCCTCTCCTTCCCACCCGAGGGACGCCGCCGCCGGCGGCACTGACACCTCTGCCAGCCGTGAGCGTGCACCCACGTCCGGATTCCGGACGCCGGTGCACGATGAGACTCGGCGGCGAATCGGCGTCGATTCGCCGCCACGGCGCGGCTCGACCGTCGGTGGACCACACTGACCGCATGGACGAACCCGCCGCCCCGGTGGCCAGCCGCACCATGCGAGACGTCGTGCGGGTCAGCGGGCCCGAGGCCGCCACCTTCCTCCAGGGCCAGCTCAGCCAGGACGTGGCCGGCATGGACATCGGGGCGACGGCGTGGTCGTTCGTCCTCCAACCCCAGGGGAAGGTCGATGCGTGGCTGCGGGTCCATCGCGCCACCGCCGACGACGTCGCCCTCGACGTGGACCCCGGCTTCGGTGACCATGTCAAGGCCCGCCTCGAGCGGTTCAAGCTCCGCACCGCCTGCGACATCGCCGTCGAGCCAGCCGTGCCCACCGTCGCCCTCCGCGGTGCCATCCTCGACCGGGGCCTGCCGTGCGGCTGGCCCGGCATCGAAGGCACCGATCTGATCGGCCAGGACGGCTACCCCGACGACCTCCCGCCGGGGACGCTCGACCTCGACCGGGAGGCCTACGACGGCCTGCGCATCGCCTGGGGGGTGCCCCGCATGGGAGCCGAGCTGACCGAGGCCACGATCCCGGCCGAGGTGGGCCAGTGGGTCGTCGACGCGTCGGTCGACTTCACCAAGGGGTGCTTCACCGGCCAGGAGCTGGTGGCCCGCATCGACAGCCGGGGTGGCAACGTGCCCCGCCGCCTGCGGGGGTTCACCACCGAGGCCCTTCCGCCCGCCGCCGGAGCCGAGGTGGTCATCGACGGTGCCGTGGTCGGCACGGTCACCAGCTCGGCCATCGGTGCCTACGGCGAGGTCGTCGGCCTGGCCTTCATCAAGCGCAGCGTCGAACCTCCCGTGGCCGCCGCCGCCAGGACGGCCGACGGCCACACCGACGACATCGAGCTACACGAGCTGCCGCTCGCCATTGCCTGAGGGCCACCTCCGGCGCCAGGATCACCGCCGTTCCGCATCGAGGCTGGCATCGAGCTCGCCCACGGGCCCCCCTACGATCGGTTCGTGGCTGCACCGCCGCCGACCGTCGCCCACGGTCTGCCCCTCAAGGATCGGGAACGGGTGGGGCCCGCCGAGCTGGCGTTCATCGAGACCGGCGGCGCCGGCGGCGAGCGGCCGGCGGCGTTGTTCGTCCACGGCTTCCCCACCCACTCGTTCCTCTGGCGCCGGGTGCTGCGCCGGCTCGAAGGGGTGGTCCACGGTCTCGCCCCCGACCTGCTCGGCCTGGGCGACACGGTGGTGTCGCCGTACCAGGACTTCAGCCCGCCCTTCCAGGCCGAGATCCTGCTCGAGTGGCTCGACCAGCGGGAGGTCGACCAGGTGCTGCTCGTGGGGCACGAGCAGGGTGGTGCCGTCGTCCAGCAGATCGTCGCCAACCACCCCGAGCGGGTGAGCGGGCTCGTGCTCGTGGACTCTGTCACCCATGACAACTGGCCCATCCCCCTGGCTGCCCAGGTGATGCGCCTGGCCCGCACGCCGGGGCTCGATGTGGTCGCCTACGCCCTCGATCTGCCCCGCCGGGTGGCCCGCAACGCACGGCTCGGCTTCGGCCGAGCCGTGCGCGACCGCTCGGTGATGACCGAGGACGTCGTCGAGGAGTACCTGCGGCCGGTGTCGACGGTCGAGGGCCGGGAACGAGCCCGACGGTTCCTGCTCGCCGGGGATGCCCGCTTCACCCTCGAGTGCCTGCCCGGCCTGCGAGCGTGGGACGGCTCCGCCGCCGTGGTGTGGGGCGCCGACGACGTGTTCTTCTCGCCGTCGTGGGGGCTCAGGCTCGTCGACGAGCTGGCCGGGGCCGACCAGCTCCAGCTGGTCCCGTTCTGCGGGCACCTCGTCCCCGAGGAACGACCCGACGTCATCGCCGAGGTCGTGGCCGACCTGGTCAGGGCGGTGACCGAGGCCAGGGGCGGGGTCAGCGGCGGGGGTAGGGGCGAGGTCCGGTAGCGGTGGCGGCCCGTGACCACTACGAGGCCCTCGGTGTGCCGATGGGTGCCGACCCGGCCGAGATCCGCCGGGCCTACCTCCGCCTGGCCAGGCGCCACCACCCCGACTCCCATGCCGGCGACGGTGCCGCCGCTCTTGCCGCCGCCCAGCGGCGGATGCAGGAGATCAACGCGGCCTGGACGGTGCTCGGCGATCCCCGGCGTCGCCGCCACTACGACGACACCGTCCGGCAGGGCACCGCCACCGCCGGTTCTCGGCCCCGCCCCGGCGCCGCTCCCGGAGGTGACGACATCCCCTCGCCCGGCTGGCATCCGTTGACCGGCGACACGGCCTGGATGGACGACTTCGAGGCCTGGCGGGACCAGACCGACGAGCCGCCCCCCGACCGTGCACCGCCCAGTGCCGCCCGCAGCTCGATGACCGTGCTGCCGGTGGCCCTGTTCCTCGTGGCCATCGCCGTCGGTTGCGTCGGCCTCGTGCTCCAATCCCGGGCCTTGTTGGCCACCGCCTTCGTCGGCGTGGCCACCTCGGCGGCACTGTTCGTGCTGCTGACCATGCTCGAGATGCGCCGCCGCCGCTGACCCGTACGGCCACCACCACCGCCGGGCACCACTACCGTCGGGACCGGTGCCCACCTACCTCGACCGCATCCTCGCCGCGCATCGCCGGGCGGCCACCGTCGACCACCGCCCGGTCGATGAGCTGGTGAGTGCCGCCCGAGCGGCCGGCCCGGCCCGGGGCTTCCGGGCGGCGCTGGCGTCGGCCGAGGACATGGCCGTGATCGCCGAGGTGAAGCGCCGGTCACCGTCGAAGGGCCCGCTCGTCGCCGACCTCGATCCTGCTGCGTTGGCCGCCGCCTACGACGCCGGCGGCGCCACCGCTCTGTCGGTGCTGACCGACGGCGAGTTCTTCGGAGGGTCGGCGGCCGACCTCGCCGCCGCCCGCGCCGCCTGCTCACTTCCGGCGTTGCGAAAGGACTTCACGGTCGTCCCGGCCGACGTGGCCGACGCTCGGATCATGGGGGCCGATGCCGTCCTGCTCATAGCCGTCGCCCTCGACGACGCCGAGCTGGCCGACCTCCACGTCCTCGCCGCTGACGTCGGCCTCGACGCCCTGGTGGAGGTCCACGACGAGCACGAGCTCGACCGGGCCCTCGAGGTGGGAGCCACGCTCATCGGGGTCAACCAGCGCGACCTCGTCACCTTCGCCGTCGACACCGAGCGGGCGGTGCGGCTGGCGTCGCGCATCCCGGCCGGCGTCGTGGCCGTGGCCGAATCCGGCGTGACCCGGGGCGAGGACGTCCGCCGCCTCGCCGACGCCGGCTACCACGCCGTCCTGGTCGGCGAGGCCCTCGTGACCGCCCTGGATCCCGCCGCCGCCGTCACCGCTCTCCGGGGGCGCGCCCCGTACCATCCATCGTCGTGTTCGTGAAGATCTGCGGGATCACCCGCGAAGAAGACGCCCTCCTCGCGGTGGCCATGGGGGCCGACGCCGTCGGCTTCATCTTCGCCCCCTCCCGGCGTCAGATCGCCCCCTCCATCGCCCGAGACATCGCCAAGCGCCTGCCCCCGGAGATCATGACCGTCGGGGTATTCCGGGACGAGGCCCCGCAGCGGGTCACCGAGATCGTCAACTCCGCAGGGCTCAAGGCCGCCCAGCTCAGCGGCCACGAGAAGCCGGACGCGACCCGTTGGGTGCGGGGCCGGGTGCCCTTCGTCATCCAGGGCTTCACCGCCGGTGACCGCAACCTCGACCGGGCCGACGACTACGGCGCCGACGCCATCCTCATCGACTCCCAGACCCCCGGATCGGGAGAGCTCTTCGACTGGTCCCTGGCCGAGGGGGCACCGGCCGGCCGGCGGGTCATCATGGCGGGAGGGCTGACCCCGGAGAACGTCGCCGACGCCATCGACCTCATCGGCCCGTGGGGCGTCGACGTCGCCACCGGGGTGGAGGTCGACGACGGCGAACCCGGCCGCAAGGACCCCCGGAAGGTGCGGGCCTTCATCGCCAACGCCAACGCTGCCGCCCCCGCCGACTACGAGTCCGCCCGCGACGCCCCCTACGACTGGATGGAGGACGGCACATGAGTGATCCCGGGCCGGCTGATCTTGGGCCGGCTGATCTTGGGCCGGTCGATCCGGTGGCGGTCATGGGCGAGCCGGACGCCAGCGGGCGGTTCGGGCGCTTCGGCGGCCGGTTCATACCCGAGACCCTCGTCGCCGCCTGCGGGGAGCTGGACACCGCCTTCCGGGGAGCGTGGGCCGACGCCGGCTTCCGAGCCGAGCTCGACGGTCTGCTCCGCGACTACGTCGGGCGCCCGTCGCCGGTCACCGAGTGCCATCGGCTGTCCGAGGCCATCGGCGTCCGCGTCCTCTTGAAGCGTGAGGACCTGAACCACACCGGGTCCCACAAGATCAACAACGTCCTGGGCCAGGCCCTGCTGACCCGGCGCATGGGCAAGCAGCGGGTCGTGGCCGAGACCGGGGCCGGCCAGCACGGCGTCGCCTCGGCCACCGCCGCCGCCCTGCTGGGGCTCGACTGCGTCGTGTACATGGGCGAGGTCGACATGGAGCGGCAGGCCCTCAACGTGTTCCGCATGCGACTCCTCGGAGCCGAGGTCCGCCCGGCGTCGTCGGGCACCCGCACCTTGAAGGACGCCATCAACGAGGCCATGCGCGACTGGGTGGCCACCGTCGAGAGCACCCACTACCTGCTCGGCTCGGTGATGGGCCCGCACCCCTACCCGTGGCTCGTGCGCGAGCTCCAACGGGTGATCGGCGACGAGGCCCGGGCCCAGTGCCGGGCCCTGCTCGGCGGGGCCGATCCCGACGTGGTCGTCGCCTGCGTCGGCGGCGGGTCGAACGCCGCCGGCATCTTCAGCGGGTTCGCCGACCTGCCCACCGTCGACCTCGTGGGCGCCGAGCCGGCCGGGGGGGCAGCGGTGGGCCGGGGCGTGCCCGGTGTGGTCCACGGCTCGAAGTCGTTCCTCATGCAGGACGAGTTCGGTCAGGTCCGGGAGGCGGAGTCCATCTCGGCCGGGCTCGACTACCCCGGCGTCGGGCCGGAGCACGCCCACCTGGCCGACACCGGTCGGGTCCGGTACGAGGCGGTGACCGACGAGGAGGTGCTCGACGCCTTCGTGGCGCTGTCCCGGACCGAGGGCATCATCCCCGCCCTCGAACCGGCCCACGCCCTCGCCTTGGTGCTGCGGGAGCGGGCCGCCCTCGCCGGGCGCACCGTGCTCCTCAACATGAGCGGGCGGGGCGACAAGGACGTGGCCCAGGTCTCCGACATCCTCGGCCCCGACGCCGGCGCTTCCCGACGCCTGCACCAATGACCGAGCCGGCCATCGGTCGGCTCGAAACCCACCTGCGGGCTCGGCGGGACGGCGGGCGGAAGCTGCTCGTGCCCTACGTGACCGGGGGCATCACGCCCCTCTGGACCGAACTGCTGCGGGCCATGGTCGCCGCCGGCGCCGACGCCATCGAGGTCGGCATCCCCTTCTCCGACCCTGTGATGGACGGGCCGACCATCCAGGAGGCGTCGCTGCGGGCGCTGGAGCGGGGCACGACACCGGCCACCATCCTGGCCGACCTGCGGGCCGTGGCCGCCGACGTCGACGTGCCTCTCGTGGCCATGCCCTACTTCAACCTGGTGTTCCGGGCTGGTCCCGAGCGCTTCGCCGCCGAGGCCGTCGCCGCCGGGATCTCGGGGGTGATCATCCCCGACGTCCCGCTGGAGGAGCTGGGCGAGTGGGAGCCGGCGGCCACCGCCGCTGGCCTGGAGACGGTGCTCCTGGCCAGCCCCATCACCCTCGACGACCGGCTCGCCGAGCTGTGCCAGCGGTCGCAGGGCTTCGTCTACGGCGTGAACCTGATGGGGGTCACCGGGGAGCGGGCGGCGGTGGGCGAGCAGGCCGGTGCGCTGGCCCGCCGGCTCAAGCGCGTCACGGACAAGCCGGTGATCATGGGCTTCGGCGTGTCGAGCGCCGACCACGCCCGCGCCGTGGCCGCCGAGGCCGACGGGGTGGCGGTGGGCTCGGCCATCATGCGCAGGGTCCTCGACGGTGCCCCGGTCGAAGCCACTGCCATGTTCGTGGCCGAGCTGCGAGCCGCCCTCGACGCCGGCTGACGCCGGTTGGCGGTCTGGCCGCCGTCCCGCGATCGACGGGCTCGCACCCTCGGCTTCCGAGGGCTCGGGCCCCCGCCATGGGCGGGAGCGAGGTGCGAACGACCCGGTCACCACCTCGGTATGAGAGCGTTCCCCATGGTCACCGGCGCCGCTCGGCGCCACGCTGGCGCGGTGCGACGACGGGCCGACGTGATCACCGTGGCCGGCCTGGCCGCCGCCTTCCTGGTCAGCCTCTCCCTCGTGGTGGTGGCCGTCGGCGTCGGCCTGTGCTCGCTGTGGGGGGAGCGCTGCACCGACGCCGAGAACGCCACCGTCGTCGGCCTCATGATCGCCGCCGCCGTCACCTTCGTGTCGGGACCGGTGGTGGCGGCGGCGCTCCGGCGGCGACTGGTGGCTCCTGGCCCTGCCCGTCGAGGTGGCCGTCATCGCCCTGGGGGCCTGGTTGACGCTGGCCTTCTGACCTGCCGGAGCCGACGTGCAGCCGTCAGCCGTCGGTGGACACGAACACCGCCGCCACCACCCAACCGGCCGGTCGCTTCTCGGCGGTGATCTGGGCGTAGCCGCCGGTGGACCGGTTGCGGTAGTTGCAGGTGCTGGTCTCGAACTCGCCCGAGTCGCAGCCGTAGAGCTCGAACCCGTCGGCGGGCTGGCTGAACAAGCTGGTCACCGCCTCGGCCGTCGCTCCCTGCAGGGCCGTGGCCGAGTCGCCGGCCTGCCACGCTCCCACCAGGTGCTCGACGGCCGCCTTCGGGTCGGCGAAGGCCAGGGTCGGCTCGGGGGGTGCGGTGTCCTCCGGTGGCGGCGCCGGTGCCGCCGCCGCCGACGGAGGTGCGGCGGCAGTGGATGGCGGCGCCGTCGTGTCCGAGGCCGACGGGCTCGTCGTCGCCTCGTCGTCGCCCTGCCCGCACCCCGCCAGGGCGACGAAGGGAAGGACGACGACCACGGCGGCAACCACCAGGCGTCTCGCCACCAGGCGGACCCTACCGTGGGCCGGCGCCACCACGGCTCAGCCGTCGAGGCGGTCGTGCAGGAAGGCGAGGGTGCGGTCCCAGGCCAGCTCGGCCGCGCCGGTCACATGGGCGGCGGGCCGGTCCTCCTCGAAGAACCAGTGCCCGGTGCCGGGGTAACGGTGGAAGGTCACGTCCTTGCGGAGGAGCCGGAGGTGGGCCTCCATCTCGGCCCGCTGGTCGTCGCTCACGAACTCGTCGTGCTCGGCGAAGTGGCCCTGGAAGGCCGAGGTGGCGGCGGCGAAGTCGACGTCCTGGCTGCCGTAGAACACCGTGGTGGCTGCCACCGACGTCGGTGCCCGCGCCGCCAGCCACATCGCCCACGACCCTCCCATCGAGAAGCCGACCACGCCGATGGGGCGATCAGGGGTCAGGTCGAGGGCCCTGAGCGTGGCGGCGCTCGAGAGCACGAGGTCGGCGGTGCGGTTGGGGTCGGTCGAGGCCAGGAGCGCCTCGGCCTCGTCGGGGGTGTCGGCGGTGCGGTCTCCGCCGTGGAGGTCAGGAGCGAGAGCGACGAACCCGGCGTCGGCCAGCCGGTCGCACACCCGCCGGAAGAACGGCGTGAGCCCCCACCAGCCGTGGAGGACGAGCACCCCGGGCCCCGCCTGGTCGCCGTCGGGAGCGACGAGGTAGGCCCGGCCGGCCCGCCAGGTCGTCGTGCCGTCCTGTCGACGGGGATCCATCGTCGTGACCGTACCGGCGCCCGGCACCGGCGGACCGACGGGCGCCCTATCTTCTGGCCCCGTGGACGGTGACGGCGACGGCGGGCGGCCCCGGGTGGACGGGTGCGACCTGTGCACGGCGGCCAGGATCACCCCGTGGTTCCACGAGGACGACCTGTGCTGGATCGCCGAGTGCGAGATCTGCGCCACCCCGATGGTGGTGCTCCGGCGCCACGAGCGATCCCCTGCCCCTGAGGTGCGGGCCGTGCTCCACGAGCGCCTGGCGTCGGTGGTGTCGGCCCACTTCGGGTTCGATCACTGGGTCGACGACCACATGCGCAACATCCCCGACCACTACCACGCCCACGCCCGGCCCGTCGGCGGCTTCTTCGGCCATGGCCTCCGCCGGTCGGGCATGCGCGGCCAGCGCGAGACGGGGCCGTAACGTCCAGTGGTCCGAGAGAACCGACGAGGAGGACTCGGGAATGAACAGAGCAGAACTGGTGGATGCCATCGCCGACCGCTCCGGCGTGGCCAAGGGGGATGTCGACGCCACCCTGAAGGGGCTCTACGAGGTCGTGGCCCGCACCGTCGCCCAGGGTGACGAGAAGATCACCATCCCTGGGTTCATCTCCTTCGAGCAGGGTCACCGGGGCGCCCGGACCGGTCGCAACCCCCAGACCGGCGAGAGCATCCAGGTGGCGGCCTCCAACACGGTGAAGGTGTCTGCCGGCACCAAGCTGAAGGCCATCGCCGCCGGCAAGGAACAGCCCCCGAGCTGAACCGGCGAAGGTCGGGCCGCTCCTGCAACGGCGCAGGGCGATGCCCGTTCTGGCAGCATGCCGGCATGGCTGCTGTCGTGGGATCGAGGGCACCGGCGTTCAACCTGGCCGACCAGACCGGCACGAAGGTGCGGCTGGCCAGCTTCAAGGGTCGCAAGGTGCTCGTGTACTTCTACCCGAAGGCCGACACGCCCGGTTGCACCACCCAGGCCTGCGGCCTGCGGGACATCGCCGGCCAGATCGGCGACACCGTGGTGCTCGGCATCAGCCCCGACGCGCCCGAGAAGCTGGCCCGCTTCGACGAGCGGTACGGCCTCGGCTTCACGTTGCTCTCCGATCCCGACCACGCCGTGGCCGACGCCTACGGCGCCTGGGGCGAGAAGCGCATGTACGGCAAACGCTACGACGGCATCATCCGTTCCGCCTTCCTGATCGACGAGCAGGGCACGGTGAGCCACGTGTGGCCCAAGATCAGCCCCAAGGACACGCCCGCCGAGCTGCTGTCGGCGCTGGGCGGCGGTTGAACCTCACGCCGACCGCCCGGCCGGCGTTCCACGAGCGATGACCGTTGGTCCCCTGCCGCCCTTCCAGCACCTCCTCGACGAGCACGGCCCGGCCGTGTGGCGGTTCGTGCGGGCGTCGGTGGGCGTCGTCGACGGCGCCGACTGCTACCAGGAGGCCGTGCTGGCGGCGCTGCGGGCCTACCCCGGCCTGCGCCACGGCGACAACCTGAAGGGCTGGCTGTTCACCGTCGCCCAGCACAAGGTGCTCGACCACCACCGGCGGGTGACCCGGCGGCGAGAGGCCACCGAGGCGCCACCGGACCAGCCCGTGTTCGACGGCGAACCGGCTGACGACGGGCTCTGGGCGGCGGTCGGGCGCCTGCCCACCAAGCAGCGGCTGGCCGTGCTCCACCGGTTCGTGGCCGACCTGCCCTACGTGGAGATCGCCGGGCTCCTCGACTGCTCAGAGGCGGCCGCCCGCCAGAACGTGCGGGCGGCGCTGGCCCGGCTCAGGGACGAGCCGGTGCTGGCCATGACGATGGAGGACCGACCATGATCGACGACATCCCACTGCGCCTCCGAGAGCGCGCCACCCCCGGCTCCGACGGGGTGCCGGTGACGGTGGTCGAACGGCTGCGGGCGGCCGCCGAGTCCGGCGGGCTGGTCGACGTGGCCTGGGCCGCCGTGGACACGCCGGTCGGGCGCCTGACGGCGGCGGCCACGCCGCTGGGCCTCGTGCGCATCGGCTTCGAAGGCGAGGAGCGGGTGCTGGAGTCCCTGGCCGCTCGCCTCTCTCCCCGGGTGCTCGAGCTGCCCAGCCGGCTCGACGACGTCCGTCGCCAGCTCGACCAGTACTTCGCCGGGCGCCGTCAGGCCTTCGACCTGCCCATCGACCCAGCACTGTCCAGGGGTTTCCGCCGCGACGTGCTGACCGAGCTGTGCCGGGTGGGCTACGGCCAGACGGTCAGCTACGCCGAGCTGGCTCGACGGGTCGGTCACCCCAGGGCCAGCCGGGCCGTGGGCACGGCCATGGGCACCAACCCCATCCCCATCGTGCAGCCCTGCCACCGGGTGGTCCGCACCGGGGGCGGCCTGGGCGGCTACGGGGGCGGCCTCGACGTCAAGCGCACGCTGCTCACCCTCGAGGGCGCCCTGCTGGCATAGCCCCGGCCCCTTCGGCGGGGTGGGCGGTGCCGAGACCGAGCTGCTCGGCGTAGCGGCGCTCGTTGGCGGCCAGGGCCCGGTTGCGGTACGCGGCGAGGCCGACGGTGGCGCCGGCGAGCAGGGCCAGGCGACGCCCCCGGCGCCGCCGCCCCGGACGCAGGATGGACGACAAGGTGGCCATGGCCGGACACTACGCTCGGACGTCCCGCCCCCGTAGCCCAACCGGCAGAGGCAACGGACTCAAAACCCGTCCAGTGTGGGTTCGACTCCCACCGGGGGCACGGCGGGACCGGGGGCACGGGTGGGACCGGTGAGCGTGGCGGGGGTCAGCCCCGGAGGAGCGCGTCGGGCCGGTCCTGGCGCAGCAGGGCGAGCTGGTTCCCGCTGCGGTCGGTGAGGACGAGCGCCGGGCCGTCGGGGAGGTCGATGCGTCGGGGGCGGACCGTGTACCCGGCGATGTCGGCCCACTGCAACGCCGCCTCCAGGTCGTCGACGGCCCAGATGGGCAGGCAGCTGGGGACCGGTCGGTGGTCGGCCAGCACCACCGCCGGGCCGGTCGCACCGGGGGGCCCGAGCGTCACGGCGGCGACGTCGGCGCCAAAGGCCTGGTACCGCCAGAGCAACTCGGCGGCCAGCACCTCGTTCCACCAGGCCAGGTCGGCAGAGACGTCGGCCGATCCGAGGTACAGGTACAGCAACCGGCCGGGCACACCGGGCTCATCGGGCTCGGCCACGGTCAGGCGGCGCCGGTCCCGGGCATCAGCCGTGGCCGCCGGGACCGCGGCCGGCCCGGCGGTCCGCGAAGGCCTCGAGGGCGTCCCGGTCGACGGCGGTGCACGTGCGCTTGGCCAGCCAGGCGGTGGCCACCACGACGGCATCGTCGGGCAGCGGCGCGACGGCGGGGGCGACCACCACGTCGCCGCCGGCCAGGTCCTCGAGCCGCCGCCGGTCGTCGTCGTCGAGGCCCCGGTGCTGGAGGAGGACACCGCCGCCCTCCAGTATCCCCACCTGCACCGGTCGCTCGATGGCCCGATCGACCACACCGTGGACCGGCGGCGCCGGCTGATGGGGCCCGGACGTCGGGGGATCGGTCTCGTACTCGGGGACCGGTCCACCCGGCAGCACGTGCACCAGGGAGCGCCGGTCGAGCGGCTCGCTGCGGATGGGCCCGCAGGCCGCCTCGGAGCCGTCGGCGCCAGCACAGGCCACACCCACCAGCCCGAGGGCCAGCGCCACGACAGTGAGGACGACGAGCGGGGTCATGGGGACGGGCGTTGGTCGCGGGCGCCGGGAGCGGGTGGGACGATCGGCGCGACCGCGGTGCACGGCCAGGATGCCGGCCACGATGAGGAGGCCGCCGAGGAGGAGGCGGAGGTGGAAGGCCTCGTCGAGCACGAGCACGCCGACGGCCACGGCCACCACCGGGATGAGGTAGGTGACGAGCGAGGCCCGGGTGGCGCCGATGTCAGCGAGGATGCGGAAGTTGAGGACGTAGGCGATCCCGGAGCCGACCACCCCCAACAGCACGATGGCGAGGGCTCGCGCCGGCGTGAGGTTGACGCCGTCGGCCACGCTCGTCGCCACCGCGAACGGCGCCAGCAGCACGGCGGCGGTGGCGAGCTGGCCGAAGGCGGCGGCGAGGGGAGCGATCCCCATGAGGTGCTTCTTGGACCAGGTGAAGCTGAACCCGTAGCAGGCCCCGGCCAGCACCGACGCCGCCGAGCCGGCGAGGGAGGAGCCGGCCAGGTCCCCCCGTCCAATCCCGGCCGCCACGCCGACCCCGACGAGACCCACCACCAGACCGCCCACCTGCACCGGCCGCATGCGGTCACGGAGCATGACGGCGGCCAGCGCGGCGGTGAACAGGGGGGTGGAGGCGTTGAGCACGGAGGTGAGGGCGGACGTGATCCGCTGCTCGCCCCACGCCAGCATCGTGAACGGCAGGGCCGAACCGACCAGGCCGACCACCGCGAGCTGGCGCCACACCGTCGGGTCCCGCGGGAGGGGCTGGCCCTTGACCCGCAGGAACGCCAGCAGGAAGACGGCGCCGAGAGCCACCCGGGTGCAGGCCACGGTGGTCGGCGTCAAGCCCTCCACCGCCACCTTGATGAAGAGGAACGACCATCCCCAGATGAAGCTCAGCAGGAACAGTCGCCTCACCTTCGCATTCTGGCAGTGGGGGCACGGACCTACACTCGGCGCCATGTCACGGTCCCAGGTGGAGCGGCGCCTCGGCGACGTCGGCGCCCGGCTGGCCCGCTTGCGGGAGGAGATGGGCGTGGCCGACGAGCAGCTCGCCCACCTCGCTGACGAGGCCGACGACGCCCGCTTGCGGGTACTGGTGTCGGAGACACCGCTGGCCGAGCACGAGCACCGGGCGGCCCAGAGGCACGCCGACGCCATGGCCCGCCACCGGAGAGATCTCGAGGCCGAGATCTCCCGTCTGGAGCGGACCGTCGACGAGCTCCTCGATCAGCTCTCGGGGTCGACGTCGCTGCCGGCGCCGCCCATCACCGGCCGCTGAGGAGCAGGTCCGTTGCCGACCCGGGTGGTGATCGCCGAGGACGAGGCCATCATCCGCCTCGACCTGAAGGAGACCCTCGAGGAGGAGGGCTACGAGGTCGTGGCCGAGACCGGACGGGGCGACGAGGCGGTCCAGCTCGTCCGCCGCCACGAGCCCGACATCGCCATCCTCGACATCAAGATGCCCGGCCTCGACGGGCTCTCGGCCGCCCGGGAGATCGCCGGCGAGCGCCGAGCCGCCGTCCTCATCCTCACCGCCTTCAGCCAGCGTGACCTGATCGAACGGGCCCGCGACGCCGGTGCGCTGGCCTACCTGGTGAAGCCGTTCCAGAAGGCCGATCTGCTGCCCGCTCTGGAGGTGGCGCTCGGGCGGTTCAAGGACATGAAGGCCCTCCACGACCAGGCCACCAGCCTGGGCGACCAGCTCGAGACCCGCAAGGCCGTGGAACGGGCCAAGGGCAAGCTGATGGAGGACCACGGCCTCAGCGAGAGCCAGGCCTTCTCGTTCATCCAGAAGACCGCCATGCGAGAGCGGCGCACGATGCGCACCGTGGCCGACGCCGTCCTCGACGGCACCCTCGACCCGTCGGCCACCGCGCCGCCCGGCGACGGGGCAGCACCGCGGCCGTGAGCCGTGAAGGTCATGCCGTGAAGGTCATGCTGATCGACGGCAACTCGCTGACCTACCGCGCCTTCTTCGCGCTGCCCACCGACATGGCCACCGCCTCGGGGCAGGTCACCAACGCCGTCTTCGGGTTCACGTCGATGCTGATCAACCTGCTGCGGGACCACCGGCCCGACGTGATCGCCGTCGCCTTCGACCGGCCCGAGCCCACCTTCCGCCACGAGCGGGTGGCCACGTACAAGGAGGGGCGGTCCGAGGCCCCCGACATCCTCCGCCAGCAGATGGGCCTCGTCCGCCAGGTGGTGGAGACGCTCCGCATCCCCGATATCGACCGGGCCGGGATCGAGGCCGACGACATCATCGCCACCCTGGCCACCCGGGCCCGGGCGCAGGGCGACGAGGTCATCGTCGTCACCGGTGACCGCGACAGCTACCAGCTCGTCGAGGACCCCCTGGTCAAGGTCCTCTACAACCGGCGGGGCGTGTCGGACTACGTCCTCTACGACGAGGCCGGCATCACCGAGCGCACCGGCGTGCACCCCACGAAGTACGTCGAGTACGCGGCCCTGCGGGGGGACACGTCGGACAACCTGCCCGGCGTGCCCGGGGTGGGCGAGAAGACGGCGGCCAAGCTGATCAACACCTACGGCGACCTCGACGGCGTCTTCACCCACGTCGACGACCAGACGCCGAAGCTTCGCGAGAACCTGCGGGCCCACGAGGCCCGTGTGCGCCAGAACGCCGAGATCATGGTGTTGCGCCGCGACGTCGAGCTCGAGGTCGACCTCGACGACCTCCACATGGGACCCTTCGACGGCACCGAGGTGCGCCGCCTGTTCGACTTCCTCGAGTTCCGCACCCTCACCGACCGTCTGGCCGAAGCCATCGAGACCGACCTCGGGGACGACGCCGGCGGCGACGTCGAAGTGCTCGAGGCCGAGGTCACCGAGGCGCTGGACGCAGCGTCGGCGGCAGCTGCCCTCTCCCGGCTCGCCGCCGCTCCGGGCCCGCTGGCCGTCGAGGCCGCCTACCGGGGCGTGCCGTCCTGGTCGGCGCCGGTGGTCGGTCTGGCGCTCGTGGCCGATGCCGCCACGGCCGACGTGGTCTGGGTGCCAGCGCCGCTGCTCGAGGAACCAGGCCCGGTCCCGGACGCGTTCGCGGCGCTCGCCGGCCCGGGTGGGCGACCACTCGTCGGCCACGAGGCCAAGCCGCTGCTGGCCTGGCTGGAGCGCATCGGGGGCCCGCCGGCCACCCTCGCGCTCGACACCGCCCTCGCCGCCTACCTGATCGACCCCGCCGACACCCGCTACCAGCTCGCCACCCTGCTCCTGCGCTACGCGCAGCTCGAGCTGCCGGCCGACGCCTCCGCCCCCGACGGCCAGCTCGACTTCGGTCAGGACGGCGACGCCGACGCCGCCGCTCCGCTGGCGGCCGGCCGGCGGGCCCTGGCCGTGGCCCGATTGGCCCCCAAGCTCCTCGCCGCCCTCGACGCCCAGGGCCTCCGCCGCCTCAACGACGACATCGAGGTGCCGCTGGTCGAGGTGCTGGCCCGCATGGAGGTCGTCGGCGTCGGCGTGGACGCCGACCGCCTGCGCGAGATCAGGGACAAGCTCACCGCCGCCTGCGACGAGCTCGAGGCCAAGATCCGCGAGGACGCCGGGGAGGACTTCAACGTCAACTCCACCCTCCAGCTGCGAGAGGTCCTCTACGACAGGCTCGGCCTCACCCCCCAGAAGCGGACCAAGACGGGGTTCTCCACCGACGCCCAGTCGCTCGAGAAGCTCGTCGGCCAGCACCCGATCGTCGAGCACCTGCTCAGCTACCGGGAGGTCGAGAAGCTGCGCAGCACCTACGGCGACGGGCTGCTGGCCGAGGTCGGCGCCGACGGCCGCATCCACGCCACGTTCAACCAGACCGTGGCCCGCACCGGGCGGCTCAGCTCCGACGCCCCCAACCTGCACAACATCCCGGTCCGCAGCGACCTGGGGCGGACTTTCCGCACCGCCTTCGTGCCCGCCGAGGGCTGCGAGCTGCTCGTCGCCGACTACAACCAGATCGAGCTGCGCTGCATCGCCCACCTCGCTCAGGACCCCGGCTTGGTGGCCGCCTTCACCGCCGGCGACGACATCCACACCGCCACCGCCGCCCGGGTCTTCTCCGTGGCGCCCGGGGACGTCACGGCGGCGCAGCGGGCCAAGGCCAAGATGGTCAGCTATGGCCTGGCCTACGGGATGGAGAGCTACGGCCTGGCCCAACGGCTGAACATCGAGGTGGACGAGGCCAACCTCATCCTCACCGCCTACTTCGAGGCCTTCCCGGCGGTGAAGGCGTACATGGACCGCACGGTGGCCGAGGCCCGCGAGCGGGGCTACACCGAGACCCTGTTCGGGCGGCGCCGGCCGATCCCCGAGCTGTCGGCCGGCAACTACCGCATCCGCCAGGCCGGGGAGCGCCAGGCCATGAACGCCGGCATCCAGGGGCTGGCCGCCGACATCTTCAAGGTCGCGCTCATCGGCATCGACCGGGCGTTGCGGGCCGACGGCCTGGCCAGCCGCCTGATCCTGCAGGTGCACGACGAGGTGATCCTCGAGGTGCCGCCCGACGAGCACGACCGGGCGGCCGAGCTGACTGTGCGCACCATGGCCGGCGCCGCCGACCTCGATGTGCCCCTCGAGGTCAACCTGGCCTTCGGACCGAGCTGGGCCGACGCCAAGGGCTGACCGGCACCGAGTCCGTCCCGTGGTCCGGGCCCTCGGCTTCCGAGGGTGGGGGCCCGCCGTTCGCCGCCGGTCAGGGCTCGAGCGCGACCTCGTCGCCGACCCGCAGCGTCCCGCTGCTCAGCACCCACGCGTACATGCGGGCCACTCCCGGCTCCCGCTCGTGGTGCATGCGCGTGAAGTCGCCCCCGAGGAACCACCCGGCGTTCTTCTTGCAGGGCAGGGCGGGCACGGTGACCTCGGCCCGCACCTGGTCACCGAGCCGCAGGCGGGTCCCGGGTCGCACCGTCGTCCAGTCGAGGCCGGCGATGGAGACGTTCTCGCCGGCTCGACCGGGCGCCAGGGGGTGGCCCTCGCGGCGGAGCCGCTCCACCACCTCGAACGACCACAGGCACAGCGCCTGCCACGGCCGGCCGTGGTGGCGGTGAGCGGCCTGGCGGTCACCGGCCAACCCCCGGGGACCGACCTCGACCTGGTCGACGGGCAGCTTGGGCACCCCACCGGGAGAGGTGAACAGGCCGTGGACCACGCCGGTCCCGGGCACGAAGGCGCCGGCGGCGGCGAGCGCCCGGCCGGCCTCGCGGAGCAGCGACAGGGAGCTGGCCACCACCTCATCCCGCACAGACGGGTCCACCGCCCCCTCCGCCACCCGCCGCTGGAGCACCGAGGCCAGCGTCCCGACGGCCGTGATGGGATCGGCGGGGTCGGCGGCGCCCACCTCGCCACCGAGAGCCCGACGCAGGACCGCCACCTGCTCCCGCACCAGTGGACCGGTCGCGGCCGGGTCCACGTCGGCCACGGTGAGCGACCACCACGTTCCCAGCGCCCGGAGCGTCCCGGCGGCGTCCTGGCCCGTGAAGGCCACGGTGGTAGGGGAGCGGTCGGTCACGGCCCGAGCGTGCCACGATGCCGGGCCGTGGCCCAGCGGGATCACTGGTTCGAGGACGTGGCCGACCACCTGGGCGCCGCCTACCTCCGGTACTCGTTCACGAAGGGCACCGAGCAGGAGGTGGGCTTCCTCGTCGACGCCCTCGGTCTCGAGCCGGGCATGCGGGTGCTCGACGTCGGTTGCGGGCCGGGCCGGCATGCCCACGCGCTCGGCCGCCGCGGCATCGCCGTGCACGGCATCGACATCTCGGCCCGCTTCGTCGAGCTGGCCGAGGTCGACGCCCCCGGCGGTGTGACCTTCGAGCGCCTCGACGCCCGAGCCCTGCCCTTCAGCGACGAGTTCGACGCCGCCATCTCCCTGTGCCAGGGCGCCTTCGGCCTCCAACATGGCCCTGCCGGGCGCCCGCGCCCCGCCGAGCCGGACTCCACCGTGCTCGAGGGGATGGCTCGGGCGCTGCGCCCGGGTGGGCGGGTCGCCGTGACCGCCTTCTCGGCCTACTTCCAGGTCCGCTGGTTGACCGGGTCGATGTCGTTCGACGCTGCCGACGGGGTGAACCACGAGCGCACCACGGTCAAGGACGAAGCCGGCCACGACGCCGTGGTCGATCTCTGGACTACGTGCTTCACCCCCCGCGAGCTGCGCCTGCTGTGCACCGCCGCCGGACTGGAGGCAGCCCACGTCTGGGGGGTGAGGCCCGGCCAGTACGCCCGCCAGCGGCCCGGCCTCGACCACGAGGAGCTCCTGGTGGTCGCCGCCAAACCGCCGGTGGGTTAGCCTCTCTGGCCGGCGCGTTGCCGTCAGGCCCGCCGTTCCACCGTCCACCAAGAAGAGCCTCCCGTTGTCCGACCAGACCGTCATCGCGCCGCCTGCCGAGCCGGACGAGTACATCCCCCGCCAGATCACCGCCGACGACCTCGAGGGCAGCTTCGAAGATGCGGTGAGCGCATCGATGGTCAGCGTGGAGGACGGCCAGATCGTGCAGGGGAAGGTGGTCAAGGTCGACAAGGACGAGGTCCTGCTCGACATCGGCTACAAGTCCGAGGGCGTGATCCCCAGCCGTGAGCTGTCGATCCGCAATGACATCGACCCCGGCGAGATCGTCGGGCTGAACGAGGAGATCGAAGCCCTCGTCCTCCAGCGCGAGGACAAGGACGGTCGCCTGATCCTGTCCAAGAAGCGGGCCCAGTACGAGCGGGCGTGGGGTGACATCGAGCGCAAGAAGGAGTCCGACGGCGTCGTCTCCGGTCCGGTCATCGAGGTGGTCAAGGGCGGGCTGATCCTCGACATCGGCCTGCGGGGCTTCCTGCCGGCGTCGCTGGTGGAGCTGCGCCGCGTTCGCGACCTCCAGCCCTACGTCGGGCGCACCCTCGAGGCCAAGATCATCGAGCTCGACAAGAACCGCAACAACGTGGTGCTGTCCCGCCGGGCGTGGCTGGAGGAGACCCAGAAGGAGCAGCGAGGAGTTCCTCGAGAACCTGAAGCCGGGCGAGGTCCGCAAGGGCGTGGTGTCGAGCGTGGTGAACTTCGGGGCCTTCGTCGACCTGGGAGGCATGGACGGCCTCGTGCACGTCTCGGAGCTGTCCTGGAAGCACGTCGACCACCCGGGCTCGGTGGTGGCGGTGGGCGACGAGATCACCGTGCAGGTGCTCGAGGTGGACCTCGACCGCGAGCGCATCAGCCTGTCCCTCAAGGCCACCCAGCAGGATCCGTGGCAGGAGTTCGCCTCCGGGCACCGGGTGGGCGAGCTCGTCTACGGCCGGGTCACCAAGCTCGTGCCCTTCGGTGCCTTCGTGCAGGTGGGCGACGGGATCGAGGGTCTCGTCCACATCTCGGAGATGTCGGCCCACCACGTCGACCTTCCCGAGCAGGTCGTCACCCCGGGCGAGGAGCTGTGGGTGAAGATCATCGACCTCGACCTCCAGCGTCGCCGGATCAGCCTGTCGATCAAGCAGGCCGCCGAGGGCGGCACCGTCGCCTCGGAGTACCAGGAGCACTTCGGTGAGCACGCCTACGACACCGAGGGCAACTACATCGGTGGCGACACCGGTGCCGAGGAGGCCTGGGCCGAGTACTACGCCGAGCACGGCATGGAGGTGCCCGGCAGCGAGGGCGACCGGCCGCCCGAAGCTCCCGCCGAGCCCGACCCCGATGCCGGCCCGCCGGCCCTCGGCGACGAGCACCCCGACCAGCCGGCCGAGGGCTAGCCCGTCTTCCGCTGATCGTGCGCTGACGTCCGGGTTCCGGCCGTCGGTGCGCGGCGAGCGTGATCGCCGACCCGGCGCGGTCAGTCCCGTCGACGGCGGAGGCGCCGGCGGCCGGCGGGTCGCTGGGCTCTTGCCGTCTCGGTCTCGGCCGACGGCGGTGGACCGGGCGGTGGCGGTGGGAGGAAGTCGGCGAAGGCGGCGGCGAAGGCCCCGGCCATCTCCATGGCGGCGGGCCCGGTCGCGCCCGCGGTCACGGGCATGCCGCCGCTGGCCGCCGGTCCGGCCAGGGGGTGCTCGGGGATGCGAGCGGCCTCGGGGAGGGTGCCGGGGTCGTGCTCGTCGACCCGGTTGAACACGAGCTGCACCCGTGACGCCGGCACCTGCATCCGACGCAACCGGTCGAGGAAGGCGCGCAGGTCGCGCCGGCTGGCCCGGTCGGTCAGGGAGACCACCACCAGGTGGTGGCTGCGCTCGACGACCCCGAGGGCGAGCTCGGTCAGGGCGGGCGGCGTGTCGCACACCACCCACTCGTAGGCCCGCTGGGCGGCGGCCACGATGGCGCCCACCCCTTCGGCGGTGACGGTGTCGGCGGCGGCGGGATCGACGGGCGCGGCGAGGACGTCGACCCCACTGGGGTGGCGGGTGACGAGCCCGGCCAGCGCCCGGTCGTCGACCGGTGCCGTCGAGGCGAGGTCGCTGATGGCGGTCTCGGGGTGCAGGGCCATGGCCGCGGCCACGCCCCCGAAGCGCAGGTCGAGGTCGACGAGGCAGACCGACGCCCGGTGGACGGCGACCAGGTGGGCGGCCAGGTTGGTGGCGACGGTGGTGCGACCGGCGGAGCCGGTGGCCGAGACGACGGTGACGACGCGTCCGCCGTCCTCCTCCGGGGGCAGGGGCAGCTCGGGCGCCGGTTGCCGGTCGGGCGCCGGTGGCTCTGCGTCGGCCCGCTCAGCGTGGTCCTCGCCGGCCTCGGGCACCACCTCCCGGGCCATGTTCACGGCTCGGGCGATGGCGGCGGCGAGCTCGTCGTCGTCGACGGGGAGCTGGAGGAGGTCCACCGCCCCCACCCGCACCAGCTCGCGGAGGTCGGCCTGCGGCCTTCGGGCGAAGGCCAGCACCACGCTCACCTCGGGGAAGTCCTCGCCGATGCTCCGGAGGCGGGCCAACCCCGTCCCTGTGGCCAGCGCCGTCCCGGCCACGAGCACGTGGAAGGGACCGTCCCTGACGAGCGTCCCATCGAGGTCCGAGGGCTCGGCGCAGACCGCCACCTCAGGCGCCGGGTCGGCGGCGGCCAGCGCCGCTGTGACCTGCGCCGGCAACCGGCTGCCCCGGTCGGCCACGAGGATCCTCGGGCGTCGCATGGCCGCCGACCCTAGAGGGGACCACCCGGCGGAGGGCCGGGGGCGCTGGCGAGCCGCTGCTACGGTCCCGCCGGCGTGATCCTCGTGGGCCTCACCGGCGGCATCGGGTCGGGCAAGTCGACCGTGGCCGCCATGCTCGCCGCCCACGGCGCGGCGGTGATCGACGCCGACGCCATCACCCGGGAGCTGCAGCGACCCGGCACACCGGTGCTGGCGGCCATGGTCGACCGCTTCGGCGCCGCCATCGTGCGGGCCGACGGCACCCTCGACCGTCAGGCCGTGGCCGACGTGGTCTTCTCCGATCCCGCCGCGCTGGCCGATCTCAACGCCATCGTGCACCCCGCCGTGGGGGCCGAGATCGCCCGCCGGCTGGAGGTCGAGGCAGCCGCAGATGAGCCCGGCCGGGTGGTCGTGCTCGACGTCCCCCTGCTCGTCGAGTCGGGCCGGTCGGACATGGCGGCCCTGATCGTGGTCGACGTGGATCCGGAGGTGGCCGTGCGTCGTCTGGTCGACCAGCGGGGCATGTCCGAAGCCGACGCCCGCACCAGGATGGCCCGCCAGGTCGGTCGGGAGGACCGGCTGGCCAGGGCCGACGTCGTGGTGGACAACAGCGGCGACCTCGACACCCTTCGCCGACGGGTCGAGGAGGTCTGGGACTGGATCCGTGACCGGGACGGGGACCGAGCCACCGACCCGGCCTGATCCAGCGCCGGCTGCGCCGGTCACTGTCACGTCCTCCGACCCCACCCGCCGCCCTAGCGGCGACCGGCTGCGCCGGTCACTGTCACAGGGGGTCGGTACGATGCCGGCATGGTGGACAGCCCGGTGAAGTTCGAGATGGTGTCGGAGTTCTCGCCCGCCGGTGACCAACCCAAGGCCGTCGAATCACTGGCCGACGGCGTCCACCGCGGTGAGCGGTTCCAGACCCTGCTCGGCATCACCGGGTCGGGCAAGAGCGCCACCGTCGCCTGGACCATCGAGCAGGTCCAGCGGCCCACGCTCGTGATCGCACCCAACAAGTCGCTCGCCGCCCAGCTGGCCAACGAGTTCCGGGAGTTCTTCCCCAACAACCGGGTCGAGTACTTCGTCAGCTACTACGACTACTACCAGCCCGAGGCCTACATGCCCTCGAGCGACACCTACATCGAGAAGGACTCGTCGGTCAACGACGAGATCGAGCGGCTGCGCCACTCCACCACCGCTGCTCTCGTCTCCCGGCGCGACGTGATCGTGGTGGCCTCGGTGTCGTGCATCTACGGCCTCGGCTCGCCCGAGGAGTACCAGGGCAACGTGCTGGTGCTCCGGGTGGGGGAGGAGCACGACCAGCGGTCGGTGCTGCGCAAGCTGGTCGAGATGCAGTACGAGCGCAACGACATGAACCTCGTGCGCGGCAAGTTCCGGGTGCGGGGCGACACCATCGAGGTGCACCCGGCCTACGAGGAGACCGCCGTGCGCATCGAGCTGTTCGGCGACGAGGTGGAGGCCATCGTGGTGGTCGATCCGCTCACCGGCGAAAGGGTCCGCAGCGTCGAGGAGCTGGTCGTTGGCCCGGCCACCCACTACATGGCCGGCGAGGAGCGGATGAAGCGGCCATCGCCTCGCATCGAGGGCGAGGCTCCAGGAGCAGCTGGCCATGTTCGAGGCCCAGGGCAAGCTGCTCGAGGCCCAGCGGCTGCGCATGCGCACCCAGTACGACCTCGAGATGATGCAAGAGGTCGGGTTCTGCAACGGCATCGAGAACTACTCGGGGCCCATCGACGGGCGCAGCCGCGGCGAGCCGCCGTGGACGCTGCTCGACTACTTCCCGTCCGACTTCCTCTGCGTGCTCGACGAGAGCCACGTCACCGTCCCCCAGCTCCACGGCCAGTACGAGGGCGACCGGTCCCGCAAGGACACGTTGATCGAGCACGGGTTCCAGGTCCCTCGGCGGCCGACAACCGGCCGCTGCGGTTCGAGGAGTTCATGCAGCAGGTGGGCCAGGTGGTGTTCCTGTCGGCCACGCCGGGGTCCTTCGAGCTCCAGCAGTCCTCACAGGTGGTGGAGCAGATCGTGCGCCCCACCGGCCTGGTGGACCCCGAGATCGTGGTCAAGCCGACGAAGGGCCAGATCGACGACCTCGGAGCAGGTCAACGACCGGCGTCCCGCGGCGACCGGGTGCTCGTCACCACGCTGACCAAGAAGATGGCCGAGGATCTCACCGACTACCTGCTCGAGCTGGGGGTCAAGGTGCGCTACCTGCACAGCGAGGTCGACACCGTGCAGCGCATCGAGATCCTGCGCGACCTGCGCCTAGGGGAGTTCGACGTGCTGGTGGGGATCAACCTCCTGCGGGAGGGCCTCGACCTGCCCGAGGTGTCGCTCGTGGCCATCCTCGACGCCGACAAGGAGGGCTTCCTGCGCGATGAGACCTCGCTGATCCAGACCTGCGGCCGGGCCGCCCGGAACGTCGACGGCCAGGTGGTGATGTACGCCGACCAGGTGACCGATTCGATGCAGCGGGCCATCTCCGAGACCAACCGCCGCCGCCAGCTCCAGATCGCCCACAACCTCGAGCACGGGATCGACCCCAGACGATCCGGAAGGCGGTAACCGACATCTCCTCCTACCTCCGCCCCAGCGAGACCGCACCGGCGCCGGGGAAGGACCGGCGCCGGGATCGGCCGGCCGACGCCGCCCGGCGGGCCGAGCTGCTCGACCTGCCGAGCGAGGAGCTGACCCGCCTCATCCGCACCCTGGAGGAGGAGATGCACGAGGCCTCGGCCGATCTGCGCTTCGAGTACGCCGCCCGTCTCAGGGACGAGATCAAGGACCTCAAGCGGGAGCTGCGTGAGGTCGGCTGAGGCGGTCGAGCGAACACTCGTTCCCACCTCGGGCCGGCGCCGGCGGGGTAGCCTCGGCAGCCATGGCCGACGAGCTGGTGATTCGGGGCGCTCGCGAGCACAACCTGCGCAACCTGTCCCTGGAGCTGCCCCGCAACAAGCTGATCGTGTTCACCGGGCTGTCCGGTTCGGGCAAGTCGTCGCTGGCCTTCGACACCATCTACGCCGAGGGCCAGCGCCGCTACGTCGAGTCGTTGTCGGCCTATGCCCGCCAGTTCCTCGGCCAGATGGACAAGCCCGACGTCGACTTCATCGAGGGCCTCTCGCCGGCCATCTCCATCGATCAGAAGAGCGCCTCCCGCAACCCCCGCTCCACGGTCGGCACCATCACCGAGGTCTACGACTACCTGCGCCTGCTCTACGCCCGCATCGGGGTGCCTCATTGCCCCCACGACGGGTCGGTCATCACCCGCCAGACGCCACAGCAGATCGTCGACCGCGTCCTCGAGCTGCCCGACGGCACCCGCTTCCAGGTGCTGGCGCCGGTGGTGCGTGGGCGCAAGGGCAACTACGAGACCCTCCTGGCCGACCTGGCCACCCAGGGCTACTCCCGGGCCCGCATCGACGGGGAGATCCACGAGCTCACCGACAAGGTCGACCTGGCCCGGTACGAGCAGCACACCATCGAGGTCGTGGTCGACCGGCTGGTGCGTCGGCCCGGCATCGAACGCCGCCTCACCGACTCCCTGGAGACGGCCCTGAAGCTGGCCGACGGCGTAGCCGAGGTCCAACTGGTCCCCCGTGACGCGGCCGGCGGCGACGGCGGCGCCCCCGCCGCCGACGAAGCTCCCGGGACCCTCACCTTCAGCCAGCACCTGGCCTGTCCCACCTGCGGTCGGAGCTACGACGAGCTGGCCCCCCGCAACTTCTCGTTCAACTCCCCCTACGGGGCCTGCGAGCGCTGCGACGGTCTCGGTACCCGGTTCGAGGTCGACCCCGACCTCATCGTCACCAACCCCGACCTGTCCATCGCCCAGGGAGCGATCAGCCCGTGGGCGGGCGGGCACACGCAGTACTTCGGGCGCCTGCTCGAGGCCGTGTGCGAGGACCACGGCGTCCCCTTCGGCGTTCCCTGGCGTGCCCTCGATCCCGAGCAGCAGCGCCTGCTCCTGCACGGCACCGGAGCCGGCAAGGTCCAGGTCCGCTACAAGAACCGCTACGGCCGCACCCGCAGCTACGAGGCCACCTACGAGGGGGTGGTGCCCTGGATCGAGCGCCGCCACCAGGACACCGAGAGCGACAACCAGCGGGAGCAGTTCGAGGGCTACATGCGCCTCGTCCCCTGCCCGGAGTGCGACGGGGCCAGGCTCAAGCCGCTGTCCCGGGGGGTGACGGTCGACGGCAGGAGCCTGCCCGAGCTGTGCGCCCTGTCGATCGGCGATGCCGCCGGCGTGCTGGCCGCCATCGAGCTGTCCGAGCGGGACCGGATGATCGCCGAGCGGGTGCTGAAGGAGGTCAACGCCCGGCTCGGGTTCCTGCTCGACGTCGGCCTCGACTACCTGTCGCTCGGTCGGTCGGCGGGGACCTTGGCCGGCGGGGAGGCCCAGCGGATCCGTCTCGCCAGCCAGATCGGGTCGGGGCTGGTCGGCGTCCTCTACGTCCTCGACGAGCCCTCCATCGGGCTGCACCAGCGCGACAACCACCGCCTGATCGAGACGCTGCTGCGCCTGCGGGACCTCGGCAACACGGTCCTCGTGGTCGAGCACGACCAGGACACGATCCAGGTGGCCGACCACGTGGTGGACATCGGTCCCGGCGCTGGCGAGCACGGTGGCGCCATCGTGCACAGCGGCACCGTCAAGGGCCTGCTGCGCAACCCGTCGTCGTTGACCGGCCGCTACCTGGCCGGCAAGAAGTCGATCCCGGTGCCCACGATGCGACGCCAGCCGGGGGAGGGGTGGATCACCGTCCGGGGAGCTCGTGAGCACAACCTGCAGGGCATCGACGTGGAGATTCCGCTCGGGTGCTTCGTGAGCGTCACCGGCGTGTCCGGGTCGGGCAAGTCCACGTTGGTGAACGACATCCTGCTCCGGTCGTTGATGCAGCGGATCTACCGGTCGAAGGTGCCGCCCGGCCGGCACACCTCGGTCGAGGGCATCGAGCACCTCGACAAGGTCATCAACATCGACCAGTCGCCCATCGGCCGGACCCCTCGCTCCAACCCGGCCACCTACACCGGTGTCTTCGACCACATCCGGCGGCTGTTCAGCCAGACCCAGGAGGCCAAGGTCCGCGGCTACCTGCCCGGGCGGTTCTCGTTCAACGTCAAGGGCGGCCGCTGCGAGGCCTGCGCCGGGGACGGCACCATCAAGATCGAGATGCACTTCCTGCCTGACGTGTACGTCCCCTGCGAGGTGTGCAAGGGGGCCCGGTACAACCGGGACACCCTGGACATCACCTTCAAGGAGCGCAACATCGCCGAGGTGCTCGACCTGCCCTGCGAGGAGGCGCTCACCTTCTTCGCCAACCAGCCGCCCATCGCCCGCCACATGCGCACCCTCGTCGACGTGGGGCTCGGGTACGTGCGCCTCGGCCAGCCCGCCCCCACGCTCTCCGGTGGTGAGGCCCAGCGCATCAAGCTGGCCTCGGAGCTGTCCAAGCGGTCGACCGGGCACACCATCTACCTGCTCGACGAGCCCACCACCGGGCTGCACTTCGAGGACATCCGCAAGCTGTTGACCGTGCTCGGCCGGCTCGTCGACCAGGGCAACACCGTGCTCGTCATCGAGCACAACCTCGACGTCATCAAGACCGCCGACTGGCTCATCGACCTCGGTCCCGAGGGCGGCAGCGCCGGCGGTCTCATCGTGGCCGAGGGCCCCCCCGAGCTGGTGGCCAAGACCCCCGAGAGCCACACCGGCCGCTTCCTGGCCCGCCTGCTCCCGGATCGCTGAACTGGGTCGGCCACGCGGGAAGGCGCTCAGTCCTTCGGCGCCGCCTCGGTGATGTCGAGCATGCGCTGGAGGGCGACCCTGGCCCATCGCTGCGTGCCCCGGTCGACGGTGATGCGGTTCACGACCCGTCCCTCGACCAGGTTCTCGAGCACCCAGGCCAGGTGGGGGGCGTCGATGCGGAACATGGTCGAGCACGGGCAGATCAGCGGGTCGAGGGAGACCACGGTGCGGTCGGGGTGCTCGTCGGCCAGGCGCTGCACGAGGTGGATCTCGGTGGCCACGGCCAGCACGGATCCGGGCGCCGCCGCCTCGACGGCCCGGATGATGAAGTCGGTGGAGCCGACCTGGTCGGCGAGGTCGCACACCTCGAAGCTGCACTCCGGGTGGGCGACCACGATCCCGTCGGGGTGGTCGGCGCGGAAGGCGGCGATGTGCTCCGGCCGGAACCGCTGGTGCACCGAGCAGTGGCCCTTCCAGAGCAGGAACGTGGCCTCCTTGGCGTCGGCCTCGGTCAGGCCGCCGAGATCGAAGCGGGGGTTCCACACCCGCATGTCGTCGTGGCCGTACCCCATGGCCAGCCCGGTGTTGCGGCCGAGGTGCTGGTCGGGGAAGAACAGCACCTTCGAGCCCTGGGTGAACGCCCAGTCGAGCACCGCTCGGGCGTTGGTGGAGGTGCACACCGCTCCGCCGTGCTCGCCGACGAAGGCCTTCAGGGCGGCCGAGGAGTTCATGTAGGTGATCGGCACGAGCTCGCTGATGTCGATCACCCCGGCCAGCGCCTCCCAGGCCTCCTCGACGTCGTCGATGTCGGCCATGTCGGCCATCGAGCACCCGGCGTTGAGGTCAGGGAGGATCACCTGCTGGTGGTCGTCGGTGAGCACGTCGGCGGACTCGGCCATGAAGTGCACGCCGCAGAACACGATGAAGTCGGCCTCGGGTCGCTCCTGGGCCAGCACCGACAAACGGTAGGAGTCGCCGCGGGCATCGGCCCAGCGCATCACCTCGTCGCGCTGGTAGTGGTGGCCGAGGATGAACAACCGCTCGCCGAGTGCCTCCTTGGCGGCGGCGATCCACGCCGACAGCTCGTCGGCGGTCGCGGTGGTGTACCGGTCGGGAAGCGGGGATTGGAGCCGCAACATGGGTGGACCCTCCAGTGGGGTGGGCTCCGATGGAAAGCCGGTGGGGACAGCCTGGTCGCCTCGCCACGGGGATGTCGGCCTCGGAGCCGATATGGAGCCGGATACCAGGCCGGCTTGGGGCCAAGCCTACGCCCCCGGCGCCGACTCGCGCTGTTCGGTGTGTCCCTCGGTCGACCCATCCGGCAACCTGGGAGGGTGGTGCAGCGTCCTCCCACCGGTTCCATCCCCGACGCCCCCGGCTCCTACCAGTTCAAGGACGCCCACGGCCGGGTGATCTACGTGGGCAAGGCGAAGTCGCTGCGCCAGCGCCTGTCCAACTACTTCCAGTCCAACCTGCCACCACGTACCGCCCAGATGGTGGCCACGGCCGAGACCGTCGAGTGGATCCAGGTCCGCAACGACGTCGAGGCGTTCATGCTGGAGTACAGCCTGATCAAGGCCCACCGGCCTCGCTTCAACGTCCGGCTGGTCGACGACAAGAGCTACCCGTTCCTGGCCATCACCGTGGGCGACGAGTGGCCTCGCCCCACGGTCATGCGGGGGGCCCGGCGCAAGGGGGTCCGCTACTTCGGCCCCTTCGCCCACGCCTACGCCATCCGCGAGACCCTCGACCTGCTGCTGCGCACGTTCCCGGTGCGCACCTGCTCGGACGCCAAGCTCGGCCGCCACCAGAAGCTCGGTCGCCCCTGCCTGCTGTTCCACATCGAGAAGTGCAGCGGTCCCTGCGTCGAGGCCATCGAGAAGCCGGCCTACGACGACCTCGTCGGTGAGCTCATCCAGTTCCTGGAAGGCGACACCGACACCGTGGTCAAGCGGCTCGAGACGGGCATGCGGGACGCCGCCGACGTCCTCGACTTCGAGCGGGCGGCCCGGCTGCGCGACCGGCTCACCAGCGTGCGCAAGGCCATCGAGCGCCAGCAGATGGTGGCTGACCGCAACGAGGACCTCGATGTGATCGGCCTCGCCGACGACGAGCTGGAGGCGGCCGTGCAGGTCTTCCACGTGCGCCGGGGTCGGGTCGTGGGCCGCAAGGGGTTCGTGCTCGACAAGGTGGAGGACCTGAGCCGGCCCGAGCTGGTCGGGCGCATCCTGCTCGACCTCTACGGTGACCCGCCGCCCCTGGGGGTGCCCAGGCAGGTGCTGGTGCCGTCCGAGCCGGCGGAGGCCGACGTGTACCGGGAGCTCCTGTCCGAGCTGCGGGGGACCACGGTGGCCGTCCGGGTCCCCCTGCGGGGCGACAAGCGCAGCTTGCAGGAGACGGTGACCCAGAACGCCCGGGAGGAGCTGAACCGTCATCGCCTGAAGCGGGCCGCCGACCACAACAGCCGGGCGAGGGCGCTGAACGAGCTGCAGGAAGAGCTCGGCTTGCCCGACGCCCCGCTGCGGATCGAGTGCTACGACATGAGCCACCTCCAGGGCACCGACTACGTCGGGTCGATGGTCGTGGTCGAGGACGGCCTGCCGAAGAAGTCGGACTACCGGCGCTTCAAGGTCCGCGACGTCCCCGGCAACGACGACTTCGCGGCCATGGAGGAGGTGTTGACCCGGCGCCTCACCGCCTACCTCGTCGAGAAGGAGCGCCCGGTGTCGGAGCGGGAGGGGCGCTTCTCGTACCCGCCCCAGCTGCTCCTGGTGGACGGGGGCAAGGGACAGCTCGGGGTGGCGGTCCGGGTCCTGGCCGAGCTGGGGCTCGACGAGGAGATCCCGGTGGCCGCCCTGGCCAAGCGGTTCGAGGAGGTGTTCGTCCCCGGCCAGGCCGACCCGGTGCGGATCCCCCGGCAGTCCGAGGCCCTCTACCTGCTGCAGCGGGTGCGGGACGAGTCCCACCGGTTCGCCATCTCCTACCACCGTCAGCTCAGGGGCCGGCGGATGACCACCTCGGTGCTCGACGGCATCCCCGGCCTCGGCCCCACCCGCCGGGCCCGCCTGGTCAAGGAGCTGGGCGGGATGGCGGCGGTCAAGCGGGCGCCTCTCGACCAGCTCCAGGCCCTGCCCTGGCTGCCCGATGCCGTCGCCGAGGCCGTCCACGAGCGCATCCACGCCGCCCCCGCCCGCCAACGGTGATGGACGCCGGCGCCGACCGGTGGGAGGCCCACGCCGGCTGGTGGCAGCACGGCTTCACCGCCGGTGCCGACGCCGAGTACACCGAGCAGATCCTGCCCCTGGCCGCCGATGCCCTGGCCGGTGCGGCCGACGTGCTCGACGTCGGCACGGGGGAGGGGCAGATCGCCCGCCTGGCTCTGGCCAGCGGTGCCGGCCGGGTCGTCGGCGTCGACCCCACCGTCGCCCAGATCGTCGAGGCGGCCCAGCGCGGGGGTGGCCCTCGTTACGCCCGGGCCGAGGCCGCCGCCCTGCCCTTCGCCGCTGCCGCCTTCGACGCCGTGGTGGCCTGCCTCGTGTTCGAGCACATCAAGGCCGTCGACGAGGCCGTGGCCGAGGTGGCCCGCGTCCTGCGCCCTGGCGGCCGGTTCGCCTTCTTCCTCAACCACCCGCTGCTGCAGACCCCGAGCAGCGGGTGGATCGACGACCACGTGCTCGACCCGCCCGAGCAGTACTGGCGCATCGGCCCCTACCTCGTCGAGGACGTGACCCTGGAGGAGGTGGAGAAGGACGTCTTCATCCCCTTCGTGCACCGCCCCCTCAGCCGCTACGTCAACGCCATGGCCGACCATGGCCTGGTGCTCCGACGCATGGAGGAACCGGCCCCTCCGCCCGGCTTCCTGGCGCGGGCCCCCGAGTACCCCGGGGCGGCATCGATCCCGCGGTTGCTGGTGCTGCTGGCCGAGAAGGAGGAAGGCCGTTCCCGGCCGTCGGTACACTCCTGAACGTGCTGACCGTGCACCCACGGCCGGGAACCGGGCGCCAGCGCACGGTCAGCCTGAGCCGGTGACGGCGCCGTGACCGAGTTCGTCGTCATCAGCGGGCTGTCCGGAGCGGGGCGGTCGTCGGTGGCCGACGTGCTCGAGGACCTCGGCTGGTTCGTCATCGACAACCTGCCCACCCCGCTCATCCCCAAGGTGGGTGAGCTGGCGTCGATGCCGGGCTCGTCGATCGAGCGGGTGGCCCTGGTGGTCGGCAGCGGGGCCGATCCCGCCGACGTGCTGCCCGCTCTCGGCGATCTGCGGTCGGGGAGCGGCCGGGTCCGGGTGCTGTACCTCGAGGCCACCACATCGGCCCTCGTCCGCCGCTACGAGAGCACGCGGCGCCGCCATCCCCAGGGCACGGACGACAGCGTCTCCGAAGCCATCGAACGGGAGCGGGCCCTGCTCGAGCCGGTGAAGGGCGAGGCCGACCTGGTGCTCGACACGAGCGACCTCAACATCCACGAGTTGCGTGCCCGCGTGGTGGACCTCTTCGGCGGCGAGACGCCCGAGAGCGGCATGCGGACCACCATCTTGTCGTTCGGCTACAAGCACGGCCTGCCCACCGACGTCGACATGGTGATCGACTGCCGCTTCCTGCCCAACCCGTACTGGGACGAACGGCTCCGCCCGCTCACCGGCAAGGATGAACCCGTGCGGGCCAGCGTGCTCGGCCAGGAGGCGACCGGCCCGTTCCTCGACAGGCTCGAGGACCTCCTCGAGCTGCTGGTCCCCGGCTACGTCGAGGAGGGCAAGGCCTACCTGACCATCGCCCTCGGCTGCACCGGCGGCCGGCACCGGTCGGTGGTCATCGCCGAGGAGCTGGCCGATCGCCTGCGGCGCCACGGCGTCGAGTTGGCGGTGAAGCACCGCGACGTCGGGAGATGACCGCCGGTCCCGACGCCGGGCCCCGGGTCGTCGCCATCGGCGGAGGCCACGGGCTGGCGGCCACGCTGCTAGCCGCCCGCACCTACGCCGCCCAGATCACCGCCGTGGTGTCGGTGGCCGACGACGGTGGTTCGACCGGCCGCCTCCGGGCCGACCTCGGTATCCCGGCCCCCGGCGATCTACGCCGGTGCCTGGCCGCACTGGCCGCTCCTTCTTCCGCCCTGGGTGCGGCCCTCGAGTACCGGTTCCCCTCCGGCGAGCTCGCCGGCCACCCGCTCGGGAACCTGCTCATCGCCGGTCTGGCCGGCGCCGGGGCCGACTTCCTGACCGCCGTCGACGAGGTGGCCTCCCTGGTGGGTGCCGCGGGGCGGGTCCTGCCGGCCGCCGTCGAGCCGGTGGTGCTGGTGGCCGAGCCGTGGCGGCAGGGTGAGGGCAGCGTCGGCGGCGCCGAGGGTGCGAGCGGCGGGAGCGGCGCCGGCGGCGTCGAAGGCCAGGTCGCCGTCCAGCACACGAGCGGGCTGCGCCGGGTCGCGCTCCGCCCGGCGGCACCGGCATCGCCGTCCGCCGTGGCCGAGGCCATCGGCCACGCCGACCAGGTCATCGTCGGGCCCGGTTCGCTGTTCACGAGCGTGCTGGCCGCCGCCCTGGTCCCCGCCGTCCGCGACGCCCTGGTCGCCACCCCCGCCCAGCGGGTCCACGTCGCCAACCTGGCCCCCGAGGTGCCCGAGACCCAGGGGCTGACGGTGGCCGACCACCTGTCGGCGCTGGCCGGCCACGGGGTGCCGGTCGACGTGGTCCTGTGCGACCCGGCGACCCCCGGCGGCGACCAGGATCTGGCCCTGCCCACCCTCACGTGCGCCCTCGCCGGACCCGACGGCCGGTCCCACGACCCCGCTGCGCTCGGTGCCGCCCTGGCCGGCCTGGCCGCCCAGGGGCGACCACGGCACCGGTAAGGTCGAGCCACCGCATCGACGGGGGCCCGCGCCCTCGGCTCAGAGCCACAGAGAGAGGGTGCTCGAGGACATGACCATTCGCGTCGGGATCAACGGCTTCGGACGGATCGGCCGCAACTTCTTCCGGGCGGTGAAGCAGTCCGGTACCGACATCGACGTCGTCGCCGCCAACGACCCGTTCGGGTCGGTGGAGACCATGGCCCACCTGCTCCAGTACGACTCGGTGCTCGGCCGCTACCCGGGCCAGGTGACGGCCACCGGCGAGGGCATCGACGTCGACGGCGACACCATCCAGATCCTGGCCGAGCGTGATCCAAAGGCCCTCCCCTGGAACGATCTCGGCGTCGAGGTCGTGGTGGAGTCCACCGGCTTCTTCACCGACCGGGACAAGGCCGCCGCCCACCTGGACGCCGGCGCAGGACGGGTGGTGGTCTCGGCGCCGGCCACCAACGCCGATGCCACCTTCGTGGTCGGGGTCAACGACGACACCTTCGACCCCGATGCCCACAAGGTGGTGTCCAACGCCTCCTGCACCACCAACTGCTTCGTGCCGATGATCAAGGTCCTCGACGACGCCTTCCGGGTGCAGCGCGGGCTCATGACCACCGTGCACGCCTACACCGGCGACCAGCAGCTGGTCGACGGCCCCCACTCGGACCTGCGCCGGGCCCGGGGGGCGGCCATCAACATCACGCCGTCGTCGACGGGGGCGGCCAGGGCCACCGGGCTGGTGCTCGAGTCGATGAAGGGCCGCCTCGACGGGACCGCCCTGCGGGTCCCGGTGCCCGACGGCTCGATCACCGACTTCGTCGGCCTCCTGGGCCGGGAGGTCACCGTCGAAGACGTGAACGACGCGTTCCGGGCCGCTGCCAGCGAAGGACCGATGGCCGGCGTGCTCGAGTACTCCGAGGCGCCGCTCGTGTCCACCGACATCGTCGGCTCACCGGCCTCGTGCACCTTCGACTCCAAGCTCACCATGGCCATGGGCGACATGGTCAAGGTGCTCGGCTGGTACGACAACGAGTGGGGCTACTCCAACCGCCTCGTCGACCTGGTGGCCGTGGTCGGCCGAGGTTGACGGAGGGAGATCCCCGGGCCATCCCCCGGCTGGAGGACCTCGGCGACCTCGACGGCCGGCGGGTGCTCGTGCGCACCGACTTCAACGTCCCCCTCGAGGCGGGGGAGATCATCGACGACCTTCGCATCCGCGCCGCGCTCCCGACCCTCGCGTGGCTGCAGGAGCGGGGTGCCGAGGTGACGGCCTGCACCCACCTGGGCCGTCCGCAGGGGGCGCCCGACCCCCGCTACTCCCTCGATCCGGTCCGGGCCAGGTTGGCCGAGCTGGCCCCGGGGGTGGCGCTCATGGAGAACCTGCGGTTCGACCCGGGGGAGACCGCCGACGATCCACGGTTCGTCGCTCGGCTCGTCGACGGCCAGGACGCCTACGTCAACGACGCCTTCGGCGCCTCCCACCGGGCCCATGCCTCGGTGGTCGGCCCGCCCCGGCACCTGCCGAGCGCCGCCGGCCGGCTCGTCGAGAAGGAGGTGGACGTCCTCCTGGGGATGCGCCTGGCGCCGAAGCGACCATTCCTGGCCGTGCTCGGGGGAGCCAAGGTCAGCGACAAGCTCGGCGTGATCCGAGCGCTCATGGAGGTGGTCGACGCCGTCGTGGTCGGCGGGGGGATGTGCTTCACGTTCCTCGCCGCCCAGGGCCACCGCACCGGCGGTTCGCTCCTGGAGGCCGAGCAGGTCGACGCCTGCCGATCCCTCCTGGCCACCGGCACCCCGATCCACCTCCCGTCCGACATCGTCGCCCTCGGCCCCGGCGGGGTCGTCGGCGACCCGTCGGCGGGCGGCGAGGTCCGCCAGGTCGGGCCGTCGGTGCCCGACGGGTGGATGGGCCTCGACATCGGCCCCGGCACCGCCGCGGAGTTCGGCGACATCGTGCTCGACGCCCGCACCGTGTTCTGGAACGGGCCGATGGGCGTCTTCGAGGACGAGCGGTTCGCGGCCGGCACCCGGGCCGTGGCCGAGGCCGTGGCCGACACCCGGGCGTTCACGGTGGTGGGCGGCGGGGACAGCGCTGCCGCCGTCGCCCGCTTCGACCTCGCCGACCGGATCGACCACATCTCCACCGGTGGCGGCGCCTCCCTCGAGCTCCTCGAGCGAGGCGACCTCCCCGGCCTGGCCGCACTGAGGAGCGCCCCCAATGCCTGACCGTCGCACGCCCCTGATCTCGGGCAACTGGAAGATGCACCTCAACCACTTCGAGGCGCTCCAGACCGTCCAGAAGCTGTCCTACCTCCTCGACGGCCTCCTCGACGGCGACGAGTCGGCGGCCGTCGAGGTGTCCGTGCACCCACCGTTCACCGACCTGCGCACGGTGCAGACCGCCATCGAGACCGACCGCATGGACATCGTGCTCGGCGCCCAGCACTGCCACTGGGAGGAGGTGGGCGCCTTCACGGGCGAGGTGTCGCCGGCCATGCTGGCCAAGCTGAACGTCGCCTACGTGATCGCCGGGCACTCCGAGCGCCGGGAGCTGTTCGCCGAGACCGACGAGATGGTGCGTCGCAAGGCCGCCGCCATCCTCGCCCACGGCATGACCCCGATCGTGTGCGTCGGGGAGACGCTGGCCGAGCGGGAAGCCGGCTCGACCGAGGACAAGGTCACCGGCCAGGTGCGGGCGGCGCTCGAGGGCCTGGCCGCCGACGCCGTCGGTGGGCTCGTGGTGGCCTACGAGCCGATCTGGGCCATCGGGACCGGTCGCACGGCCAGCGCCGAGGACGCCCAGGCCGTGTGCGCCCTCGTACGAGCCACGGTGGCCGACGGCTGGGGACAGCAGCCGTCGGCCACCCTGCGGGTGCAGTACGGCGGTTCGGTCAAGCCCGGCAACGCCGCCGAGCTGATGTCCCGTCCCGACATCGACGGGGCCCTCGTGGGCGGGGCGTCGCTCGTCTCCGAGGACTTCGCGGCCATCGTTCGCGCCAGCCGCGGCTGAGCGGGTGGGCGGTTCGCGCCGCCACGGCGCCTTCGGGAGGGCGATCTGTGGGCCCTGACCGGCCGGTGCGACGCGATCCTGGTACGGTCCCCGCCTAGTCGCCTGTGACGGCGGGCACGCCACCAAGCCATCCCGTAACCTCACGTTCCACCCGACACCATCAGGAGGTCCGCTCCGTGACATGGAAGCCGAGGGGCTTGAAGTTTCTCGCCCTGCTCTTCACTCTGATCATGCTGGCTGCGGCCTGCGGCGGCGACGACGGAGGGGGGGGCGAGGAGGCGGGCGACGAACCCGAGGAGACCACGCCCAGGGAGGACGTGCCCGAGGGCGGGACGGTCACCTTCGCGCTCGACCAGGAGCCCACCGGCTGGAACCCGAACACCGCCAACGACGCGCTCTTGGCGCTCAACAACCTGACCATCCTGGTGTACCCCCAGGCCTTCGACATCAGCCCGGAGTTCAAGCCGGTGATGAACGAGGACCTGCTCGAGAGCGCCGAGCAGACGAGCGACGACCCACAGACCATCGAGTACAAGATCAACCCCGACGCGATCTGGTCCGACGACACCCCCATCACCGCTGACGACTTCATCTACAACTGGAAGATCCAGAACGGCAAGCTCGATGCCGACCTCGGCGAGGCCGATCCCGAGGACCCGAACGCCGACGAGGCCGCCATCCCCGACATCGCCAGCCAGGCCGGCTACGAGGACATCGCCAGCGTCGAGGGGTCCGACGACGGCAAGACCGTCACCGTGGTCTACGAGAAGCCCTTCGCCGACTGGAAGTCGCTGTTCACCAACCTGATGCCGGCCCACATCCTGGAGGACGTGGAGGGCTGGAACTCGGCGCTCGACGAGGAGAACATCCCCGACTTCTCGGCCGGGCCGTTCAAGTTCGAGAACTACAAGCCCGAGCAGAGCCTCAGCATGGTCCCCAACGAGAAGTTCTGGGGCGAGAAGCCGAAGCTCGACGAGATCACCATCCGCTTCGGCTTGGAGGCCCCGGCGTTGCCGGAGGCCTTCGAGAACGGCGAGATCGACGTGGCCTACCCACAGCCCCAGATCGACCTGCTCGAGCAGCTCAAGGCCATCCAGGGCATCAACGTGCAGATCGAGTTCGGCCTCGCGTTCGAGCACATCGACTTCAACCTCCTCAACCCCCTCCTGGCCGACAAGGCCGTCCGGCAGGCCATCGCCTACGGCCTCGACCGCCAGGACCTCGTCGACCGCACGGTGGGCCAGTTCGACGACCGGGCCGAGGTGCTCAACAACCGGCTCTGGTTGAACCCCCAGGAGGAGTACGAGGAGCACGGCGAGGAGTACCAGCAGGCCGATCCGGAGCAGGCCAGACAGGTCCTGGAGGACGCTGGCTACGTCGAGGGCGGCGACGGCATCTACGCCAAGGGCGGCCAACGGCTGTCGTTCCGGATCTCCACCACCGGTGGCAACGCGTTGCGCGAGACCACCGAAGAGGTGATCCAGAGCCAGCTCAAGGAGATCGGCATCGAGATCAAGATCGCCAACGTCGAGGGTTCGGACGTGTTCACGAAGTTCTTCCCGGAGTCGGGCAACTTCGAGGACGCCGACTACGACATCGCCCTGTTCGCCTGGGTCGGCACCCCGTTCGTGAGCAGCCAGAAGTCGCTGTACGAACCGGGCGGGGGCCAGAACGAGATGAGCTACGTGAACGAGGAGGTCGGGAGGCTCTTCGAGCAGGCCGTGTCCTCGACGGACCGGGAAGAGGTGGTCGAGCTCACCCAGGAGATCGACAAGATCCTGTGGGAGGATCTGCCCACCATCCCCCTCTACACCAAGCCCACGTTGCTGCCGGCCCGGGAGACGATCCTGAACGTGCAGGACAACGCCAGCACCTGGGGGCCGCTCTGGAACGCCACCACGTGGGGCATCGAGGAGTAGCAGGCGTCACCGGCTCGTGATTGGTGGGGTCGGCCGTAGGGCCGGCCCCACCCGTGATCGGCTTCGACCGAAGAGGTTCCCGTGCTCGGTTTCGTGATCCGGCGGCTGCTCACCTCGGTGGTGGTGCTGTTCCTCGCCTCGATCCTCGTCTTCACCGCCGTCGCCCTGGGCGGCGACCCGCTGGCCGAGCTGCGGTCCAACCCCCTGACGCCACCGCAGGTCATCGAGGCGAAGCGCAGGGAGCTCAACCTCGACAAGCCCGTCCCGGTTCGCTACGGCATCTGGCTGAAGGGCTTCCTCAGCGGCGACATGGGCAAGGACAACCGGAACCGCGACGTGCAGAACCGCATCTCCCGGGCCTTCTTCCTCACCCTCCGCATGTCGGTGATCGCTGCCTTCGTCGCCGTGGTGCTGGCCATCGCCGTCGGGGTCTACAGCGCCGTGCGCCAGTACTCGATCAGCGACTACGTGTTCACCTTCACCGGCTTCCTGTTCCTCTCCATGCCCGTGTTCTGGCTCGCCGCCCTGTTGAAGCTCTACGGCGCCGTCCGTTTCAACAACCTGTTCGGGGAGGACGTCACCATCGTGTACACGGCCGGCGCGCAGTCCCCGAACCTGCCCGAGGGGTTCTGGGCTCGGATGGCCGACTACGCCGGCCACCTGGCCCTGCCCGCCCTCGCCCTCGCCCTCATCAGCTACGCCGCCTGGAGCCGCTACCAACGGGCCACCATGCTCGACGTGTTGAACAGCGACTACGTGCGCCTCGCTCGGGCCAAGGGTCTCAAGAGCTCACGTGTGCTCGTGCGGCATGCGCTGCGCAACGCCCTCATCCCGCTCACCACGGTGGTGGCCATCGACATCGGGGCGGTGTTCGCCGGTGCCGTCATCACCGAGACGGTCTTCGCCTGGCAGGGCATGGGTCGGCTGCTGATCCAGTCCATCCGCACCTACGACGCCAACACCCTCTTGGCCTGGATGATGGTCGTCGGTGTGTTCGTCATCCTGTTCAACCTCGTCGCCGACATCCTCTACGGGGTGCTCGACCCGAGGATCAGGGTGTGAGCGTGACCGATCCGTCCACCGAGGGCGCCCCGTCCCTGCGGCCGGGTGGTGGGACGGCTGCGCCCGAGCGGGAGTTCACCGTCACCGCCCGCAGCCAGGGCCGAATGGTGCTGCGGCGCTTCCTCCAGCACCGCTTGGCCGTGGCCAGCGGGATCATCCTGATCCTCGTCGTGCTCCTGGCCCTTCTCGGCGGTCGCTTCTGGAAGTACAGCCACGAGGAGCTGACCGACGAGCTCTCTTCCCCTCCCAGCCTCGAGCACCCGATGGGCACCGACGGTCCCGGCCACGACAACTTCGCCCAGGTCCTGCGCGGGGCCCAGAAGTCGGTGCAGATCGCGCTCACGGTGGCGTTGGTGTCCACGACCATCGGCACGCTCATCGGTGCCCTCGCCGGCTACTACCGGGGCATCACCGACACCCTCCTCATGCGCTTCACGGACCTCCTGCTCGTCATCCCGGCCCTGGTCTTCTTTGCGTTGCTGGCCAACCGGTTCGCCGGGTCGGGATGGTTGGCGTTGTCGTTCTCCCTCGCCGCCATCCTGTGGACGACGATCGCCCGCGTGGTGCGCGGGGTGTTCCTGTCGCTGCGGGAGAAGGAGTACGTCGAGGCGGCCCGTGCCCTCGGCGCCAGCGATCGGCGCATCATGTTCCGACACCTCCTCCCCAACGCCGCCGGCCCGATCATCGTGAACGCCACCATCACCGTGGCCGTGGCCATCCTCGTCGAGACCAGCCTGAGCTTCATCGGTCTCGGCGTGCAGATCCCGGACACGTCGCTCGGCCGGCTGATCTCGGTGAACCAGCAGGCGGCGACCACCCGGCCGTGGCTCTTCTACTTCCCCGGCCTGTTCATCATCATCATCGCTCTCACCGTGAACTTCCTCGGCGACGGTCTGCGTGACGCCTTCGACCCCACCCAGCGCCGGGTCCGCGCGTGACCCTCGACGGGCGGGCCGGAACCGGCGAACCGCTGCTCGAGGTGGCCGACCTCGCCGTCGACTTCCCCTCCGACGACGGGGTCGTCCACGCCGTACGTGGCCTCAGCTTCACGGTGGAGCGGGGTGAGGTGCTCGCCATCGTGGGCGAGTCGGGCTCTGGCAAGTCCGTCTCGTGCCTGGCCGTGATGGGGCTGTTGCCGAAGAACGCCCGCATCGACGGCTCGGTCCGGTACCGGGGCACCGAGCTGCTGGGGATGAAGCCGAAGCTGCTCAACCAGGTCCGGGGGCGCAAGGTGGCGATGATCTTCCAGGACCCGATGACGTCGCTCAACCCCGTCTACACGGTCGGGTGGCAGCTGGCCGAGGCGGTGCGGGCTCACCACCCCGACACGTCGGCCCGCCAGGCGTGGAGCCGGGCCGTCGACCTCCTGGAGCTCGTGAACATCCCCAACCCCCAGTCGCGGGCCAAGAACTACCCGCACGAGTTCTCCGGCGGCATGCGCCAGCGGGCGGTGATCGCCATGGCCATGGCCAACGACCCCGACATCATCATCGCCGACGAGCCCACCACCGCCCTCGACGTCACCGTCCAGGCCCAGGTGCTCGAGACGCTCGAGGCCGCACAGCAGGAGACGCAGGCGGCCATGGTGCTCATCACCCACGATCTCGGCGTGGTGGCCGGCGTTGCTGACCGGGTGCTCGTGATGTACGCCGGCAAACCGGTGGAGATCGGAACCGTCGACGAGGTCTTCTACGAGCCCCGCATGCCCTACACGCTCGGCCTGCTCGGCTCTCTGCCCCGCCTCGACATCGAAGGCGAGACGCTCACCCCGATCAGCGGGGCCCCGCCGTCCCTCGTGAACCTCCCGCCCGGTTGCCCGTTCTCGCCCCGCTGTCCGTTGGTGGCCGAGGTGTGCCTCGAGGAAGAGCCGCCGCTCGACATGACGAGCTCCGCCGACCACCTCGCTGCCTGCCACCGGTGGCGGGAGCTGGAGGGCGAGGTGGCTGCCACCGACGTGTTCGCCCCGAGCGCCACCGACGACGCCGTGATCCCGTGACCGAGCCGCAGGTGCGCCTGGCTCCGCCGTCGGCCCCGGCGACCCCGGGCGATCCCGGTGGTGTCGAGGCGGAGCTGGCCGGCCGTGACATCACCCCGCAGGCTGCCTACATCGAGGCGGCGTCGCCGTCGGAAGGGTCAGGCGGCGGGACGGCCACGCCGATCCTGTCGGTGCGCCACCTGGTCAAGGACTTCCCGGTGCGGGGCGGCGGCGTGCTCCAGCGGGTGGTGGGCAAGGTGCAGGCCATCTCCGACATCGGCTTCGACCTGTTCCCGGGGGAGACGCTCGGCCTGGTCGGCGAGTCGGGGTGCGGCAAGTCGACCACCGGGCGGACCCTCCTGCAGCTCGAGCGCCCGACCTCTGGCACCGTCGAGTTCGAGGGGCGGGAGCTGACCACCATGAAGATCAAGCAGCTGCGCCGGGTGCGGCGCGACCTCCAGATCGTCTTCCAGGACCCCTTCGCCTCCCTCAACCCGCGCCTGCCCGTGAGCGACATCGTCGGCGAGCCGTTCGTCATCCACGACCTCGCCAAGGGCGACCGCAAGGCCCGGGTGCGGGAGCTGCTCCGCCTGGTGGGCCTCAACCCCGAGCACGGCAACCGGTACCCCCACGAGTTCTCGGGCGGCCAACGCCAGCGCATCGGCATCGCCCGTGCCCTGGCACTGGAGCCGAAGGTGCTCATCCTCGACGAGCCGGTCTCCGCGCTCGACGTGTCCATCCAGGCCGGGGTGGTCAACCTGCTCACTGAGCTCCAGGACCGGCTGAGCCTGTCGTTCCTGTTCATCGCCCATGACCTCTCGGTGGTGCGCCACATCTCCAGCCGGGTGGCCGTGATGTACCTGGGCAAGATCATCGAGATCGGCACCCGGCGGGAGATCTACGAGGAGCCCGGCCACCCCTACACCCAGGCGCTCCTGTCGGCGGTGCCGATGCCCGACCCCCGCAAGGAGCGGGCCCGGCGCCGGATCGTGATCTCGGGCGACGTGCCGAGCCCCATCGACCCGCCGTCCGGCTGCCGGTTCCGGACCCGGTGCCCGAAGGCGGCCGACATCTGCGCCGAGGTGGAGCCCGCCCTCGTCGACCGTGGAGACGGCCACCCGGTGGCCTGCCACTTCGCCGAGAAGCTCCCCGTGGTGTAGGCGGTGCGGGCGGTCGCTGTGGCGGCGGCTGGTATCGTCGTGAGCCGTGCTCACCTACCTCGTCGTGGCCTTCCACGTGCTGGCATCGGGGCTGTTGCTCGTGCTGGTGCTGCTCCACAGCGGCAAGGGCGGTGGCCTGTCCGACATGTTCGGTGGCGGCATGGGCGCCGCCGCCCAGGGCTCCACGGTGGTCGAGAAGAACCTCGACCGCATCACCGTGGCCGTGGCCCTGGTGTTCGCCTTCTCCACCGTCGGCCTCGGGCTCCTGCTCTCCACCTAGCGGTAGAGTGGCCGACCGGCCGGGCCACCCCCGGCTCCCCGTCGGAGTGGCGGAATAGGCAGACGCGCTAGCTTGAGGGGCTAGTGCCCGCAAGGGCGTGGGGGTTCAAGTCCCCCCTCCGACACGACTAAGGACACGGCCGAGATCGGCGGTGGCCACGACCATGTTGTCGGCCGGCTGGTAGGGGAACCTGTTCGTCAGCCCTTGGCCGCGGCGTCCTGCATTTGGCGGCCTCACGCTGTTGCTCGCCGTGGGATCATCCTCATCAGACCCTCGATCGTCGTGGTCGCCGTCAACGGCAGCTCCTCTGTCGAGTCGACCCGCGACCGTGCGATCCCGGGGCTGGCCGCCCAACCAAGAGGAGGCGACCCATGCCAGTCATGTCGAAGGCTGAGGCCCTCATGTGCCGCAGCGCGCCATGGCGGCTATTGGCCAGTCGAGTCGTCCTGCCCTGGGTGCTGTCGGACGCAGAGCTGCGAGACTCGGTGCTGGAGATCGGTGGCGGTTCCGGAGCGATGGCGCAGACGGTGCTGGCCGACCACCCCGACGTCCAGCTGACCATGGTCGACCTCGACCCGGCGATGGTGGCCTCCGCCGAACGGCGGCTGGCGCCATTTGGCGCCCGCGCCCGCACTGAAGTGGCCGACGTGACCCAGCTGCCCTTCGAGGACGCCAGCTTCGAGACCGTTCTCAGCTTCATCATGTTGCATCACGTCGTCCGGTGGCAGCCGGCTCTGACGGAGGCGGCCCGAGTACTGAAGCCGGGTGGCCAGCTGCTCGGATACGACCTGACCGAGAATCGGATGACCGAACGGTTCCACCAGCTCGACCGATCCACAGTCGAGATGCTCTCCAGTCAGCGTCTCCGCGACGGCTTGGCCGACGCCGGCTTCGCACCGGTGGTGGTACACGAAGCCCTGTGCAGGCGAGTGATGCGGTTCCATGCTCGCCGCTCGCACAAGCCCGATCAGCAGGACCAGCACATGGCGCCCGAGCCCGCCACCGCGTGAGACGACGGCTCCAGACCACGGACTGGCAAGAGCCTCGCATCAGGCCCCAGCCGGCCGGGCGGCTGATGGTCCGAGCATCCGGTAGCGACGGCGCACCAGTTCTGCTGCTGCATGGCCTCGTCGGTTCGGGCCGCTACTGGGGCCGCCACTTCGAGCGGTTGGCCGACCAGCACTCACTGATCGTTCCCGATCTCCTCGGGTTCGGCGGCTCCATGACGGCCACCGGACCATTCACCATCGAGGGCCACGTGACAGCGCTCCTGGAGGCACTCGACCACCTCGGCGTCGAGGCACCTCTGACCATCGGGGCTCACTCGATGGGCAGCGTGATCGCTCTCGGTCTGGCTCGTACCGAGGCCGACCGAGTGCGAGCGGTGGTGACCTTCGGACCGCCGCTCTACCCCGATGTGGCGGTCGCCAGAAAGCACGTCGCCGCCGGTGGGCTGATGGAGCGGGCCTTCGTCCTACCCGGCCGGCTCTCCCAGGCCACCTGCGAATGGATGTGCCGGCACAAGCCGTTGGCCCGGCGGCTGGCGCCACTACTCACCCCGACGCTGCCCGCTGCCATCGCTCGCGATGCCGTCGACCACTCCTGGCCCTCGTACTCGGAGAGCCTGAGCGAAGTGATCCTGTCGCCGGAGCCATCCAACTGGCTGGCTGACGTCAACTGCCCGGTCACCTTGGTCGTCGGTGATCGCGATCCCGTGGTGGATCGGTCGCATCTCAAAGAGCTAGTGCGGACGATGAGAGCAGCTCGACTCGAGACGTGGCCAGGCCATCACCACCTGCCGCTGCGGGTAGCCAGCCGGTGTCTGGAGGTGTTGGAGACAGCAAGCTCCGGCGCTCAGCCTGACTAGGCAGCCAACCAGCCATCGATCTCGCGAGAAGAACCTTCTCCGTGAACTGCGAGGACTCTGTTGCAGGGCGGTTCAAGGCGATCGCCGCAGCGACGTGGTCGTCGGATCGCCGCTCGTCCATGTCGGCGCCTCTCATTTGTCGATCGCGGTCGTGTGCTCGGAGGGGCTACGCCAGAGCGTCCAGACCGCCGGGCCACGGGGAACGCTCGTGAGGCCGACCTGTGCGAACCCCAAGCGCCGATAGAACACGAGGGTCGCGTCGTTCGCCGTTTCCAGGTAGGCGCCGGCTCCTTCTTGGTCGGCGCGCGTGAGTCCGGCCCGGACCAGTTCGGTGCCGAGGCCTTGGCCCTGCGCGGCCGGGTCCACGGCCAAGTGACTGAGGTACCAGTGGCGCTCGGTCGGGTGCCGGCGCTCTACGGCTCGCAACCCGCGATAGGCCCGCCAGGCCCGTCGGCCGAGCAGCGACGTGAAGGCCGGCGCCACGGAGACGGCGCCGGCCGATGGGCGCCAGGCGCCTGGTGGGTGCCAGAAGGCGATCCCGTCCTGTGCGGAGCTGAGCACGAACTGCGCCGATGGTCTGAGTCGATGACGAATGTCGAGCTCGAAGAACCGGCGGAGCCGTCGCGCCCGCTTCGCGAGGTTCGGAAAGAGCCAGGCCTGCAGGGGGTCGTGGAGGAAGGCGCGAGCCAACAACTCACTGAGGATCGAGACAGTGTCATCATCGAGCGAGGAGCTCGGAACGAGGGGAGGGCCGTGGCTGACGGCCTCGGTACTCACATTCCACGACGGTACTACTACAGTTGGTCGTACTACACACGGCGGGCCGGCCCGTCCCGAACCGACCTCAGAGTCCACCGACCATCCTTCCGGGGCACATCGAACGACGGGTCAGCTCGGCACGACGTTCATGAGCCGATCGGCCTGCATCTGCTGGTTGATCGCGATGATGATCATGAGAACCACCAGGCCTCCGACGGCGTAGCGCCGGGGGAGGTACAGGTTGACCCACCGCTTGGTGACCGTTCCCATCACGGCTCGGGCCAGGACGAGCAGGATCACCGCCGCTAGGAGAACAACGAGCGGGTTCCATGACCATGCGCCGGCCACGTCGCCGCGCGAAAGGACGAGCGTGGCGCGGGTGCCGCCGCAGAAGGGGTCCATGATCCCGCTCCGGTGCAGTGGACCGTGAAGGTCGACTCCCGGCAAGCCGAACCAGCGCAGGGCCAGGGCTCCGAGCACTCCCGTCAAGGCGATCCCGACGAGCCACGGCAACCCGTCGTGGTCCTCGGTCCTCACGACATGGAGGCGGGTCATGGAGCCGCCGAGCGGGAGACGGTTTCCGTGGGGGGTTCTTCGGGCGACCGTTCCGACGAGCGATCCCGTCGGTGCCAGAGGAGGATGACACCACAGATGACGACCGCGGCGGCCGCCCACTGGCTGCCGGTGAGGCCGAAGCGTCGGAGATCGTCGCGGAGGAAGTCGAGGGTGAACCGGTTGACTCCGTACAGGACGGCGAGCAGCAGCGCCTGCTGGCCCTTGCGGTTTCCGATCCTGCCCCGCAGCACCAGCATCAGGCCGAAGATGCACAACGCCGCCAGTAGGTCGTATGCGGCCGTGAGGTGCACCAGTTGCCCGGGCGGGCAGGGGGAACCGACGTTCTCTCCGACGTCGGGGAAGGCCGGACACCGGAAACCCCACGGCATGGTCGTCGTTCTGCCCAGGTGGTCGGCTATGACGATGTCAC
>JAUJOW010000003.1:51697-207808 GCA_030447445.1 Acidimicrobiales bacterium | reverse complement strand
CTCGGCAAGCGCTTCGCCAACGCCGGCGAGGAGCTGCTGGCCGCCCTCGACCGGGTCGACGACCTGCTGGGCCGCCTCGCCCTGCGGGGGATCAAGGGCCCGGTCGGCACCCAGCAGGACATGGTCGACCTGCTCGGCTCCTCCGAGGCCGTCGACGCCCTCGAGGCGGCCGTGGCCCACCGGCTCGGGTTCGCCACCACCATGGGCGCGGTCGGCCAGGTGTACCCCCGCAGCCTCGACCTCGACGTGGTGGCCGCCCTCGTCCAGGCCGCCGCCGGCCCGGCCAGCCTGGCCACCACCATCCGGCTCATGGCCGGCCACGAGCTCGTGACCGAGGGCTTCCAGGCCGGCCAGGTGGGGTCATCGGCCATGCCCCACAAGATGAACACCCGGTCCTGCGAACGGATCTGCGGGCTGAAGGTGGTCCTCGCCGGCCACCTGGCCATGGTGGCCGCGCTGGCCGGTGACCAGTGGAACGAGGGCGACGTGAGTTGCTCGGTGGTGCGGCGGGTGGCCCTGCCCGACGCCTTCTTCGCCGCCGACGGGGTGTTCCAGACCCTCCTCACCGTGCTCGACGAGCTCGGCGCCCACCCCGCCGTCATCGAGCGGGAGCTGCGCCGCTACCTGCCCTTCCTGGCCACCACCAAGGTGCTGACGGCGGCGGTGCGAGCGGGGGTGGGGCGGGAGGTGGCCCACGAGGTCATCCGGGAGCACGCCGTCGCCGTCGCGCTGGCCATGAGGGAGAAGGGCAGCGAGGGCAACGACCTGCTCGATCGGCTGGCCGGCGACGAGCGCCTCCGCCTCGACGATGCCGCCGTGGCCGCCCTGGTGGCCGAGCCCCTCTCGTTCGTGGGCACCGCCCCCCGGCAGGTCGAGGCGTTCGTGGCCAGGGTGGAGGCCATCGCCGCCACCTCTCCCGACGCCGCCTCCTACAGCCCCGAACCGATCCTGTAGTCGAGCGCCCTTGCCGGTGCCTGGCTACAGTTTGGAGTACCGCTTCCCCGGAGCAGCCGTCGTCCCTGAGGAGACGTCGTGGCGTTGTCCGAGAAGCACCGCAGTTCGATCTACCTGACGCTCGCCCCGATGCTCGGGGAGGAGGAAGCGGAGGCTTTGCTCTCCCAGTTCCCGGCCCGAGAGCTCGACCAACCGGTCACCAAGGAGTTCGTCCGCGCCGAGATCTCCGGTGTGCGGGTCGAGATGGCCGATTCGAAGGCCGAGCTCCGTGGTGACATCTCAGAGCTGCGGGCCGAGGTGGCCGACATGAGGGCTGAGCTGGGCGCCGAGATGACCGACATGAAGGCCGAGCTGCGCACCGAGATGACCGACATGAAGGCCGAGCTGCGCACCGAGATGACTGACATCGAGGCTGGGCTGCGCGGCGACATCTCAGAGTTGCGGGCGGAGCTCTACGACCGGCTGCGGCAGCAGACGATGTGGATGGCCGGTGCCGTCATCGCCGGCATGGGCGTGGCCAGCGGCATCGCCTCGGTCATCAGCTGAGCCCCGCCACCTCACATGTCGTGATGTCCCGCATGTGGTGGCCCGACTCCCGAAGTCATCGTCCGTGATCGACCGGTTCAGCGGCCGATCTGGCACGATTTCGGCCATGGCCCTCGTCAGCGAGCTCGACCTGCCATTCATCGAGATCTTCGGCGACGCCTTCACCGCCGACCCCCACCAGGCGTTCGCCGAGGCTCGACGCCACCACTGGCTGGCCCGCAGCGAAGTCGGCTACCACGCCCTGACCTACGCCAGCACCCAGGCCCTCCTGCGGGACAAGCGGTTCCGGTTCGGCGCCGAGCTCGGCCTGCCGCCCGAGGGCCAGGCCCGTGAGGCGCTGCTGGCCCGGTCCCGCCGCAACCTCCTGAACCTGGCCGGCGCCGACCACACCCGCCTCCGCCGCCTCGTGAGCAAGGCCTTCACCCCTCGGGCCGTCGAGCGCTTCCGGCCCCACGTGCGCCGGGTGATCGACGGGCTGCTCGACCCGGTGTGCCAGCGGGGCCACTGCGAGTTCGTCCACGACGTCACCGAGCCGTACCCGATCATGGTGATCTGCGAGGTGCTGGGCACGCCCACCGAGGACTGGAAGCGGTTCTCGGTGTGGGTGGAGATCCTGTTCAGCCGGCTCGGGCTCTCCCTCGACGACGAGTCCACCGCGCTCGTCCTGCGCACCCAGACCGAGCTCGACGCCTACCTCGCCGACTTGGTGGAGCGTCGCCGGGCGCAGGCCGAGCGGGGCGACCCGGGCGACGACCTGCTCGGCGCACTGGTCGCCGTCGAGGAGGACGGCGACCGCCTGGCCACCGCCGATCTCGTCACCCTCATGGACAACATCCTCTCGGCCGGCACCGACACCACCCGCAACCAGCTGGCCACCGCCGTCGCCCTGTTCGCCCGGCATCCCGAGCAGTTCGAACGGCTGCGCCAGGACCGGTCCCTCGTCGAAGGGGCCGTGGAGGAGGTGTTGCGCTTCGCCCCGGTGGTAGCCGGCACGCTGCGGGTGGCCACCGAGGAGGTGGAGATGGACGGCGTGGTGTTCCCCGAGGGCACGGTGGTGACCCCGACCATGGCGGCGGCCAACCGTGACCCCGACGTCTACGCCGACCCCGACCGCTTCGACATCACCCGCCCCAGCCCCGAGCCTCACCAGGCCTTTGGGGGCGGTCCCCACTTCTGCCTGGGAGCGTCGCTGGCCCGCCTCGAGCTGTTCGAAGCCTTCGATGCGGTGGCCTCGCGGTTGCCGGGCCTGCGGGCCGACGGGGAGGTGCGCTGGAAGTCGCCGGTGGGCATCGGCGGCCCCGAGGTGCTGCCCATCGCCTTCACCCCGGGCCACTGACGGACCGGGTACGGTCGCCGCCGTGGACGACCAGTCGCTCGACCTCCCCCACCTGTCCTCGGGCAAGGTGCGTGACCTCTACGCCGTCGGCGAGGACCGCTTGCTGCTGGTCACCTCCGACCGGATCTCGGCCTTCGACGTGGTGATGGCCGAGCCGGTGCCCGACAAGGGCCGGGTGCTTACCGCCATCTCGGCGTTCTGGTTCGAGCACCTGGCCGACGTGGCCCCCCACCACCTCCTCTCCACCGACCTCGCCGACCTCCCGCCACAGGCGCAGCGCCCCGAGCTGGCCGGGCGGGTCATGCTGTGCCGACGGGCCGAGATGCTCCCCGTGGAGTGCATCGTGCGGGGCTACCTCAGCGGCTCGGCGTGGAAGGAGTACCGCTCCTCGGGGACCATGCACGGCACGCCGTTGCCGGCCGGCCTGGAGGAGTCGAGCCGGCTCCCCGAGCCGGTGTTCACCCCCTCGACGAAGGCCCCGGTGGGCGAGCACGACGTCAACCTCTCCTTCGCCGAGTGCGCCGACCTGATCGGCGCCGAGCTGGCCGGGCGCCTCCGGTCGGTCTGCGTCGAGCTGTACACCCGTGGCGCGGCGCGTGCCGCCGAGCGGGGGATCATCATCGCCGACACCAAGTTCGAGCTGGGCCTGGTGGACGGCGAGCTGGTGGTGGCCGACGAGGCCCTCACCCCCGACTCGTCCCGCTTCTGGCCGGCCGACGGGTGGACCCCCGGCACGACGCCGCCGTCGTTCGACAAGCAGCCGCTCCGGGACCACCTCGACCAGCTCGACTGGGACAAGACGCCGCCGCCGCCCCCGCTGCCCGACGAGGTGGTGGCCGCCACCCGCCGGCGCTACGTGGAGGCCTACGAGCGCATCACCGGACGCTCCCTCGCCGATTGGCCCGGCTCTTCGACCTGAGCGCTCGGCTGGCGCAACTGATCGGGCAGCCACGGCCGGAAACCGCACGCCGCCGCACTGTCAGGAGGATTCCCGGGGGCGCTGTGCCACAGTGGCCCCATGCGCTTCGAGGTGCTCGTGGAGGTGAGCCTGCGGCCCGGGGTGGCCGATCCGCAGGGCCAGACCATCGAGCGCTCGCTGCCCACCCTCGGGTTCGCCGGTGTGCACGGCGTGCGGGTGGGCAAGGCCATCCGCTTCGAGCTGGAGGCCCTCGACGAGCCTGCCGCCCGCGCCGAGATCGCCGACATGTGCGACCGCTTCCTGTCCAACCCGGTGATCGAGGACACCAGGGTCACTGTCACCGCCACCGACCCCGCCCGATGACGATTGTCGGGGTCGTCGTCTTCCCGGGTTCGAACTGCGAGCAGGACGCCGCCGAGGCGGTGCGGGCCCTCGGCGCCCACGCCGAGGTGCTCTGGCACGGGGAGGCCACCGTCGGCGACGTCGACGCCGTCATCGTGCCCGGCGGCTTCGCCCACGGCGACTACCTGCGTCCGGGAGCCATCGCCCGCTTCTCGCCCGTGATGTCGGCGGTGGCCGCCTTCGCCCGGGACGGGGGCCCGGTGGTCGGGATCTGCAATGGGTTCCAGGTGCTCACCGAAGCCGGCCTGCTGCCCGGTGCCCTCCAGAAGAACCGAGGTCTCGCCTTCGTGTGCGACACGGTGTCGCTCCGGGTGGAGACCACGGATTCGGTGCTGACCTGCGCGGCGACGACGGGCGACGTGCTGCGCATCCCCATCAACCACTTCGAAGGCAGCTACACGTGCTCGGCGGAGACCTTGGCGGCGCTCCGGGCCGAGGACCGGGTGGTGCTGCGCTACGTGGACAACCCGAACGGCTCGGTCGACGACATCGCCGGCCTCTGCGACGCCGGTCGCAACGTGGTGGGCCTCATGCCACACCCCGAGCGGGCCATCAGCGACCTCTTGGGCTCCTCCGACGGCGTGGTGCTGCTGCGGTCGTTGCTCGAGGCCGCCTCGGGCCGATCGTCCCGGCTCGCCTCCTGACCGCCGGACGAGGGCCGACGACGGTCGAGCCCGGCTCGGTGGCTCAGGCCGCGCCCCGCCCGATGCCGGCCCGCTTGAGCACGGCGGCGGGCACGCCGGCGTCGCGCCACACGGAATAGGAGATGCCCTTGCGCTCGCTGTAGCCGGGAGCGGCCTTGACGAACTCGTCCTCGAGCCGGCCGAGGTCCACCTTGGACTCGGCGGCGTCGAGCTCCCGCTGGAGGTCGGCCCGTTCCTGGCGCATGTTCAGGGCGTTGAGCGGGTCGACGGTGGGAAGCTCTTGGTCGATCTTCGCCAATCGGGCTTTGACCGTTTCGATCGACCGCTTCCGGCCCCGCTTCGGCCTCTGGGCGTCGAGGGCCTGCAGATAACGGCTGACGGCTCGGCTCTCGCTGCGCCCGACAGCCAAGGCTGCCTTGTGGGAGTCCGACATGGTTCGTTTCTTCGTAGCCATGGCGCCCATTGAACCAGATCGCGCCGTCTCAATGCGAGATGCAGTGATGCCGTTTTCGGCATGGAGCAGCGGCTCACGCCAACCGATGTCATCAGAGAGCTCGAGCCAGCCAGCGAAGACGTCGGGAAGCAAGACCGCTCCGACACCGTGTCGTGTATGCACGGGGCACAGAATGCGACGACTACCGTGCGCTGGTGGCTCCTGGGGCTGGCGAAGCGATCCACCGAGCGCTTGGCCTGACCGACGCCGAAGCGGCCGACATCGAGACCATCCTCGGACGGGTACCGAACCACCTCGAGTGGGCCATGTACGCAGTGATGTGGTCCGAGCACTGCTCCTACAAGTCGTCGCGGACCCACCTGAGACGGCTTCCCACCGAGGGCGAGGGAGTGCTGGTCGGCCCGGGTGAGAACGCCGGCGTGGTCGACGTCGGTGACGGCATCGCCGCCGCCATCCGCATCGAGAGTCACAACCACCCCAGCTTCGTGGAACCCTCCCAGGGAGCGGCCACCGGGGTGGGCGGCATCCTGCGGGACATCTTCACCATGGGGGCCCGGCCCATCGCCGTCATGGACCCATCGCCGTCATGGACCTCGCCGTCATGGACCCGTTGCGCTTCGGTCCCCTCGACGACGCCCGCAGCCGCTGGGTGGCCGAAGGGGTGGTGTCGGGCATCTCCAGCTACGGGAACTCGGTGGGAGTGCCCACCGTGGGCGGCGAGGTGGTGTTCGACCCCTGCTACCGGGGCAACCCGCTGGTCAATGTGCTGTGCCTCGGTGTCCTCCCCCGGGAGCGGCTCGTGCTGGCCCGGGCGTCGGGTGAGGGCAACCTGGCCGTGCTGCTCGGCTCGGCCACCGGCCGCGACGGCATCGGGGGGGTCTCGGTGCTGGCCTCGGCCGGGTTCGGCGAGGCCGACGCCGACAAGCGCCCGTCGGTGCAGGTGGGCGATCCGTTCGAGGAGAAGCGCCTCATCGAGGCCTGCCTGGCCCTGCTCGACGCCGGCCTGGTGGTCGGCATCCAGGACCTCGGTGGCGCCGGGCTCACCTGCGCTACCTCGGAGACAGCGTCGCGGGGTGGCGTGGGCATGGACGTCGACGTCAGCGCGGTGCCGCGGCGGGAGGCGGGCATGGAGCCCTTCGAGGTCATGACCAGCGAGTCCCAGGAGCGCATGCTCGCCATCGTCACCCCCGAGGGGCTCGACGAGGTGCTGCGGCTGTGCCGACGCTGGGAGGTGACCGCCACCGTCATCGGTCGGGTCACGAGCGCCCCCTACGGCGATGGCCCTGGCGATCGTCGAGGGGGGCGGTTGCGCATCCTCGACGGGTTCGACGGCTCCGTGCTGGCCGACGTGCCCGCCGCCAGCCTCGACGAGGACGCTCCCGTCTACGACCGCCCGTCGGCCGAGCCCGCCGCCCGGGCCGCCCGCCTGGCCGACGACCCCGGCGCCCCGCCCGCCGAGGCCTGCGGCGACGCGCTCCTCGGCCTGCTTTGCGACTCGTCGTGGGTGTGGCGCCAGTACGACCACCAGCTCTTCCTCAACACCGTTGAGGGCCCGGGGGGCGACGCCGCCCTGCTCCGGCTGAAGCACCCCACCACCGGCGTCGACACGGGCCGGGGCCTGGCCCTCACCACCGACGGAAACCACCGCTGGTGTGCCCTCGACCCCCGCCGGGGGACGGCCATGACCGTCGCCGAGTCGGTCCTCAACCTGGCCTGTGTGGGGGCCCGGCCGGTGGCCGTGGTCAACTGCCTCAACTTCGGCAACCCCGAGCACCCCAAGGTGATGTGGCAGCTCTCCGAGGCCGTGGACGGCATGGCCGAGGCCTGCCGGGCGCTCGGGCTGCCGGTGGTGGGCGGCAACGTGAGCCTCTACAACGAGACGGCCGGGGTCGACATCGACCCCACCCCGGTGATCGGCATGCTCGGCGTGGTGGACCGCCTCGAGCGGCGCCCGCCCGGTGTCGGGCTGGTCGACGGGCACCGGCTCCTGCTGCTCGGCCCCGACGGGCCCGCCCCCGCAGCGCCGACGCTGGCCGGGTCGGCGTGGGCGTGGGCCGAGGGCCGCACCGGCGGCACTCTGCCATCCCTCGAGCTGGCTGCCCACACCCGGGTGGCCGACGTCGTGCGCGCCCTGGTGGCCGCCGACGAGCCGAGCGGCGTGCACGACGTGTCCTCGGGCGGCCTGGGCCTCGCCCTGGCCGAGATGGCCGTGTGCAGCGGTGTGGGCCTCCGTGTCGACGGCGTGGACGCCGCCGCCCTCTTCTCCGAGGCCCCGTCGAGGGTGGTGCTGTCCATGGCCCCCGACCGGGTGGAGGTCGTTCGCACAATGGCCGGCCACGGCGGCGTGGGCGTTGCCGACCTCGGCGTGGCCGGCGGCGACCGCCTGCTGGTGGACGGGTTGGTCGACGTCTGGCTCGAGTCCGCCATCAGGGCGTGGCGCGATCGCCTGCCCGCCGCCCTCGGCTCCGGGGTGGCCCAGGGCTGACCGGTGCTACCGGTCGGGGGTGCCAGGCCGGTCGGCGAAGTAGTTCACCGAGGTCCAGCCACCGGCGATCACCTCGTCGGCGCTGCGCAGCCGTAGTCCAGCCCCTTCGAGGACCGATTCCACCTCGCTCCGGGCCATGGGGTGCATCTCCATCCCCGGCCGGCCCGTCACCGCGAGCGAGCTCGGAGCAGGAGGGTGCGGACCGGCGGAGGCAGGGCCGCCTGGCTCAGTCGCGGGCTGCTGGGCGCTCGGCCCGAGGGGATCTGCACCACGAGCGCGCCGCCGGGGGCGAGGACGCGGGCGAGCTCCCTGAGGTATCCCTTGGCGGCGGCGACGGGCATGTGTTGGAGGACGAGGCTGGAGAGCACGAAGCCGAACTGGCCGTCGCGGCCCCGATCACCTCGACGATGGGTGGGTTCGCCGACCCGTCGTGCGATCATGAGGGGGTGACCCCTTCGGCGAGCGGCGCCACCGACGACTCCCCCAAGGAGGCGTGCGGCCTCTTCGGCGTGGTCGCCCCCGACCAGCCCGTCGCCCACCTGGCCTTCCTCGGCCTCTACGCCCTCCAACACCGCGGCCAGGAGTCGGCGGGCATGAGCGTCAGCGACGGTGAGCAGATCACCGTGGTGAAGGACATGGGCCTCGTGTCCAACGTCTTCGACGACCGCACCCTGGCTCCCCTCACCGGTCACTTCGCCATCGGCCACACCCGCTACTCCACCACCGGGTCGAGCACCTGGCGCAACGCCCAGCCGGTGTTCCGCAGCGTCGGGCAGTGCGAGTTCGCCCTCGGCCACAACGGCAACCTGGTCAACACCGACAAGCTGGCCGCCGAGCTCGGCATGCTGCCCGGGGTGGTCACCAGTGACAGCGACCTGATCGCCGAGCTGCTCGAGGCGGAGCTGCAACTCCTCGACCCCGACGTCGACCCCGATNCCACGCAGCCGAGGACGATCTCTCCGCCCCCTGGCGCCGCCCGACCGCGCTGAGCCCACCGCCTCCTCGGGATCATGGGCCGGGCCGCCCGCCAGATGCGAGAGGCCTGAGCCGCGACCACTCCGAACCATGGGCCTCGACCGGCCCCAACGCTCAGCAGCGCCGTTCGGAGCCCTCAGCCCACCCTCCACTCGACGGGGAGGTCGTCCACCGTGCGGTAGATGACGTCCTCGTGGACGTAGGTGATCACCCACTCCTGGGGTGAGAGGAGCCCGAGGAGGGCCCGCCAGGAGACGGGCACCGTCGCGCCCCAGCTCCTCGAGCACGAACGCCTCGACCTTGGGCTGGTCCGGGCGCTCGACGTCGAAGGTGAGGTCCCAGCGGTGGGCCCACGAGGCCAGGCGGTTCACCACCGAGGAGGGAGGGGCAGCATCGAGGGGTCGACGTCGTGGTCGACATCCCGGTCCCACAGCGGGTGACGCCCCCAGTGGTGCGCGAGCTCGAGGTGCCGCGCGCCATCAGGGCACCGCCATCAGGGCACCGTACCGGGGCCGGCGAGGTCGTCAGGCGGGTGGCCAGGCAGCACGCCGGCGAGGCGTCGGCCGAGTGGCCAGGCGGCACGCCGGTTCGGGCTCGGGTCGCCGCCGTGCCAGAGTGGGACCATGCAGTTCGACGTGCTGGTCGAGGTCAGCCCACGGCAGGGGGTGGCCGACCCGCAGGGCCAGACCATCGAGCGCTCGCTGCCGGCCCTGGGTTCGCCGGTGTGCCGGGCGTGCGGGTGGGCAAGGCCATCCGCTTCGAGTCGGAGGCCCTCGACGAGGCTGCCGCCCGAAGCGAGATCGAGGACATGTGCGCCGCGCTTCCTCACCAACCCGGTGATCGAGGACAGCAGGGTCTCCCTCACCGCCTCCGCATGACCGCCGTCGTCGGGGTCGTCGTTCCCCGGGTCGAACTGCGAGCAGGACGCCGCCGAGGCCGTCACCGCTCTCGGCGCCCACGCCGAGGTGCTGTGGCACGGCGAGGCCACGGTCGCCGGCGTCGACGCCATCGTGGTCCCCGGCGGCTTCGCCCACGGCGACTACCTGCGTCCGGGCGCCATCGCCCGCTTCTCGCCCGTGATGTCGGCATCGCCGCCTTCGCCCGGGACGGCGGGCCCGTCGTCGGGATCTGCAACGGCTTCCAGGTGCTCACCGAAGCCGGCCTCCTGCCCGGTGCGCTCCGGAAGAACGAGGGGCTCCCTTCCTGTGCACCACCGTCGCGCTCGAGGTCACCACGAGCCGATCGGCCCTGACCGGCTCGGTCGACGACGGGGACGATCCTGCGGGTGCCCATCAACCACTTCGAGGGCGCCTTCACGTGCGACGAGGAGACCCATCGGCGGCTCGTCGACAACGATCAGATCGTCGTCCGCTACCTCGACAACCCCAACGGATCGCTCGACTCCATCGCCGGGGTGAGCGACGCCGGTCGGCAACGTGGTCGGTCTCATGCCCCACCCGGAGCGGGCCATCGTCGGACGGCGTCTCCTCGGATCGGCCGACGGCCTCCCGCTGCTGCGGTCGCCTCCTCGACCGGACGAGGCCGACGACGCCTCGAGTCGGGCCGACGCTCACGACCCTCGGCCGATGCCGGCCTTCTTGAGGACGGCGGGGGCGACGCCGGCGTCGCGCCAGACGGCGTAGGAGATGCCCTTGCGCTCGGCGTACCCCTTGGCGTTGGCGACGAAGGCGTCCTCGAGCCGGCCGAGATGTCCACTCCGGACGACTTGGACGCCAGCTCGGCCTCGAGGTCGAGGCGCTCCTGGCGGAGGTTCAGGGCGTTGATGGCATCGGCCGTGGCCAGCTCGTCGTCGATCTTGGCCAATGCGGGCCTTGATGCTGTCGGACGTGCGCTGGCGGCCCCGCTTCGGCTTGTTGGCCGCCAGGGCTTCGAGATAACGGAGACCGCCTTCGCCTGCTTGCGACCTTCGGCGATGGCCATCTTGTGCTTGTCGGACATGGTCCGCTTCGACTTGGTCGCGCTCTTCTTGGGGGATGCATGACAACCGCTTTCGGATCGTGGTCTACAGCAGCTCACGCCAACCCATGGACGTCAGAGAGGATAGTCCGGCCACGGAAGTGGTGGTGAACCGTCTGAGTGCTTCGGCCCTTTCCGGTATGCCCTGGCCCCGCCGCCGGTAACGTCCGTCGGGTGAGCGAGAGCACCGACTCGATCCACCACCGAGCGCTGGGGCTCACCGACACCGAGGCGGCCGACATCGAGACCATCCTCGGACGGGTACCGAACCACCTGGAGCTCGCCATCTACGCAGTGATGTGGTCCGAGCACTGCTCCTACAAGTCGTCGCGGACCCACCTCAAGCGGCTCCCGACCGAGGGCGAGGGGGTCCTCGTGGGCCCCGGGGAGAACGCCGGCGTCATGGTCGACGTGGGCGACGGCATCGCCGCCGCCATCCGCATCGAGAGCCACAACCACCCCAGCTTCGTGGAGCCGGCGCAGGGAGCGGCCACCGGCGTGGGCGGCATCCTGCGCGACATCTTCACCATGGGCGCCCGTCCCATCGCCGTCATGGACCCGTTGCGCTTCGGTCCCCTCGACGACGCCCGCAGCCGCTGGGTGGCCGAAGGGGTCGTGTCGGGCATCTCCGCCTACGGGAACTCGGTCGGGGTCCCCACCGTGGGTGGCGAGGTGGTGTTCGACCCCTGCTACCAGGGCAACCCGCTGGTCAACGTCCTGTGCCTCGGTGTCTGCCGACCGAGCGGCTCGTCCTGGCCCGGGCGTCGGGTGAGGGCAACCTCGCCGTCCTCCTCGGCTCGGCCACCGGCCGCGACGGCATCGGTGGGGTCAGCGTGCTGGCCAGTGCCGGGTTCGACGAGGCCGACGCCGACAAGCGCCCGTCGTGCAGGTGGGCGATCCGTTCGAGGAGAAGCGGCTCATCGAGGCCTGCCTCACCCTCCTCGACGCCGGCCTCGTGGTCGGCATCCAGGACCTCGGTGGGGCCGGGCTCACCTGCGCTACCTCGGAGACAGCGTCGCGCGGTGGCGTCGGCATGGACGTCGACGTCAGCGCCGTGCCCCGGCGGGAGGAGGGCATGGAGCCGTTCGAGGTCATGACCAGCGAGTCCCAGGAGCGCATGCTCGCCATCGTCACCCCCGACGGGCTCGACGAGGTGCTGCGGCCTGTGCGCCCGGTGGGAGGTGACCGCCACCGTGATCGGCAAGCGCCACGGCGATGGCCCTGGCGATCGTCGAGGGGGCTGCGCATCCTCGACGGCTTCGACGGCTCCGTGCTGGCCGACGTCCCGGCCAGCAGCCTCCACGAGGACGCCCCCTTCTACGACCGCCCGTCGGCCGAGCCGGCCGACCGGGCCGCCCGCCTGCGACGACCGACCCGGGCGCCCCGCCCGCCGCCGACTGCGGGGCGATCATCGTCGACCAGCTTTGCGACGCCAGCTGGGTCTGGCGCCAGTACGACCACCAGCTCTTCCTCAACACCGTTGAGGCGCCCGGCGGCGACGCCGCCGTGCTCCGGCTGAAGCACCCCACCACCGGCGTCGACACCGGCCGGGGTTGGCCCTCACCACCGACGGAAACCACCGCTGGTGTGCGGTCGACCCCCGCCTCGGCACGGCGGCGACGGTCGCCGAGTCGGTCCTGAACCTGGCGTGCGTGGGGGCACGGCCCATCGCCGTGGTCAACTGCCTCAACTTCGGCAACCCGGAGCACCCCAAGGTGATGTGGCAGCTTGTCGGAGGCGATCGACGGCATGGCCGATGCCTGCCGGGCGCTCGGACTGCCCGTCGTCGGCGGCAACGTCAGCCTCTACAACGAGACGGCCGGGGTCGACATCGACCCCACCCCGGTGATCGGCATCGTCGGCGTGGTCGACCGCCTCGACCGGCGCCCACCGGGTGTCGGGCTGGTCGACGGGCACCGGCTCCTGCTGCTCGGCGCCGACGGGCCCGCCCCCGCAGCGCCGACGCTGGCCGGGTCGCGCTGGGCCGCCGACTCCCGGCGGCACTCTGCCATCCCTCGAGCTGGCTGCTCGACCCGCTCGACCTGCTGGCTGGTGGCCGCCGACGAGCCGGCCTGGTGCACGACGTGGTCGGGCGCCGGCATCGCCCTGGCCGAGATGTGCACGACGTGGCCGAGGGCGACGGCCTGGACGCCGCCGCCCTGGCCGAGATGGTGCTGTCCATGCGCCGGGTGGAGGTCGTTCGCCAATGGCCGGCCACGGCGGCGTCGCCGGTTGCCGCCCTCGGCGTGTGCGAGACGCCGGGGACGGGTCGTGGTGTGCGTGCCGATCGACGCCATCGGGCGTGGCGACCTCCTCGCGCCGCCCTCGGCTCCGGGGTGGCCCAGGGCGACCGGTGCTACCGGTCGGGGGTGCCAGGCCGGTCGGCGATTCGCCTGGCGCCACCGTCGATCACCTCGTCGGCGCTGCGCCCGTGGCCCCTTCGAGGACCGATTCCACCGCCCGCCTGGGGCGCACTCCATCCCCGGCCGGCCCGTCCTCGACGGACCGAGCAGGAGGGTGCGGACCGGCGGAGGCAGGGCCGCCTGACCTGCGCCCTGGGCGCTCGGCCCGAGGGGATCTGCACCACGAGCGCGCCGCCGGGGGCGGGACGGGGCGAGCGTCCCAGGTATCCCTTCGGCGGCGACGGGCATGTGTTGGAGGACGAGGCTGGAGAGCACGAAGCCGAACTGGCCGTCGGGCCCCGATCACCTCGACGATGGGTGGGTTCGCCGACCCGTCGTGCGATGATGGGGTGACCCGTCGGCGAGCGGCGCCTTCGACGACTCGCCGAAGGAGGCGTGTGGCCTCTTCGGCGTGGTCGCCCCGACCAGCCCGTCGCCCACCTGGCCTTCCTCGGGACTCTACGCCCTCCAACACCGGGGCCAGGAGTCGGCGGGCATGGCCGTCAGCGACGGTGAGCAGATCACCGTGGTGAAGGACATGGGGCTCGTCTCCAACGTCTTCGACGACCGCACCCTCGCCCCCCTCACCGGTCACTTCGCCATCGGCCACACCCGCTACTCCACCACCGGGTCGAGCACCTGGCGCAACGCCCAGCCGGTGTTCCGCAACATCGGCGACCACCAGTTCGCCCTGGGCCACAACGGCAACCTGGTCAACACCGACAAGCTGGCCGCCGAGAACGGCATGCTGCCCGGCACGGTCACCAGTGACAGCGACCTGATCGCCGAGCTGCTCGAGGCGGATCAACTCCTCGACCCCGACGTCGACCCCGACCGCGAGCGTCGCCGGGTCGACGTCCGTTCCGCCGGTCGACCCGCCATGGAGCCGCCGCCCAGCCCCCTGATGGCGGGTGCTGCCCCGCCTCGAGGGCGCCTTCTCCGTGGTGCTGATGGACACCGACCGGGTCTACGGCTGCGGCCCCTGTGCCTCGGTGCCCTGGCCTGCGCCCGTCGACGGGGAGGTCGCCTGGGACGCAAGGACGGCACCTGGCGAATGGGCTCCCGAGGGCGCCCGGCGCTCGATGCCGTGGTGTGTCGGCATCGTCGGCGCCACCATCGTCGGGGCCCGAGGCCGGCGAGGTCGTCGAGATGGTGGTGGTCTCGACCAGGGGTGACGTCGCTGCGGCCATTCCCCGCCGAGCGCATCCGACCCGGCTGTGCCTGTTCGAGTTCGTCTACTTCGCCCGGCCCGACGCTCGCCTCTACGACCAGAGCGTCCACCACGCCCGGGTCCGCCAGGGTGCGATGCTGGCCGAGCAGGCCCAGGCGACCGAGACCCGCTGGCCGACGCCGAGTGCATGGTGATGGGCGTGCCCGAGTCGGGCGTCCCCGCCGCCGAGGGCTACGCCCGGGCCAGCGGCATCCCGTTCGGCCACGGCCTCGTCAAGAACCGCTACATCGGGCGCACCTTCATCGCCCCCAGCCAGGAGATGCGCGCCCTCGGCGTGCGCATGAAGTTCAACCCGCTGCGGGAGAACATCGCCGGCAAGCGCCTCGTCGTGGTCGACGACTCGATCGTCCGGGGCACCACGCAACGCCAGCTCGTCAAGATGCTGCGGGAGGCCGGCACCCTCGAGGTGCACCTGCGCCTCACCTCGCCGCCGGTGCGGTGGCCGTGCTTCTACGGCATGGACTTCGGCGACACCGCCGAGCTCCTGGCCGCCGACCGGCGACATCGACGAGATCGCCGAGTTCCTCAACGTCGACAGCCTGGCCTACATCGACATCGACCGGTTGCGGGCCTCCACCGGCGCCGACCACCGCGGCTTCTGCGACGCCTGCTTCACCGGCAACTACCCGATCGAGGTGCCCGTCGAGCTCGGCAAGGGTGTGCTCGAAGGGGCGGCGGCGGCCGATGTCGAAGGGGGCACATCGGCGTCGGCCGCCACTCTCATCGACGAGGCGGCGCTCCTGCCCGCCGACGAAGCCCGCCGGGCCCGGTAGGCCAATCGGCCGGCGTGGGCCACACTACCAGGACGCCGGGGTCGACATCTCCGCCGGCGAGGAGGCCGTCGAGCGCATCAAGGCCAAGGTGCGCTCGACGTTCCGACCCGAGGTGATCGGCGACATCGGCGGCTTCGGCGGGCTGTTCGAGCTGTCCGGCCACCGCTACCGCCACCCCGTGCTCGTCTCGTCCACCGACGGCGTGGGGACCAAGGCGCTCATCGCCCAGGCCACCGGCCGGTTCGACACCATCGGCATCGACCTGGTGGCCATGTGCGTCGACGACATCGTCTGCCAGGGCGCCGAGCCGCTGTTCTTCCTCGACTACATCGCCGTCGGCAAGCTCGACCCCGACCACATCGAGCAGCTCGTCGAGGGCGTGGTGGAAGGGTGCCGCCAGGCCGGCTGCGCCCTCATCGGCGGCGAGATGGCCGAGCACCCCGGGGCCATGGAACCAGGGGAGTTCGACCTCGTCGGCTTCGCCGTCGGCGTGGCCGAACGCGACCGCCTCCTCACGAGCGACCGCATCCGGGCCGGCGACGTGCTCGTCGGGCTGCCGTCGCCCGGCCTGCGGGCCAACGGCTACTCGCTGGCCCGCCGGGTGTTCTTCGAGGCCGCCGGCCGCAACCTTGCCGACCCCGCCTACGACGGCGCCCGCCACAGCCTCGCCGACGAGCTGCTCGAACCGTCGGTCATCTACGCCCCCGCCGTCGGTGCCCTCGGCCGGGTGGTCGACGTGCGGGCCGCCGCCCACATCACCGGCGGCGGCATCGCCGGCAACCTGGCCCGGATCGTGCCGAAGGGCCTCGACGCCGTCGTCGACCCCCGCACCTGGGAGACCCCCCGGGTGTTCGCCGAGATCGCCCGCCTCGGCGACGTGAGCGACGAGGAGATGCGCCGGGTGTTCAACCTGGGCATCGGCATGGTGGTGGTGGTCCCCGCCGACGACGCCTTCCGGGCCCTCGACGTGCTGCGGGGCCAGGGCCACCGCGCCGTCGAGATCGGCACCGTCGAGCGGGGCGACGGCGGCGTCCGCTTCCTCGCCTGACCATGGCCTTCGACGCCCTCCGGGACCACCTGCTCACCCACGCCGTGCGCCGTGGGCAGTTCACGCTCAAGTCGGGCAAGCCCACCGACTGGTTCATCGACGCCAAGCAGACCACCTGCCGGCCCGACGGCATGCTGCTCGTGGCCGACGCCCTCCTCTCGATCGTGCCCGACGACGTGACCGCCCTCGGGGGCCTGACCATGGGCGCCGACGCCGCCGCCTACGCCACCGCCGCCGTGGCCGCCACCCGGGGCCGGCCCCTCAAGGCGTTCAGCGTGCGCAAGGAGGTCAAGGACCACGGCGGGGGCGGTCGCATCGCCGGCGCTCTCGACCCCGGCGACCGGGTGGCCATCACCGAGGACGCCGCTACCCGCGGCGTGTCGATGCTTGAGGCCGCCGACGTCGTGCGGGTGGCCGGGGCCGAGCCGGTGCTGCTCGTGCCCGTGGTCGACCGGGGCGGCACCTGCGCGGCCATGGCCGCCGCCGCCGGCATCGCCTACTGCGCCCTCGTCCCCGCCCCCGACCTCGGCTTCCCCTACGAGAGGGACGCCTGACCCTCGCCCCGGGTTTGGGGGCTCGGGTGACCGTGCACTGGCGTCCGCCTTCCGGACGTGGCTGCACGGTGAGCGGGTGCTGACCTCGACCTCGACCGTCAGACGTCCACCGACCCCACCCACCGCCCTGGCTGCGACCGCCTTCGGCGGTCACCATCAGACGTCAGTGGAGCCGGCTGGCACCGTCGGTCTACGTGCTGGCCGACGCTCTCCCGAGCTGGCACCAGTCGCTGAAGGCGGCGAAGCTCAGCGTGGAGGGCGCCGCCATCTCGGGGAAGTCGGCGGTGACGCTCCACGGCTTGCCCGGCTTCGGCCAGGGCGCTCCCGAGATCACCGTCGCCCCGGAAGTGTCGGTTCGCAACCGGCTGGCCCGGGTGCACCGCTGGGACCGCGCCGTGACGACCACCGTCGACCGCATCCGGGTCGTCACCGCCGAACAGGCCGCGTTCGACATCGCCGGCCGGGTGCCGCACCGTCGCCTGGAGGCGGTGCTCGACGCCGGCCTGGTCGGTGGTCAGATCCGGCTCGACCGGATGAGGGACCGCTTCGACGTGCTCCGCCACGGCGGTCCTCGTGGCATCGTCGCCGTGCGCGCCCTGCTGGCCGAGCGGGACGACGGCTACGTCCCACCCGAGAGTGAGCTCGAGCGGGCCCTGCGCCGCGCCCTTGCCGGGGCGCCGATACCACCGGTCGAGTGGCAGGCCGCCTTGCCGTGGCGGCCGGGCGGACGGCACCGGGTCGATGGCCTCATCGAGGACTGGCGCCTCATCCTCGAGGCCGACGGCCGCCGGTGGCACACGCGGCTCCGCGACCTCGAGCGTGACCTGGCCCGAGACCAACAGACCGTGTCCCACGGCTACCGGGTGGCCCGGTTCACCTGGTCCCACGTGACCACCGCACCGGCAGAGGTGGCGGCCACGGTCGTCGCCGCCGGGCGCTGGCGCCTCTCGGCGGCCTGACCGTGCAACGGCGTCCGGTTTGCGGATGTGGGAGCACAGTGAACTCCGGAGGCGGGCTGACCGTGCCTGGGCGTCCGGTTTGCGGACGTGGGGGCACGGTGAGCGGGGGGAAGGGTGAGGGGGGAGCGGGATCTACGGAGTGGAAACGGTGTCGGTGTCGCGCCCCGAGCGGAGCAGGGTGCCGGGGCGGTCGCCGGTGGCTGCGCCGTCGGCCACGGTCACGGTGCCGTTCACCAGCACCCGCACCACCCCCTGCGAGGACGCCGTGAGGCGCGGCGTCCCCCCCGGCAGATCGTGGACGAGCGTGGCGTGGTCGGACCCGACCGTGGCCGGGTCGACCACGGCGATGTCGGCATGCCACCCCTCCCTGATGCGGCCCCGCTCCCGCAGCCCGAACAGCCGGGCCGGCGTGTCGGTGATCATCTGCACCGCCCGCTCGACCGGTACCAGCTGGCGGCCGCGGATCATGTCGCCGAGGAAGCGGGTGGTGTACGGCGCGCCGCACATCCGGTCGAGGTGGGCGCCGGCGTCGGACCCGCCGAGCATGGCCCGGGGGTCCTCCCACACCTGGGCCCGCATCTCCCAGGAGGCGTCGTCCCCGTCGGGCGGGATGGGCCAGAGCACGGTGCGCAGCTCGTCGGCCACCACGATGTCCACGAGCGTGGCGAAGGGATCGCGCCCACGCGAGGCGGCGACGTCGGCCACCTTGGCCCCCTTCAGGCCGTTGTTGGCCGGGGAGTAGGTGTCACCGATGACGTAGTTGGCGAAGTCGGCCAACCGCCGGAACACACCGGCCTCGGGCGACGCCGCCCGCTCGAGCATCCAGCGCTGGGTGTCGGGGTCGGACAGCTTGGCCATGCGCTCGGGCACCGGCAGGCGCAGGACGTCGGCCCACCCCGGGATCAGGAACAGCCCGCAGTGGTTGAGGAAGCTCATGTTCATCGGCACCAGCACCGGCATGGTCAGGGCCACGATCCGGCCACCGGCGGCCTCGGCGGCATCACCGGCCGAGAGCTGGCGGGGCACCCGGTCGGGCTCCCGGGAGTCGACGGTGAGCACGTTCCAGTTGAGGGGGCGGCGGGCGGCCACCGACATGGCCACCAGCAGGTCGATCTCCTCGTCGGCGAAGCGATCGAGGCACCCGTCGACGATGCCTTCGAGGGTGGTGCCCGGGTGGGCGCCGACCGTCCGGCACAGGGCCAGCAGCTCGGTGTGGTTGGCCCAGCGCGACGCCACCGGCTCGCCGTCACCGTCGGTGTGGGTGCCCGAGAGCGTGGTGGAGAAGCCGAGGCCACCGGCCTCGATCGACTCGGCCAGGACCCGGTTCATGGTCGCCACCTGGTCGGCGGTGGCCTCCGAGCCGACGGCGTCGTCACCCATCACGTAGCGCCGCAGGGCGCAGTGGCCGACCAGGAACCCGGCGTTGACGCCCAGGTTGCCGTCGAGGCGGTCGAGGTACTCGGCGAAGGTGGTCCAGTCCCAGCCCACCCCCTGCTCGAGGGCGGGGAGGGGCATCCCCTCCACCTTGGCCATCATCCGGCGGGTGTAGTCGGCGTCGGTCGGGCGGAGCGGAGCGAGCGTGAACCCGCAGTTGCCGCCGACCACGGTGGTGACGCCATGCAGGTTGGACGGCGACGCCGCCGGGTCCCACAGCAACTGGGCGTCGTAGTGCGTGTGCGGGTCGACGAAGCCAGGGGTGACCAGCAGGCCGTCGGCGTCGACGGTCTCGGCCGCCGGCTCGTCGACGGCACCGACGGCGACGATCCGCCCGTCCCGCACTCCCACGTCGGCCCGGCGCCCGGGCTGACCGGTGCCATCCACCACCGTGCCGCCCTTGATGAGGTGGTCGAGCATGCGGTGCGTCCCTCCCAACCAGCGATCTGACGCCTCGTCAGGTTAGCTCGGGTGAGAACCAGTTCGAATCGACGGCACTAGCGTCAGGCGGCGATGTCGTCGGAAGCTTTGAGTAGCTGGGAGGGACCACGACAGTCGAACTTGGATGAGTTGGTTGCCGTGCACCATCAGGTCGCCGGAACCGGCCCGGGTCGTAAGTGGACGACGCGGCAACTCAATGGGTCGCTCTTGTTCCGGCTCGCAAGCGAGTTCCAAGGGTTTGCCAGAGACCTGCACGACGAAGCAGCCGACGTCTTCGCGGAGTGGGCCGCGCCCGACAACGGAGCCGTCCGAAACGTCGTCCACGGGAGGATGACCGAGAGCCGGCAACTCGACAGGGGAAATGCTCAGCCGGGATCCTTGGGTAGCGACTTCGGCAGACTCGGCCTCGAGCTGTGGCCGGCGCTCAATCGCCGAAACTCCAGGACACCTATCCACCAGGCAACATCCGCGAAGTTGAACGACCTGCGGAACGCCATCGCTCACGACCAGATAGCGACGGTCGAGGAGCTACGCCGGGCGGGGTATCCGGTCACGCTCGCGACCTTCAAGCGGGGCCGCTCCTGAGAGCGCTCGCTCGAACACTCGACGCCGAGGTCGCCGCCCACCTTGGCGCACTGTTCAACCAGCCTGATCCGTGGTAAGGGAGGACTACGGCAGGCCTTCGACTAGGAGATCAGGTGTCGGTCCCTTGGGGCCGCGGTCGGGTCACGGGCACTGTGCTCTAGTGCGTGTGCCGGTTCGAGGCTCCGATGGCGAGTCACTTGATGCGGCGGTCGAGATCTCTCTGCCTGAGGACGAGTTTTAGGCCTTGGCCCGAGCACCTCGACGACCTAGTCGAGCAGCGCGGCAATCTGCATGAGGTTTCCTGCTTGTCCGTGAGGTTCCACGTTCTGGCGGTTCCGCCCTTCTTCCTCTAGTCGCCAGCACCACCGGGGCAAGTTCCTGCCTTCGTAGGGGTCGTGCTCTGGACGTCCCCGTCGGTGCCGGTCCTACGAGGCCTGCAGCGATCAGCCAACCTCGACGGGGGCGGCGACCGTGGCCGGGAGGGGAACGTCGCCGTGGGCGTGCCGGGCGGGCGGGTGGACCGCCTCGGCCACGAACCGCACCGCCTCGGTGAGGCACAGCTCGTCGCCCGGGTGGAGGAGCGTGGGAGCCGTCACCGGCCGACCGTTCACCTCGGTGCCGTTGATCGAGCCGAGGTCGACGACCTCCCAGCCCTCTGCCGACGGCCGCAGCTCGCAGTGCCGGCGCGACACCGCGGCCACCGCCAGCGCGACCGACGCCGTCGAGCCCCGGCCGAGGACCACGGGCTGGGTGCCGGTGAGGGGGACCGGGTCCTCGTTGCCGAGAGGCCGCAACCAGGCCACCGCCAAGGGGGCCGGGGCGCCGGTCGCCGCCAGTGGCACGCGAGCGGCGTCGGCGGGCAGGTGCACGGTGGCCGACTCGTGGCGGGCCCGCACCGCCGGGCGGCCGGGCGGGCGGCGGTCGTCGGGGACGAAGGTGACCACGGGACGGCCCTCGAGCTCCCATCCCTCCGCCTCGGCCCGGTCGACCAGGGCGGCGGCGAGCTCACCGGCGATCCACGTGCGGACCCCGGCCAGGGCCTCGTGGTCGTCGGGGTGCAGCGCCACCTCGAAGGTCGAGGGGACGAGCGACGTGCCCCGGACCGACACCACCCGGCTCCCCACGGCGGTGCGCAGGATGCGCCGCTGGAGCGTGCCCAGCGAGACGGCCCGGCCCGGGTAGAGCCGCCCCCGGGCCACGGCCACGGCGTCCTGGGGCGAATCGACGTCCCACACGGTGACGGCCGCCCGCCACGCCACCGAGGCACTCACCACCACGACGAGCACGACGATCGCCAGCACGGCCATGTGGCCACCCTGCCCTTCGGGGACGGCGAGGAGAAGGGGGAGCCCACCCCGTCGGTCAGTCCAGGGCGGTGAGGTCGCTCCTGGTTATGGAGCCGGAGCGCACGGCGTAGCGGCACAGGTTGTCCTTGGCCTCTGGGCCCTCGAGGCCCGGGATGCCGGCGGCGGCCAGCTTCTTCACCAGGTCGGCGACGCAGTTCTCCACCCGGCTGCGGGACAGGTACAGGCGCTCGGCGCCCTGGGCGTAGGAGGCGGGCCGGGCCCGGTCGCCCCGGGCGGTCAGGAGCGGCTCGGCCAGCGCGGTGAGGATGCGCCGCTCGGCCGGCGTCAGCTCGAGCAGGTGCTGCGTGGCAGGCCCCTCCCCGCGGCGCTGGCCCGCCGCCGGCGGCGCCGCCGGGCCGAGCAGCTCGACGTGCACCTCGTGGGTGCGGATGCGACCGCGGAGCTGCACCGTGACCCGGGGGCTGGGGAGCGAGGAGATCTCGTCGGTGCCCTCCAGCACCCGGGTGGGACCGGTGTCGGGGACGAGGTAGACGGGTTGGCTGGTCGAGTCGTTGCGCACCCACACCCGGCCGTCACGCACCGAGACGGTGGCGGCGGCCCGGGACACCCCGAGGTCCTCTGGGGACCCGTCGGCGCCGCCCCCGACCTGCAGGTCGCTCGCCGCCGCCCGCCCCACGCGGACCGCACCACCCTCGCCCACCTCCAGCGACGCTGTCCCGGCTGTCACCCGCGCCCTCACCTGGTCCATGGGCCCATTCTCACCGCCGCCGGACATCTCGGTCAGACCGAGAGCAGGGCCCGCAGCGCTCGGGCGATCTCGTCGGCGCCGATGGAGAGCTCGTCCTCGAGCGGCGGGGCGAACGGGAACCCGGGCACGTCCGGCGTGCACAGGCGCCGCACCGGGGCGTCGAGGTCATAGAAGACCTCCTCGGCGACGAGGGCGGCCACCTCGGCCCCCACCCCGAAGCTGCGGTTGTCCTCGTGGACGATGAGGCAGCGACCGGTGCGGGCCACCGAAGCCAGGATCGCGTCGACGTCGAGGGGGGAGATGGTGCGCAGGTCGATGACCTCGACGTCGCCCTCGCCGCCGACGGCCAGGCTCTCGGCGGCCTCGACGGCCAGGTGGCGGTGCAGCCCGTAGGTGACGACGGTGGCGTCGGCACCGGCCCGGGCGACGGCGGCCACCCCGATCGGGACCCGCCAGGCGCCGTCGGGCACCGGGCCCTTGATGAGCCGGTAGGTCTTCTTGTGCTCGAGGAACAGGACAGGGTCGGGGTCGGCGACGGCCTCGCGGAGGAGCCCGGCGACGTCGGCCGGCGTGGAGGGCGCCACCACCTTGAGACCGGGGATGTGGGCGTAGGTGGCCTCGATGGACTGCGAGTGGTAGAGCGCCCCGTGCACCCCGCCGCCCCACGGCGCCCGCACCACGAGGGGGACCGAGAAGTCCCCGGCGGACCGGTAGTGGATGCGGGCGGCCTCGCTGACGAGCTGGTCGAAGCCCGAGTGGATGAAGTCGGCGAACTGGATCTCGGCGATGGGCCGCAGCCCGGCCAGGGCCAGGCCGATGCCGATCCCGATGATCGAGGACTCCGCCAGCGGCGTGTCGAGCACCCGGTCGGACCCGAACTCGGCGGCCAGCCCGTCGGTGGCCCGGAAGACACCGCCACGGGGGCCGACGTCCTCGCCGAGCACCACGACCCGCTCGTCGCCGGCGAGCAGGTCGTGCTGGGTCTGGCGGACGGTGTCGATGACGGTCCGCTCGGTGGACGGTCCCGTCGGTGGCGGCTCGGGCGCCTGGTCCTCGACGGGCTCGCCCACTCCCTCGGGGACCCCGGGCAGCGGCCGCAGCGGCCGGGCGAACACCTTGCGGTGGGCCTCGACCGCTTCGGGGAAGGCCTCCGCCTCGGCCCGCTTGGCCGCCTCGTCCACCTCGGCCTTCACCTCGGCCAGGATCCGGTCCTCGGTGGCCTCGGGCAGGAGCCGCTGCTCGATGAGGTACTGCTTCATCTGCCGCAGCGGGTCCTTCTTACGCCACGCCTCGATCTCCTCGGCCGTCCGGTAGGTGCGGTCGTCGTCGTCGGAGGTATGGGCGAGGAACCGGTAGGTCTTGCACTCGATCAGCGTGGCCCCCTCGCCGGCCCTGGCCCGGCGCACCGCGGAGTGCATGGCCCCGTAGACGTCGAGGGGGTCGTTGCCGTCCACGATCACCCCGCCGAACCCGTAGGCGTGGGCCCGCTCGGCCACGTCGTCGACGGCGGACTCCCGGGTCATCGGCACCGAGATGGCGTAGCCGTTGTTCTCGCACACGAACACGCACGGGAGCTGGTGGATGCCGGCGAAGTTGAGGGCCTCGTGGAAGTCCCCCTTGGAGGTGGCGCCCTCCCCGAAGTAGGCGACGACCACCTCGTCGGTGCCTCGCAGCTTGGCGGCGTAGGCGAGCCCGGCGGCGTGGGGGAGTTGGGTGGCGATGGGCGAGGACCCGGTGATCACCCGCAACCGGGACGACCCCCAGTGGTTGGGCATCTGGCGACCCCCCGAGCTGGGGTCGGCGGCCCGGGCGAACACGCCGAGGAGGACATCGAACGCCGTCATCCCCAGCGTCAGCACCACGCCCATGTCCCGGTAGTAGGGCAGGACGATGTCGTGGCCGGTCCGAAGAGCCCACGCCGAGCCGACCTGGGCCCCCTCGTGGCCCTGGCCGCTCACCACGAACGGGGCCTTGCCCATGCGGTTGAGCCCCCAGATCTTCTGGTCGAGCAGGCGGGCCAGGAGGATCCGCCGGTACATGCCGACCAGGTCGTCGGCGCCGAGGCCGAGCTCGGTGTGGCGATCGTGGAGGTGGAGCGCCGAGAGCTCCTCGGTCCTCGGTGCGTGCATCGCTCTGGCCATGTGTCCCCCCTCGTGGGAGCCCCAGCCGCCGGTCAGCGGGTCCGGGAGGATCGCCTTCCTGATGCCTCGGCCCGGTGCCGGACCTCGCCACCGGCCCCTACGCTGCCGCCCCTCTCGCTGTCGGCTCGGCGGCTGTCGTCCCGCCTGCTGTCATCTCGGCGGCGAATCGACGTCGAATCGCCGCCGACGTGATCGCCGAGGCGGTCGCCGAGGAAGCCGTCACCGCCGGCCGCCAACCGCTGCTCGGCTAGCCGTTCAGCGGCCACCGCGGGAGCGATCCCGGCGGCGTCGGCGGCCGCGAACACCCGGCGCAGCGTGTCGGCGATGCCGGTGATGCGGGCCCGGGCCCGCTCCCGGTCATAGCCCGTTCGCTCCTCGGCGATGTTGATCACTCCGCCGGCGTTCACCACGAAGTCAGGGGCGTACAGCACACCGGCCTCGGCCAGCCGGTCGCCATCTGCAGGTGTGACGAGCTGGTTGTTGGCCGATCCGCACACCGCCGCGCAGCGTAGCTCCGGGATGGTGGCCTCGCCGAGGACGCCTCCGAGGGCGCAGGGGGCGAAGACGTCGCAGGCCACGGCGTGCGCCTCTTCCGGGGCCACCGCCTCGACGGCGGTTCCGTGGGCGGCGACGACGGCGGCCACCGCCGCCCGGTCCACGTCGGCGACGGTCACCCTGGCCCCGGCGGCGACCAGGCCGGCCACGAGCGCCGAGCCCACCTTCCCCACCCCGGCGACCACCACGTGGCGGCCGGCGAGCGACTCGTCGTCCCAGACCCGCTCGCCCACTGGGCCGAGGGCGGCGAGCACGCCGAGCGCGGTGGCCGGAGAGGGATCACCGGAGCCACCGAGGCGCTCGCTCACACCGGTGACGTGGGCCGTCTCCTGGCGGACGAGGTCCATGTCGGCCTGCGTGGTGCCGACGTCCTCGGCGGTCACGTAGCGCCCGGCCAGCCCGTCGACGAAGCGGCCGTAGGCCCGGATCAGGGCCTCGCTCCGCAGCCGGCCCGGATCCCCGAGGATGACGGCCTTGCCCCCGCCGCAGTCGAGGCCGGACACGGCGTGCTTGTAGGTCATGCCGCGGGCCAGGCGGCACACGTCGGCGAGGGCTTCGGCCTCGCTGGCGTAGGGCCGGAACCGGGTGCCACCGAGGGCGGGACCGAGCGCCGTGGAGTGGATGGCGACGATGGCCCGCAGACCGCTCGGGCCGTGGTGGGCGAAGGCGAGCTGTTCGAAGCCCTCCTCGTCGGCGTGGGTGAACACTCCGCCCACCGCACGGTGCTCTGTCACCGTCAGCGAGACTACCGCCGCGCCCCGTCGGAAATGGCCCGATCGGACTATCGTCAAACCGCACTCCCTCCCGTACGGTGGAATCCGGACAAGTCGTCCCCAAACCGCCCACCGCGAAGCAGCCCCTTGGAGCCTCCGTCGCCATGACCGACCACGATCTCAACTCCCCCGAAGCGCTGCTGACCCCCGCTGAGGTGGCGGCGCTGTTTAGAGTCAACCCGAAGACGGTCACCCGCTGGGCCCGGGCCGGCAAGCTCACCGCCATCCGCACCCTCGGAGGGCACCGCCGCTTCAAGGCCTCCGAGATCCGCCGGTGCCTCGAGGAGCTCAGCACCGAACAGCGGTAGCGCTCCCGGCCACCGACGGGGCCGGCGAGACGGCCTCGATAACGTCGGGTCATGGCCACTCCCACCGCCGCCTACTCGGTGTGCCTGCGCGTCCGCCTCGCCAACATCCCCGGTTCGCTCGGACGCCTCGCCGTCGCCCTGGGCGACGTCGGCGCCAACATCGTGGCCATCGGCGGGTTCGAGGCCAAGGGTCCGTTCCTCGACGAGGACGTGATCGTCAACTGCACCGACGCCGGCCACATCGAGCGGGTGCGCCAGGCCCTCGCCGGGCTCGACGGGGTGGAGGTGCTGCACTGCGCCGACCGCACCTTCGCGATGCACCAGGGTGGCAAGATCGAGGTACGGGCCCGCATGCCGATCGCCGACCGCGACGACCTGTCCATGGCCTACACGCCCGGTGTGGCCCGGGTCTGCATCGCCATCGCCACCGACCCGGCTCGGGTCCACGAGCTCACCATCAAGCGCAACACCGTTGCCATCGTCACCGACGGCACCGCCGTGCTGGGGCTCGGCGACATCGGCCCGGCCGCCGCGCTGCCGGTGATGGAGGGCAAGGCGCTGCTGTTCAAGAACTTCGCCGGCGTCGACGCCTTCCCGGTGTGCATCGACACCTCGGCCGAGTCGTCGCCGGCGGCCAAGGCCGACGCCATCGTCGAGACCGTCGAACGGGTGGCCCCCGTCTACGGCGGCGTCAACCTCGAGGACATCGCCGCCCCCGCCTGCTTCGACATCGAGGAGCGCCTGCGGGCCAGCCTCGACATCCCCGTCTTCCACGACGACCAGCACGGCACCGCGGTGGTGACCCTCGCCGCCCTCGAGAACGCCCTGCGCATCGTGGGCAAGCACATGGACGAGCTGCGGGTCGTGCTGTCGGGGGCGGGCGCCGCCGGGGTGGCCATCGCCAAGATCCTCATGGCCGCCGGTGTGCCCGACGTCGTCGCCTGCGACAGCCGGGGGGCCATCAACCGCCTCCGCACCGACCTGAACCCGGCCAAGCTGGCCTTCGCCGAGATCTCGAACCCGGACCAGCTCTCCGGCACCCTCTCCGAGGTGTTGCCGGGGGCCGACGTGTTCATCGGCGTCAGCGCTCCCGACCTGCTCGTGGCTGACGATCTCCGCAAGATGGCCACCGACCCGATCGTGTTCGCCATGGCCAACCCCGACCCCGAGATCCGCCCCGAGGCGGCCGAGGGGTTGGCGGCGGTGATGGCTACGGGGCGGTCGGACTACCCGAACCAGATCAACAACGTGCTGGCCTTCCCCGGCATCTTCCGGGGCGCCCTCGACGCCGGCGCCACCACCATCACCGAGACCATGGAGGTGGCGGCGGCCAAGGCCATCGCCGCCGCCGTGCCCGCCGACGAGCTGGCCCCCGAGTCCATCGTGCCGTCGGTGTTCGACCACCGCGTCGTCGACCTCGTGGCCGCCGCCGTCGCCGGGGCGGCGGTGACCGCCGGCGTCACCCGCACCGGCTGGACGAACCCATCGCCTTGAGGGCCAGTGAGCTGCGCGCCGTCACGTTCGACTTCTGGAACACCCTCATCCGGGAGGACCGGGCGGGGCTCCGGCCCCGCCGGATCGAGGCCTGGCTCGGCTTGTTCGAGGGGGAGGGGATCGCCCTCGAGCGGGAACGCCTCGACGCCGCGTTCGCCTCGACCTGGGAGGCCTTCGACCGCCACTGGCGGGCCAACCAGGCCACCTTCGGGGCCGAGCAGGCCGTCGACCACGTGCTCGGAGAGCTCGGCTACGAGCCTCCCGACGACGTGCGCCGGGCCCTGGCCGAGGTGCTGACGGACCCGCCTGTCCCCCACGATCCGCTCCCGACAGCCAACGTCGATCGCTGCCTGGCCGCGCTGAAGGCGGCCGGTCTGCGCATCGGGATCATCTGCGACGTGGGCCTCACCCCGTCCCGCACGCTGCGCCGCTACCTCGCCGCCCACGGGCTGCTTGGCTCGTTCGACCACTGGTCGTTCTCCGACGAGGTGGGCGTGTTCAAGCCCGACCCCGCGATCTTCGGCCACGCCCTCGCCGGGCTCCGGATCGACGACCCCAGCCAGGCCGTCCACGTGGGGGACCTGCGTCGCACCGACATCGCCGGCGCCAACGCCATGGGGATGACCTCGGTTCGCTACACGGGCGTCTTCGACGACCCCGGGGGCGAGGGCGATCCGCCCGTCGAGGCCGACCACGTCGTCGCCGACCACGCCGACCTCCCCGCCGTGCTCGGTCTGTCAGCGGCGGACCGGGAGGGATGATCGAGGCCACGACCTGATGGACGGAACCCCGGCGGGTGTCGGCGCGTCAAGGTAGGTGGTGGACACCTTCGACGCCGTGTTCGAGGCGCAGCACGCCCGCTTGCTGCGAATCGCCGGCCTGCTGACGGGCGACGGCGCCCTGCCCGAGGAGGTGGTCGCCGAAGCGTTCGCCAAGGTGTTCGGTCGCTGGCGGCGGGGGCGGATCGACGACGTCGGCGCCTACCTGCGGCGGGCCGTCATCAACGAGGTCAACGGTGTCTACCGCAAGCGGGGCCGGGCCCTGACCGTGACCCCGCTGGATGGCGCTGAGGCGACGGCTGGCCCTGGGGGGCGGGTGGACGACCGAGACGAGCTCCGGTGGGCGCTGACCCAGCTCAACCCGCTGCAGCGCGCTGCCCTCGTTCTGCGCTTCATCGACGACCTCTCGGTGGCGGAGAAGGCCCGGGTGCTCGACGTGCCCGTCGGCACGGTGAAGTCGTCGGTGGCCCGAGGCCTCGAGCGCCTTCGACCCCTGCTGATCGAGGAGGACCCCGAACGTGCCTGACATCGAAGAGCTGCTCCGGGAACGTCTGGCCCGAGAGGCGGATCGCCTCGAGCCTTCGCCGGGGTTCCCGGCCCGGGTGAGAGCCGGCGTCGACCGCTCCCGCCGATCGGGGTTCCGGCGCGGGCTCTCGGTGGCGGTCGTCGTCGCGCTCATCGGCGTGGCCGTGGTCGTGCTGCCAGACGTGGTAGGCGATGACGGCGACGCCCCCGACGAGCGCATCCTCGTCGAACCGGGTCCTTCGGCGTCCGCGACGACCACAGCCGAGACGCCCGCGACGAGTCCCTCCCTGCCCCCTGGCCCTTCGACGACGCCGACCTCTGTGCCGCCCAAGCCCGTCCCCACCACCCAGCCCATCCCGACCAACCGGGTTGGCGGCTCCTCGATCCGGGGCCGTTGAGCGGCCGGGAGGGCATCGGCTCGGCCTGGACCGGTTCGGAGCTGGTCGTGTGGGGCGGCGCCGTCCCCGACACACGCGCCGCGCTCGATGACGGCGCCGCTTACGACTCCGGCTCCGGGCGCTGGCGCCTGCTGGCGCGAGCCCGCTGGCGGCCCGACGCGATCACGTCATGGTGTGGACCGGTCGGGAGGTGGTGGTCTGGGGCGGTGGCGGGAGCGACCAACGAGCCTTGGCCGACGGAGCGGCGTACGACCCGGCTGCCGATCGCTGGAGGGCCTTGCCCACCAGCCCGCTCGCCGGCGGACCACCCAACACCGGCTACTCCGAGCCGGGCTACTCGGGCGTCTGGACCGGCGACGAGGTGCTGATCTGGGGCGGCGCCGCCAGCGAGGGCGCCGCGTACGATCCGGGTGGAAACCGTTGGCGGAGGCTGGCGCCGGCTCCGATGGCGCTCGACTTCTCCGACGCGTTCTGGACCGGCGAGGAGATGCTCGTGGTCGGCGGGACGATCACCAACAACGAGGACTTCAGGAACGTGGTCAGCGACGTCATCGTCGTCGCCTACGACCCTGTGGAGGACTCGTGGCGGCAAGCTCCCGAGTCAGGCTTCGGTGGCCAAGTCACCGACGCAGCGTGGGACGGCAACCGCCTCGTGGTGCTCAGCTACAAGCCCCCGTGGACCACCTCACACGATCCGAGCGGCGACCGCTGGATCGAGGGACCCCGCTGGAACGTTTCCGGCAGCGGCGAGTGTGCCGTGTACGCCTCGGCGGTGCACCGCGGTGCGGTGGTCGGGCAAGTCTGCGGGATCTGGGGACTGGTTGACGGCGACACGCTTGAGCAGGTGCTGCCACCCTTTGACGAGTTGTCAGACAGACCGGGCTTCCACTACCCACAGGCGGCTGCTTGGACCGGCGCCGAGGCCTTGGTCTATGACCCGGGGTACCCCCCAGGACCCAACAGCCCCACCGGTAGCCCCGGCACGTTCCTCGCCTTCACGCCCTGACCCGGTCGTCGCCGTGACCGAGGCGGCTACGATCCGGGAACGCTTCCCCCGGCAGCAGCCGTCCCCGAGGAGACCTCGTGGCGTTGTCCGAGAAGCACCGCAGTTCCATCTACGTGACGCTCGCCCCGATGCTCGGGGAGGAAGAAGCGGAGGCCTTGCTCTCCCAGTTCCCGGCCCGAGAGCTCGATCAACCGGTCACCAAGGAGTTCGTCCGTGCCGAGCTCTCCGAGGTCCGGGCCGAGATGGCGGACATGAAGGCCGAGCTGCGCAGCGACATCGCAGCGCAGCGGACCGACACTTCAGCGCTGCGGGCCGAGTTGTACGACCGGCTGCGGCAACAGACGGTGTGGATGGCGGGGGCGCTTGTGGCCGGCATGGGCGTGGCCACCGGCATCGCCTCGGTCATCCACTAGCACCGGCCGTCGCTCGCGGCACTCTCAGGTTCCTTCGCCGAGCTGCCTCCGCGCCTCATCGAGACGGCGGGTCGCTTCGTCGTGGGCCCGCGTGGCGGCCTCGAGCCGGCCACCGGCCTCGGCCAGCGCGTCCTCCAGGGCCGCTCGCTGCTGCTCCAGGTCGCTGACCGCCTGGGCCGCGGCCGCCCGATCGGCCGAGGTCTCCCGGGCCCATCTCTCGGCCTCTTCCACCGCCGCCTGGGCCCGCCGCCGAGCCTCCTCGGCTCGGCGAGCGGCGACCTCCTGCACCTCGCGCAGCCAGCGCATCCCGGAACCGGCCGAGCAACGACCGCAGGTCGCCGTCGCCCCCCTCTTGGGCGGCGGCGAGATCGTCGGCCGCCTCGACCGCCTGCGATGCGGCGTCGGCGTCGGATCGGGCCAGAGCACCGAGCACCCAGACCAACCGAGCGGGCTTGCGGGCCTTGGCCAGGGCGGCGGCTTCTTCTTTGCGGCCGTCGGCCTTCAACACCTTCACCCGTGCCGTGCGACTCGACGAAGCGCTCGGGCGGCTCGGCCAACAGGGCCCGCGATCTCCTCGCCGGCGACCTCGACCACATCCCCATCCTCGCCCGGCCCCATCAGCGGCCGGCGCCCGTCGCCCTGTGTGACAATGCGCGGTGGCGATCACCGGGGTCCATGCGCTGCTCTACACCTCCCAACCCGACGCGGTACGGGCCATCTTCAGGGACGTCTTCGGCTGGGACGACGTCGACGTCGACGACGGCGACGGCTGGCTCATCTTCGCCCTGCCGCCGGCCGAGCTCGGGATCCATCCCGCTGAGGGACCGACGTTCGACAGCGGCGCCCGCCATCAGCTCACCCTCATGTGCGACGACATCAGTGCCACCATCGAAGACCTCCGCAACAAAGGCATCGAGGTTCGAGGCGAGCCGGAGGACGAAGGCTTCGGCGTCACCACGACGATCGTGCTCCCGGGCGGACCGAGATCATGCTCTACGAACCGCGGCACCCCACCACCATCTGATCCCGGCCCGGCGAGCCTCCGCGGTCGCTCACTCGATGGGCTTCCCAGCTTCCTTCCACGCCGTGATGCCCCCGTCGAGGTGGGCGACGTTGCTGTAGCCCATGGCCTGCAGGGTGGCCGCTCCGAGCGAAGACCGTCCTCCGCTGGCGCAGTGGAGGATGATCCTCTTCGACGGATCGAATGGCTCCTGGTGGTAGGGGCTGGACGGATCGGCCCGGAACTCGAGCATGCCGCGGGGCACGTGGACCGAATCCGGTATGCGACCGTTGGCCGTCAACTCCTCGGCCTCGCGCAGATCGACGAGAACGGCGTCGCCTGAATCGAGCTCGGCCTGCACCGCGTCCGCAGTCAAGCCCTCGACCTGCGACTTCGCCTCGGCCACGAGGTCGCTTGCGCTCTTGGTCATTCGGTTCCCCCTTCTGCCCGGACGCCTCTTGACGCCTCGCACACATCTTCGCGGTGGTCGGGACCGGCGTCGATCCGGTGACCTCACGCTTTTCAGGCGCGCGCTCTGCCAACTGAGCTACCCGACCTCGTTGCACCGTCCCGCCCGAGGGCGGCCCGGGAGCGGTCCCGACGGGATTTGAACCCGCGACCTCCGGCTTGACAGGCCGGCGTGCACTCCAAACTGCACCACGGGACCTCGTGGTACCCCCAACGGGATTCGAACCCGCGTTACCGGCTTGAAAGGCCGGCGTCCTGGGCCGCTGGACGATGGGGGCTCGAGCCCCAGTGAGGGCCCGGCCACCGTAGCAGCCGACTCCGGGCCCTCGGCACGGCGGTTCGAGCGGCTCGGGCACCCTGGGCGGCCCAGCATCCCTCTACAGTGCGCCCGATGTCCCGGCGCTCCCGCTCGACGCGCCGGCGGCCTCGACAGCGGGCCCGGATGGGGTGGGCGGCCGTCCTCGGCTACCTCGCCGGCACACTGCCGTCGGCCGACCTGGCCGCTCGGCTGGCCACCGGCGGCTCGACCGATCTCCGCTCGGTCGGCAGCGGCAACCCGGGCGCCGCCAACGCCATCGGCCAGCTCGGGCCGCGATGGGGATACGCCGTGATGGCGGCCGACGTGGCCAAGGGGGCGGCCGCCGCCTTGGTCGGGCGGACCATCGCCGGCGGTCCTGGTGGCCACCTGGCCGGCACGTCCGCCGTCGTCGGGCACTGCTTCCCGGTGTGGAGTGGCTTCCGGGGCGGCAAGGGCGTGGCCGCCAGCGCCGGGCAGTGCCTCGCCACCTTCCCGGCCTACACCCCGATCGACCTCGGCGTGGCCGCCCTCACCGCCATCTCGCCCCGATGGAAGCGCCGGGCGTTCGCCACCACCGCCGTCGCCTCGGCCGCCTGGGTGGGTGCCGGCGTGGTGTGGTGGTGGCGCCGCTGGCCCAACGCGTGGGGGCCGCCGCCCACCGCCGCCCTCCCGGCCGCCGCCGCCGCCAGCAGCGCCGTCATCCTCTATCGGTTCGCCACCACACGGTCTCCGGTGGCGGCGCCAGCGGCGCCGGTGGAGGCCGTCCTCCCATGATCGGGATCGTCACCGACTCCAACGCCCAACTGCCCCCCGAGCTCGTCGAGCGCTACGCCGTCGAGGTGGTCCCGCTCACCGTCACCGTCGACGGGGTGGACTACGCCGAAGGTGTCGACCTCGACGCCGACGGCTTCTACGGTCGCTTCGCCGACGCCTCGCCAGCCGTGTCCACCTCCCAGCCCAGCCCCGGGTGCTTCGCCGAGGCCTACGCCCGGGCCGCCGATCGGGGAGCGAGGGAGATCCTGTCCATCCACCTCGGCTCGGCGATGTCGGGCACACTGAACTCGGCACGGGTGGCCACCAGCGGAAGCCCCGTGCCGGTCCGCCTGGTCGACACCGGCACCGCCTCGTTCGGGGTGGCCTGTTGCGTGTGGGAGGCGGCCGAGGCGTTGGCCGCCGGTGCGACCATCGACGAGGCCGCTTCGGTGGCCGAGAGGCTCGGTGCCCAGGTGGGCAACGTCTTCGTCGTCCAGGCCCTGGACCTGGCCCGGGCCGGCGGACGCCTGGCCGTGGAGGTGGAGCCCGAGGCCTCGGCCATCCCCGTGCTGTCGCTCGTCGGCGGCGAGATCAAGGCGGTGGGGAGGGCCACCGACGTCGACGAGGCGGCCACGGTCATGGCCGACTACGTCACCCTGGCCGGGGAGTCGCTCAAGGTCGCCGTGGGCATCGCCGACAAGGCGGCAGCCCCGTTCTGGACCGCCCTCGAGGCCCGGTTGGCCGGCGCCGAGCAGGTGAAGGCGATGGTGCGCTACCGGATCGGACCGAGCGTCGGCGCCCACACCGGGCCGGGCACGGCCGGCGCCTTCTTCTATCCGGCCGCCTGAGCGCGGCCGAGCCGCCGGCGAAGAGCCGGAGTCAGCGCGACAGGGAGTCGACGGTGCGGTCCAGCAGGTAGCTGAGGAAGCCGTAGAGGGCGAAGGCGGGGGCATCGGGATCGTCGGCGGGACGGTCACCGGTGTCCTCCTCGGTGACATCGAGGCGGGTGCCGAGCACCAGACGCAGCGAGTTGACCGCCTGCATCCACGCCGTGACCTCGTCCTCGGTGACCTCCGTGCGGGTGGCCGTGGCCCGGAGCGTCTCGAGGGCGGTCCGCCGGGAGTTGCGGAGGTCCTCGCCCATGAGCACCTGCCACTCGGCCTCCCGCTCGGCGTCGTCGTGGTAGGCGGCCGGGAAGAGCCGGCGGAGGGCGGGGTCATCGGGTTCGCCGTCGAGCAGCGCGGCGAGCTGGTCGGCCAGCCCGGCCAGGAGCTGCCGCTCGTCAGCGCCGAGGTGCAGGGCGAAACGGCCGTCGGGGCGGCGCTCGAACAGGGCCCGGCGGCGGAACAGCGCCACGGCCGCTCAGGTGTCCTGGGTCATCGTGGCCCAGAGGCCGTGCTCGTGGAGGCGGAAGACGTCGAGCTCGGCCTTCTCCCGGGGACCGCTCGACACCACCGCCCGGCCCTTGTGGTGCACGTCCAACATCAAGGCGGTGGCCTTCTCGAGGCTGTACCCGAACAGCTTCTGCAGCACGAAGGTCACGTACGACATGAGGTTGATGGGGTCGTTCCAGACGATGACGATCCAGGGGAGGTCGGGTTCGACCTCGACGTCACCGGTGGGTGACCAGGTCTCCACCGGTGCGGTCGTGGGCGCCGCCAGGCTGGCCATGGTCCGATTGTCGCGGACGGCCCGGCACCGCCGACAGCCCGAGCCGGAATCGCAGCACCGCCACCCAGACCAGGCAGGCGCCGAGGATGTGCAGGCCGACGAGCAGTGGGGGCACGTCGGTGAAGTACTGGGTGTAGCCCACCGCCGCCTGCAGGACCAGCACGGTGACCAGCGTGTGGGCGAGGTGGAAGATCGGGGCGGGCGCTCGCCGGCGCCGCAGCAACCCGATGGTGCCGAGCACGGCGGCCAGGAAGGCCACCATGGCCAGCCCGTGGATGCGGGCGACGGTGCCGACGGCCACATCGAGCCGCTTGGCGTCGAGGTCACCGGCATGGGGCCCGGCGCCGGTCACCACGGTGCCGGTGAGGATGACGACGGCGGCGAGGGCGACGGCCAGCGAGGCCAGGGGCCGGATCGGGCCACCGATTTCGTCGGGTAGGTCGGGTGCCTCCGGTACGTCGGGTGCGTCGGGAAGGCCGGCCCGGTGGTGCAGGACCACGGCGTTGGCCACGAGGACCATCGACAGCACGAAGTGGCCTTGCACGAGGACGGGGTTGAGGTCGGTCTCCACGACCAGCTTGCCGAGCAGGATCTGGCCGATCACCCCGGCCACGAGACCGAGCGAGAGCACGGTCAGATCCGACCGGCGGGGGGTGCGGCGCAGCGAGCCGAGGACGGCGACGGCGATGGCCGCTGACACCAGCCCGGTGATGGCCCGGTTGACGAACTCCACCATGGGATGGAAGTCGAAGGCGGCGACGAACCGGTCCTCCTCACAGGTGGGCCAGTCCGAGCAGCCCAGCCCCGAGCCCGTGAGGCGCACGGCTCCCCCGGTGACCACGATGAACACGAGCAGCCAGAGCGCCACCATCGTGATCTGGCGGTAGGTGGCGGGCCCCACGGACGGCAGCGACATCGCCGCCGATGGTACGGGCACCCTGCGACATCCGACGGGCCGGGCCGGCCGGTTGGGTCGCTGGTGGATCGTGGGGGCTCCCACCCTCGGTTTCCGAGGGTGACCGGCAACCACGGCGACGGATCGCACCCGGCCGCTGTCACAGGGCCTCCCCATGATGCAACCCATGACCGCACACCACGTCGACCGGGCCATCGAACGCCTGGCCCGCATCCAGCACGGCGTGTTCGCACGCCGCCAGGCGCTGGCCGTCGGGGCCTCCTCGCACCTGATCGACCGGCGGCTGGCGGCCGGCCGCTGGTTGCGGTTGGCCGCCGCCGTCTACGCCCTCCCCGGCAACCCCCCGACGTGGCACCGCCAGCTCAAGGCCGCCCAGCTCTCGGTGCCCCACGCCGTCGTCTCGGGCCGGTCGGCCGCCGCCCTGCACCGGCTCCCGGGGTTCCGTCGAGGCCGTCCCGAGATCACCGTGCCCCCCGACGGCCGGCACCGCAGCGCCCTGGCCCCGGTCCGGCGCAGCCGGGTGGTGGAATCCACCGTCGTCGACCACATCACGGTCACCACCGTCGCACAGACGATCGTCGACCTCGCCCCCTCGGTGGATGCCACCGAGCTCGGGCGGGTGATCGACGCCGAGGTGACCGCCGGACGGTTCGAGGTGGCGGCCCTCTCCGAACGTTTCGTGGCCGTGGCCCATCGACGGCTCCCCGGCTCGGACGTGGTGCGGACCTTGCTCGAGTCCCGCAGCGAGGGGTGGGTCCCACCCGAGAGCGAGCTCGAGCGGATCCTCCACGAGGTGCTCGCCGAAGCCGGGGTGCCCGGTGTGGTGCGCCAGTTCCAGCCGCCCTGGCGCACCGAGGCACCGGAGCGGGTCGACGTGGCCATCCCCAGTGGGCGGGTGCTGATCGAGGCCGACGGTCGCCGCTGGCACACCCGGGTGGCCGACTTCGACCGTGACCACGCCCGTGACAACCGGGCCGTCCTCGAAGGGTGGCGACCGCTGCGCTACGGCTGGTTCGACCTCACCCGGCGCCGCGTCGAGGTGGTCGCCGAGCTGGCCGTGCTCGCCGCCGAGGTGAGGACCAGCGGCGTGGCCGAGATGCGGGTGGCGTGATCTCCCGGCATGGCGTGAGGGTCCGTCGGCGGGTGCGACGGGGCCGGTACCTTCCGGTTCTGGAGAACGTTGGAGGAGGGAGAGGGGGCGGTGTGGCCAGGCAGGGGTCGGAACCAACGGTGCGGGTGCGGCAGCGGGCTGAAGGCCAAGTTCTGCTGCGGGGTGCAGAAGGGCCCCTCGGACAGCGAGATGGCCAAGGCCTTTCTGGCCGGCCTGGCCAGACCGGCGGCGAGGGTGCTGGCTCGGTGCGCTGACCACGAGCTGGAGGAGCTTTTCGAGGAGATGGTGGAGGACCTCCCCCGGCTGGACTCGTCGGTGCAGGTGCGGGTACCCCGCCTGGTGACCCCGGATGTGGACGCGTTCCTCGAAGCGGTCGAGGACGACGACCCGGAGGCGCTCGAGGCGGCCCTGCCGGCGGTGCTGGCCAGGGTCGACACGCCCTTGGAGCGGGCCCGGCTGGCCCGAGCGGTGCTCGACCGGCGCGACGCCGGCCAGGTCAGGGCGCCGGTGGCGGCGGTGGCGGTGTGGGATCTGGCCAGCCGGGAGCGCAGTGCGCTCGTCGTCTCCGGGTTGATGCGGTCCGCTGCGGTGATGCTCGGCACGGCGCGGACCCCGGGTGGACTCCTGGTGGCGAGTTGACCGTCTCGGGGGCTCAGCTCCGGCCGTAGGCCGGCACCGGTCCACGGCTGTCGGCGCAGGGTCAGACCGCTTCCTTTTGGCAGCCCCGCATTGGCTCGTCCGCAGGGCCGGCCGTAGGGTTCGGAGGTGCATCTGGCCCCTCCGCGACGCTCGTCGGCGCGCTCGCGGATCGGGGCGTACGTGGCGCTCACCAAGCCCCGGATCATCGAGCTGCTGCTCGTCACCACCGTCCCCACCCAGGTGGTGGCGGCCCGTGGTCTTCCCTCGGGCTGGCTGGTCCTGGCCACCGTGGCCGGTGGTGCCCTGGCCGCCGGTGGCGCCAACGCCATCAACATGTACGTGGACCGCGACATCGACAGCGTCATGGAGCGCACCAAGAGCCGGCCGCTCGTCACCGGCGAGATCGAGCCAGCGGCTGCCCTGGCCTTTGCCGTCGCCCTCGAGGTCGCCGCCTTCGTCCTGCTGGCCACCACGGTGAACCTGCTGAGCGCCGTGCTGGCGGTCAGCGCCTGCCTCTTCTACGTCTTCGTCTACACGCTGTGGTTGAAGCGCACGTCGAAGAGCAACATCGTGATCGGGGGGGCGGCGGGGGCCGTGCCCGTCCTCGTGGGCTGGACCTCGGTGACCGGCGAGCTGGCCTGGGCGCCGGTGGTGCTGTTCGCCATCATCTTCTACTGGACCCCACCGCACTTCTGGGCCCTCGCCATCAAGTACCGCGACGACTACCGGGCCGCTGACGTCCCGATGCTGCCCGTCGTGGCCAGCCTGCGGACGACCGCGGTGCGCATCGTCGGCTACACGGTCCTGCTGTGGGCGCTGACCGTGCTGTTCTCGCCGGTGGCGGGGATGGGCGGCCTCTACCTGGCGGCGGCGGTGGTCCTGGGTGGCGCCTACCTTTGGCTGGCCGTCGGGCTGCTGCGGCAGCCGACCTCGGAGCGGGCCATGCGCCTGTTCGGGTGGTCGATCACCTACATCACGCTGCTGTTCGGTGCCATGGCCCTCGATCAGCTGGTCCGCTCGGGCCTGTGACCACGGCGGCGATGCGCGACCGCGGCAGCCGTGAAGGGGACGGTTTCGGTGCCGTGAACGGGCCTGTGTATTGTCCCGAAACCAACCGAACCGCTCCCACAGGAGGCACCGTCGCGTCCGCCGGGCGGGCTCGGGTGCCGGCGAGGTCACCGCGTCGATGACTGTCACCGAAACGCCGCCCGAGGCGACCGGGGCCACCAGCGTCGCCGGCGGGACGAGGTCTGCGGGCGAGGGTGGGCAAGCCCGGGGCCAGCCGCCGGTCGCACCAGCAGGGCTGGCGTCGGTGGTCGGCAGCGGTGATCACAAGGCCATCGGGCGCCTCTACATCGGGGCGTCACTCCTCTTCCTGCTCGTGTCCGGCCTAGCCGGTCAGGCGGTGGCCATCGAGAAGTTCGAGGCGGGCACGCTGCCCGAGGACACGGTCTTCCAGACCTTCACACTGCACAGCGTCGCCGGCCTGTTCCTCTTCCTCGCGCCCTTCCTGCTCGGGGTGGCCATGTGTGTGGTGCCCCTGCAGGTCGGGGCCAGCGCCATCGCCTTCCCCCGTGCCGCCGCCGCCTCGTTCTGGTCCTGGCTGGTCGCCGGCGGCGTGCTGCTGGCCGCCTACGCCATCAACGGCGGCCCCGGTGGCGGCCGCGACGACGGCGTCGATCTGTGGGCGGTGGCCTTCATCGCTGTCCTCGTCGCCCTGCTCCTCGGAGCCCTGTGCGTGGCCACCACCGTGCTCACCCTGCGGGCGCCGGGCCTGACCTTGGCCCGGACCCCGATGTTCTCGTGGGCGATGCTCGTGACCTCGGTGCTGTGGCTCGTGTCCCTCCCGGTGCTCGTGGCCACGCTGGCCCTCATCTACGTCGACCACCGGTACGGGGCGGTGGCGTTCGGACGAGACGGTCCAGTCATGTACGACCGGATCCTCTGGGCCCTGCGCCAACCCCAGATCTACGCTTTCGCCGTGCCCGTCCTCGGGTTCGCCGCCGACGCCGTCCCGGTGTCTGCCCGAGCCCGGCCGGGGAGGCGCGGCGCCGCCATGGGCGCCATCGGGGCCTTCGGGTTGCTCGGCTTCGGGGCGTTCGTGCAGCCCACCGTCTCCCCCGGTTCGGGCCGCACGCCCGTGGCCATCGTCTTCGCGTTGGCCGCCGTGGTGCCGGTGCTGGTGGTGCTCGGCGGGGCGGCCACGGCGCTGCGGGCCGGTCGGCCCCGGCTGGCCAGCCCGCTGCTGTTCTCCGTGGCCGCCCTCCTCGTGCTGCTCGTCGGTGCGCTCGTCGGCGCCACCGCCCCCATCGAGCGCTTCGAGCTGGGCACCGACCTCTACGCCGGCGCCCATGTCCACCTCGTCACCCTGGCCGCCACCATCGGCGGCCTCGGCGGGCTGTGGTACTGGGCCACGAAGATCGTCGGCCGCCCGCTCTCGGAGGCGGCCGGGCGGACAGCGGCGCTGGTGCTGCTGGTCGGCACCTTCGTCCTCGCCTTCCCCGACGTCCTCTCGGTCGTGGTCGGCGACGACCGGGAAGCCGAGCGGGGCATCGACGCCTTGAACCTCGCCTCGGCGGCCGGCGGCGTGCTGGTGCTGCTGGGCCTGCTCCTGGGCCTCGCCGGGCTCCTCGGTGGCCTGCGCCGGCGGGGCGATCGTGTCCCCGACGACCCGTGGGACGGCCACACCCTCGAGTGGGCCACACCGTCGCCCCCGCCCCTCGGCAACTTCGCCGACCTGCCCGCCGTCTCCTCGGCCACGCCGCTGCTCGACGGCCGGGACCCCGACGGCCGGACCGCCGGCGAGACCGGAGCCACCGACGGCCGGGACGTCGGCGGGACCGAAGGCACCGGCGAGATCGGAGCCACCGGCGAGACCGGGGCCGCCGGCGAAACCAGGGCGGCGGCGACGGCCAAGGCCTCCGGGAGTGTCGGCTGATGGCCTCCACCAGCACCCCCGCCGCCGATCGCGCGACCACCGCCGCCGATCCGAGCGCCGCCGGCCCCGCCCCGACTGCCGGCCTCCCCGCCACCCCGGTCGACGTGACCGGGTGGGAGGTGGCCGACACGGTGCCCGCCGTCGCCCCCGCCCCGCCCCCGGCCCGCCCGCGGGTCCTGCTCGTCGGCACCGCCCTCGCCCTGGCCGGCACCTTCATGGCCTTCGCCGGGCTGATCGGCGTCTACCTCGCCACCCGAGCCGCCACCCTCGACCGCACCGGGGCCTGGCTGCCCGAAGAGACCGTGATCCCGCTGACCCCGGCCAACATGATCCTCGTCACCTTCGCCATGTCGGTGGTCACCATGCACTGGGCGGTGTGGTCGGTGGGCAAGAACGACCGCCCCCACGCCTACCTGGCGCTCGGCATCACCATCCTCTTCGGCGTGTGCGTGATCAACGCCACGACGTTCCTCTACTCGCAGATGAACCTCGGCATCCGCGACAGCGCCGCTGCCGTCCTGATCTACGTGATCACGACCGCCCACCTGGCCATGGTGGTCGCCGCCCTCGTCTTCGCCGGGCTCATGACCTTCCGCACCCTCGGCGGCCAGTACGCCGGCCGGGACAAGGAGGGCATCTCGGCGGCGGCGATGTGCTGGTACGCCACCGTCGCCGTGTACGTGGTCATCTGGCTCGCCATCTACGTGACGAAGTAGGCGATCCCACCGTGCTCACCACCGGATCCAAGTACTTCTTCGGTCTGGCCGTCGCCGCCCTCGTCGCCGCCGCCGTCTACGGCGGGGCCAGCGCCGGCCATCAGGTCGACCTCGACACGATCATCGGCGTCCTCACCCTCGGCTACAAGGGCCGGGTCGGCGACCACGTCGGCTACAGCGTCCTCGTCGGGCTGTTCGTCGCCTCCCTGTTCATCGGCTGCGTCACCGTGGCTTTCCGCGACGCCGACGCCGAGGCCGGCGCCGAGCTCGTGGGCAGCGAGACACCACCTGCCCCCAGCGTCCCGCAGGGTCTCAGCTACTGGCCCGTCGTGGCCGCCTTCGGCGTGGGCTCGGTGGTGATCGGCCTGGTGGTCGGCTCGCCGCTGGTGGTGCTCGGCATCGGCGTGCTCGTCGCCGTGGCCTTCGAGTGGGCGGTCAAGAACTGGGCCGACCGTGCCACCGCGGACCCGGCGCTCAACCGGAGCATCCGCAACCGGGTGATGTACCCCATCGAGGTGCCGGTGCTGTCGGCGGTCGGCATCGCCGTGTTCGTGCTGGCCGTGTCCCGGGTCCTGCTGGCCGTCCCCAAGATCGGCTCCTACCTGCTGTTCGGCCTGGTGCCTGCCCTCATCCTCGGCGTGGCCTGGCTGCTGTCGGCCCGCCCCCGGGTCAGCCCCAACGTCCTGGCCGCCCTCCTGCTCGTCGGCGGCCTGGCCGTGCTGGCCGCCGGCGTGATCGGCGCCGCCGTCGGCCCCCGGGAGGTCGAGCCGCACGAGGCCGAGGAGGACGGGCACGGCGAGGGTGAGGGCAGCGTGGGCCGGCCCGGCCCAATCGCGGTGGAGCTCGGCCCGTGAGGCGGTCGGGGACCGTGCGGCGGCCCGAGTTGGCAACCCGCCGAGGGATGCGGGACACTCCGGCCACGAGTCGAGGAGGAGCTTCGATGGGCGCCGTGGCCCGAGTGCGTACGTTCGCTCCGCTGGCGATGGTGGGGCTGCTGGCCGGCTGCGGCGACGCCCTGGACCGCCACCCCCAGACCATGTTCGAGTCCGAGGGCCCAGCGGCCCGGACCATCCAGAACCTCAGCGTCCCGGTGTTCGCCGCCGCCGGGGTGGTGTTCGTGATCATCCTGGCCGCCTGCCTGCTGGTGCCCCTCAAGTTCCGGGCCAAGGATGACGACGACTTCGACGAGATCCCGAAGCAGGTCCACGGCAACACCCGCCTCGAGATCACCTGGACGATCGTCCCGGCCCTCATCATGGCCGTCGTGGGCGTGGCCACCGTGGTCACCATCTTCGACCTGAGCGCCGACGCCGAGGAAGGGGCGCTCAAGGTCGAGGTCATCGGCCAGCAGTGGTGGTGGGAGTACCGCTACGACCTCGACGGCGACGGGAAGTTCGACGAGATCACCACCGCCAACGACCTCGTGATCCCGGCCGAGCGGGACATCGACCTCACCATCACCGCCCGCGACGTCATCCACAGCTTCTGGGCGCCCAAGCTCAACGGCAAGCGCGACGCCGTGCCCGGACGGGAGCACCCGTGGAGCATCGAGGCCGACCAGCCCGGCGAGTACCTGGGGCAGTGCACCGAGTACTGCGGGCTGGCCCACGCCGACATGCGCATCAAGGTCATCGCCCTCAGCGAGGAGGACTTCGCCATCTGGGCCGAGGGCCAACAGGAGGCGGCGAGGCGGTACGGGGAGAGCGACACCTCACCGGCGGCCGAGGGCTACCGCGTCTTCACCCAGCAGCTCTGCTCGAGCTGCCACGTGATCAACGGGGTCAACGCCGGCAACCGGGAGCGGTTCACACCGAACGGCAGGATCAAGGACCGGAGCCTGCAGGTGTCCGGCTACGCGCCCGACCTCACCCACCTCATGAGCAGGACCACCTTCGCCGGCGGCAAGTTCCTTCTCCGCAAGGCAACCCCGTTCTGCGAAGCGCTCGGGGTGGACTGGGCCGATGACCCCGAGGGCCGGGCTCGCTGCCTCAACCGGGCCGCCCTCGAGGCCTGGCTGCGCAACCCGCCGGCCCAGAAGCCGATGGCGCCCGACCAGGAGACCGAAGGGATCGTCGGGCAGCTCAACCCGATGACCGAGCCGATCGGTGCGCGTGGCATGCCCAACCTGGAGCTGTCCGAAGACCAGATCGACCAGCTCGTCGCCGACCTCGAGACGCTGGAGTAGGAGCCGACCATGTCATTGACCCCGACCGAGGCCGGCCCCCTCGCCCTCCCCACGGGCAACGGGCGCGGCCCGGCCCGCAACCCGCTCGGGGTGTTCTCCCGGCCCCGCACCACCACGGGCTGGCGAAGCTGGGTCACCACGGTCGACCACAAGAAGATCGGCATCATGTACGGGGCCGCCGCCCTCGTGTTCTTCGTGATCGGCGGCATCGAGGCCCTGCTGATCCGGGTCCAGCTCGCCACCCCGTCGGGCCAGCTCCTGTCGGCGGACCTCTACAACCAGGTCTTCACCATGCACGGCACCACCATGGTGTTCCTGGTGGTGATGCCCATCGGCTCGGCGCTCATGAACTACCTGATCCCGTTGCAGATCGGCGCCCGAGACGTGGCCTTCCCCCGGCTCAACGCCTTCGGCTTCTGGGTGTTCCTGGCCGGGGGGCTCATGCTCAACTCGTCGTGGCTGCTCGGCCACGCCCCCGACGGCGGCTGGTTCAACTACGCACCGAACAACGGTGTCGCCTTCTCGCCACACCACGGCATCGACTTCTGGAACATGGGCCTCATCATGACCGGTCTGGCCTCGCTGACCGGTGCCATCAACCTGATCGTGACCTGCCTCAACATGCGGGCGCCCGGCATGACCCTCATGAAGATGCCCGTGTTCACGTGGATGGCCCTGGTGACCCAGTTCCTCCTCCTCTTCGCCATCCCGGTGCTCACCTCCGCCCAGTTCCTGTTGATGTTCGACCGGCTCTTCGGGGCAAACTTCTTCAACGTCGAAGCCGGCGCCGACCCCCTGTTGTGGGAGCACCTGTTCTGGATCTTCGGGCACCCGGAGGTCTACATCATGATCCTCCCCGCCTTCGGTGTGGTGTCCGAGATCATCCCCGTGTTCTCCCGCAAACCCCTCTTCGGCTACCCGTTCATGGTGTTCTCGGGCATCGCCATCGGCTTCATGGGCTGGGGGGTATGGGCCCACCACATGTTCGCCTCCGGGATCGGTCCCATCTCGGTGGCGGCGTTCTCGGTGTCGACCATGTTCATCGCCGTACCCACCGGGGTGAAGGTCCTCAACTGGCTGGCCACCATGTGGGGCGGCAAGCTGCGCTTCTCCACGCCCATGCTGTTCGCCATCGGTCTCGTGAGCATGTTCACCATCGGCGGCCTGTCGGGGGTCACCCACGCCGTGTCCCCGTCGGACACCCAGCAGACCGACACCTACTACATCGTCGCCCACTTCCACTACGTGCTGTTCGGAGGTGCCCTCCTCGGCTTCCTCGGCGGCTTCTACTTCTGGTGGCCCAAGGCCTTCGGTTACGCCCTCGACGACAAGCTCGGCAAGGTGAACTTCTGGGTCATCCTCATCGGTTTCAACATGACCTTCGGGCCGATGCACATCCTCGGCCTCCAGGGGATGCCCCGCCGGATCTACACCTACAGCGACGGCTACGGCTTCAACTTCTGGAACTTCGTGTCCACCATCGGAGCCTTCATCATCGCCCTCGCCGTGGTCATGTTCTTCGCGAACATCGTGGTCAGCCGGCGCCGGGCCCGCGCGGCGGCCAAGGTGATGGCGGCCGACCCGTGGGACGGGCGCTCGCTCGAGTGGATGGTCCCCTCGCCCACCCCTGAGCACAACTTCGACGAGGTGCCCGTGATCACCCAGTTCGACGACTTCTGGCACCGCAAGTACGGCGAGGACGACAAGGGTCGGCCGGTGCGCATCGCCGCCACCGCCGACGTCGTCCAGACCGGCGACGCCACCGACGTGCATCTGCCGTCGCCGTCGTACTGGCCGCTCGTGCTCGCTGCGGGCCTGCCCATCGTCGGCTACGGGCTGATCTACAACCTCTGGCTGTGCCTGGTCGGCGGGCTGTTCGTCATCGCCGCCATCTACGGCTTGACCCTCGAGCCCGCCTCCGACGACGAGGCCCCCCACGACCACGGCGGCCACGGACCCGCCGGCGACGACACGACCACGGGCGCCGAAGCCGCCCCCGAGCAGGAGGCGGCGCTCGTTGACTGATGCCCGTTGACCGACATCAGCGCAGTGACCGCCGAGGAGCGCGCCGCCAAGGAGGCGCTCACCACGGCGCCGTCCTCGGCCATGATCGAGGACAGCCACGGCCACGTCACCAACACCGGCATCTCCAACGAGAAGCTGGCCATGTGGGTGTTCCTCGGCTCGGAGTGCCTCCTGTTCGGCGGCCTGATCTCCACGTTCATGCTCTACAAGGAGAACAACGAGGCCGGTGGCCCGCTGCCCAGCGACCTCTACGACATCCCGTTCACGTCGATCAGCTCCTTCGTCCTGCTGATGAGCTCGCTCACGATGGTGCTGGCCGTCGCCGCCATCGGCCGCGGCGACCACCGCAAGCTCCGCACCTGGCTGCTGGCCACGGCCCTGCTCGGCGGCATCTTCATCTCCGGGCAGGTCTACGAGTTCCAGCTCTTCGTCAAGGAGGGCATGGGCTTCACCACCAACACGGCGTCGAGCGCCTTCTACGCCCTCACCGGCTTCCACGGGGTGCACGTGTCGATCGGCATCGTGATGTTGATATCGGCGTTCACGCTGTCGGCCCGGGGGCGGATCCCGACCGGCAGCGAGTCGATCGAGATCATCGGCTTGTACTGGCACTTCGTGGACGTGGTGTGGATCGTGATCTTCACCGTCGTCTACCTGATCAAGTAGGCACCATGGCCACCGACACCGCCCTCACCGCCACCGGCGACCACGAGCGGGCCGACGGCACCGAGCACCACCACCCCCCCGACTCCTACTACGTGCGCATCGCCATCATCCTGGCCGTGCTCACCGCCATCGAGGTGGCCCTGTCCTACCTCGGTGCTCCCACCCTCGTGGAGGTCGGTGGCCTGCTCCTCGTCATGGCCATCAAGTTCGTGATGGTCGCCCTCCACTTCATGCACCTGAAGTTCGACTCCAAGGTGCTGACCCGGGTCTTCTACTCGGGCCTGCTCCTCGCCGTCAGCGTGTACGTCGCCGCCCTGTTGACCTTCCGCGTCTTCTGAGCCGGCCGTCCGATGAGAGCCCTCGCCGCCGCTGCCGACCCCGACGTCTGGCGGTGGCAGCCCCACCCCGAGGTGTGGGTGCTCGTGGCCGCGCTCGTCGTCCTCTACGCCTACGCCGCCCTGGTGATCGGGCCGAAGGTGGTGCCGGCCGGGCAGCGGGCGCTGCGGCCCCGCCAGGTGGGTGCCTTCGCCGCCGGTGTGGTCGTGCTGGCCGTGGCCTCGGATTGGCCGATGCACGACATCGGCGAGGAGTACCTGTACTCGGTGCACATGGCCCAGCACCTCCTGCTCACCCTCGTCATGCCGCCGCTGTTCCTGCTGGCCACCCCCCGCTGGCTGGCCGACCTGGTCCTCGGCGACGGTCGGGTGCGGCGAGCCATCGGCTGGTGCGCCCGCCCGGTCGTCGCCGGCGTGGCCTTCAACGCCGCCGTCATCGCCGTGCACTGGCCGGCGCTGGTCAACGCCTCGGTGGCCAACGGGCCGCTGCACTACGCGGTCCACGTGGCCGTGGTCTTCGCCGCCGTGATGATGTGGACCCCGGTCTGCGGTCCTATCGAGGAGTGGCGGATGACCCTGCCGGCGCAGATGATCTACCTGTTCCTGATGTCGGTGGTCCCCACCGTGCCGGGCGCCTGGCTGACCTTCGCCGACAACGCCGTCTATGCCGCCTACGACATCCCCGTGCGGGTCTGGGGGCTGACCGTCCAGGACGACCAGCAGGCCGCCGGGCTCATCATGAAGCTGGCCGGCGGCTCCTACCTGTGGGCCATCATCACCGGCCTGTTCTTCGTGTGGGCCGGCCGCCACGAGCGGGCCCAGCACCAGGGCCGACGGGTGGCCGAGCGCGACGTGCTCACCTGGCAGCAGGTGGAAGCCGAGTTCGCGGCCAGCGACCCGGCTCCCGAGCCGGCCCCCGACCACCCCACCTGATCGGTTCTCGGGACATGGGCACGGTCATCGCCGTCCCTAAGTCCCGAGAACCGCAGTGGGCGTCACTCCCAGCGGAAGCGCCAGGCCGCCAGCGCAGGAGCGGCGGCGGCCCAGGCGCCGAGCACGAGCCAGGCTCCACCCGATGGTGACGCCGAGCCATCGTCGAGGGCGGCGTGGACGAGCTCGGAGAGCGACCCGGCGGGCAGGGCGCGGGCGACGGTCTCGAGCGCGGCGGGGAGCTCGGCCAGGGGCACGATCATGCCGCCGAGGAGCACCAGCACGAGGTAGAGGCCGTTGGCGGCGGCCAGGGTGGTGAGCGCCGGCAGGGTGCCGGCCATGAGCATCCCCAACCCGGCGAAGGCGATGGTGGCGAGGGCCATGGCGGCGAGGGCCGACGCGAAGCCGTGGTCGGCCCGCCAGCCGAGGGCCAGGGCCTCCACCAGCAGCACCGCCACCTGGAGCACCTCGATCACGGCGATGGCCAGGGTCTTGGCAGCGAGGAGCTGCGGACGGGTGAGGGGCGTGGCCCCGAGCCGCTTGAGGACGCCCATCTGGCGTTCGAAGCCGGTGGCGATGGCCAGGCTCACCATGGCCGTGGACATGACGGCCAGGGCGAGGACGCCGGGGAACAGGAAGTCGACCGGCTCCTCGGTTCCGGGCGGGGTGGGGAGGACGTCGACCATCGAGAAGAACCCGAGGACGACCACCGGGATGAGGAAGGTGAGCAGCACCGACTCGCCACGGCGCAGCGTGAGCACCAGCTCGATGCGGGTCTGGGCCAGCACGCGCCGCAGCGCCGTCACGCCGCTCCCTGGCCGCCTCGGCCGCTCTCCCGCCGTCCGCGCTCCGGCCGTCCGCTCTGACGCGGGCTGCCCCGGGGGGTCGAGCCGTCGCCGATCGAGACCACCGGTATCTCACCGGTGATGGCGGTGAGGCGCAGGAACACGTCCTCGAGCCGCTGCCGACCGGCCCGCAGGTCGGCCAAGGGCATCTCCCGCTCGGCCAGCCAGGCGGTGAGCGTGGCCACGTTGGTGGGGGTGGCCTCGGCCAGCACGAGGTACTCGCCGGGGGTGACCTCCTCCACCGCCGCCGTCAGCGCCTTGCCCAGGGCGGCGGTGTCGAGTCCGGGCGGGGCGCCGAAGCGGATCTCCTCGCTGCCCGGGCACTCCATGAGCTCCGACGGTGTGCCGTCGGCCACCACCCGGCCCCGGTCGACGATCACCACCCGGTCGGCCACCTTCTCGGCCTCGCCGAGGTCGTGGGTGGTCACCATCACGCAGACGCCGGCGGTGCGCAGCTCCCGCACGATCTGGCGGATGAGCTGGCGGCCCGACGGGTCGATCCCGGCGCTCGGCTCGTCGAGGAAGGCCACCGCCGGCCGGCCCACCAGGGCCATGGCCAGCGACAGCCGCTGCTGCTCGCCGCCGGACAACCTCCGCCAGGTCGTGCCTCGCCGGTGGGTGAGGCCCACCCGCTCCAGGAGGGCGGAGGGGTCCTCGGTCCGGTCGTGGACCGAGGCCAGCAGCTCGAGCATCTCGAGCGGCCTGACCCCGGGGTACACCCCGCCCGACTGCAGCATCACGCCCATGCGGGGGGTGAGCCGGTCGTGGTCGGCCACCGGGTCGAGGCCGAGCACCCGGACCGTGCCCCCGCTGGGTCGGCGGTAGCCCTCGAGGGTCTCGAGCGTCGACGTCTTGCCCGCCCCGTTGGGGCCGAGCAGGGCGACGACCTCGCCGGCGTCGGCGCTGAACGAGACACCGTCCACCGCCGTCACGGAGCGGTATCGGACGGTGAGGTCGTCGACCTCGATCACGGGCACCCGTTGGAACCTAGCGGCGGTCGGAGGTGCGTGGAAATGGGGCGCAGGGCATGGAAGTGCTCGGGGCTACGGTGCCCCGGTGCTCGACATCCGCCGCATCCGCAGCGATCTCGACGCGGTCCGGGACGCGCTGGCCCGCCGCGGCGAGAGCGCCGCCGAGCTCGATCGGGTGCACGAGCTCGACGCCCGCCAGCGCCGCCTCTTCGTCGATCGTGACGAGGCCCGGAGCCGGGTGCGGGCGCTCTCGAAGGAGGTCGCCACCCTGAACCGCGAGGGCAGGGCCGAGGAGGCCGCTGCTCCCCAGGAGGAGAGCCGATGCCTCGGCCGCACCGAGAAGCGGCTGGCCGAAGAGGCGGCCACCGTCGGCGAAGAGATCCGGAGCTTGTTGTTGCGGATCCCGAACCTGCCCCACCCGGAGGTCCCCGACGGCGACGGCGAGGCCGACAACCCCGTGGTCGAGGTGGTCGGCTACGACCCCGACGGCTACGGCGCACACCAGCGGGTCCCCCACTGGGAGGTGGGCGAGGCCCTCGGCATCCTGGACAACGGCCGGGCGGCCAAGATCGCCGGGTCGATGTTCACCATGCAGCGAGGAGCCGGGGCCACCATGGCCCGGGCCCTGTGCCAGCTCGCTCTCGACCGCAACGCCGATGCCTTCGAGGAGGTGCGCCCACCCACTCTCGTCACCTCCGCCACCCTCACCGCCACCGGTCAGCTGCCCAAGTTCGCCGATGACGCCTACCACATCGAGCGTGACGACCTCTGGTGCGTGCCCACCGCCGAGGTGCCCCTCACCTCGGTCGCCCGCGGGGAGATCCTGGACGAGGCGGCGCTGCCCATGCGGCTCATGGCCTGCACCCCTTGCTACCGGCGGGAGGCGGGGGCGGCGGGCAGGGACACGCGGGGAATGTTGCGCAGCCACGAGTTCGACAAGGTCGAGATCTTCGCCTACGCCACCCCCGAGCAGTCCCCGGCGCTGCTCGAGGACCTGCTGGCCCGGGCCGTCGGGCTGATCGACCTGCTCGGCCTGGCCCATCGCGTGGTGGAGATCTGCGCCGGCGACCTCGGCCAGAGCCACCATCGCTCCCTCGACGTCGAGGTCTACGCCCCCGGCTGTGACCGCTGGCTGGAGGTCTCCTCGGTGTCGTGGTTCGCCGACTACCAGGCTCGGCGGGCCGACGTGCGGTACCGGCCGGCCGGCGGCAAGGGCACGGAGGTTGTGCACACCCTCAACGGGTCGGCCCTGGCCGTGCCCCGCGTGTGGGCGGCCATCCTCGAGACCCACCGCCGTCCCGACGGCTCGGTGGCCGTGCCCGAGCCCCTGCACCCCTACATGCGGGGCATCACCGAGATCCGCTGATCGACTGCTCAGAGGTTGCGCGGATAGGTCACGTCATGTCTCCGAAACCGGTGCGGCTTCGCCGCAACACGCGCCGTACTTGATGGAGGCCTCGCCTATCGGCTCGGCCTCTCAGCGGCAGTCGGCGCAGCGCCCGGCCAGGGCGAAGTGGTGGGCGCCGAGGGTGTAGCCGTGGTCGGCCGACAGGCGCCGGGCCAGGTCGTCGAACAGGTCGGCGGGCAGGTGGATGACGGCGCCGCACCCGTCGCACACGGCGTGGTGGTGCGGGACGTCGGCCAGGTGGTACGTCGAAGGGGTGTGGCCGAGGTGCACGTGGGTGAGCAGGCCGGCCTCCTCCATGGCGTCGAGGGTGCGGTACACCGTCGACAGGTGCACGTCGGGGTGGCCGGCCCTCACCCGGCCGGCCAGCTCCTCGACGGTGAGGTGCTCCGGGTGGGTGGCCAGCAACACCCCGAGCACGGCTCGGCGGGCGGCGGTGATGCGGCCGCCCTGGGCCCGCACCCGGTCGAGCAGGACCTCGAGTCGGGGGTCGGGCGCCACCACGCCACGATAGGTGGCGGGGCCGGGTGATCGATCCGAGCCCCTACCCGGCGGGTTCGTACATACGGGAGGAGAACCGGCCGATCCGCTCGGCGCAGGGACCGGCGTAGGCGGCGGCGAAGGTGGTGCCGTCGGCCTGGACGTACATGGTGACGACCACCTCGTCAGAGACAGCGCGGACGGCGGGACGGTCCACCCCCGACGTGGGCCGGTACCGCTCGACGCGGAACCCCTCGGCGGCGAAGTGGTCGAGCGCCGACTCGACCATGCGGTGCTGGGTGACGAGGCCACCTCGCACCCTGGCCGTGCGCTTGCCGTACCACTGGTCGTCGGCCGGTCGGTCGGCGCAGGCGTTCCGCGCTGAGTGCCGGGCGTAGGCGTCGAGGTAGACCTGGTTCTCGTCCACCTCGGCGGCGGCGAAGACGGCCTCGAGCGCGTCCGTGACCGTCGACCGGGTTCCCCCCTCGTCCCCGCACCCCGAGGCCACCATCGCCAGCACCGTACCGAGCACCGCTCGGACGACGGCGACGACCACCGGCCTCGTCCTCGTCGTCGACATCGTCACGGTGAGCCGAGGCGCACCCCGGCCTGGTCTTCGAGCCACGTCAGCCGCTCGAAGGAGGAGTCGATGGAGCCCGTGTCGTAGAGGCTGGGATCGCTGTGGGTCTGCTCGAAGAGCCGATGGATCGACCACATGCGCTCGTTGTAGTCCGTCCACGAGGTCGCGGCGGTGCCGGGGAGCCGGCCGTAGTCGTCGGGCTGGTCGGGATCGGGTAGCTCGGGGATGTTGACCGGCCCACCGGGCCCGTAGGTCGGCACGTAGTTCGGGGCCTCGCCTCCCTCCTCGTACCAGGTGGGGGTGGACAGGTCGAAGCCCTCGATCCCGCTGATCGGGCCAAGGTCGACGGTGCCCGGCGAGGCAGGGACCCCCGAATCGTTGAAGACCACGTCGCCGGCGGAGAACGACGACGGTCCGAGCCCGCCGGTGTCGAGGGAAAGGATGGGGACGTCGTCGACGAAGTTGTTCGGGCCGGCGACCGCCGGGAGGTCCTTGTTGACCTCGATCCGGTGCGAGCCCATCTGCACGTCGATGAACTCGGCCTCCCAGTCGTCGGGGACGTAGCCGAGCCCCACATCCTCCAGGTAGGGCTGGGCGCCCGCCTGCTCGTGGGTGGCGACGAGGGTGTTGCCCTGGAACATGAGCCGCTGCCGGGCGGCCGGGTCGGTCTCCTCCATGGCCGACACGTAGGCGGCGAAGCCGGTACGGATCTGGGCGTCGCCGTCGTGGAGGTTCGTCGAGAAGAACGTCTCGAGCTCCGCCTGGCTGGGGTTGGGGTTGGCCTCGTACAGCTCGACGAAGGCGGCGAAGCGGCTCGTGATGTCGTTGAAGATCCACTGGTTGCCGTCGGCCGCCGCCTGGCGCTGGCCGAGGTTGGGGTGGAAGCCGAGGGCCGAGAAGTCGCCGTCGATCACCTCGTGGACGCCGTTCGACGCCCACGGGGCGTAGACGAGCCAGTTGGCGCCGGGGTGCCCGGGCTGGGAGGGATCGCCGCTCAGGTCACCGGCGAACACGCCGTCGGCCCGTTGGGCCAGCATGTCGTAGAAGGCGGTGATGAGCTCGTTGCGCACCGCCCCGGTGCTCTCGGGGAGATGGGCGATCACCGACTGCTGGTCGGTCAGGTCGCCGAACGTGTCCCGCAGGGCGGAGCCGGCGAGGGCCCGGACACCGTCGTCGGAGGCGAGCCAGATGGGCAGGCCCTGGCCGCCGCCGTCGGCCATGGGCAGGCTGTTGACGAACGACTCGGCGGCGGCGGGATCGTCACCGTAGGCCTGGCCGTCGACGAGGATGCCGATGAGGCTGTTGCGGTCGAAACCGCCGCCGTCGGTGACGAAGCCAGGACCGAAGTCGGCCTCTGCGAGCACCTTCGTGGCCTCGTAGCCACCCAACACTTCGCGGGCCCGGTCGTGGTCCAGCAGCCATCGCGCCGCGTCACGCACCTCCTGGGGGAGCGAGGTGTCGGCGGCAGCCGCCTCGAGGTCCTCCTCGGAGACGTGGCCGTCGGCGTCGCCGCCCTCGTGGGCCACGTCCAGCGCGGCGAAGTTGTCCTGCACCACGCGGAGCTGCGAGTTGAGGGCGAGGAACGTGGCGATGCCCTCGGCGTCGACCACGTCGCCGGTGTCGCCGACGGCGGCGGCGAGGGAGAAGAGGTGCGGGCTGTCGAGAAGGTGCTGGGCGGCGTCGCGCAGGTGCTGGGGGAGCGAGGTGTCGGCGGCGGCAGCCTCGAGGTCGTCGCGGGACACGTCGCCGTCGGGGTCACCGCCCTCGGCGGCGGTGTCGAACTCCGCGAGGTATGCCGACACGATGGCCAGCGCCGCTTCCCCGCTCATCCAGCCTTCCGGTCCCCCGGCCACGAGGTAGCCGGCCAGGCCGGGGTGGTCGGCCAGGAGGGCGAGCAGCCCCTGGTCGGCAGCGAGGAAGGCCTGGCCGACGGCGGTGGTGAACTCGTTGAGGTCGGCCGAGACCGCCCGCAGCGGTGGCACCAGCGCGTCCACGTCGGGGAGGGTGATCAGCTCGGCGGGGTCGACGGGCTCGGTCTGGGTGGCCGTCTCGCCGGCCAGGATCTGCGGGGGCACGCCGGCGTCGAGGCGGTCCTGGCGCTCCCCGGCGGTCAAGGGCCGCTGGAAGGACACCTCGGCGCTGACCCCGTCGAGGGTGACCGTCGCCGCCAGCCCCGAGAAGCGCCCGTCCTGGCCGCTGGCGGTCGACACGTAGGACTGGAGCTCCGCTGGGTCAGCGCTGCTCGACACGACGTCCGCCGGAGGCTGGACACGGGCGCCGACATGGACGCTGTCGGCGTAGCGGGAGGCCCCGACGTCGCCACCGGCGGCGGCCGGGAAGGCGGCACAGGTCCTGGCCGCCGCATGGAGGGCCAGCTTCAATGACGCCATGCGACCGAGCACGGCGTTGGCCTGCTCGGCGAAGACGGTGCCGTGCCGGCCTCGCCACTCGGCCAGGGCGGCCTCGGCGGCGGTGACCCGGTCGGAGATCAGCGCGTCCATCTCCGTCGATGCGCTGGTGATGGCCTGGCCCCGGGCGGCCAGGCCGGTGACCCGGTAGGTGCGGCCCCCGGTCGTGTAGATCACGACATCCCCCATGGGGTCTGATGCTATCTCGGCATACCTCACGGTTCACGTCGCCGATCCGGCCGACACGCCGCGCGCCGGTGGCGAAGGTGGTCGCGGTAGCGTGGCGCATTCGGACCCAACGCACGGCACCCATCGGGTGGACGTGCCGCCGACGGATCTCCGGGGCCGCCTGATGCGGGGAGGAGCCGTGACCACCACCACGGGGTGGAGCAGCGGCCTCGCCGCGCCCGGGCGACGGCCATGACGGCGAGGCCGGACCCGGCGGCGGCGATCACCTTCGACAGCGTCACCAAGACGTTCCCCGGCTCCCGCCAGCCCGCCGTCGCCCCCCTCGACCTCGAGGTCCCGAGCGGCGAGATCGTCGTGCTCATCGGGCCATCGGGGTGCGGGAAGACGACCACGCTGCGGATGGTCAACCGGCTCATCGAGCCCACCGCCGGGAGCATCGCCATCGGCGGCGTCGACGTGCGCCGCCAACCGGCCACCGAGCTGCGCCGAGGCATCGGGTACGTGATCCAACAGGTCGGGCTGTTCCCGCACCGCACCATCGCCCAGAACGTCGCCACCCTGCCCCGGATGCTCGGGTGGGACAAGGCTCGTATCGGCGCCCGGGTCGACGAGCTCGTCGAGCTGGTCGGGCTCGAGCAGGGCATGCTCGACCGCTACCCGGCCGAGCTGTCGGGCGGGCAGCAGCAGCGGGTGGGTGTGGCCCGGGCCCTGGCTGCCGACCCCCCGGTGCTCTTGATGGACGAGCCCTTCGGGGCCGTCGACCCGATCGTGCGAGGGCGGCTGCAGTACGAGCTGCTGGCGCTCCAGGAGCGGGTCCGCAAGACGATCGTGCTCGTGACCCACGACATCGACGAAGCCATCACCGTCGGCGACCGCATCGCCGTGCTCAACACCGGCGGGGTGCTGGAGCAGTACGGCTCCCCCGACGACCTCCTCGCCCACCCGGCCAACGAGTTCGTGGAAGCCTTCCTCGGCGCCGAGCGCAGCCTCAAGCGGCTGACGCTGGCCAAGGTCTCCGACCTCGAGCTGTCCGGCGGGCCGGTGGTGCCGGCCGACGCCACCCCCACCGAGGCCCGCGAGGTGATGGACCGCGAAGCCAGCAACTGGGTCGGGGTGGTGCGGGGCGACCGCTTCCTCGGCTGGGTGCCCAGGGAAGCGCTCGACGGCCAGGGCACCATCGGCGAGATCGAGGCGGCGCCGCCGGCGGCCCTCGTGCGGCCGGCCAGCAGCCTCCGCGAGGCGCTCGAGGTCATCATGAACTCCCGGTCGTCAGTGGCGGTGGTGGCCGACGGGGAGCGCTTCGGCGGCGTCGTCACCCTCGAGAAGATCCGGGCCGGGTTGGAGGCGTGACGTTTTGGGGGCCGCGAGGTTGGGCGTTGGGCGTCGTGAACACCGAGCGGTGGTTGTGGTGGGAGTGGGTCCGCACCCACCCCGACGACATCCTCCGCGCCCTCCGGGAGCACGTGGTCTTCACGGTCGTCGCCGTGGTCGGCGGTCTCGTCCTGTCGGCCCCGCTGGCCTTCGCGGGAACCCGCCGACCGAGGCTCCGGGGCGCCATCCTCGGCCTCGCCGGTGCCGTCTACACCATCCCCTCGCTGGCCCTGTTCGCCATCCTCGTGCCGGTGTTCGGGTTGCAGCGGATCACCGTCATCCTCCCGCTCGTCGGCTACACCTTGCTCATCCTCGTGCGCAACATCATCGCCGGACTCGACGGCGTGTCCCCGTCCCTGAAGGAGGCGGCCGACGGGATGGGCTTCACGCCCCTCGCCCGCCTCCTCCGGGTGGAGCTCCCCCTGGCCCTGCCGGCCATCATCGCCGGCGTGCGCATCGCCACCGTGACCACGATCGGGTTGACCACGATCGCCGCCATCGCCGGCCTGGGCGGCCTCGGCCAGCTCATCGTCGTCGGGCTCAACCGGCCGATGCGCACCGCCGTCACCGTCGGGGCGGTGCTCTCGGTGGCCCTGGCCGTGCTGGCCGACCTCGGCCTGGGCGGGCTGCAACGGGCGCTGACCCCGTGGGCCCGGCGGGAGCGCTGAGGTGGAGGTCTTCGGTGACGTCCTGTCCTGGTTCAACGACCGGGCCAACTGGCGGGGACCCTCCGGTGTGGCCGTGCGGCTGGCCGAACACGTCCAGGTCTCCCTGGCCGCCATCGTCGTGGCCATGGTGGTCGCCCTCCCCGTGGCCATCTGGCTCGGGCACAAGCGACGCTTCGGCACCCTGGCCGTCAACATCTCCAACATCGGCCGGGCCCTGCCGTCGTTCGCCATCCTCGCCGTCGGCTCCCAGATCCTCGGCACCCGCGAGGTGCCGGTGATCATGACCACCACCACATTCGTGGCCCTGGTGGCGCTGGCCATCCCCCCGCTCGTCACCAACGCCTACGTGGGGATGGCCGAGGTCCCCGCCGAGGTCCGAGACGCCGCCCGGGGCATGGGCCAGTCCGACCGGCAGGTGCTGTTCGGTGTCGAGCTGCCCCTGGCCGTCCCGCTGATCATGGCCGGCGTGCGCACCTCGGCGGTGCAGGTGGTGGCCACGGCCACCATCGCCGCCGTGGTCGGCGGCGGGGGCCTCGGTCGGTACATCATCGACGGCTTCGCCGTCCAGGACCACGTGCGGGTCGTCGCCGGCGCCGTCCTCGTCGCCGTGCTCTCCCTGGCCACCGAGGTCACCCTGTCCGGCGTGCAGCGGCTGGTGACGCCGGCTGGGCTCCGGGCATCGCGGCGAACACCCAGGATCGCCGACGTGTCCCCGGTCGATCCGGCGCTCCAGGCCGCCTGAGCATGGTCACCTTCCACCACCACCACAACCATCACCATCAAGAGGGGTTCCCCATGTCGAGTGCACTCTCCCGTCCCGGTCCGTCGGGCCCACCCAGGCGGCGCTGGCCCCTCCTGGTCAGGCTCCTGGCCGGCCTCGTGGTCCTCGGGTTCGCCACCGCCGCCTGCGCCGACAGCGAGGAGGACGTCGACGCCGGCGGCTCCGGCTCCGGCTCGGGGTCCGGCCCGGCGGCCACCTTCGCCTTCACGCCCCTCGACGCCGGCGGGCCGCTGACCAAGGAGGCGCTGGAGAACGGCAGCATCGACATCGCCGTGCTGTTCTCGAGCGACGGGGCCATCGCCGCCAACGACTGGGTGGCGCTCGAGGACGACAAGGACCTCCAGCCGGTCGACAACTTCATCCCCGCCATCCGCACCGACGCCACCAACGACGAGATCGCCGCCGTGCTCGACGACGTCATGGCCGCCCTCACCACCGAGGACATGCAAGAGATGGTGGCCAAGGTGGGCATCGAAGGGGAGGACCCGGCGGCGGTGGCCGAGGAGTTCCTCGACGAGAACGACCTGCCCGGCGACCTCACCGCCAGCGGCAGCCTGACCGTGGGCAGCGCCAACTTCCCGGAGTCGACCATCACCGCCGAGCTCTTCGCCGGCGCCCTGGATCGAGCCGGCGTCGACGTCGAGAAGCAGCTCGACATCGGCGCACGCGAGGTCTACCTGCCGGCGCTGGAACGAGGCGACATCGACCTCATCCCCGAGTTCGTGGGCACCTTGCTCACCGTCCTCGGCGGCGAGCCGACCACCGACCTGGACGAGACCACCGAAGAGGCCCGGGCGGCGGCCGAGGAGAAGGGCTACACCCTGCTCGACCCGTCACCGGCCGACAGCGTCAACACCTTCGTGGTCACCGAGGACACGGCCGAGGAGTACGACCTGGCCCAGGTGTCCGACCTGGCCGAGGTCGACGACGAGCTGACCCTCGGTGGCCCTCCCGAGTGCCCCGAGCGGGAGCCCTGCCTCAAGGGGCTGGAGGAGGTCTACGGCCTCGAGTTCCAGACGTAGGGGCATGGTGCGGCGTGGGCAAGGACCTGTCGCATCTGCGGGAGACCTACGGGGAGCGGGGCGTCGACCGCGCCGACCTGGCCGACGACCCGTTCACGCAGTTCGGCCGGTGGTTCGAGGAGTGGCGGGCCACCGATCCCTACGACGCCACCGCCGTGGCCCTCGCCGCCGCCGGGGGCGAGGGCCGACCGTCGGTGCGCAACGTCCTGGTGAAGGGGGTCGACCACGGCTTCGTGTTCTTCACCAACTACCAGAGCGCCAAGGGCGCCGAGCTGGCCGCCAACCCGCAGGCCGCCCTCTGCTTCGGGTGGCTCGACGTGGAGCGCCAGGTCCGGGTGGTCGGCCCGGTCGAGCAGGTGAGCGTCGAGGAGTCCGACGCCTACTTCTCTTCGCGGCCGCGGGGAAGCCAGGTGGCGGCGGTGGCATCGGACCAGAGCCGGGTGGTGGCCGACCGGAGCGAGCTCGAGCGGCGGTGGGCCGAGGTGGAAGCACGCCACCCCGGCGAGGTGCCCCGCCCGGCCCACTGGGGCGGGTACCGCCTCGTGCCCGACGAGCTCGAGTTCTGGCAGGGACGGCGGAACCGCCTGCACGACCGCTTCCGCTACCGGCGGGCCGACCCCATCGAAGCGGGCCGGGCCTGGGTCATCGAGCGCCTCGCCCCGTGACCGCACCGACGTGGGGGAGGACCTCGGCGGCGACCAGCTCCAGGTGGTCGAGGTCGGCCAGGTCGAGCACCTGCAGGTAGGCCCGCTGGCAACCGACACCGGCGAACCGCCCGAGCGTGTCCAGCACCTCGCCGGGCGTGCCCGCCGCCCCGCCGGCCCGCACCTCGTCGGGCTGGCGACCGATGGCCTCGGCCCGCCGGGCCACCTCGGTGTCGTCGGCACCACAGCAGAGCACCAGGGCGGCCGAGCGGGTGATCTCCGCCGGGTCCCGCCCGGCCTCCTCGCAGGCGGCGTCGACGCGGGCGTAGGCGGCGGCCACGTCGTCGGGGCCCATGAAGGGGAGGTTGAACTCGTCGGCGAAGCGGGCGGCCAGCAGCGGCGTGCGCTTGGCCCCGCCGCCGCCGATGATGAGGGGCGGGTGGGGGCGCTGCACCGGCTTCGGCAGCGCCGGCGAGTCGGTCACCGCGTAGTGGCGCCCGTCGAAGGAGAAGGTCTCACCCTCGGGTGTGGTCCAGAGGCCGTGGATGATCTCGAGCTGCTCGGCGTGCCGGTCGAGGCGCTCGCCGAGCGGCGGGAACGGGATGCCGTAGGCGGTGTGCTCGTCGTCGTACCAGCCGGTGCCCAGGCCGAGCTCGACGCGCCCGCCGCTCATGGCGTCGACCTGGGCCACCGAGATGGCGAGGGGACCGGGCAGCCGGAAGGTGGCGGCGGTGACGAGGGTGCCGAGGCGGATGCGCTCGGTGTCCCGGGCTAGACCGGCCAGGGTGATCCAGGCATCGGTGGGCCCTGGCCAGCCCGAGGCGTCGCCCATCTTCAGGTAGTGGTCGGACCGGAAGAAGGCGTCGAAGCCGAGGTCCTCGGCGGTGCGGGCCACGGCCAGCAGGTCGTCGTAGGTGGCGCCCTGCTGCGGCTCGGTGAAGATGCGAAGGTCCATGGCCGCCGACCATACCGACACGTCCATCGACCCCACCCGCCGCCCGGCCGAGCGACCCTGCGTAGGGTGACCGTCGGTGTCAGGTGGTCCCGGTCCCCTCGTCCTCGGCCGAGGCGTCGTCGTCACCGCCGGTCGGGCCCCACCTGACCCGTGGGCGACGGCGCCGGTGGTGTGCATCGACGACGCCGCGCTCGCCTCGCCCGGTCCGGCGGTGACCAGCCTCCACGCCTCCTGGGCGGCCCGCCGACCGGTCGTGGTGGAGCTGGCCGTCGACCCGGCCCGGTTCCGGGCCCCCGAGGCGTGGGCCGTCGAACCGTGGACGGTGGCCCCCGACTTCGAGGCCTGGTTCGACCGGCTGCAGTTCCTGGTGTGGGCCAACACCTATGACGCTCGCGGGGGCGACCTGGTCTGGTGGTGGGCGATAAAGGCCGGACGCCTCGGCGCCCCCCCGACGCCCGACGGGCCGGCCGACGTCGCCCTTCCCGACGGCCGCCCGGCCTGGATCGACGGTGGCCCCCGTACCAGCCTGTCCCGGACCGACCTCGGCGGGGCCGTGGCCGTCCACGCCGGATCGGTCGAGGCCGGCCAGCTCACGGCTGTCCCCGAGCCGATCGCACCGACCGCTGATCTCGCCCCTGACCAGTTGGCCGCCGTGGCCCACGGAGCCGGCCCCTGCCGGGTGATCGCACCGGCCGGTTCGGGCAAGACCCGTGTGCTCACCGAGCGGCTGCGACACCTCCTGCACGACCGGTCCTACGAGCGCAGCTCGGTGCTCGCCGTCGCCTACAACGTCAAGGCCCGAGACGAGCTGGTCGAACGCACCGCCGACCTCGGCCCGCGGGTGCAGACACTGAACGGGCTCGCCTACGGGCTGCTCGCCGACCACCGTGGGAGCGCACCACGGGTGCTGGCCGAGCGCGAGGTGCGGACGCTGATCGAGGAGCACGCCCCCCGGCGCCGGCCCCGGGCCAACACCGACCCGTTGGCCCCCTACCTCGAGGCGCTGACCGCCGTCCGCCTCGGGCTCCGCGACCCCGAGGAGGTGGAGGCGGAGCGGGGCGACGTGCCCGGGCTGGCGGCCCTGTTCGGCCCCTTCCGCCGGGCCCTGGCCGGGCGGGGAGCGGTGGACTTCGACGAGCAGGTGTACGCCGCCGTCGAAGCGCTGCTCGGCGACGGAGCCTTCCGGCGGCGGGCCCAGGCCCGGCACCGGCACCTGCTCGTCGACGAGTTCCAGGACCTCACCCCGGCCCACGTCCTCATGGTCCGGCTGCTGGCCGTGCCCGGCCTCGACGTCTTCGCCGTCGGGGACGACGACCAGTGCGTGTACGGGCACAGCGGGGCCGACCCGGGCTTCCTCGTCGACTACGCCCGGTTCTTCCCGGGGGCCGGCGACCATCCCCTCGAGGTCAACTACCGGTGCCCGGTCGCCGTGGTCGACGGCGCCCGCCGCCTGCTCGAGCGCAATCGGCGGCGGGTGGGCAAGCGCATGCGGCCGGCCGGCGGCGCCGACCCCGCCGCCGATGGGCTCCGCATCCGCCTCGACCGTCCCGAGGACGGTGCCGCCGCCGTCGTCGAGGAGGTGCAGGCGTGGCTGGGCGAGCCGGGGATCGACCCCGGCGATGTCGCCGTGCTGGCCCGGGTCGGGTCGCTGTTGCTGGGGCCGCACGTCGCCCTCGCCGCCGCCGGTGTGCGCATCGACTCGATCCTGACGTCCGAGGTGCTGGGGCGGACTGGCATCCGGGCCGCTCTCGCCTACCTGCGGATCGCCGCCCGACCCGACCACCTCGCCGCCGCCGACCTGGCCGAGGTGTACCGGCGCCCCAGCCGGGGCCTGCCGACCTGGATCACGAAGTGGTTCCGTGACGGGACGAGCGTCGATCGGGTGGCGGCCATGGCCGACCGCATCGACGATGCCAAGGTCGGCACGAAGGTCACCCAGCTGGCCGAGGACCTGGCGCTCGTGCAGGCCGCCGCCCGGGCAGGAACCACCCGCGACGTGCTCCAGGTGGTCAGGGACGACGTCGGCCTGGGCGAGGCCATGGAACGGCTCGACCGGTCGAAGGGGGGTGAGGGTTCGAGCCAGCTCGACGACATCGAGGGCCTGCTCCAGGTGGCCGACCTGCACCCCGAGGTGGCCTCCTTCGAACCGTGGCTGCGAGCGACGTTCGCGTCGGCCGCCGCCGCCCGGTCGGCGCCGGGGGCGGTGACGCTGTCGACCGTCCACCGGGTGAAGGGCCGGGAGTGGGCCCGGGTGGCGGTGGTCGGTGTGACCGCCGGCGTGGTGCCCCACCGCCTGGCCGTCGACGGCGAGGAGGAGCGCCGCGTGCTGCACGTCGCCATCACCCGGGGGCGCCAGCGGGTGGTGGTGCTCGGCGACGGCACCCGGCCGTCACCGTTCCTGGCCGAGCTCGACGGCACCGCCCCAGCCCCTGGCAAGGTGGGACCGGCGGCGACGGTGCCACCGGCGGGCGTGACGGGACGGCCCCGGCGCTCCGGTGGCCCGGGGGTGAGCGGTCACGAGGCGCCCCTCGCCGGGGCGGCGGCGGCGCTGGAAGCGGAGCTGCGGGCGTGGCGACGGGGCCGGGCCGAGGGCAAGCCGGCCTACACCGTGGCCTCCAACGCCACCCTGCGGTCCCTGGCCGAGGCCCGGCCGAGATCGCTGGCCCAGTTGGGCCGCATCGCCGGCATCGGCCCCACGACGCTCGAGCGCTACGGCGACGAGCTGCTGGAGCTGGTAGGTCGCTTCGCCGACGACACGGCGTAGCCGACGGCCACCACCACGGCCACCACGAGAACGAGGACGAGGCCGAGGCGCACCCCGCCGACACGGTCGACCAGGGAGGCCAGCTCGGACGACCAGCCGGTGACCCGGTCGATGGCGGGATCGTCGCCGGCCACCGAGTCGATGCGGATCTCGTACAGGCCGTACCAGGCGATGTAGGCCCCGGTCAGGACCAGCAGCGCTCCGGCGACCCGGCTCACGTAGCGCAGGGCCTGCTTCAGCGCCACCACCAGCGAGCGGCGGGCCAGGGCCACCGAGACGGACAGGGCGGTGAGCACCACGGCCATGCCGAGGGCATAGGCCACGAACACGGCCAGACCGGTGCCCACGCTCTGGCCGAACGTGCTCGACACCTGCGAGACGAAGACCGGGAGCGTGCACGACACCGAGGCGATGGCGTAGGAGACGCCGAACACGAACATCGATCCGAGGCCACGGTCGCGGCCGCCCCGATCGAGCATGGGCAGCGTCACCCTGGGCTGCCACCCGGCCAACAGGGCAACGCCCACCACGACGAGGGCGACGCCGATCACCACCGTGAGCCACGGTGTCACCCGCTCGACCGAGAAGGACAACCCGCTGGCGATGGCCCCGGCCACGGCGAACACGGCCATGAACCCGGCCGCCACGGCGGCGCTCACCACCACCGCCCGCACCACGGCGGCGAAGGTGGCGCTCCGGGCACCGCTCGCACCGCCCTCGCCGCCCCGCCGGGTGCCGGCGCCGTCCCCGTCGTCACCGCTGATGAACCACGTCAGGTAGGCGGGCAGCATCGGCAGCCCGCACGGGTTCACCGTCGCCAACATCCCCGCGGTGAAGGCGATGGCCAGCCGGGTGTCATCCACCGGAGACGCCCATCGGTCAGCCGCCGAAGTTGTCGTCGATGGCCGCTTGCAGCTCCTCGCGCTCCATCCTCCCCGAGGCCACATCGGCGATGGTGCCGTCGGGCAGCACGAACACGGTGGTGGGGAGCACGGTGCCGCCGAACTCCCGGATGAGGGCACCGTCGGGGTCGAGCCCGATGTCGTAGGTCACCCCGGTGCGCTCCACGAGGGCCCGGCCCGCTTCCACCGAGTCCCGGACGTCCAGGCCGAGGAACGCCACCCGGTCACCCACCTGGCCGTGCACCGCCTCGAACTCGGGCATCTCCTTCACGCAGGGCACACAGGTGGAGCTGAAGAAGTTCACCACCACGGGCCGGCCCTGGTAGTCGGCCATCGAGAACGTGGAGCCGTCGAACCGTTCGATGGGCCGGCTGGGCACGGCCCGGGCCTCGGTGAGGGAGGTGGCGGGCCCCGTCTCGGACGGCTCCACGACGACAGAGACGACAACTGCGGTCAGAAGGGCAGCCACGCCGGCGATGGCGAGGCTGGGGACGAGGCCGAGCCGCCCGGCCCGCCCGGCCCGCCGTCGGGCGGGCCGGGAGGATCGGTCGTCAGGCTCAGGGGTGGGCGGGTCGGCGGCCATGTCGTCGACCGACGGTACCGCCCTTGCGCCTCAAGGCCATCTCGGCCTCAGGCGGTGCGCAGGTGCTCGGGGATGGGGATGTCGGGAAGCTGGTCCTCGGGCCGGGGGACCTTGGGGGGTCGGCCGCGACGCCGCTTGCTGGCCAGGATCCGGCCGTTCAGGAACAGCTGGCCGCCCCACACACCCCACGGCTCACGCCGGTCGAGGGCACCTTCCAGGCAGGGCACGAGGGCCGGGCACTTGGCGCAGATGGCCTTGGCCCGAGCAATGTCCTGGAGCTCCTCGGAGAAGAACAGCCCGGCCATGGTGGCGGCGCCGTCGTTGCAGCGGGCCTCGGCCCACCAACTTCGGTCGTCGGAATCGCTTCGTCGGTTGTCGTCCAGCGGGGCGAACATCGGGTCCCCTTCCCAAGGTTCGAGGTTCGGTCGTGTCGTCGGTCGGGTCGTGCAGTGGTCGGGCGACCGGGGCCCAAAAAGCGAGAAGGCCGCCGGGTTGTCCCGACGGCCTCCGGAGTTCCTGGTCGCTCGCTCTCTCAGAGCGGGACCTCCTCGGGCCGAGGGGTGGAGAGATCGCCGAAACCGGTGGTCACCCCATGGGTGCGCGGCTCGGGGGCGATCACGCCGTTGGCGTTCATCCAGGCGGCGGCAGGGCACACTGCACCCCGGCGCGTGGCACCGATGAACGCCGAGCGGCGCTTCTCGTAGGTGCCGTGCTCCATCGGTGCTCCTGGTGAAGGCGGGTGGGCGGGACGGGCCGGGCGGACCCGGCCGGTGCATCGGAACACGGCCGTCGCGCCGCCGTCAACCGATTTGACGACATTGGCAGGGATTTCGTCCGCCCTCCGGCGTCAGCCCTTCGGCGTCGGGCCTTCGGAGTCAGGCCTTCGCTGTCCAGCCTCGGGGTCGGCCGGCCGTACGGTGGGCAGATGTCGACGGGCCAGGTGGGGTGGACGGCACTGCGGGTGGCCATCGGGAGCTGCCTGCTCTGGCGCATCCGGGTCCCACCGCATAGACGCGGTCTTCGCCCGAGCTGTGCCGTCGTGGTCCCCGCCCGGGACGAGGGGGCGGTGCTGGCCGAGCGCCTGGCCGCCGCGGTGGCCCAGGCCGCTCCCGGCGACGAGGTGGTCGTCGTCGACGACCACTCGACCGACGACACCGCCGCCGTCGCCGCTGCTGCCGGCGCAACGGTGGTGTTGGCCCCTCCCCTCCCACCGGGCTGGACGGGCAAGGCATGGGCCTGTGCCACCGGCGCCGCCACCACCACCGGGGCGGTGCTCTGCTTCCTCGACGCCGACACCACCCTCGCCCCCGGCGCGCTCGACCGGCTGGTCGGTGCCCAGGCCGACGCCGGGGGACTCGTGTCGGCGCAGCCGTACCACCGGGTGCCGAGACCCTATGAGCGTCTCTCCGCCTTCTTCAACGTGGTCGCCTTGATGGGCACCGAGGGGTGCACCCCCCTCGGCGACCGCCGCCGACCGGGCGGCGCCTTCGGCCCCGTCCTCGTCGTCTCACGGCGGGACTACGACGACCTCGGCGGGCACGCCTCGGTGGCCGGCGCGGTGCTCGACGACGTGGAGCTGGCCCGCGTCTGGCACGCTGGCGGGCGCCGCGTGCACCTCTACGGCGGGGCCGGCGTGGCCACCTTCCGGATGTACCCCGGTGGCCTCGGCCACCTGCTCGAAGGGTGGACGAAGAACTTCGGGGCCGGGGCCAGGGCGGTGCGGCCGGTGGCGGCCGTGCTCGTGGCGCTCTGGCTCAGCCTGCCCCTCGAAGCGCTGTGGTGGGCGCTCCGCCTCGCCACCCACGGCGGCCGGGCCGGGGGGGTGGCGGCCGCCGCCGGCCTCTACGGCGTCGTGGTGGTCCAGCTCTGGTGGATGCTGCGCCGGGTGGGCAGCTTCGGATTTGTCACCGCCCTCGCCTTCCCCGTCCCGCTGGTGGTCTTCGGGGCGACGTTCCTGGTCTCGCTCGCGCTGTCGGTCACCCGCCGCCCGGTGCGCTGGAAGGGGCGTCGGGTGCCCTCCGGCCCTCGCTCGGCGCAGTCTCGGCCGGGGCCCTGAACAGACGCTCCCGGTAGAAGCGCAGCTCGGCCACGCTCTCGCGTATGTCGTCGAGGGCCCGGTGGGCCGTGGCCTTCTGCGGCGCCTCGGCCAGGACCTCCGGGTACCACCGGCGGGCCAGCTCCTTGACGGTCGAGACGTCGACCGACCGGTAGTGCAGGTGGTCCTCCACCGCGGGCAGGTACGCGGCCAGGAAGCGGCGGTCGGTGCCGATCGAGTTGCCGCAGAGGGGCACGGTGCGAGGGTCGGGAACGTGCTCGCGGATAAAGGCCAGGGTGCGTTCACCGGCATCGGCCAGCGTGGTGGTCGACGCCGCGATGGCCGGGAGCAGGCCGCTGCGGGTGTGCATCTCCCGCACCACCTCCTGCATGCCCGCGAGCGCCTCGGGCGGCTGGTGGACCACGAGGTCCGGGCCCTCGGCCACCACCTCGAGGTCGTCGTCCGTGACGAGGGTGGCGATCTCGACGATGACGTCCCGGGCCGGATCCAGACCGGTCATCTCCAGGTCCATCCAGACGAGCACGGGCGGGACTCTACGATCCCGCTGTGATCGAGGTGCCGGTCCTCCGGCTCGACCCCGACCTTCCCCTCCCCGCCTACGCCAGGCCCGGCGACGCCGGCGCCGACCTCGTGGCCCGGGCGGCCGCCCTGCTCGCCCCTGGCGGCGGGAGGGCGCTCGTGCCCACCGGCGTGGCGCTCGCTCTCCCCGAGGGTTGGGCCGGTTTCGTGCAGCCCCGCAGCGGCCTGGCCCTGCGCCACGGCGTCACCTGCCTCAACGCGCCGGGCCTGATCGACGCCGGGTACCGCGACGAGCTGCGGGTCCTGCTCGTCAACACCGATCCCACCGAGCCCTACGAGGTGCGGCGGGGAGACAGGATCGCCCAACTGGTCGTCCAGGCGGTGGCCACCGTCGCCTTCACCCCCGCCGAGTCCCTGCCCCCCTCGGAGCGCGACCGCGGCGGCTTCGGGCACTCCGGGCGCTGAACCCTCGCCGGGGGCCGTCGGTAACATCCGCCGCGGTGACCCGCCACCGCCTCCACAACGAGACCTGGGGCTTCGACTCGAACTGCTTCGTGTGCGAGCCCAAGAACGCCGCTGGCCTGCGCATCCCGTTCGACCACGACGACGACGCCGCCACCGTGGTGGCCGACTTCACGCTCCCCGAGGACTTCTCGGGGGCGCCCAGCTACGTCCACGGCGGGGTCATCCTCGCCATCCTCGACGAGGCCCAGGCGTGGGCCACCATCGCCGTGGGCGGGAAGTTCGCCGTCACCGCCGAGACCACCACCCGCTTCGTGGGGCCGGTGCGGGTGGGTCGGCCCTACCGGGTGGAGGCCCGCATCACCGAGCAGACCAGCCGCCTCATCCGCACCGCCGCCGAGGTGTGCGAGGCCCACGGGGACGGCGCCGGTGGTGCGGTGTGCGCCACCACGACCGCCACCTTCGCGGTGCTCTCCCCGGCCACGGCCAAGGACGCCATCGGCACCGAGCTGGCCGGCTCGGACCGCGACTACGTGCGCGAGTAGCTCCCAGAGCGGGACGCCTCCTGCAACCTTTTCGCATCTGGGTGGGAGTTGCGGTACGGTGCGTCGATGCGCGAGCCCCTGGTGGCGGTCGGCGTCACGCTGGCCCTCGTGGTGGCGGGAGCAGCCTGCAGGAGTGAAGGCGCCAGCTCCGCCCCCGACGGGGGCCGCCTGAAGGTGGCGACCACGGTGGCACCCATCACGAGCATCGTGTCCAACATCGTGGGGGACCGGGCCGACGTCGAGGGCATCGTCCCGGAGGGCACGAACTCCCACACCTTCGAGCCGAGACCGAGCGTGGCCGAGCTGCTGTCCGAGGCCGATGTCGTCTACATGAACGGCCTGGAGCTGGAGGAGCCGACCAAGGAGCTGGCCGAGCAGAACCTCGAGGACGGCGCCGAGGTGGTCGAGCTGGGCACCAAGGCCATCCCGGAACACGAGTACATCTACGACTTCTCCTTTCCCGAGGAGGAAGGCAAGCCCAACCCCCACCTCTGGACCGATCCCACCCTGGCCCGCGAGTACGCCGAGATCGTCAAGGACGACATGTCCGATCGGGACCCCGACAACGCAGACTTCTACGCCGCCAACTACGAGCAGTTCGCCGACCTGATCGACGAGCTCGACGCCGCCATGCGCGAGGCGTTCGCCACGGTCCCCCAACGGAAGCTGCTCACCTACCACGACGCCTACGCGTACTTCGCCGAGACCTATGACTGGGACGTGATCGGCGCCATCCAGGTCTCGGACTTCGAGGACCCGACACCGGGGGAGGTGGCCGGCCTGATCGACCAGGTCGAGGAGGAGGAGGTCCGGGCCATCTTCGGCTCCGAGGTGTTCCCGAGCCCGGTGCTCGAGCAGATCGGCGAGGAAGCCGGGGTCGAGTACGTCGACGAGCTGCGCGACGACGACCTCCCCGGTGAGCCGGGCTCACCGGAGCACTCCTGGCTCGGCCTGATGCGCGTCAACTACATCACGATGACCGAGGCCCTCGGCGGCGATGCCTCCGCCCTCGAGGGGGTCGAGCTGCGCAACGTGGCACCAGACACCGCCGAGTACCCCCAGTGAACGACCTGGTGCGCCTCGAGCGGGTCACCTGCGCCTACGGCAGGGTCCCGGTCCTGGTCAACATCGACCTGACCATCACGCCCCGGCAGTTCAGCGGCATCGTCGGTCCCTCCGGATCGGGGAAGTCCACCTTGCTGCGGGTCCTGCTCGGCACCATGGAGCCGCTGGCCGGGTCGGTCAACCGCCGCCAGGGTCTTCGGGTCGGCTACGTCCCCCAGGTCGAATCGATCAACTGGAGCTTCCCGGTCACGGTGTCCGAGTGCGTCCTCATGGCTCGGACCTCCGGCCGGATCCTGCCGTGGCGCAGCAAGGCCGAACGCGCCGAGGTCGGCGCCGTCCTGGGTCGGCTCGGCATCGAGCACCTGGCCGGCCGCCACATCCGCGACCTGTCCGGCGGGCAGCAGCAGCGTGTCTTCATCGCCCGCGCCCTGCTCGGCCAGCCCGAGCTCCTCCTCTTCGACGAACCGACCTCGGGCGTCGACGTGCGCACCCGCCACCAGGTGCTCCACCTCCTCGACGACCTCCATCGCGACGGTCTGGCCATCGTCCTCACCACCCACGACCTCAACGGCATGGCCGCCCACCTCCCGCACCTCGTGTGCCTCAACACCGAGGTTCTCGGCCAGGGCGCCCCCCGTGACGTGCTCGTCGCCGACGTGCTGGAACGCACCTACGGAGCGAAGTTGGAGATCCTCGAGCACGCCGGCATGCCGATCGTCCTCGACGACTACGTGCCGACCGACGGCAACATCGCCAGGATCCGGAAGGCGGGAGCCTGATGGGCGAGCTGCTGCGCCCCTTCGAGTTCGAGTTCTTCCGCGACGGCCTGATCGTCGCCACCTTCGCCGGTGCCCTCTGCGGGCTCGTCGGCGTCTACGTCGTCCTCAAGGGCATGAGCTACATCGGCCACGGGCTCTCCCACGCCATATTCGGCGGGTTCGCGGCCAGCGCCCTGCTCGGCGTCAACTTCGTGCTCGGCGCCGGCGCCTGGGGCCTCGCCTCCGCACTGATGATCAACGGCGTCACCCGCCGCCGTCTCATCGGCGCCGACGCTGCCATCGGCGTCATCACCACCGCCTCCTTCGCCCTCGGCCTCGCCCTGTTCGCCCTGTTCGGTCGCCGAGGTCAAAGCTTCGACGCCGCCCTCTTCGGCAGCATCCTCGGCGTCGGCACCGAAGATGTCGTGGCCATCGTCGCCGTCACCGCACTCGTGGCACTCGTCGTCTTCTTCGGGTACCGCCAACTCCTGTTCACGACGTTCGACCCAGAGGTCGCCGAAGCCTCCGGCGTGCGCACCGCCCGCGTCGACGCCGTGTTGATGCTCCTGCTCGCCGTCTCCATCCTCGCCACCATGCAGGTGCTCGGCGTCACCCTGATCGCCGCCACCCTCGTCATCCCGGCCACCATCGCCCGGATGCTCACGAGCTCCTTCAGCCGCATGCTCCTCCTGGCCACGGGCATCGGAGCGGTCACGGGGTTCGTCGGCATGAACCTCAGCTATCACCTCGACGTCCAGTCAGGCCCGACCATCGTGCTGGTCGGTGCCACCCTGTTCGCGCTGGTCTTCACCGTCACCGGCACCCATGGACTCCGCCGTGCCTCCGGCCTCCATGATCTCGCTGCCACCGCTCGCCACGTGACGACTCCCTAGCTCAGGCGTCTACTCCTCGTCGGCTTCGTCGGCCCCCGCTTCAGGGTGCAGCGCCGTCAGGTGACGCAAGCGGGACAGGGAGGCTTCGAGCGCTTCGCGGGCCGCACCGTCGCGCAGGCGGTAGTAGCCCATGCGGCCTTCCCGACGTCGGCGCACGAGGCCGGCGGTTCGCAGCAGCCGGAGCCCGTAGCTGACGGCGTCTTCACTGGCTCCAAGGGCCAGCGCGAGGTCGCCGACGCACATCTCCTGCGTGGCGAGGAGGGCCGACAGGATGCGGGCCCGCAGCGGATCGGCGAGCACGGTCAAGAGCCCGCCCATCGCCTCGGCTTCGCTGGCCGACAGCGCCTCGTGCTGAACGGCGGTGACACGATCCGGGTCGACGGGATGGCCGTGGTCGGTCACATCGACCGTTTATCCGTACGGCCCAGCGGATAAACCGAGGGGGTTGGCACCACCGCCGACGACCACACACCCGAGGAGGCAGTCGAATGGCCAGGGCCAAGGAGATGCTGGACACCTATCCGCGTTCGTTCAACGTAGACGCCGACCTGCTCGCCAGGACGATCGACGCGCTCGTCGAGTGCGCCAGCACCTGCACGCAATGCGCCGATGCCTGCCTCTCGGAGCAAGGTCTGTCACCCGAGCTCGCGAAGTGCATCCGACTCAACCTCGACTGTGCCGACGTCTGCACGGCCACCAGCCGAGTGGTCTCCCGCCAGACGGAGTACGACGCCAACCTGAGCCGCGGGCAGCTGGAGGCGTGTGCCGGAGCTTGCAAGAGCTGCGGCGACGAGTGCAACGGTCACGCTGAGCACATGGAGCACTGCCGAGCCTGCGCCGAGAGCTGTCGGCGCTGCGAACAGGCCTGCCGGGAGCTCCTCGCCGCGATGACGTAGAGCCACCACCTCTCCGGCTCGCTCCGGCCACCGTCTGCTCGCGCAAGGCAGCAGCTCGGGAGCCGGCGCCGGGTGGTAGACCGCCGGTCACAGCGGTGGCCGTTGGACGGCTGCCATCACCACCGGGCCAACGGCTCGGGGCCGCCGGACGGCGACGTGGTGATCGCCACCGGCGATGACCGACAGCGTCGTCTGTCGGTCGGCGCTCATCAGGGCGCCGTGCAAGTCGAGGACGTGGGCAGGTGGTGCAGTCCGGTCCCGATCGCCGTGGACGAGGCTCACGGGGCTCCGGCCGGCCAGCACATCGGGCCGACAGCGGTGCTCGAGAACGAGGCGCTCGAGGGTCCGGCGGTAGGAGAGCCAGGTGTGGCGAGCTGCGTCGCTGGCGACCGAGGGAGGCAGGTCCCGGATGACCATGGGCGCCAGGGCAACGGCCAGCGGCTTCAGCCTGCACATGGCCTGGCAAAGCCATCTGGCCGAGCCTCGCCCTTCGGCGGTCAGCCGGGCGAGGAGGCCGAGCCGCCCGATCTCCTCCCGGGCCGTGACCTCGTCGGGGAAGGCGGGCAACCCGACGAGCACGAGGTGCCGGACGAGCTCCGGGAGACGGGTGGCCAGGGCGGCAGCGATGACCCCACCGGTCGAATGGCCGACGATCACCACCGGTTCGTCGACCAGCGACAACAGGTGCCGAACGTGACAATCGACGTCGTAGGCGGCGTCGGGCGGTGCCGGCGGACGGCCGAAGCCCAAGAGGTCGGGCGCAAGAACGCCACGGGGTTGCCATCTCGGCGGCCATGCGTATACTCATAGCCGTACAGCCGCACGGATATACGGCAGACGGAGGAGCGGATCCATGGCACCCCGCAGCACCAGCCTCGAACACGACCACCCGGTGGATCCCGGCCGAGTTGTCCAGGCCCGTGAGCGATTGGTCTCGGCCGACGACGCCTCCCGGCTGGCCAGCCTCCTCAGCCTGCTGGCCGACCCGGTCCGCTCCCGCATCCTGTATGCCCTGGACCTGGTCGAGGAGCTGTGCGTCGGTGATCTGGCGCTGGCGCTCGAGGTGAGCGAGGACGCCGTCACCTATGCGCTGCGGATCCTCCGGACCGCCGGTTTGGTCCAGAACCGCCGGGACGGGCGGGTGATCTTCTACCGACTCGCCGACAACTTCCCCGAGCCCCTCTTGGAGCACTGCCTCCGCCAGCTGATCGAGCTCTCCGAAGCCGCTCAGAGAATCGAGGACGAGCGATGACCACCAACACCCGACATCACGAGCACGACCAGGCCCTGCGCGAGGACCAGGCCCAGGCCGAACAGGCCGGCATGGACCACGGGGGCCGCGCTGATCACGGCGGGCACCACGACCACGCCGCCATGTTCCGCCGGAAGTTCTGGGTCAGCCTGGTCCTGACGGTCCCCGCCGTGGTCTACAGCCACATGCTGCAGGAGCTGGTCGGCTACACGGCCCCGATGATCCCGGGCCACGAGTGGGTCGCCCCCCTCTTCGGCACCGCTGTGTTCCTCTACGGCGGACCGGTCTTCCTGAAGGGGGGCTGGTCAGAGCTGCGAACCCGCCAGCCGGGGATGATGCTGCTCATCTCGATGGGCCTGCTCGTCGCCTTCGGAGCGTCGGTGGCCACCGAGCTGGGCTGGCTCGACGTCGACCTCTGGTTCGAGCTCGCCACCCTGGTCACGATCATGCTGCTGGGCCACTGGCAGGAGATGAAGGCCATCGGCCAAGCCCAAGGAGCGCTCGCCGCGCTCGCTGAGCTGCTCCCCGACGAGGCCGAGCGCGTCATCGATGACGGCGTCGAGACGGTCCGCATCGGCGATCTGGCGTCGGGCGACGTCGTGCTGGTGCGATCCGGTGGGCGGGTCCCGGCCGACGGCGAGATCGTCGAGGGTTCGGCCGAGCTGGACGAGTCGATGGTGACCGGTGAGTCCCGTCCGGTGGCCAAGACCCACGGTGACCGGGTGGTGGCCGGGACCGTCGCCACCGATTCCTCCATCCGGGTGCGGGTGACCGCCGTCGGCGAGAACACCGCCCTGGCCGGCATCCAGCGCCTGGTGGCCGAGGCGCAGGAGTCCCGTTCCCGGGCCCAGGCCCTCGCTGACCGCTTCGCGGCGCTGCTGTTCTACGTCGCCGCCGTTGCCGGCGTCGTCACGCTGGTGGTCTGGAACCTCCTCGGAGACACCGACCAGGCCTTCGTCCGCACCGTCACCGTGCTGGTGATCGCCTGCCCCCATGCCCTCGGGCTGGCCATCCCGCTGGTGATCTCCCTCTCCACCTCCGTCTCGGCCCGCGCTGGCATCCTCGTCAAGGACCGCCTGGCCCTGGAGCGGATGCGTTCCATCGATGCGGTGCTGTTCGACAAGACCGGCACCCTCACCAAGGGCGAACACGTGGTGAGCGGCGTCGCCGGGGTGGAGCGGTCAGAGGCCGACGTCCTGCGCCTGGCCGGTGCCGTCGAGGCCGACTCGGAGCACCCGCTGGCCCGAGCCATCGTCACGGCGGCACGAGACCGAGGCGACCTCCCGACGGCGGAGAACTTCCGCTCGAGCACCGGTCGCGGTGTCTCCGCCGAGATCGCCGGTCACTCCTACCACGTTGGTGGTCCGGCGCTGCTACGCGAGTTGGATCAGGAGGTGCCGCCCCCGCTGACCGAACCCGTGGCCCGGTGGAGCGCACGCGGGGCCGCCGTGCTCTATCTCATCGAGGAGGGCCGGATCATCGGTGCGCTCGGGCTCGAGGACGAGATCCGGCCGGAGTCCCACCAGGCCATCGACGAGCTGCACCGCCTCGGTGTGCGTGCCGTCATGATCACCGGCGACGCCAGGCCGGTGGCCGACGCCGTCGGTGCGGAGCTGGCCGTCGACGAGGTCTTCGCGGAGGTCCTGCCCGAAGACAAGGACAAGGCCGTCTCGGACCTGCAGGCGAGAGGCCTCAAGGTGGCCATGGTCGGCGACGGCGTCAACGACGCTCCTGCCCTCGCTCGGGCCGACGTCGGTCTGGCCATCGGCGCCGGGACCGATGTCGCCATGGAGTCGGCGGGCGTCGTCCTCGCCTCCTCCGACCCCCGCAGCGTCATCGGGGTCATCCGCCTGTCGCGAGCCAGCTACCGGAAGATGATCCAGAACCTGGCCTGGGGAGCTGGCTACAACCTGTTCGCCATCCCCCTGGCCGCAGGGGTCCTCGCCTGGGCCGGCCTCACCCTCTCGCCCGCGGTGGGCGCCATCCTGATGAGCCTCTCCACCATCGTGGTCGCCCTGAACGCCCAGCTCCTGCGGCGGGTCGAGCTCCGCCCAGAAGAGTGACGGGAACCCCTGCGCCGGACCTACTGGCCGTTGATCGACCAGTGCCAGGGCTCGCTCGGCAGGTTGCGGAACCCGAACCGGCCGGCGTTTCCGGCCAGCCAACGGAAGCAGGCGCTGCTCCGGCTCGAACAGTTGGCGAAGTCGACGGCCAACCCGACCTCGTGCATCGACTGGCCGGGCCGGGCCGTCGGTGGGCTGCACGACGAGGGTGACATCTCGTAGATGGCATACGAGCTGGTGCCGCAGTGCTGGCGGCGGAGGGCGATCTGCTGGGCCGGGTCGCGGTACCCGCCGCCGGTGAGGTAGAGCCCGTCGGCCTGCGCGGCGTCGAGCAGGGCGTCGAGGGAGTCGGCGATCTGGCAGTTGACCGTGATGCCCTGCACGGTGCACAGGTCGATGCCACCACTGGTCCCCACCGGTCGGGGCTCCGATCGTGGTGGCGGTGGTGGTGGTGGTGGCGGTGGCGGCGGGCTCGTGGTCGGCGGTGGCGGTGGAGCCGTCGTCGTCGGGCTCGTGGTCGGTGGCGGGGTGGTCGGGGGTGCCGTCGTCTGCGGCTGGGTGGTCGACGGGGCCGTGGTGGGTGGGGCCGTGGTGGGTGGGGCCGTGGTGGGTGGGGCCGTGGTGGGCGGGGCCGTGGTGGGCGGGGCCGTGGTGGGCGGGGCCGTGGTGGGTGGGACCGTGGTGGGTGGGACCGTGGACGAGGGCCCAGAGCTCGGCGGTGTGGTGGTCGGCGGCACCGTGGCGGGCGTCGTGGGCGTGGGGGCGGTCGGGGAGGAGGTCGGCGGCGTGCTCGGCGGCGTGGTGGTCGGCGGCAGTGGTCCCAGCTCGGCACCGGAAGGGGCGAGGTCAGTACCACCCGCTCCGGAGGCGGCAGCGGCCGCCACGGCCTCCGCCCGAGCCTCGTTGAGCTCGCTCTCCCGCAGCCGGGCCGCCAAGGTCGCCTGCTCCATGGCGATCTCGATCGACAACTCCTGGTCCTCGGTGGCCAGCTCGATGGACCGGGCCAGCGAGGCGTCGATCCGGGTGCGGACGTCTTCGGCGAGGCGTTCCTGCTGGTCCCGAGCGGCCTGCAGCTCGGCCAACCGATCCTCGGCCTCGGCTCGGCTGGTGGCCGCTCGCTCCCGGGCCTGGCTGGCGGCCGTTCGGCCGGCGGTGAGCTCGGCTTCCGCCGCCCGCAGGGCGGCAACGGCATCGGCGTCCGAACCCGACCGGCTGTTGATGAGCCCCTGTCTGATCACGGCCTGGGAGGCGTTGCGGGAGTCGAGGAGGTGGGACAGCTCGTCGTCGGTCGACATGTAGGCGCCGACGGCACGGTCGGCCATGTCCACCCGCAGCACGGCCAGGACGTCAGCGCTCCGGGCCACGGCGGCATCGGCGGTAGCGGTCTGCGCGTCAGCGGCCACGACCGCTCGTTGTGCCTCTTCGACGGCCACCTGTTGGGCCGCCACGTTCCCGTCGAGCACGTCCATGGCCTGCTCCACGTCGGCCTGGTCGGCGTTCAGGACGTCGAGCTGTGCGGCCACCTCGGCCTGCTCGGCCCGGATCTGCTCGCGGGTCTCCTCGGCGTCACGGGGTGCCGCTTGCGCCGTCGGAGCCCCGCTGAACGGGACCGCGAACATCATCAGGCAAACGGTGAGGACGATTGGTCGTCGCACGAGTCGCTTCTTGCCGGCGGACGAGGCTGCGAGGCGGACGGTAACACGACATGACGAGACGGTGACGGAACTCGACGGCCCCGGGCGGCCGGCCGGTGAGGTCAGTGGCCCCGCCCGCCCGCCGCCACCGGCACGTCGATGCTCTCGAGCAGCCTTCGGACGCGGGCGCCGATCTCGTCGCGGATGGGACGGACGGCGTCGACGCCGAGACCATCGGGGTCCTCGAGTGTCCAGTCCTCGTAGCGCTTCCCGGGAAAGATGGGGCAGGCGTCACCACACCCCATCGTGACGACGACGTCGGCCGCCCGGACGATCTCGTCGGTCCACGGCTTCGGGTACTCCTCGGTGATGTCGATGCCGACCTCGGCCATGGCCGCCACCGCCGCCGGGTTCACCTCGGAGCCGGGCTCGGACCCGCCGGACCATGCCGTTGCCCGTCCGCCGGCGAGGTGGTCGAACCAGCCCATCGCCATCTGGGACCGGCCGGCGTTGTGGACGCACAGGAACAGCACGACCGGCACCCCGTCGTGGGCCTTGCCCTCCACCTTCGCCAGGGCCTGGAGGCGTTGGCGGGCGAAGCGCTCGGCCAACAGTGGGAGGAAGTTGGCGACGGTGGCCCGCCCGGCGAACTGGTCGTAGCTGGAGGTGAGGAACGACTCGATCGTCTCGGCCCCGAAGATGCCGTCGAACTCGGCGGCGAGGCGACGAGCGGCCGTCTTCAGGGCGAGGCGTTGGTCGATGGTCAGCGAGTCGCGATCGGCCATGGTGAGGTCCTTTTCGTCAGACGTCCGCCGACCCCACCCGCCGCCCTGGCTGCGACCGCCTTCGGCGGTCACTGTCAAGCGGGTCGGGTTGCTCGTGGGGCACCACGAGGTCGACGGGGGGACGGGAGGGGTGGAGGAACCGGCTCAGGGCGACGGCGGTGATGCCACCGAGGACCTGGGCGACGATGAAGGCAGGGGCCGACGACGGACGAATGCCGGCAAAGGTGTCGGTGAGGGTGCGGGCGACGGTCACGGCCGGGTTGGCGAAGCTGGTGGAGGACGTGAACCAGTAGGCGGCGGCGATGTAGCCGCCGACGGCGAAGGGGGCGGCGGCCGATCGGCCCGACCGCACGACGCCGAGGATCACGGTCAGGAGCCCGAAGGTGGCGACGAGCTCGCCCAACCACAGACCCGCCGAGGAGCGGTCGTGGGTGGACAACGTGGCCACCGGCAGCTCGAACATGAGGTTGGCGATCACTGCTCCCGTGCAGCCCCCGGCGACCTGGGCGGCAACGTAGGCGAGGGCCTCGTGGGTGGAGAGGCCGCCCAGCATGCGCTCGGCGAGGGACACCACGGGGTTGAAGTGAGCGCCCGACACCGGTCCCAGGGAGAGGATGAGGGCGACCAGGCCGGCGCCGGTGGCGGTGGAGCTCTCGAGGAGTTGGAGGCCGACGTCGTCGGGCGACAGCCGCTCGGCGAAGATGCCGGACCCGACCACGATGGCCACGAGCAGACCCGACCCGAGGCCCTCGGCGGCGGCGCGGCGGGCCAGCGTCGGGCTCACCCCGCCGTGGCGCAGCAGGCGTCGGTCGCGGCCCCAGGGTCGTCGGGGCAGAAGTCACCGTCGGGGTGCTCGGCATCGGCCAGCACCGTGTAGACCTCCCACGGCTCGCCGCCAGGACCGTCGACCCACACCTTGTCCTGGACGGCGTAGCAACAGGCCACCTGGTCCTCGGTAGTGGTCTCCAGGCCCTGGCCGGCCAGCCTGGCGGTGGTGGCGGCGACCTCGTCGGTGGAGCCCACCTCCACCCCGAGGTGGTTGAGGCTGCCCGGCTCGCCCTGGCCCTCGACGAGCACCAGCTTGAGCGGCGGCTCGGCGATGGCGAAGTTGGCATAGCCGGGCCGGACCTTGGCCGGTTCGGTGGCGAAGAGCTTCGAGTAGAAGGCGACCGCCTCGTCGAGGTCCTTCACATTGAGCGCCAGCTGGACCCTGCTCATCTCCTGCTCCGATACATTGGCCGATGTCGATAGGTCCCCACTGTACAGACGAATCGATGGTTGTCAATGCGTGTTCGTGACTGCTGCCCTCCCCTCGTCGATGCTCCCCTCGCGCCGGCCGACGCCGAGCGGTTGGCCCACGCCTTCGCCGCCCTCGCCGACCCCGTGCGCCTGCGCCTGCTCAGCCTCGTGGCCGCCGCCGGCGAGGTCTGCTCGTGCGACCTCGTCGAGCCCCTCGACAAGGCCCAGCCGACCGTGAGCCACCACACCAAGGTGCTCGCCGAGGCCGGGCTGATCGTCGGGGAGAAGCGGGGCCGGTGGGTGTGGTGGCGGGTGGTGCCCGACGTCGTCGACGACATCCACCGAGCCCTGGGCTCAGCGGCGGGAGCCTCGGCGACGTCGACCCATTGACCTCACGCCGCCGGTGCGTGTGGTCGCCCGTGCGGTCAGCGCTCGGTGGCCTCGACCCGTTCACGGAGCATGGCCAGGCTCTTGGCCAGCAGCCGTGAGACGTGCATCTGGCTGATGCCCAGCCGGTCAGCGATCTGGCTCTGGGTCATGCCGTCGTAGAACCGCAGGCGCAACATGAGCTGCTCCCGCTTGGGCAGTGCGGTGAGCAGGTCGGCGATGAGCATGCGGTTCTCGGCGTCGAACAGGTTGACGTCCTCGTCGCCGAGCTGGGCGGCGAGGCCGCGGGAGTCCTCGTCGCCGGTGCCGGTGGGCGCATCGATCGACGCGGAGCGGTACGCCTGGGCTGCCTCCATGGCCTCGAGCACGTCCTCCTCGGAGGTGCCGGCCAGTCGGGCCAGCTCGGCGATGGTGGGCGACCGGCCGAGGCGCTGGGTGAGCTCGCCGACGAGGGTGTTGATCTCCACGTGGAGCTCTTGGACCCGCCGGGGCACCCGCACGGCCCAGCCCTTGTCTCGGAAGTGGCGCTTCAGCTCACCGACGATCGTGGGGGTGGCGAAGGTCGAGAACTCGAGGCCCCGTTCGGGGTCGAAGCGCTCGACCGCCTTGACCAGGCCCAGGGCTGCCACCTGGATCAGGTCGTCCAGGGCGACACCCCGGTTGGAGAACCGGCGGGCGAGGTGCTCGGCGAGGCGGAGGTGGGCCTCGATGAGCTGGTCTCGGATGGCCCGGTCACCGGTGCGGCCGTACTCCTTGAACCGCTCGCGAAGCCGTTCCCGCTCGGTGTCGTCGAGGCCCATCTCAGCGTCGGGCCCGACGCTTGCGCAGCCGGACGGTCCTGCCCGAGGCCAGCACCTCGTGTTCGTCGACCACGGCGTCCAGGATGTGGACCGAGAGGTCCGAGGGGTGGTCGACCGATCCGTCGGCTTCGAACCGCCCGGTGGCCTCCACCTCGAGCCCGTCGGTGGTGATCCGGAAGACGAGGTCGATGGTGCCGCTTCGGCCTTCCGGCCCGATGAGCACCAGGCAGGCCTCGCCGACGGCGATGCGCAGGTCCTCCACCTCGTCGTAGGTGAAGTCCACCCGGTTGGCCAGGCCGGCCGCGGTCAGACGAGCGAGCCGGGCGAAGTCGGGGGCGGCGGGGAGGGCCAGGCGGATTTCGTCGTCGATCACGGAAGGGCGGCACCTCGGCGTGGGGAAGCGCGCCGCATTCTCGCACCCGCCGGTTCCCGGTGTGAGCGGTTCTCACCCCCTCGATGGCTCGGTTCGATCGCTCGGTCGATGGCTCGATTCGACGGCTGAGCTCAATGGCACGGTTCAATGGCTGAGGGCGAACCAGACCGACTTGCCGGGTTCGAGCGGGTCGACGCCCCAGTCGTCGCTCAGACGCTCGACGAGGCCCAAACCCCGGCCCCGGGTCTCGGTCACCGCCACCGGGGAGTGGGTGGCCGGGCGGGGACTCGAGTCGTGGACCTCGACCCGGAGCTCTCCATCGGTGAGGGCCACCACGAGCTCGACCGGGCTGCGGGCGTGGAGCACGGCGTTGGTCACGAGCTCGCTCGTCAGGAGGCACGCCACCTCGGCGATGTCGCTTCGCTGCCAGCGCCGCAAGGTGCGCTCGACGAACCGCCGCGCCTCGCTCGGGGTCTCGGCGCGCGGTGCGAACGCGGCCGTCACCATGTCCACAAGCCCTCCTGAGCCGCCCCTCAGCGCCTCCAGTCCGTGCCGGAGTACCCGCTCCTGCCGCTGCACAAACGGCCGGTCGGTCAGGTGGGCTCGCGCACGACGGTGGCCGGATCACGGTCGATCCGCTCGCCGAGGTAGGAGGGGTGGCGCAACCGGCCGTCGGGCGTCCACTCGGCGAACGCCGTCTCGACCACGATCGTCGGGGTCAACCACTGGGCCAGTCGGGCCACCGGAGCGGGCACGGGGGTGACGAACGGGCACCGCTCGGTCGCCGCCGGGGCCATGCGGGCGTGCAGCCGGTCGAGCTCGGCGCCGGTGAACCCGGTGCCCACGGCCCCGGCGAACACGAGCCGGTCGGGCTCGCCAGCGCCGGGGACGGCGGGGTCGTGGTAGCCCACCAGCAAGGCCCCCAGCCGCCCGGCCCGACCTCCTTCACCGCGGGTCCAGCCACCCACCACCACCTCCTGGCGGCGGCGCACCTTGACCTTGCGCCACGCCGGGGACCGTCGGCCCGGTTCGTAGCGGCTGTCGAGCCGCTTGGCCACGATGCCCTCGAGGCCGCGATCGGACACGGCGGCCAGCAGGGCGGCACCGTCGGACTCGTGATGATCGGGCACCTGCCAGGCCGGGCCGGGCTCGACGAGGCCGGCGAGCAGGTGGCGCCTGTCGCGGTAGGCCAGCGGCGTGGTGTCGTGGCCGTCGAGGTGGAGCAGGTCGAACACCACGTAGGCCACGGGGGTGGCGGCGGCCCGGCGTTCGGCCTCACGCCGGTCGGCCACGTGCATGCGGGGCTGGAGGCGGGCGAAGTCGGTGCGGCCGGCATCGTCGAAGGCGACGATCTCGCCGTCGACCACCACGGTGTGGCCGGCCAGGTGGGCGCCCAGGCCGTCGAGCTCGGGGAAGCGGGGGGCCACGTCGAGGCCGTTGCCGCTGACCGCCTGCAGGCCGGCCGCCGTCCCCGTGCCATCGACACCGGCCACGACACGCATGCCGTCCCACTTGATCTCATAGGCCCACCCGTCGTCGTTGGCGGGCAGGTCCCCGCTCACGGCCTTCATGGGCCGAGGGAGCGGCGGGACCATCGCCGGAGCGTACGGGCGGGTGTGAGCCCGGTCTCGCCGTTCGCACCGTCGGCCGAGCGCGGCCTCGGACCACGGTGTAGGAACACGGCCCATGAACGACGCCGACCGGCTGCCGTCCTACGCCGAGCTGCCCGTTCGGGCCGGGGCCCCGGCGGGATCGTCGTGGGGGCTGTGGGGCGACGACGACCGCTTCGGGTGCCTGAACCTGCTCACCGCCGAGCGAGCGGCAGCCGCCGTCCGGCTGGTCGAGCGAGGAGCGGTGTTCGCCCTCAACGCCGAGATCGACGTCGTCGACCCGCCGCTGTTCGCCCGGCAGGCGCTCACCCACACGGTCACCGGCGAGGACGACCCCGAGGCCCTCAGCCACGACGACGTGCTCGACGGCTGGAACACCCAGGCCTCCAGCCAGTGGGACGGCTTCCGCCACGTCCCCCATCCCATCCACGGCGTGTACGCCGGGCTGGCCGACCGCGACCACGGCATCGACCACTGGGCGGCCCGAGGCATCGTCGGTCGGGGCGTGCTGGCCGACGTGGGCCGGTGGCGCGACCTCGACGGGCGACCCCTGCAGATGGACGAACCCGACCCCATCGACCCCGCTGACGTCGACGCCTGCCTGGACGCCGCCGGGGTCACCATCGAGGTCGGCGACGTACTGCTCGTGCGCACCGGGTGGCTCGGCTGGTACCGGCGGCTCGATCCCGCCGTGAAGGCAGACATGGTGGCCAGCCACGCCAACCCCGGCCTTCCCCCGGGTGAGGCCACCGCCGCCTGGCTGTGGGATCACCACGTGGCCGCCGTAGCCGCCGACAACCCGTCGCTCGAGGTGTGGCCGCCTGGCGCCCACGCCACGCCCGAGCTGTGGGACGAGGTGCGGGCGGACCGGTCCCTCGCCCCCGAGGTCTTCGTGCACACGTCGCTCCTGCCGCTACTGGGCCTCCCCATCGGGGAGCTGTGGGACCTCGACGCCCTGGCCGCCGACTGCGCCGTCGACGGCCGAGCCACCTTCCTGCTGACGTCGGCTCCCATCCGGATCCCCCGGGGCGTGGCGTCCCCGCCCAACGCCCTCGTCATCAAGTAGGCACACCGTGGCCGAGCCCAACCACAGCCCGTTCTGGGGCCGAACGCGGGCTACAGGAGGACCGGGATCTGCCCCAGAACGGGAGGCCGACGACGAGGGCGGCGGCTCACCGGCCGACCTCCCGCTCGCCGGCCTCGGCGCCCTCGTCACCGGCGGGGGCAGCGGCATCGGTCTCGCCTGCGCGGCGGCCCTACTGGCCGACGGTGCGTCGGTGACGATCGCTGGACGCAGCCAGGAGCGCCTCGCCGGCGCCGCCGCCCAGCTCGAACCTCACGTCCGGGCCGGGGCGACGGTGACGGCGGTGGGCTGCGACGTGGCCGAGGAGGCGTCGGTGGCCGCCGCCGTGGCCCGCGCCGCCGAGCCCGCCGGCGGCCTCCACCTGGTGGTGGCGTCGGCCGGCATCGGCACCGTCGGCCCCGTCGTCGCCCTCCCCCTCGAGGAGTGGCGCCGGGTGATCGACACCAACCTGACCGGCGCCTTCCTCACCTTCAAGCACGCCGGCGCGGCCATGGTGGCCGGCGGCGGCGGCGGGTCCATGGTCGCCATCTCCTCGATCGCCTCGCCCCTCAGCCACCCCTTCATGGCGCCCTACTGCGTGAGCAAGGCTGGCCTGGACACGCTGGTGCGGGTGACCGCCGACGAGCTCGGACGGCACGGCATCCGGGTCAACTCCGTGCGACCCGGGCTGGTGAAGACCGAGCTCGGCGACCACCTCATCGACGACCCGGCCGTGCTCGACGACTACCTCGCCCAGATGCCCATCTCCCGAACGGGTACGGTCGAAGACGTGGCCGGCGCCGTGCGCTACCTGTGTGGACCACAGGCGTCGTGGGTGACGGGGCAGTGCCTCGGGGTGGACGGTGGCCACACCCTGCGCCGTGGCCCCGTGGTGGAGCACTGGGCCCGGGCGCTGTACGGCGACGACGCCATCGACGGGCGACGATGAGCGGGCCACAGCCGAGCGAGGAGGGTTGGGGGCTGACCCGCCGCCGGTTCCTCGGCGGGCTGTTGGCCGGCGTGGCCGTCGCCGCCTGCAGCGGGGGCGACGATGGTTCCCCGGGGCAGCGCGCCATCGACGTTCCCAACCCCGAGGCGGTGCCGGACCTGCCCGGCGACCCCTTCACCCTCGGTGTGGCCTCGGGTGACCCGACACCGTCGTCGGTGATCCTGTGGACCCGGCTGGCTCCGTCGCCCACCAAGGGCGGGGGCATGCCCGACGGTGACGTGCCGGTGCGTTGGCAGGTGGCCGACGACGAACGCTTCACCGACATCGTGGCCGCCGGCGTGGTCACCGCTCGCCCGGCGTCGGCCCACGCCCTCCACGTCGACGCCAAGGGGCTCGACCCCGACACCACCTACCACTACCGGTTCACCACCGCCCAGTGGACGAGCCCTGTCGGCCGTACCCGCACCGCCCCCGCCGCCGACGCCCGGCCCGAGCGGCTGAACTTCATCTTCGCCTCCTGTCAGGACTGGAGGGACGGGTACTGGACGGCGTGGCGCCACGCTGCCGCCGAGGAGCCCGACCTCGTGGTGTTCCTCGGCGACTACATCTACGAGGGCGGGGCGAGTCCCGGGGGCGTGCGCCAGCACGGGACCGACGAGGTCACCACCCTCGCCGACTACCGGAACCGCTACGGGCTCTACAAGGGCGACGCCCACCTGCAGGCGGCCCACGCCGCCGCCCCCTGGCTGTGCACCTGGGACGACCACGAGGTGGAGAACAACTACGCCGGCACCACTCCCCAGGACGCCGCTGACGCCGCTGGGTTCGCGGCCCGCCGAGCCGACGCCTACCAGGCCTGGTACGAGCACACCCCGACCCGCATCGAGCCTCCCGGTCACGAGGACGGCGGATCGGCCGACGTCTATCGCACCCTGGACTGGGGTCGGCTGGCGCGGTTCTTCGTCCTCGACACCCGCCAGTACCGCACCGACCAGCCCTGCGGCGCTGATCTGGCCGCCGACTGCCCGGAGCGCACGGCCCCCTCCGCCACCATCCTGGGTGAGGAGCAGGAGACATGGCTGGTGGAGCGGTTCGGCGACACCGAGGCCACCTGGAACGTGCTGGCCAACCAGGTGATCATGAGCCCGGTCCCGCTCGGCCCGCTGTTCAACATGGACCAGTGGGACGGCTACCCCGGCGACCGTGAACGGGTGCTGGCTGCCATGGTCGACACCGAGCTCGCCAACCCCGTCGTCATCACCGGCGACATCCACGCCAGCGGCGTGGGCGACCTCGTGCCGGCGGTGGGTGCCGACGCGGTGGGGACCGAGCTGGTCGGCACCTCCATCAGCTCCGAGTTCACGCCCGAGCTGATCGAGGTGGCCGAGGATCTCATCGGCGGGCTGGACCACGTCAAGTACTTCGCCGCCGCCTCCCGCGGCTACGTGAGCTGTGAGGTCACCCCCGATGCGCTCACCGCCCGCTTCCGGTCCATGTCCACGGTCAAGGAGCGCGGCGGCGACATCACCACGGCCAGCACCTGGGTCGTCGACGCCGGCACCCCGGGCGCCCACGAGGCGTAACCGCTCAACCGCGGCGGAGGTGGCGGGCGGCCAGGGCGAGCGCGCCGGTGGCGGCGGCGCCCTGGAGCCCGAGACCGATGAACCACACGGGGATCGTCCGGTCGTCGCCGTCGGCCGGCCGGGTCAGGCCGACGAGGCCGTCGAGCGGGGTGTCGACGGACAGGCCGCCGCTCCGGTCGGCGGCCAGGTCGCTCACCACCAGGAGGGGGTTGGGGGCGAGGAGGACGGCGGGGGGGTCGGCCGGGTCGTCGCCGACGGCGCCGTCGAGCACGGCGGCGGCGCCGGCCATGGCGAACGTGCCCAGCACGAGCAGGACCACCGCCCCGTAGGCCAGCGCCGTCGCCGCCTGGACCCGGGCCGTGAGCGCCGAGCAGGCCAGCGTGAGGGCGGCCAGGGCGGTGCCCGTGGCCAGCACCCCCGCAGCGGTGGCCACCACCCGGGCCACGGTCACGCCTCCGATCACGTGGCCCACGGCCAGCAGGGGCAGGGCCACCGCCACAAGAACGGCCAGGAAGGCGACCGCGGCGCCCAGCTTGCCGGCGAGGATCTCCCACGGCCGGAGGAGGGTGAGCTGGAGGGCGGTCATGGTGCGGCGCTCGCGCTCGCCGGCGATGGCCCCAGCGGTGAGGCCGGGGACGACGGCCATCACCGCCAGGCACAGCGCGAACGCCGTCCACTGGAACAGGCTGCGACCGATCGACGCCGTCTCGCTGGCCGTCGGTGTCGCGAACAGCCCGACCCCGCCGGTCCGGCCGCGGTAGACGAGCAGGACCACGGCGCCGAGCACGGCGAGGTGGACGGCCACGGCGACGGCCACGGCGGGCCCGCGGGTGCGCCGCCGGAGCTCCAGCTCGAGCACCGGGTTGTCCCGCCCGGTCAGCACCCGCCCCGGCGCCCCCGGTCCCGGCGTCACCGGCGCCGCCACAAGGGCCAGCGACGGCGGGGAGCCTTGGCCAGGAACGACGAAAGGGTGTCGTCAGCGCGGGCGGCGTCGTCGGCATCGCCGTCCTCGGTGAGATGGAGGAACAGCTCCTCCAGCCCACCGACGGTGCGGCTGAACTCGATCACCGGGAGCTCCCGCTCGACCACCAGGTAGCGCAGCAGGGCTCGTTGAGCGGCCTGGTCCTCCACCGACACGGTGCGCTCGGCGCCGTCGGCGAGACGGACCCGTACGGTGCGGGTGCCGTCGGCCCGTCGGTGCAGCGAGCGGGGGTCGCCGGCGGCCACCACTCGGCCTCGGTCGATGATGGCCACGTGGTCGCAGATGGCCTCGAGGTCGGACAGGACGTGGGAGCTCACCACGATGGTGCGCCCTTGAGCCCGGAGCGCGCCCAGCAGGCGGCGCAGCTGCACCCGGCCGCGGGGGTCGAGGCCGCTGGCGGGCTCGTCGAGCACGAGCAGCTCCGGGTCGTGCACAAGCGCCCGGGCCACATCGAGGCGTTGCTGCATGCCTCGGCTGAGGGCGCCCACCGGGGAGTCTCGCCGGTCGTCGAGGCCCACCACGGCGAGGAGCTCGTCGACCCGCTGGCTCCGGGCGGACCGGGGAAGGTGGTAGGCGCCGGTGTAGAACCCGAGGTACTCGCCCACGGTCACGCCGTCGTAGTGGCCTCCCTCGGCGGGCACGTAGCCGATGCGGCCCCGCAGCTCGTGGGCCTGGGTGACCGGGTCGAGGCCGAGCACCTCGACCCGTCCCCGGGTGGGGGCCAGGAGGGTGGCCAACACCGACAGGGTGGTGGTCTTGCCGGCGCCGTTGCGGCCGACCAACCCGAACACCGTGCCCGTGGCCACCTCGAGGTCGAGGCTGTCGACGGCCCGGATGGCCCCGAAGCGGCACGTGAGCCCGACCGCCCGGACCGCCGGCGCGCCGACCGGCCGGCCGGCGGGCGCGGTCGAGGGGCCGACGCTCATCGGGCCGACCGGACGAGGAGCTCGGCGGCCCCGGCGGGCGGAGCGTCGGTCCGGACACCGACGCGGACGTGCACGGCACCATCGACGACGGCCCCCGCGGGGAGGTCGACGGCGGTGGCTGGAGCACCGAGATCCGGGCTGGAGGACCTGGCGGTGAGGGGCGACCAACGGTCCCCGAGCCACACCTCGGCGGTGGCCACCGCCGCCGGCACCACGAGCTCCAGCCCGCCGGCGCCGGCCGGCGTGCCGGCGGTGCCGTCGGCGGCGGGGACGACGAAGCGGACCACCGCGCCCTGCACCGGCGTCCCGCGGGGACCGTCGACGGTCGTGGCCGCCGGGCCCCGCACGAGCTCTCGCCGCACGTCCCAGCCGGTGAGGGCTCCCGAGGTTCGCACCGGCCCCCGGGCCATGACGGCGGTGCGGCCGCTGCTGCGGGGTCCGACGTCGACGGGGGCGGGCAGGGCCGCCGTCCACCCGACGGCCACGGCGGCCCCGGGCGAACGGAGGTCGGGGCCGAACCGGTCGAGCACCTCGGTCCACACGCTCAGGTTCACGGCGCCGGCGGGCTCGGCTGCGTCCCCCCCGGGCCCGGCGGCACCGTCGGCCCCCGAGCCAGCAGTCGAGACGGCGGAGGCGGCGAAGGCCTCGGGCCACACCTGGGACTCCACCGGGGTGAACTGGTCGGCGGGGGGGCGGGCGGTGGAGACGTCCACCCTCCATTCGGCGGCGTCACCGGCGGCCACCGGCCCGACCGGCACGGCCCGATCGCCGACGAAGACCACCACCTCGGACAGCGATCCACCGCTGCGGTTGGTCACCGTGCCGGTGACGGCGTCGCCCCCGGCGCGGGCCTCTACGGTCAGCGGCCGGCTCGGCTCGAGGAAGCCGTGGCTCTCGAGCACCCCGAACTGGCCGCCGACCAGCTCGATGGCCGCGGTGCGGGGCCCGTCGAGCGGCACCGACGACGTCACCGGCACGCCGGCCTCGCCGAAGCGCTCCCCGGTCACCGCCGACGCCGTCCACACCGCCGGCAGCTCCACCACCCGCTCACCGCCGTCCCGGGACAGGACGCCCACCGTCGTGCCGGCGAGGTCGGCTCCCGGCGTGGCCAGCACGAAGGCCCCGAAGGCGGCCCGGTCGGGGTCGCGCACGCGGGTACCGGCCGCGATGACCAGGGCCGTGACCACGACGGCCAGGGCGGGCACGGCCAACCAGACCAGGCGCATCTGCCCGCCGCGCCGCAGCAGGGCGACGGTGACGGGGCCGGCAAGGGCCACCCAGCCGATGACGAACACGAGGAGCAGACCGAGGGGTGGGATGCGCAGGGCGGTGGCCGACGCGAGGGATGGCCCGACGGGGCCGGCGGCGGCGAAGGCGGGAGCGACAACCGCCGGGTCACCGGGGATGACCGTCGGGGCCGGCTCGACGACCGTGGCCCACGCCCCGGCCGCCAACCGCCGGCCCGTCAACCGCACCTCGCCCATCCCCGCCGCCGCCCGCCGGCCGCCGCCGTCGGGTCGCCACGCCGCCGGGAGCCACTGGGGGGCGACGTCGTCGTCGACCAGCAGGTGGCCACCGCCGGCCGTCCACGCCAGGAGGCCCCGGCGAGCGGAACCGTCGAGCCGGGCGAGGTCGTCGCCGCCGCCGGCCACCGTGCCCAGCGGGCCGAGCGCACCGGGGTGGCCGAGGTCGGCGCCGGTGAGCGCCACGGTGGTGGCGGTGCCGACGTCGACGGCGAGGGGGAAGGCGCCCCTCGGCCTCCTGCCGGCCAGGCTCCCGAGCACGCCGACGACCTCGTCCTCTCCCGTGGCCCGGGCCACGGCCCGGCCGGTGGCCACGGTGCGCCCCTCCCGGCGGAGGGCGACGTCGACCTCGAGGCGCGACACGTCCCAGGGGGTGTCCACCACGACCGTTCGGGTGCCCCGCCCGGGTACGGGAGCCGACGTGGTGGTCGACGTGCCGCCGGCCTCGACGGTGGCGGAGACCGTTCCCCCACCGGCCGGGACGGTGACGGCCACCGGCATCGGCCGGCCGGGACGGAACTGGCCGTTCCAGCCGGCGGTGGCGGCCAACCGGCCCGCTCCCGGCGACGGCTGGGCCGCCGACGGGACCGACGGAGGACCGGCCATCCCGCCGACTGCGACCAGGACGACCACCACGGCCGGCACGATCCGGCGAGCGGACGGGCAGGGCATGGGAACGGGTCTAGGGCGACGGGTCGAGGTCGGCGACGATCTCGTCGAGCTCGGCCCGGGCCGCCACGATGCGGGTGCGGGCCCAGCCGATCAGCTCAGCGGCGCGCGCCACCTTGCGCCCGAGCGCGTCGACGTCGAGGTCGTCGCCCTCGAGCTCGGCCAGGATCGCTTCCAGCTCGGCCATGGCGGCGGCGTACCCCATGCCCCCGTCACCGGTCGGAGCCGACTCCGGGACGGCGTCAGCGGCCATCACCGGCCGCCACCTCCACCCGGCTGCGCACCGTGCCGTCGTGCAGTGTGGTCACGAGCTCGTCCCCGGCAGCCACGGCCGTCACGGACCGGACGACACGCCCGTCGCCGGCACGGGTGATCGACCACCCCCGAGCCAGCGCCACCGCCGGGTCGAGCCCCTTGGCCCTGCTCTCGGTGGCGTCGAGCCTTCGGTCGGCGCCGGTGAGCGCCCGTCCGGCCTCGCGGTGGAGGCGACGGGCGGCGTCGTGGAGGCCACGGTCACCGCGGGCCAGGTGGGCTCGGCCGGCGCGGGCCACCCGGGTGGCGGCCGACTGCAGGCGTTCGTCGACGGCGACGGTGCGCGCCGTCGCCCGGCGATGGATCGCCTCCCAGGCGCCGTCGAAGCCGACCAGTGCCGTCGCCACCCGCTCGACGAGGGCGGCGGCGCAGGCGGTGGGCGTCTTGCAGGCGGTGTGGGCGACCTCGTCGGCGACGCTGCGATCGACCTCATGGCCGATGCCGGTCAGCACGGGAACGCCGGCGGCGGCGACGCCGCGGGCGATCATCTCCCCGTCGAAGGGGGCGAGGTCGGTGCGTGAGCCACCTCCCCGGACGATGGCCACCACGTCGACCTCGGTGGCAGCGAGGCGGGCGACGGCGGCAGCGACCGAGCGCCCGGCGTCGACGCCCTGCGTGCGGGCGTCGGCGACCGTCACCCGGAACCCGAAGCCGCTCGCCTCCAGCTCGTGGAGGAAGTCGGCGTGGGCGGCGCTGCCGACGCTCGTCACCAGGCCGACCCGCAAGGGCACGAGCGGGAAGGAGCGGCTCCCGTTGCGCTCGAGCAGGCCGTCGGCTCGAAGGCGGGCCAGCAGCCGGTCACGATCCTCGAGCAGGCGCCCGAGGGTGTAGGTGGGGTCGACGGCGCTCATGCGCAGCTGCAGGCGACCGCCGGTGGCGTACCACCCCAGGCGGCCCCGGAGCCGCACCTCCACGCCGTCGGTGATGCGCCCGGCACCGGCCCCGCGCATCACCTCGTTGACCGCTGGCTTGTCACCGGCGAAGAGCACGACCGGTACGAGCGCCGTCGGGTTGGTGCCGGCCGGACCGGGCTCGGCCAGGTCGAAGTAGACGTGGCCGGCGGCCGAGCGGGACAGGTTGCGGATCTGGCCCCGCACCCACACCTCACCCGGGAAGGTCTGGGCCACCACCCGGCCCAGCACCCCGGCCAGCTCGGCCACGCCGTAGGTCCGTTCGTCCACCCCTGCGACGGTATCGGTCACACGCGCCCATCGCCGTCGACCAGCAGGTCCTGCCAGCGCTCGGGGGAGTAGGTGGCAGGGGTGGTCGACGCCAGGAAGTCGTCCAGCACGTCGAGGAAGGCGGCCGGCCGCTCGAGCGGGAGGAAGTGCCCGGCCCCACGCACGACCTCGAGGCGGCTGTTGGGGATGAGGGCGTGGGCGGCGTGGGCGTGGCCCACGGGGATGACCCGGTCCCGGTCGCCCCAGACGATGAGCGTGGGGACGTCGGAGGCCAGGTAGAGGCGGTCACGGGCGCTCACCCGTTGGCCGCGGAGGTCGATCACCGACCGGACGGTGTGGACGAAGGCCGCTTGGTCGCGGGGTTGGGTGAGGGCGGTGTAGCTCCGCCACATCTCCCCGCCGAGCACGCCGGGCTCGAGGCCGACACCGGCCAGGCGGCGGGTCAGTGCTCCCAGGGTTCGGTGGATCCGGCCGCTGAGCACGAGGGGCAGCACCAGCTCGGCACCGGGGAGGCTCACCAGGCGGAGCAGCGGGTTGACCTCCCGGCCCAGCCCCCCGCTGGCCACCAACACCAGGCGCTCGCACATCTGGGGGAACTGGTAGGCGAGCTGCATGGCGATGCCTCCCCCCAGGCTGTGGCCCACGAAGGTGGCCCGCTCGTGGCCGAGCAGCGTGAGCAGGTCCCGGATCCCCGAGGCGTAGGCGCCGAGGCTGTAGTCGCCCCGCGGCTTGGCCGACTGGCCGTGGCCCAGGAGGTCGGGGGCGATCACGGTGTGGTGCTCGGCCAACGCCGGGAGCACCTTGGCCCACGTGCCGGAGCTGCCGGCGATGCCGTGCACGAGCACCACCACCGGCCCTCGCCCGGCGGCCAGGTAGGCCACCTCGTGGCCGTGGACGCGGGCGAAGGCCACATCAGGGTGGGACTCGGCGGTGGCGTCAGGGTCGACCACGTCGTCGGTCGGGCCGAGGCCGCTCGGGTCGAGGCCGGTCGGGTCGAGGTCGGTCGGCACGGAGGCAGGCCTAGGCGGGGCGGCCGGCGACTGTCAACCCGCCCACCGCCTCTCGGGACCACGGGCCGCTTCCTCCCGCTCGCGCGTTCGTGGGCACATCAGCACGGCAGGTGGTGCTTTGTGGGCGATGTGACGATACTGGGTGCAGTGACGACCTCGCTGCCGGGCCCGGAGGCTCCGGTCGACCCACCGACCCCGGACGAGCCACCGACCCTTGGCAACCCACCGACCGAGCCGACGCCGGCGTTCGTCCCGGCCGTGTCGGCTCTCACCGACCCCGAGCGGCTCGCCCTCTTCGAGGCGGTTGTGGTCCAGGCCTCCGACGCCGTGGTCATCACCCGGCGCCGGGCCGGGGGTCGCACCCGCCGGGTGGCCTACGCCAACCACGCCTTCACCGAGCTGACCGGCTACGACCTCGACGAGGTGATCGGGCGCCGCCCCGGCTTCCTCCGCAGTCCCGACACCGACCCGTGCCTCGACGAGGAGATCACCAGGAGGGTCGACGCCGGGCAGGCGGTCTCGGTGGAGACGGTGCTCGAACGGCAGGACGGGACCCCGTTCTGGGCTGTCGTCACCCACTTCGGCGTCGAGGTCGAAGGCGGCGAGCCGGCCGTCGTGTCCATGTACCGGGACATCTCCGACCGCGTCCGGGAGGAACACCGGTTCCGGTCCCTCATCGAGCACGTCTCCGACATCGTGGCCGTGGTCGACGAGGACATCACCTTCGCCTTCGTCAGCCCGGCGATGCGCACCGTGCTCGGCTGGGAGCCCTCGGCCCTGGTCGGCCAGCCCGTCGCCGACATCGTCGTGCGTGACTTGCACCCGGGCTTCGACGACCGCTTCAGCACCATCTCCCGCACACCGGGCCCGCACGGCCCGTTCGGGGTGAACCTGCGGGCTGCTGACGGGTCGGTGCGCTTCTTCCAGGCGGTCGTCACGAACAGGCTCGACGACCCCACCGTCGGGGGTCTCGTCGTCAGCGCCCGCGACGACACCGACCGCCACGAGGCCGAGGAGCGCTTGCGGCGCAGCGAGGCCTGGTCGCAGTCCCTCGTGCGCCACGGCTTCGACCTCATCCTGCTGATCGACCGGGACGGCACCATCTCCTGGGCGTCGCCCTCGGCGGGCGCCGTCCTCGGTCGCGCCGCCGAGGACCTCGTCGGCGGCGACTGCTTCGAGCTGGTGCACCCTGACGACGTCGACTTCGCCCGCTTCGAGGTGGCCTCGGTCAGCGGCGACGGCCCGGCCTCCACGAGCAGCCGCTGGCGGATGGTGCACGAGGACGGAAGCATCCGCTTCCTCGACGTCTTCGGCCACGACCTCAGCACCGACTCAGACGTGCACGGCATCGTCGTCAACGCCCACGACGTCACCCACCAGGTGGAGGCGGCCAACGCCCTGCGCCAGAGCGAGCGTCGGTTCCGTGCCCTCGTCCAGAACTCCTCCGACGTCATCGTGCTCGTCGACCGGGACGGCTCGGTGCGCTACTCGAGCCCCGCGGTGACCGAGGTGCTCGGCCTGCCGGAGGATGCCGAGGGCCTCAGGGACGTGTTCGACCAGGTGCACCCCGACGACCAGCCGATCGCCCGGCAAGCGCTGCAGGCGGCGGTGTCGACCCCCGGCCGCTCCGACCCGGTCGAGTTGCGGGTGTGGGTGGGCGGCACGTGGCGCAACCTGGAGGTGCTCGGCACCAACCTGGTCGACGACCCCGACGTGGAGGGCATCGTCCTCAACGGCCGCGACGTGAGCGACCGTCGCCGGGCCGAGGACCTCGTGCGGGACCAGGCCAACGCCCTCGAGGGAGTAGCGCGGGGCCGGCCCTTGATGACCACGGTCGAGCGGGCGGCGGCTCTCATCGAGGACCGGCTGCCGGGCTCGGGGGTCACCGTGTCGATCCTCGACGCCGACGACGTGATGCGCCACCCCTTCCCCACCTCGCTCCCGGGCACGCTCGTCGCCGCCCTCGACATGTCCCCGCCCGAGGCCGAGATCGGCCAGGCGGTGCGCTCCGGTCAGCCCACCCTGTTTCCCGACATCGCCAACGACCGCCGGTGGAAGGCGCTGCACCCCGCCGTCCAGGCGGCCGGCTTTCGCGCCTGCTGGTGCTACCCGATGACGGCGCCCGGCACCGGCGCCCACCTGGGGGTGGTGGCCGTGTTCGTGCCCGAGGCCCGGGGTCCCGAACCGGCCGAGGTCGAGATCGTGGAGCGAGCCCGCGACCTCGCTGCCATCGCCGTCGAGCGGCGACGCTTCGAGGAGCGGCTCGAGCACCTCGCCGTGGCCGACGAGCTGACCGGGCTCCCGAACCGCACCCTGCTGCTCGACCGGGTCAGCCAGGCGTTGCTCCGGGGCCGGCGCCGCACCGCCGACGTGGCCGTCCTCCTCGTCGACCTCGACCAGTTCAAGCTCATAAACGACAGCCTGGGCCACGCTGCCGGTGACCTCCTCCTCGGCCACGTCGCCGAGCGCTTCACCGGTGCCGTCCGCGCCGGGGACACCGTGGGGCGCCTGGGAGGCGACGAGTTCCTCGTCGTGTGCGAGGAGGTGGGCGGCGAGGTCGGGGCTGTCGCCGTGGCCGAGGCGCTGGCCGCCGCCCTGCTCGATCCCTTCGAGCTCGGCGGCGAAGAGGTGGTCGTGACGGCCAGCGTCGGCATCACCCTGGCCGACAGCGCCAGGGCCGACCCCGAGGCCCTCATCCGCGACGCCGACGCCGCCATGTACCGGGCCAAGGAGCAGGGCCGCGCCGGCCACGCCGTGTTCGAGGAGGCGTTGCACGAGCGGGTGGTGCTCCGCCTCGACCTCGAGCGGGCGCTGCGGGTGGCGCTGTCCGAGCAGCAGCTCGTCGTCCACTACCAGCCGGTGGTGCGGATCGACGACGGTTCCCTCGTCGGGGCCGAGGCGCTCGTGCGCTGGGACCGGCCCGGCCACGAGCTGGTCGTGCCCGACCTGTTCGTCCCCGTGGCCGAGGAGACAGGCCTCATCGTGCCCATCGACCGTTGGGTGTTGTGCCAGGCCTGTGCCCAGATCTCGGCGTGGCGGGCCATGGACGGGATGGGTGACATGAAGGTGACCGTCAACGTGTCGGCCCGCCAGCTCTCCGATCCCGACTTCCCCCGCACGGTGGCGGCGGCGCTGGCCGAACACGACCTGCCGCCGTCCGCCATCGGGCTCGAGCTCACCGAGAGCGCCCTAGTGGAAGACCTGGACGTGGCCGTCCAGGCCCTCGACGCACTCCACGACCTCGGCGTGGGTGTGGCCATCGACGACTTCGGCACCGGGTACTCGTCGCTCGACTACGTGCGCCGGTTCGGCATGGCCGACCAGCTCAAGATCGACCGGTCCTTCGTCGCCGATCTCGAGAGCCGGGCGGCCCGCGACCAGGCCATCTGCTCGGCGTCGCTGGTACTGGCCCGCGACCTGGGGTTCACTTCGGTGGCCGAAGGGGTGGAGACCGAGAACCAGCTCGAGGCGCTCACCGCCCTCGGCTGCGACCTGGCCCAGGGCTACCTGTTCTGCCCGCCCGTGCCACCCGACGAGCTCCTGGAGTGGGCCCAGGCCCGCGCCGCGTCCTGAACCGACCTGCGCTGACCGGACCGGTGGCGCCGGACCGATGGGGCCGGAGGTAGCGTCCGCCTGGTGCGCCTGGACCCGGTCCGCGTGGACGTGGTCGGAGCCTCCGGCGGCCGCATGCCGCTCGACGGCTCCGGTGCCGTCACCGCCGGCAGGCTGGTGATCACCGTCCAACCGTCGACCGGCGCTGACCGGTTCACGTGGACCGTGGCCAACCGCGGTGACCGGCCCGTCCCTGTGCGCGCCGTCCGGCTGGTGTTCGCGGTGACCGGCGTGGTCGGCCCGCTGCGTCTCTTCCGCAACGGCTACCAGTCCTGGTCGCCGTCGGCGGTGGCCACCCTCGGCCTCGACCGCGACCCCTCCGAGGCCGGCGGAGTACCCCGGCTGGTGCGCTCCACCCACCACGCCGACGAGGAGCCCGTGGCACCGGGTGAGCTGCGCTCGGAGATGGTGACCGTCCTGGCCGACGGCGGACCCGTCCGGGTGCTCGTGGGCTTCGAGGGCGGCCACCGCCACGACGGCACGCTGCGGCTCCACGACGGTGACGGCGAGGGCCGCGCCGAGCTGGCCGCCGAGGCCTTCCTCGGTGGAGCCACGCTCGCGCCGGGCGAGGAACGTTCCCTGCACCCGGTGGTGGTGGCCAGCGGCGCCGATCAGGGGCCGCTCCTCGAGGCGTGGGCGGCCGCCTACGGCACGGTCGAGAACGCTCGCATCGACGGGCACTACCAGGTCGGTTGGTGCTCCTGGTACCACTACTTCGGCTATGTCACCGAGGGCGACCTGCGGGCCAACCTCGCCCACGCCGCCGACTGGCCCTTCGAGGTGTTCCAGCTCGACGACGGGTACCAACCCGCCATCGGGGACTGGCTGGGGACCAACGGCAAGTTCTCCTCGGACCTCGACGAGCTCGCCGACGCCATCGCCGCCGCCGGTCGCCGCCCCGGCATCTGGATCGCCCCCTTCCTCGCCCGGCCCGACGCCATCGTGGCCACCGCCAACCCGGGCTGGATCGCCCGCTACCGGGACGGGGTGGCCCCGCTCGTCGGCATGTGGCACCCGGTGTGGGGAGGCGAGACACTCACCCTGGACACCTCCCACCCCGAGGTGCTCGACCACCTCGAGCGGGTGGCCCGGGCGCTCGTCGGCGCCGGGTTCACCTACCTGAAGCTCGACTTCACCTACGCCCCCGCCGCCGACGGCGTGTACCACGACCCCACCATGACGCCGGCCCAACGGGTCCGGGCCGGCTACGACGCCGTCCGAAGGGGGGCCGGCGAGGATGCGTTCGTCCTCGGGTGCGGAGCGCCGCTCGGGGCGGTGGTCGGCGTGGTCGACGGCATGCGCATCGGGGCCGACGTGGCGCCGTGGTGGCACCTGCAGGAGGGCCAGCACCTTCCCGGCCCCTACGCCGGCGGCGAACCGGCCACGGCCAACGCCTTCACCAACACGCTCACCCGGTCCTTCCTGCACCGGCGCCTGTGGCTCAACGATCCCGACTGCCTCATGCTGCGCAGGACCGACACCCGGCTGGAGGCCGACGCCGTGCGGACCTGGGCCCACACCGTGGGCGTGTGCGGCGGCATGGCCCTCGTGTCCGACGACCTGGGCTTGCTCGACGGCGACGCCCGGGCCCTCCTCGACGAGGTTCTGGAGCTGGGACGAGCCTCCGACACCGCCGCCATCGCCGGCCCGCCGGCCCGGTGCGGCGACCTGCTCGACGCCGCCCGTCCCGGCCGGCTGTCGGCCGCCGGCGTCGAGCTGATCGCCGACCCGGCCACGGCCGCATCCCAGCTTCGCCGTCCGAATCGGCGATGACCCTCACCGCCGTCGCCGAGGCCGGTGAGGGCCTGGCGCTGCGATCGCCGATGGGACGGGTGGCGCTCGTGGCCACGGTGGCGGCCAGCGCCATGGCCAGCCTCGACGCCACCGTGGTCAACGTGGCGCTGCCCCGCATCGGAACGGACCTCGACGCGAGCCTCCCCGCGTTGCAATGGGTGCTCACCGGGTACCTGCTCGCGCTGGCGTCGCTCATCCTGCTCGGAGGTGCGCTCGGTGACCGGTTCGGGCGGCGGAAGGTCTTCGTCATCGGCACGGTGTGGTTCGCAGCCGCGTCGTTGCTCTGCGGAGCCGCCCCCAACATCGAGGTGCTCGTCGTGGCACGGGTCCTCCAAGGCGTGGGGGGAGCGCTCCTCACACCCGGGAGCCTCGCCATCCTGCAGGCCAGCTTCCGCTCGTCCGACCGTGCCGCCGCCGTCGGTGCGTGGTCGGGGTTGGGCGGCGTGGCTGGAGCCATCGGACCCTTCGTGGGCGGCGGGCTCGTCGAGGGACCGGGATGGCGATGGGCGTTCCTCATCAACGTGCCCGTGGCCGCGGTCGCCATCGCCTGCACCCACGCCGCCGTGCCCGAGACCCGCGACCCGCACGCCGCTCGAGGCCTCGACGCCGCCGGTGCCGGCCTCGCCGTCGTGGGTCTGGGCGCCAGCACCTGGGCGCTGATCGAAGCAGGACCGCGCGGTTGGACCGACACCGCGGTCGTCTCGACAGGAGCTGTCGCCCTCGCTGCCATCGCCGCCTTCGTATGGCGCATGCGCCACGCCCACGATCCGCTCGTGCCGCCGGCGTTGTTCCACGACCGCACGTTCACCGTCGTCAACCTGGCGACGGTGCTCCTCTACGGCGCGCTGGGCCTGTCGTTCTTCCTCGTCGCCTACGAGCTGCAGGTGGCGACCGGTTGGTCGGCCGTCCAGGCCGGCCTGGCCCTGTTGCCGGCGACGGTGCTCCTGCTGACGCTGTCCGCCGCATCAGGTTCGCTCGCCCAACGGATCGGCCCCCGGACCCAGCTCACCGTCGGCCCCCTGCTGGCCGGGGCCGGCCTGCTCCTGCTGGCCCGGATCGGGGCCGACGCCTCGTGGGCCAGCGACGTGCTGCCCGGCGCCGTCGTGTTCGGCCTCGGGCTGGTCACCTTCGTGGCGCCGCTCACCGCCACGGTGATGGGCGCCGCTGATCCCGACCACGTGAGCGTGGCGTCGGGGGTGAACAACGCCATCGCCCGGGCGGCCAGCCTGACCGCGCTCGCCGTCGTCCCGGTGGTCGCGGGGCTGTCGGCGGCGACGAGCCCAGCGGAGGTGATCGACTCCTACCGGCTGGCCCTTGTCATCGCCGCCTGTCTGGCGGCGGCGGCGGGGCCGCTGGCCTTCATGGGCCTCGCCCCCCATGCGCAGGCCAGGCGCACCGCCCGCCGTGTGCACTGCAACGTCGACGGCACGCCGCTCCAGGCCGATCCGCACCGGTGCCCGACGGCCGCCTGAGGCGCTACAGCTAGGTGCGGAGCATGCGGGCCACGGCGTCGACCGCCTCGTGGACCTTGGCATCGCCCTCGCCGGCCGCCGCCGCCTCCACCACGCAGTGGCGCACGTGCTCGTCGAGCAGGTTCAGGCCCACCTTCTGCAGGGCCTTCGTGACCGACGCGATCTGGGTGAGCACGTCGATGCAGTACGTGTCCTCGTCGATCATGCGCTGGAGCCCCCGGACCTGACCCTCGATGCGGCGCAAGCGGAGGAGGTGGTCGTCCCTGGTGTCGTCGTAGCCCCTCATAGGATCGGGGGGTACCCTACCGCAGTCGTCGCCGGGCCCGTCGACAGCGCCGTGGAGGCCATGTCCCCGCCACGGTGCCGGCAGGTGGCGGCCGAGCCCAGGTGTCGGTGGCGGTGCAGGACCCGGACCAGCCGTATCGCTACGTCGAGGTGCGAGGCGCCGTCGAGCGGATCGACCCCGGTCTCGAGGGGGTCTTCTTCGACCTCCCTGCCGACCGCTACGGGCTCCACCTCGAGACGTTCCCGGACCGAGCCGAACGGGTCGTCCTCGTCGTGCGCCCCGAGCGGTTCGCCGGGTTCCCACGCGTCCCCAACGCCACGGCCGTCGCACCGGAGGGCTGGCGGAGCGAGGCCTCCTTCCCCTCGACGAGACCGTCGTCTAGTGGGGTCTCCGCCTTCATTGGGTCGGGGTGTTGTCGGGTGGGTGGTGGGAGTCTTGCGCGGTCGGGTCCGCTCTGGTTCGTCGGTGGCCGTGGCGGTGGTGGTAGGGACAGAGGAGGCGACCGTTGTCCTGGGCCGTCTCCCCGCCGTCGGTGTAGGGGATCACGTGGTCGACCTCGCACCGCTGCGCAGGGACATCGCAGCCTGGCCAGGTGCAGTGCCGGTCCCGGACCTGGATGGCCCGGCGCAGGGCCCCGGTGAAGAACCGGGTCCGTCGGCCGACGTCGATGACCCGGGATGGCCCGCTGAACACGATGCGCTCGATGTCGGCCTCACTGAGCAGGCCGGCCAGGGTGCCGGGGGCCACGATGGTGCCGTTGGCCAGCTCACACACCCGGCCGGTGAGGGTGGGGTAGTCGACCAGGGCGGTGATCAACGGTCGGGGCCGGCACCCGTCGGTGGGGGCGGTGCGGGCCCGGGTGGCCATCTCCACCAAGGCGTCGGCCCGCCGCTGGGCCGGGGTACGGGCCAGCTTGTCCACGGTGACGTCGTCGCCGTGGACGACTTTGGCGGTGGCCCAGTCAGAGGCGAACAGCTCAGCTTCGATCCCGGTGAGCGTCTCGTTCAAGATGGCTCCACCAACAGGGTCCAAGAGGGCGTCGAGGACCCAGGTGCCCTCCAGGGTCTCCGAGCAGTGAGCCCGCCGGGCAGCACGCTGGGACTCGGCGTCCGCTTCGGTCTCGTCGGGGGCAGCCAGTTGCTCCCAATAGGCCACCGCCCGAGCAAAATCGGACCACCCCAACTCGGTGGCATGACCGACCAGCATCTCCTCGTCGCGGGCGAAGGCCGCCTCCAGGCCAGGCCGGTTAGCCCGGGCCAGGCGGTCGGCGTGGTCGGCGGAGATGTCACCAGCGGCCAGGGCAGCGGCGGTGGCCGGCATCCCACGGAGTCGGCGGGCCAGGCGCACCTCGCCGTTCAGGGCCCCCGGGGCTGGTGGGTGCGATGAGCCAACCAGGCCGCCGCCGACTTGGCCCCATCCGTCGACCAGGCCCGCCGGGCATCCCAGGCCCCGGTCAGCTCCACCCGGACCGCGTCTAGCCGGGCCGACTGGGTGTGCAGGTCCACCAACAGACCCGACAGGTCCTCATCGCACAGACCGTCGACGTCGATCAACTGCAGGTCGTCGACCGCTTCTCGGAGATGAGAGACAAGGCATTCCATAGGATCTGCCACGAGCATAAACAGGGGGTGTGACACTCAAAGTCCAAGCCGTCCATACCGGTGTGAGGGGAGCGAGTGGAGGTGTGGGTGAAGCGGAGTCGCTGTCCGTCCCAGGAGAGCCACATCGGCGCGACCTGGGGTCGGCCGTCCTCCCGCACCGTCGGATCCCAGGGCTACGGCCGCAGGAGCTCGCCGACCTCGCCGGGGCTGAGCGTCGACTACTCGCTGCGATCCCCGCCTTGGTGATCGGGCGGCGGCTCGACGTGCTCGCCTGGAAGGATGCGTTCACCCGCCTGGTCACCGACTTCGGCGTCGTTCCGGTCGAGCGCCGGAACACGGTCTGGTTCACCTTCATGGGCCGGTTCGCCCGCCAGGTCCACCCGGACTGGGAGCGGCCCCGGAGTCGCTCGCCTACCTCCGAGCCGCATAGGGGCGACACCCCGACGACCCGGGCGCTCGAGTCTGTCATCGGTGGGCCGCCCGGCCGGGGCGACGTCGGCCGCCTCCGTGTGGTGTCCTAGACGTCAAGAGACCGGTTCGGTGCGCAGGAGGGTGTGGTAGAGCTCGGCGTAGAGGCCACCGTCGACGAGCAGCTTGTCGTGACTGCCCCGTTCGACGATGCGGCCCTCGTCCAGGACGAGGATCTGGTCGGCGGCGGTGATGGTCGACAGCCGGTGGGCGATCACGATCGAGGTGCGCCCGGCCAGCGACTCGGCCAACGCCTCCTGCACCTGCGCCTCGTTCTCGGAGTCGAGGTGGCTGGTGGCCTCGTCGAGGATGACGATGGCCGGGTCCTTCAGCAGCATCCGGGCGATGGCCAGGCGCTGCTTCTCGCCCCCCGAGAGCCGGTGGCCCCGCTCGCCGACCACGGTGTCGTACCCGTCGGGAAGCCCGATCAGCACGTCGTGGATGCGGGCGGCACGGCACGCCTCCTGCAACTCGGCCATGGAGGCCCCGGGCCGGGGGTAGCGCAGGTTCGCGGCCACGGTCTCGTGGAAGAGGTGTGGGTCCTGGCTCACCACGCCGATGGCCGCCCGCAGCGACTCCTGGGTCAGGTCGCGCACATCGACCCCGTCGACCCGCACTGCCCCGTCGGTGACGTCGTAGAGCCGGGGAACCAGCGAGCTCATCGTCGTCTTGCCCGCCCCCGACGGGCCGACGAGCGCGATGAGCTGGCCGGGCTCGATGGGGACGTCGACGCCGCGCAGCACGGGCGCTGACGGTTCCTCGGACAGCGCCGCGCTCACGTCGGCTTCGAGGGAGGCCAGCGACACCTCGCTGGCGGCGGGGTAGCGGAACCACACGTGGTCGAACTCGATGCGTCCGGCGGGAGCGACGAGGTCGACCGCACCCGGGCGGTCGGCGATGGCGTTGCCGGTGTCGAGCACCTCGAAGACCCGGTCGAAGGACACGAACGCCGTCATGAGGTCGACCCGGGCATTGGTCAGCTGGGTCAGCGGTGCGTAGATCTGGGTGACGTAGGTGCCGAGAGCCACGAGGGTGCCGAGGGTGATCGCGCCCGACAGGACGAGCCGCCCCCCGACCAGATAGATGACGGCGGTGCCGACCGCCCCGACGAGGGTGAGCGCGGTGAGGAAGGTGCGGCCGTACATGGCGCTGCGCACCCCGATGTCCCGCACCCGGGCGGCCCGGCCGGTGAACTCCCGGCTCTCGTCGTCATGGCGGCCGAACAGCTTCACCAACAGCGCCCCGGAGATGTTGAACCGCTCGGTCATCGTCGTGTTCATCGACGCGTTCAGGTCGAAGGACTCGCGGGTGATGGCCTGGAGCCGGCGGCCCACCCGTTTGGCCGGGATGATGAAGACCGGGAGCAGCACCAGGGCGAGGAGGGTGAGACGCCACTCGAGGACGGCCATGGCCACGAGGGTGGTGGACAGCACCACGACGTTCGACACGACGGCGCCGAGGGTCTGGGTGACCGCTCGCTGGGCCCCGATCACGTCGTTGTTCATGCGGCTGATCAGGGCACCGGTCTGGGTACGGGTGAAGAAGGCGACGGGGAGTCGCTGCACGTGGTCGAACAGGGCCGCCCGCAGGTCATAGATCAGGCCCTCGCCGATGGTGGACGAGAGGTAGCGCTCGACGAGCGAGAGCCCGGCGATGGCGAGGGCGGCGACGATCATCAGCCCGGCCAGGAGCGTGACGAGGCCCTCGTCACCCTGGGGCAGGGCCTCGTCGATGATGCGGCGGATCAGCAGGGGTGGGGCCAGGCTGACGACGGCCGCCGCCACGATGACGGCGAGGAACCCCACGGTGCGGGCCCGGTACGGGCGGGCGAAGGCCCACACCCGGCGCACGAGGTCGGCCCCGAGGCGGTTGCCGGCGACGGCCGACGGGTCGGACCCGAACATCATGTGGGGGGACTGGCGCATGGTGGCCACAGGGTACGAGCGGTGTCAGCGGACGCGGCAGGGCGGGATCGACCGACCGCCGCCGAGGGACACGGTGGTCACGCCGGTGCAACCGTGACAGCCTTTGCTCTCATGATCCGAGACGTGCTTCGAGGGGCAGCCGCCGGCGCCGCCGGCACCACTGCGCTCAACGCCGCCACCTACGCTGACATGGTCTGGCGGGGTCGGCCGGTCAGCGAGGTCCCCACACAGACCGTGGAGCGGGTGGCCGAGATGGCCCACGTCGACATCCCCGGCGACGGCGACGCCCGGGAGAACCGGGCGCTGGCGTTGGGGGCGCTGTCAGGGATCATCACCGGTGTCGGGGTCGGCAAGGTCTACGGCTTGACCCGCTCGCTGGGGCTCCGCCCGCCGACGTGGATGGGTGCGGTCCTCGCCAGCGCCGCTGCCCTCGTCGCCGGCAACGGACCCATGACCGCGCTCGGCATCACCGATCCCCGGTCCTGGACCACCACCGACTGGATCAGCGACGTCGTGCCCCACCTGGCCTTCGGCATCGTGACCGCCGCGACCTACGCCGCGCTCGAGTAGTCGCCCCCCATTGATGTGCCGGTGGCCAGGGATGCGTCGCCCCGGCTGGAGTGGGCGGTCGACACGCTCGCCCTGGCGCCGGCCGACCGGGTGCTCGAGGTCGGCTGCGGCCACGGGGTCGCCGCTTCGCTGGTCTGCGAGGCTCGGCCGCGGTCGGCTGACGGCGATCGACCGGTCGCAGAAGATGATCGAGATGGCGACGAGGAGGAACCGGGAACACGTCGACTCTGGCAGGGCGCGATTCGAGACATATCCCTACCTCGCCTTCAGCTCTGAGCGAGTCACCTCGCCACTTGCTGGTCCTCGTCGAGCGTACGGCGCCTCCGCCGCCACCCCTTCCGTACGATCGGACCATCGAGGCATCGGACGGAGCAACTCTTCAGTGTTACGGATCTCACAACAGGAGCGGAGGGTGTGGGATTTGAACCCACGGTGACCTTGCGGCCACAACGGTTTTCGAGACCGTCCCGTTCGTCCGCTCCGGCAACCCTCCGGGGACGAGGGTAGCCGCCGGTGGTTCAGCGGCGGTCCGCGAAGAAGCGGGTGACGAGAGCAGCGCACTCCTCGGCGCGGACCCCGGCCACCACCTCGGAGGTGTGGTTCAGGCGTTGGTCGACGGCCACGTTGTAGAGCGATCCGACGGCACCGGCCTTGAGGTCGGCGGCACCGAACACGACCTTGGCCACGCCCGCTGCCCACGCCGCGCCGGCGCACATCGGACACGGTTCGACGGTGACCAGGAGGGTGGCGGTGGCCAACCGGCGGTCGCCGACGGCGGCGGCGGCGTCGCGCAGAGCCAGGACCTCGGCGTGGGCGGTGGGATCCCCGAGGCGCTCACGTTCGTTGTGGCGGCGGGCCACGACGGCCCCGTCGACCAGCACCACCGACCCTATGGGGACGTCGCCGTGGGAGGGAGCGGCCTCGGCCTCGTTCAGGGCCACCCCCATGGCCGTGTGGTCGTCCATCGGCCGGACCGTAGCGGCGAGCAGCCGACCCCCGGCCGGACCCGGGGTCAGGCCGAGAAGTCGGGGACGGCACTCCGTGCGTCGGCCGTGCGGTCCTTCGGCTCCTCCCAGTCCTCCTGCCGGCCAAGGACGGTCAGGTCGAGGAAGTAGTAGAGCCGCCCGTGGCCTCGAGCCCACGGGCGTACTGGGAGTAGGTGCGGAAGACCCGACCGTCCGCCTCGAGGAAGCAGCTGCGGCCGGGCATGTCGTAGGGCTGCTCGGAGGTCTTCATGCTCTCCTCGCCTCGGGCGGCGTACTCGTCGAGGGTGCGGAAGTTGTACTCGTCGAACCCTCGGGAGGCGTCGATGGTGACGCCGAAGTCGTAGTTGAAGTCACCGTCGCCCGAGGAGTACCAGGGGATGTCCAGCCCCGCGTGGCATTCCAGCGCTCGAGCTTCGCCAACGGCGCTCTCGAGACCATGGCGTAGCTGGTGTCCCTGGTGTGCAGATGAGCCAGGAAGCCATGATCAGTTGGTTGCGGCCGTCGAACAGGTCGAGCAGGCTGGCGCGGCCTTCCGGGCCCTCGAACACGTAGTCCTTCTCGATCTCGACCATCGGCAGCTCGCGCCGCTTCATGTTGAGCCGATCACGGGCCCGGGTCAGCGCCTTCTCCTCGGCGAGAAGCTCGATACGAGCAGCACGCCACTCCTCCGGTGACACGACCTTGGGAGGACCCATCGCTTCTCGCTCCTCTGTCGGTTCTCTCACCCTTTAGACGGAGCGACGACGGGAAACTCACCGCCGGCCTAGCGCCGGCTGGCGCTCACCCGGTCGATGGCCAGTATGAGCACGGCGGCAGCGATGACCGCCACGATCGAACCCAACAGGTTGAGCTCGAAGATGTCCCCCGTACCGAGGGCGTTGGCCACCACGCCACCGATCACGGAGCCGACCACCCCGATCAACAGGGTGGCGACGATGCTCAGGTGCTGCTTGCCGGGAAGTACGAGCCGAGCCAACGCCCCGACCACCAACCCGAAGACGATGAAACCGATCACTGATGCTCGCTTTCGACGCGGACGGCCGTACTACCCGCTGCTGTGGCTCCGAAGCAGACACGGGAGTGACGACGTCCGGCACCCGCCCTGTGACCCTGTCAGCCGGTTGGTCATCTGACGCATCAGACTTCGAAGGGTGTTGTGGCTCAGGTCGACGTTCTTCGCGCTCGTGCTGCCGGGCACGGTGCTCGTATGGGTGCCCCTCTGGCTGTCGAGATCCAGCGGGTCAGGCCTCGACATCGGCTGGGTGCGATGGATCGGCGCACCACTGATCGTCCTCGGAGCCGGAGGCCTGCTCTGGTGCATCTGGGACTTCGGGCGCCAAGGTCGAGGCACGCTGGCACCCGTCGATGCGCCCCTGTTCGTCGTTCGCAGCGGCCTCTGCCGGGTCGTGCGGAACCCGATGTACGTGGCGGTCTGCATGGTGCTCATCGGCGAGGTGCTGCTGTTCCGCTCTCTTCGGCTCCTCGTCTGGGCCGCCGTGGTAGCCGTCGCGATCCACTTGTTCGTGTTGGCCTACGAGGAACCGACGCTGCGTTGACGATTCGGCTTGGACTACGAGTCCTACCGCCGTGCCGTCCCACGATGGCTGCCTCGCCTGCCGGCCGAGAAGGGCCGTCGCAACGAATGACGAACGCCGCGCGGCCACTGCGGACATGCGACCGCCAACACCGGGGCACTCCGGCAACCGGACGGGCCGCTACTGGCCGGCGCCCACCTGATGGGGGGAGGCGACGCAGAGCTCGTTGCCTTCAGGGTCCTGCAGGGTCCACCAGTGGACGCCCCACTCCTCCTTCTCGTGCACGAGGGTGGCGCCGATGCCGCCCAGCCGTCGCACCTCCGCCTCCGGGTCCTCGGCGGCGAGGTCGAGGTGGACGCGGTTCTTTGCCACCTTGCCCTCGGGCACCTGGATGAACATCAGGCCCGGGCAGTCGGCTGGCCGGGCAGGGCCACCGACGACGGCGAACTGCTGGCTGGGCTCGGGCCCGACGCCCCAGCCCGTGACCTCGGCCCAGAAGGCAGCCAGCCGGGCGGCGTCGGAGCAGTCGAAGGTGATGGTGCTGATGGACGAGGCCATGCGGCGACGGTAGCGGGGGTTGACGCCGCTGTGCTGCGGTGACGCCCCGCCAACGGCTTGCGCCGGCGCGCTCAACCGGTGCCGCCTCGCATCACCGTCCGGGCGAGGATCCCGAGGGTGGCCCGCAGCGCTCCCTCGGACAGCACCGGGAAGATCCCGGCCTCCTTCCATACCGGGTCGATGGACGACCAGTCGTAGTAGGAGGTGACGAGCGTGCCGTCGTTCATGGGCTCGAGCGTGTAGCCGTAGACGTGGCCGATCTGCGGGCGGATCTGGCCGAGTGGGGTCCATGCGATCTCGCGGTCCGGAACGAAGGTCGTGATGGTGACGGTGACGTCGTAGCGGCCGATCGGGTAGTCGTTCAGGGCCTCGCGATCCATGTGGACCACGAAGCTGTCGCCGACGGCGGCCACCGGCTCGCCGGTGGCGTCGATCAGCATGCCGGAGCTGTCGATCGCCACATGGCCCTGCGGGTCGCAGAGGACTCCGAAGATCGTCGAGGGGTCCGCGGCGATCGTCCGCTGGACCTCCAGTCGCTCGCTCGTCATAGCTGCATCCTGCCACCGTCGAGCGACCGGGAGCCCGGCCCCACCGGCCTCAGTCGTGCGAACGCACAGTGGCGCCCACGATGGCGGTCACTGTCTTGCGATCCAGCTTTGAAACCTCGGCGAGCTGGCGGAGCGAGGCCCCGGCCCGGTGTGCGACTCGAATCATGTCGTCGCGAATCTGCGCTTCCTTCGCAACCCGCTCTGAGCTCAGGCCGACGACGGCGAGTGCAGCGCCGACCTCCCCCGTCTCGCTGCTGCGGTACTTCTCAACGGCCGCGACGGCAGACGAAACCTGTGCGTCGGTGTAACTCATGGCTCCTCCCGAAGGTCGAGGGCGAGCTTGTCCCGGATGGCCATCAGCAACGGGACTCGAGGGGACACCTCGGCCCTGGCCTCGGCACCGTTGAGGTGCGCCAAGGTCATGGCGAGCAACTCGAGCGCTTCGACCCGTTCGAACGCGACGCTGACCGTCGGTCCAAAAGTAGCCGAGAGCGGTCCCGAACGGTCCACAGGTAACTCGTCTCACGGTGTCCGTGAGGTCCTCGGTCGGGTGCCGACGTAGGTCGCCAGGTGCTCGCCGGTGAGGGTGGAGCGGGCGGCGACGAGGTCGCGAGGTTCGCCCTCGAAGACGATCCGGCCGCCGTCGTGGCCGGCGCCGGGGCCGAGGTCGATGATCCAGTCGGCGTGCGCCATGACCGCCTGGTGGTGCTCGATGACGATGACCGACTTGCCGGAGTCGACGAGCCGGTCGAGCAGGCCGAGCAGCTGCTCGACGTCGGCGAGGTGGAGGCCGGATGTCGGCTCGTCGAGGATGTAGACGCCGCCCTTCTCGGCCATGTGGGTGGCCAGCTTGAGTCGCTGCCGCTCGCCGCCGGACAGCGTGGTGAGCGGCTGGCCGAGGCTGAGGTAGCCGAGCCCGACGTCGGCGAGCCGGCCGAGGATGGCGTGCACGGCCGGCGTGTGCGCCTCGCCGGCGCCGAAGAACTCCTCGGCCTCGGTCACCGACATCGCGAGCACCTCGCTGATGTCGCGGCCGCCGAGGTGGTACTTGAGCACCGATGCCTCGAACCGCTTCCCCTCGCACTCCTCGCAGGTGGTGGCGACGCCGGCCATCATCCCGAGGTCGGTGTAGATGACGCCGGCGCCGTTGCAGCTGGGGCAGGCGCCCTCGGAGTTGGCGCTGAACAGCGCCGGCTTCACGCCGTTGACCTTCGCGAACGCCTGGCGGATCGGGTCGAGCAGCCCGGTGTACGTCGCCGGGTTGCTGCGCCGCGAGCCGCGGATCGCGGCCTGGTCGATCGACACCACACCCTCGCCGGCGGGGACCGACCCGTGCACGAGCGAGCTCTTGCCGGAGCCGGCGACGCCGGTGACGACGCAGAGCACCCGGAGCGGGATGTCGACGTCGACGTCGTGCAGGTTGTTGGTGGTGGCGCCGCGGATCTCCAGCGTGCCGGTGGGTGTCCGCACCGTCTCCTTGAGCGACGCCCGGTCGTCGAGGTGGCGGCCGGTGATGGTGCCGCTGGCCCGCAGCCCCTCGAAGGTCCCCTCGTAGCAGATGGAGCCGCCCGCCGTGCCGGCACCGGGGCCGAGATCGACGACGTGGTCGGCGATCGCGATCACCTCGGGCTTGTGCTCGACGACGAGCACCGTGTTGCCCTTGTCGCGGAGCTGCAGCAGCAGGTCGTTCATCCGCTGGATGTCGTGGGGGTGCAGACCGATGGTGGGCTCGTCGAAGACATAGGTGACGTCGGTGAGCGAGGAGCCGAGGTGGCGGATCATCTTGGTCCGCTGCGCCTCGCCGCCCGAGAGCGTGCCCGACGGCCGGTCGAGCGAGAGGTAGCCGAGGCCGATCTCCACGAGCGAGTCGAGGGTCTGCAGCAGCGCCTCGAGCAGGGGCGCCACCGACGGCTCATCGAGGTCACGGACCCAGTCGGCGAGGTCGCTGATCTGCATCGCGCGACGTCGGCGATGTTCTTCCCGCCGATCTTCGACGAGCGGGCCTCCTTGCTGAGCCGGGTGCCGTCGCAGTCGGGACAGGCGGTGAAGGTGACCGCCCGCTCCACGAACGCCCGGATGTGCGGTTGCAGCGAGTCGGGGTCCTTGGAGAGGAACGACTTCCGCAGCTTGGGGATCAGCCCCTCGTAGGTGAGGTTGACGCCGTCGACCTTCACCTTGACCGGCTCCTTGTAGAGGAAGTCGTTGAGCTCCTTCTTGGTGTACTTGCGGATCGGCTTGTTCGGGTCGACGAAGCCCGACTCGGCGTAGACCCGCACCGTCCAAAAGCTGTCCGACTTCCAGCCGGGGATGGTGAACGCCCCCTCGGCGAGCGACTTGGAGTCGTCGTAGAGCTGGGTGAGGTCGAGGTCGGAGACCGTGCCCCGGCCTTCACAGCGTACACATGCCGCCGGTGATGTTGAAGCTGCGCCGCTCCTTCACGGTCTTCCCGCCCCGCTCGAGCGTGACCGCACCCGCTCCGCTGATCGAGGCGACGTTGAAGGAGAACGCCTGGGGCGAGCCGATGTGCGGCTTCCCGAGCCGGCTGAAGAGGATGCGCAGCATCGCGTTGGCGTCGGTGGCGGTGCCGACCGTGGAGCGGACGTCGCCTCCCATCCGCTGCTGGTCGACGAGGATCGCAGTCGTCAGGCCGTCGAGCACGTCGACGTCGGGCCGCGCCATCGTCGGCATGAACCCCTGCACGAAGGTGCTGTAGGTCTCGTTGATCTGCCGCTGCGACTCGGCGGCGATGGTGCCGAACACCAGCGAGCTCTTGCCCGAGCCGGAGACGCCGGTGAACACCGTCAGCCGGCGCTTCGGGGAGCTCGATGCTGACGTCCTTGAGGTTGTTCACGCGCCCTGCACGCGGATCAGATCGTGGCTGTCGGCAACGTGCAGCGCAGGCGACTGCGTGTCCGTCTTCTTGGCGTTGCTCATCGTGTCACCATCCTTCCTGGGCCTCACCGCGGTCGTCGCCCTCGCCTGCTCCATCGGGTCAGGACCGTACGGCGTCCCAGCTCGCAGCCGGATCAGGGTCGGCGCGCGCACCGTCGACGCTCGGGCAGCGAGACGTCGCCGTAGCCGTTGCAGCGCACCTCGGTCGGTCGCAGCTCGAACAGCACGTAGCGGTCGGCGGGGTCGTAACGGGTGGCGGCGACGACCGTCGCCCGCACGGCGGCGTCGTCGACGGGGTGCCCGGTGCCGCTCACCAACGCCTCTCCGCCCGTCCCGGCGTTGTCGGGCACGCCGTTGTGGAGGGCGAACCACCCGCGCTCGCGGAGGTCCGCGGCCTTTGGTGACGTCGGCTCCATGAACAGGTAGAGCCCGTCGGCGGTGAAGATCGGCGTGACCGGGTGGACCCGGGCGCGCCGCTCGCCCGCACGGTCGCCAGGTACGACGGCGCCGCCCGCAGCCGCTCCGCCACGAACGCTGCCAGCTCCGGTTCGGCGGCGGCGAAGGCGCCCCAGGTCGTCATCGGCCCATGATGGACGCGGCACGGCAGACCGCCGGCGGTATGTGCGGCACTCCGGGCAGACGGCGGTCAGGCCTGCGCGATGCGGACGAGGCTGCCCGAGGGGTCGCGGAGCGCGCAGTCGCGGGCGCCCCAGGGCTGGGACGTCGGCTCCTGGAGCACCTCGGCGCCCGATGCCCGGACCTTTTCGAACGTGGTGTCGAGGTCGTCGGAGCGGAAGATCGCCGCCTGCAGCGACCCCTGCGTCACGAGCGACAGGAGGGCGTCGCCCTCGGCCTGCGAACGACCGCCACGCATGAAGGAACGACCTCGCTGTCGCGGTGGTCGCGCGAGCGGTACTGCGACGGCGTCTCGCCGAAGATCTCGGTGAAGCGTGAACTGAACGATCAGGGGCTGCGCGTAGTCGCGGTCCATGCGGTCGCGCCCCGGCGCAGCTGCGCGAGGTCGGCCATCTCCTCCGGCGTCATGGCCCAAGGCCGCTGGCGGAGGGTGTGGGATTTGAACCCACGGTGGCTTGCGCCACACACGCTTTCCAAGCGTGCCGATTCGGCCGCTCTCGCAACCCTCCGGGTACTTCGCCCCGCTCCCACTGGTGGCGGTCAGGCGACCTGCGGCACACCGCGGGCTCCGCTGAGAGCTGCTGCCTCCCGGCCCTGACTCGGTTCACGGGCTGCGATTGCACAGGGCCCGACCGCCACCGGCGAGAGCGGGGCGTGCCAAGGATAGTCGACCGCCGCCCCTGGCCACCCACCGGTGACCGATCGGTAGAGTCGGTCTGCCATGGCCTACCAGTCCCTCTACCGCCGTTACCGGCCCCGGCGCTTCTCGGAGGTCAAGGGCCAGGATCACGTGGTGGGGACGTTGCGCAACGCCGTGCGGAAGGACCGAGTTGGCCACGCCTACCTCTTCAGCGGCCCCAGGGGCACCGGCAAGACCACCTCCGCCCGCATCCTGGCCAAGGCCCTGAACTGCGAGGACCTCCGGGATGGCGAGCCGTGTTGCGCCTGCGCGTCGTGCCGGGCCATCGAGGCGGGCACGTCCTATGACCTCCAGGAGCTCGACGCCGCCTCCAACAACAAGGTCGAGCAGATGCGGGACCTGATCGAGCGGGTGGCGCTGGGCTCTCCGGGGCGCACGAAGGTCTACATCCTCGACGAGGTCCACATGCTCTCGGCGGGGGCGTCGAACGCCCTCCTCAAGACCCTCGAGGAGCCGCCCCCCCACGTCGTCTTCGTGCTGGCCACCACCGACCCGCAGAAAGTGCTGCCCACCATCCGCAGCCGCACCCAGCACTTCGAGTTCCACCTCCTCGGCGCCGGCGCGCTGGCCGACCACGTCCGGTGGGTGATCGACGACGCTGGTCTCGAGGTCGCCCCGGGCACCGTGGAGCACGTCGTGCGCCAGGGCCGGGGTTCGGCCCGGGATGCGCTGTCGGCGCTCGACCAGGCCGCTGCCGGCGGTGTCACCGACGGGTCCGACCAGGCCGACGCACTGGTCGACGCCCTCTGCGCCACCGATCCGGGCGCTGCCCTTGCCGCCGTGAGCCAGGCCACCGGGGCCGGGCGGGATCCGCGGGTGCTGGGGGAGGCCCTCGTCGGCCGGCTACGCGACGTGTTCCTGCACCGCATGGGAGCGTCGATCGGCCACGTGCCCGAGGCGGATCGGGATCGGGTGGCGAGCTGGGGGGCCCAGCTCACCGACCGGGCCACCACCCGGGCGCCGGCGGCGCTGGGCGCGGCCCTGCTCGAGATGCGCCAGGCCCCCGACCCCCGCATCCCCCTCGAGGTCGCCCTCGTGCGACTCACCAGGCTGGACACCGGCGCCGACCTCGACGCGCTCCTGTCCCGCATCGAGCGCCTGGAGCGACAGGTGGCCGACGCCGCCGAGGCTGTTCCCGCCGAGGCGCTCACACCACCGCCACCACCGCCGTCGGCCGATCCCGGCCGGCCCCACGCCTCACCCGGTGACGCTCCGGTCCCGCCGTCGGTGCCGGTTCCCCGTGCTGATCCTCCCGGGCCGGCGGCGGCCGCCCGCGCCGCGCTGGCCGGCGGGGAGGAGCAGGCGGCGCCGAGCCCGCCGCCGTTCCCATCGTCGGATCCGCCGCCGGCCCCGGCACCGTCGCCGACTCCGACCGCCGCCGGGCCGGCCGAAGCGGTCGGTCCGGCCGAGGCCGCCGAGGCGACCGACCCGGTCGAGGCGGCCGGGATGCCCGACCGCGACAGCCTCACCTTGGCGTGGGCCGACGCCGTGCTCCCAAGGCTTGGGGGCATGACCAAGGCGCTGTACAACGCCGGCCGGTTCACGTCGGTGGAGGACGGCGTGGCGGTGTTCGCCGTCCCCAACGAGGTCCACCTGCAGCGGTGCCGGAAGAAGCAGCCCGAGGTCGACGCCGTGCTGGTCTCCCACTTCGGTCGCCCCGTACCGATGCGCCTGGTCGTCGACGACGGCCGCACCGCCGTCGAGTCGGGCGGCGACCACGCCGCCCCCGGCGAGGTCGACCCCGAGACCATCGACCCTGAGCTCATCGCCCCTGAGACCATCGACCCCGAGACCGTCGACCCTGAGACCATCGACATCGACGACCTGGTCGACGCCGACGACGAGCCCCGCTCGCACGTCGACCGCCTGACCCGGGCGTTCCCCGGCGCCGAGCTGATCGAGGAGCCCCACCCATGACCGTGCCCACGCCCCGATGAACCCGCCCGAGGACCCCACCCCGCGCCCATCCGACGACGTCTCCCCCCCAGCGGTGCCGGTCGAGCCGGCCGGCGGGGTCGAGCAGGGGCCCGAGCTCGGCGCCCTCTTCGGTGGGGGCGAGGGTGGTCTCGACATGGACGCGCTCTTCCAGCAGGCCTCCCAGATGCAAGAGCAGATGGCGGCGGCGCAGGAGGAGGCCGCCGCCACCACCGTCGAGGGCGTGGCCGGCGGCGGGGTGGTGCGGGTCGAGGTCACCGGGGCCATGGAGTTCCGGTCGATCACCATCTCGCCCGACGCCGTCGACCCGAACGACGTCGACATGCTCGAGGACCTCGTCCTCGCCGCTGTCCGCGATGCCGTCGAACAGGTCCACGAGCTCCAGGCCGGCTCGCTCGGCGGCATGGACCTCGGCGGGTTGCTCGGCGGCGACGGGTAATCAGCGGGGGTGGGCGTCTACGCCGGTCCCGTCCAGGACCTCATCGACGAGCTCGGACGGCTGCCCGGCGTGGGTCCGAAGTCAGCCCAACGCATCGCATTCCACCTGCTGAAGGTGGCGAAGGAGGACGCCCTTCGCCTCTCCCACAGCATCGCCGAGGCCAGGGACCGGGTGGCGTGGTGCCAGCGCTGCTTCAACGTCTCCGAGGGCGACCTGTGCGGCATCTGCACCGACGACCGACGCGACGCCACCGTGGTGTGCGTCGTCGAGGAGCCCCGCGACCTCGTGGCCGTCGAGAAGACCCAGGAGTTCCGGGGTCGCTACCACGTGCTCCAGGGCGCCATCAGCCCGATCGAGGGGATCGGACCCGACCAGCTCCGGGTGAAGGAGCTGCTCGGCCGGCTCGACGGCGAGGGCGTCACCGAGGTCATCCTCTGCACCAACCCCAACATCGAGGGGGAGGCGACGGCCATGTACATCGGCCGGCTCGTCAAGCCGCTCGGCGTGCGGGTCACCCGCATCGCCAGCGGTCTCCCGGTGGGCGGTGATCTCGAGTACGCCGACGAGCTCACCCTCGGCCGCGCCCTGGAGGGCCGGCGAGACGTGGACTGAGCGAGCTCAGCGGGGTCGCAGGGTCAGGCGACGGTCTTGAGCAGGATGGCGTCGCCCTGGCCGCCGCCCCCGCAGAGGGCGGCGGTGCCGGTGCCGCCACCCCGGCGGGCCAGCTCGAGCAGCAAGGTGAGCGCGACGCGGGTCCCGGACATGCCGATGGGGTGGCCGAGGGCGATGGCGCCACCGTTCACGTTGGTGACCTCGTCGGTGATGCCGAGGTCGGCCATCGAGGCCAGGCCCACGGCGGCGAAGGCCTCGTTGAGCTCGAACAGCTCGAGGTCGCCGACACTCATGCTCGTCCGGTCGAGGGCGGCCTTGATGGCCCGTGACGGCTGGGTCAGGAGCGACGGGTCGGGCCCCGCCACCTGCCCGTAGCCCAGGATCTCGCCGAGCGGGGTGACACCGAGCTCGTCGGCCTTGGCCTTGGACGTCACGACCACGGCGGCGCCACCGTCGGAGATCTGGCTGGCGTTGCCGGCGGTGATGTGGCCGGCCTTGTCGAAGGCGGGGCGCAGGCCGGCGAGGGACTCGGCCGTGGTCTCGCCCCGCACCCCCTCGTCGGTGGTGATCACCAGCGGGTCACCCTTGCGCTGCGGCACCTCGACGGGGACGATCTCGTCGTCGAACAGGCCGTTCTTTGCCGCCGTCGCCGCCCGCACGTGGGAGGCGGCGGCGAGCTCGTCCTGGGGCACCCGCTCGAGGCCGCCGGCGGCGGCGTACTTCTCGGTGCCCGCACCCATGGCGCAGACGTCGAAGGCGCAGAACAGACCGTCGTACATCATCGAGTCGACGACCTTCTGATCACCCAGGCGGTACCCGGCCCGGGCGCCGGGCAGCAGGTAGGGGGCGTTGGTCATGGACTCCATGCCGCCGGCCACGACGACGTCGGCGTCGCCGTCCTGCACCAGCTTGTCGGCCAGGTAGATCGAGTGAAGCCCCGACAGGCAGACCTTGTTGACCGTGGTGGAAGGCACCCCCATGGGGATGCCGGCCTTGACCGCCGCCTGGCGGGACGGGATCTGGCCGGTGCCGGCCTGGAGCACCTGGCCCATGAACACGTAGTCGACCTGGTCGGGTGAGACGCCGGCTCGGTCGAGGGCGGCCTTGATGGCGAAGCCGCCGAGGTCGGCGCCGCTGAAGGAGGCGAAGCTTCCCGACAGCTTGCCGATCGGCGTGCGGGCACCGGCGATGATGACTGATCCGGCCATGTGGCGACTCCCCGTGGGCGACAGGTGGTGCGAGGAGCGTACCGACCGCCGCCGGCAGGGCTACAACTCGGGCTGGTCCCCGCCTTCGCTGAGCTCGGTGAGCTCGGTGAGCTCGGTGAGCTCGGTGGGCTCTGTGGGCTCGGTGGGCTCGGTGGGAGCGGCGTCGCCGCCATCGCCGCCGGCGTTGGCGGCGTAGGGATCGTCACGGTTCACCATCGGCTCGTCGGGGTCGAGCATCGGCAGCTCCTTCGCGCCGAAGGCGTCGATGGCGGTCTGGAGGTGGTTGCGGGCCTCGACCAGCCGAGCGTGGGTCACCCGCTCGCTCTCGACCAGGTGGTTGAGCTGGGCCCGGGCCTCTGTGAGGACTTCCTGAGCCCGCCCCTGAGCCCGCCGCTCGGTGGCGTCGAGCATGCGATCGGCGCGGGTCTGGGCGTCGGCCACGAGGGCGAGGGCGTCTTCCTGCGCCTTGACCAGGGCCCGCCGGGCCTCCTCGCGATCGGCGTCGGACTCGCCCTGGCGGGCCTCGGCCCAGGACTCGGCGTTGGCCCGCAGGTCGGCGGCGTAGGCCTCGGCCTCCACCCTGGCCAGGTCGGCCTGGGCCTCCGCTGCCCGCCGCGCCTCGGTGGCGGCCTGCTCGGCCTCGGCGGTGAGGGCGGCCGCCTGCTCCTCGGCGGTCCTCATCACGGCGGCCACCTGCTCGCCCATGCGGGCCCAGTCATCGACGGTGGGCGCCGTCGCCGCCGGTTGCGGTTCGGGCGCCGGGGCCTCGGTCCGGCTCTCGGCCTGGGCCATGAGCGCACTGGCTCGGGACTCCAGCTCCTCGGCGGCGGCGAGACGACCGTCGGCCTCCTCGGCCAGGTCACGGGCGCGGGCCTCGGCTTGGGCGATGACCACGGTGGCTCGTCCCTCGGCCGACTGGGTGATCTCGGTGGCCTGGCGCTCGGCCTCGGCCAGGATGTCGGCCGCCCGCGCCTCGGCCTCGGCGACCATCCGATCGGTGTCGTCGGTCCCGCCCCCCGCCCAAGACGGGTCACGGGCGCTCCCGCCGCCGTCGGAGAGCGCCGTCCCGGCCTGCTCCAGCGACGCCCGGAAGTCGGCTGCCACCTGGGCGAGGAAGCTCGACACCTCGTCCCGGTCATAGCCCCGCAGCCCGACCGGGAACTCCTTGGTCTCGATCTCCTCGGGTGTCAGCAGCGCCATCTCAAGTCCCTCGCCCTCGTGGTCGAACCAGCCCTTTGATCGGGCGGCAGTCTACGCGCCGGTACCAGACCGCTCGCAGGGTCACGTGGTGCGCGAACCGCCCGAACGGCATGGGGGTTGGGTCGACCGCGGCGGCCTTCCCTAGGATCCGGCCATGCACCAGATCCTCGAAGCGATCCAGGCCGGCGCCGCTGGAGAGGAGCTCGCCAACCTGCCGGTGCCGGAGTCGTACCGGGCCGCCTTCGTGAAGCGCGACGAGGTCGACATGTTCGACGGGCTCGACTCGGCCGACAAGGACCCCCGCAAGTCGCTGCACGTCGACGAGGTGCCCACCCCGGAGCTGGCCCCCGACGAGGTCTACGTGGCCGTGATGGCCAGCGCCATCAACTTCAACACGGTGTGGACGTCGATCTTCGAGCCGCTGCCCACCTTCGGGTTCCTCGACCGCCTGGCCAAGGAGTCGGCCTGGGGGGCTCGGCACGCCCAGCCCTACCACGTGGTCGGCTCGGACGGCTCCGGGGTGGTCCTGCGGGTCGGCTCCGCGGTGCGCAACTGGTCACCGGGAGATCGGGTGACCATCCACTGCAACCACGTGGACGACCAGGACCCGTCGGCCCATGACGACTCGATGCTGGCCACCAACCAGCGCATCTGGGGCTTCGAGTCCAACTTCGGTGGCCTCGCCGACCTCGCCGTGGTCAAGGCCAACCAGCTCATGCCGAAGCCCCGCCACCTCTCCTGGGAGGAGGCGGCCTGCAACGCGCTCACCAACTCCACCAGCTACCGGATGCTCGTGAGCCACAACGCCGGAGCCATGAAGCAGGGCGACGTGGTGCTGATCTGGGGGGCCTCGGGCGGCCTCGGTGGCTACGCCGTGCAGTACGTGCTCAACGGCGGCGGCACGCCGGTGGGCGTGGTGTCGTCGGCGTCGAAGGTGGAGCTGCTGCAGGAGCTCGGTTGCGAGGCCGTCATCGACCGCAAGGCCGCCGGCTACCGCTTCTGGGCCGACGAGCACACCCAGGACGAGAAGGAGTGGCGCCGCTTCGGCAAGGACGTCCGGGCCCTCGCCGGGCGGGACCCCGACATCGTCTTCGAGCATCCCGGCCGCCAGACCATGGGGGCCTCGGTGTTCGTGGCCGCCCGCGGTGGCAAGGTCGTCACCTGCGCCGCCACGAGCGGCTACATGATCGAGTACGACAACCGCCACCTCTGGATGAAGCTCAAGAGCATCGTCAGCTCCCACTTCGCCAACTACCGGGAGGCCTGGGAGGCCAACCGCCTCATCTGCGAGGGGCGCATCCAACCCATCCTGTCGGCCGTCCACCCGCTCGAGGCGGTCGGTGACGCCGCCTCGGCGGTGCACCGCAACGTCCACGAGGGCAAGATCGGCGTGCTCTGCCTGGCCCCGGCCGAAGGGGAGGGCATCGACGACCCCGCCTTCCGCGCCCAGGTGGGCGAGGACCGCATCACCTTGTTCCGCCGCCACGGCGCCTGATCGACCAGGCCTGACCGAGAGGACGACCAATGCCAGTGACCGCCCGGGACCCCCACGAGACCGACGCCGAGCGCGAGGCCGCTCAGGGCGGTCAGGTGACCGGCCCCCTGCTCACCGAGATCGACCACGTGGCCATCGCCGTGCACGACCTCGGTGCCGCCGTCGACTACTACCGTGAGACCTTCGGCGCCGTCGTCGAGCACCGCGAGGTGGTCGAGAGCGACGGGGTGGAGGAGGTGCTGCTGGCCGTGGCGGAGAGCTACGTGCAGCTCCTCACGCCCACCAGCGACGACTCCCCGGTGGCCAGGTACCTCGAGCGCAAGGGCGAAGGCATCCACCACATCGCCTACCGGGTGGCGGACTGCGCCGTCGCCCTCCAATCCGTGAAGGACAACGGGGGTCGGGTGATCGACGACGCCCCCCGTCCGGGGTCCCGGGGCACGACGGTGGCCTTCATCCATCCCAAGACGGCGTTCGGCACCCTCATCGAGCTCGTCGAGGAGTAGCGCCCGGCGGTGACCGGTCGGGCCGATGGGGGACGCCTCCCCGTGGGCTCTCGGGGAAGGTTGGGCAGGATCACACCATGCCCATCACCACCGCAGCGCCCGTCCGGTCACGCCGCCGCCTCACCGCCGCCCTTGTCGGTGCCGTCCTCCTCGCCGCCCCGGCCTGTGGGGTCACCAACGACGGCTCGGCTGGCGCCGGGGACGAGCCCACCGAGGCCCCACCCCCAGTCTCGGGCGAGGCCGCCGTCGAGGCGCTCGAACGGGCGCTCCGGACGACGACCACCCAGCCTCGCTCGTCGTTCGAGGCCGAGGCCACCGTCGACGCCCCGACGGGACCGGAGCGGCTCGGCGTGGCCGGAGCCGTCGACCGGAAGGTCCCGAGGATCGAGGTCGACCTCACCTCCACCGATCGAGGGGTGAAGCTGCGCCTCGACCGAGACGACGCCTGGCTCAAGCTCGAGGGCGCCGCCACCGAGGCATTGCCGGAGGGCGTGTCGTGGATCCATGTCACCAAGGCGGACGACGTGGCCGGGATCGACTTCGACTTCGAGCGCGACGTGCCCTACGACCTCCTCTACTACCTCCGCGGGGCGACCGACGTGCGGGGGAAGGGCACCGACCGGGTCGCAGGCGTGCCGGTGCGGACCTTCACGTTCACCGCCGCCGACGACGTCGTCGACCGGGCCCCGGCCGAACGCCGGGCGGCGGTGGCCGACCTGATCCGGGCCACCGGCGACTCCCAGCTCGAGGTCACCGGTGAGGTCGCCATCGACGGCGACGGCCGGGTGCGGCGCCTGCACCTCAGGGGTGAGGTCCGTCCCGCCGACCCGATCGACGGGGACCTCGATGCGGAGATCACGATCGAGTGGGATCTGACCCTCGACGACTTCGGAGCCGAGGTCGACGTGGAGCCGCCGCCCGCCGCCCAGGTCACCGATGTCGACGACGATCCCGAGCTGCGGGCCGTTCTCGAGGAGCTCAATCTGGACTGACGGGCGGCGAACGGGTCGACCAGCCGCGCCACCGGTTGGCCGGGTGAGCGGGTCAGTCGGCGGCGACGACGGGTTCCTGGAGCGACGTAGTCAGCGGCCGTGCCCGTCGCCCTACCGATCTCCGCCACGGTCGTCGAGGACCTCCGGGGTGCCCGGCGCCGCCATCGGGTGCCGCCATCCACTGGATCGAACGCCCTCTACCAGTCTACGTGACCGGGTTGGCTCTCGCTGCCGGCGTGCTGGCCGTGTCCCACCGTCATCGGCGACGGCGCCTCGACGCCGCCGCCGTCACCGACGTGCGGGCCGACTGCCCCGCCGTGCTCGGGGTGGTCGCCGCCGTGGCCGTCGCCGTCGGGCTGCGGTCGGGCAGCCGAGCCGGCCGCTGGCGGTGGAAGCGGCCAGGTTCGTCGCGTGCTCCTCGCCCCCGTCGACCGGGACGGGCGCTACGCCCGCCGGCCCGCCGCCAGCTCCGCTTCGCGGTGTTCGCCGCCGGTGCGGTGGGAGCGACCACCGGCCAGTTCGCCGGTCGCCGGTTGCCGGCGGCGGCGGTTGAGTGGGTGGCCGCCGGAGCCCTGTACGCCGTCACCGTCACCGGGTTGGGGGTGGGCACCGCCCTCGTGGCGTCCGGCCGGCGGCTCCCTCGCCGACCTCGTTGGTCGGTGGACTGGCACTGTGGCCGCTCGATGTCCGTCCCGTCGATCTGGTGGCGCTGGCCGCCGCCGGAGCTCTCGTCGCCGTCGGGCTGACCGGAGTGGCCGGCGTGTCGCTCGAGGAGGCTGAACGGCGCACGTCGCTGGTCGGCCAGCTCAGGTTCGCCGTGACCCTCCAGGACCTTCGTACCGTCCTCGTCCTCCGTCGCCAGTTGGCGTTGGACCTTCCCCGGTCTCGCCCCTGGGTGCCGCTTCTGCGCGCCGCTGGGCAGGCCCGCTTCCCGGTGTGGCAGCGGGGTTGGCGTGGGGTGCTGCGATGGCCGGCTGCCCGGCTGGTGCGCCTGGCCGCCGCCGCCGGTCCCGGCGAGGGAGGGATCCCGCCTGCGGTGGCCGTCGCCGCCCTCGTGCCGCTCACATTCACGGCGGCCAGCGACGACTCCCCGGTGGCCAGGTACCTCGAGCGCAAGGGCGAAGGCATCCACCACATCGCCTACCGGGTGGCGGACTGCGCCGTCGCCCTCCAATCCGTGAAGGACAACGGGGGTCGGGTGATCGACGACGCCCCCCGTCCGGGGTCCGGGGCACGACGGTGGCCTTCATCCATCCCAAGACGGCCTTCGGGACGCTCATGAGCTGGTCGAGGAGTAACCGCCCGGCGTCTGGTCACCCTTCGGGGCGCAGGTGGCGGACCGATGAGAAGCGGCTGAAGTCCCGGTCGAGGGTTGCCACCGTCGCGCCGTGTTCGAGGGCGATGGCGCCGAGCACGGCGTCAGGCACGAGGTCGCCGGTGGCGTCGGCCTCCTCGCAGAGCCGACGGACGAGGGTGAGGTGGCGGGGACCGGGATGGACGGGGAGATGGCGGCCCTGCGCGATGGTGGCTGCGATGAAGGCGAAGGCTTCCCCGAGGGGGGTGGGCACGACGAAGATGCGGCGGTTGGTGGCGAGGCGGAGGAACGACGCCCACACCGTGTCGGGAACCCCGAAATCGCCGTCGGTGGCGACCAGCGCGTCGAACCACCGTCGGACCACGTCATGGCGGGGGTGGTCGCCACGGTGGGCGGCCAGCACGACGTTGACGTCGAGGACGAGCACCCCTCAGCGTCGGCGATCGAGGTCGAGGTCGTCGTCGAGAGCCTCGTGCAGCGCCCGGTTGGACTCGAGGTCGATGCCACGACGTGGTCCCGTGCCACCGGTGAACACCGGGATCGGCGGCGCCTCGCCGGGCGCGCCGTTGGCTGCCAGTTCCCGACGGAGGGCGGCCTCGACCACTTGGCCGAGGGTCTCGCCGCGGAGGCGGGCCCGGTGCTTGGCCGCCGCCAGCAGCTCGTCGTCGATGGCGACCGTGGTGCGCATGATGAGTAGCCTACCGCGTCACCGGCATCATCAGGAGCGGCTGCGACTCAGGCTTGGGTGGCGATCTCGCGAGCCAGCCCGGGAACCTGCACCGAGGCCCGGTGCCACAGCTCACCGGGGTCGGTGACCGGGTCGGCCAGCCGGGCCGCCGCTGCCCAGTCGACGTCGGGTCGGTTGCCCCGCCCCTCCTCACCCATGCCGGCGGCGGCGCCACCGATCAGTTCCACCAGCTCGCACAGCTCCCGCTGGCGGTCCGGGCTCCGCTGCAACGCCTCCTCGCCGTCGGCCACCACGGCGGCGACGCGCTCGGCGGCGGCCATGATGACCTCGGCCCGTTCGTTGTCGGCCGGGTCCATGGCCGCACGCTACCCGTCGGGAGAGGAGCGCCGGCACAGCGGCGTAGCGTGCGAGCCCATGCGGGTGCACCTCGTCGACGGCACCTACGAGCTCTTCCGACACCACTTCGCGGTGCCCTCCCACGTCACCGGCGACGGCCGGGAGGTGGCCGCCACCAGGGGCGTGGTGGGCTCGGTCCTCAACATGGTCGAGGAGGGGGCCACCCACCTGGGCGTGGCCACCGATCACGTCATCGAGTCGTTCCGCAACGACCTGTGGGCCGGGTACAAGACGGGGGAGGGCGTCGACCCCACACTCCTGGCCCAGTTCCCGCTCGTCGAGGAGGCGTTGGTGGCGGCGGGGTTCGTCGTGTGGCCCATGGTGGAGTACGAGGCCGACGACGCCCTGTCCGCCGCCGCCGCCCTGGCCGCCGCCGACGAGCGGGTCGAGCAGGTGCTGATCTGCACGCCCGACAAGGACCTCGGGCAGTGCGTGGGCGGGAAGGTCGTCCAGCTCGACCGTCGCCGCCGCACCGTCCTCGATGCCGATGGCGTCCGGGCCAAGTTCGGCATAGAACCGGCTTCGATCCCCGACTACCTGGCCCTCGTCGGCGACAGCGCCGACGGCTTCCCCGGCCTGCCCGGGTGGGGGGCGCGGTCGGCCGCCGCCGTGCTCGACCGGTGGCACCACCTCGAGGCCGTGCCGGCCACGGCGGTGGACTGGGGGGTCGACGTGCGGGCCGCCGGCCGGCTGGCCGTGACGCTCCGGGACCACCTCGACCTGGCCCTGCTGTTCCGGCGGATCGCCACCCTCGAGCGGGACGCCCCGGTGGCCGACGACGTGGATGAGCTGGAATGGCGAGGCCCGACCGACGGGTTCGAGGCACTCTGCGACGCGCTCGACGCCCCCGCCCTGGCGCGACGGGCCGAGGCCCTCGCCGCCGCTCGGGCCGGCGAGGGTTGAGGGACCGGCTGGCGGCCCCGAGCCCCCTCCCGGGCTCCGGGCCACCGCCGTGGTGGTCCCCGCACGCGAGGCCGACCGGCGGGAGCGGGCTCCCGCCGTCGGCCGTCAGCGGCCCGAGTCCCCCGATCCAGGCCGCAGAACCTGCACGAGCGAGATGCGTGGCGGAAGGCTGTGGTGTCTCGCGCTCGCTGCAGTACCGAGACAATGGCGCGAAAGAGACAGCGACGGCCATAGCCCGGTCGTGCCATTTGTCGGACTAGCCCCTCCTCAACACCAAGAGCGTCCTGGCGACCATCGGTAGGGTGGTTGGCGCGTCGAACGGGGGAGGTCGGTCATGCGGGTACGAGCGGCAGGCGCACTGCTCCTGGCCCCCCTCCTCAGCGTCATCGACACCCAGCTCGGCCGCTTCACCTACGAGCGGGGCTCCTTCGGCGACCAGGCCGAGAGCGTGCTCCGCGCCCTGTTCTGGATCCGTGACGGTGCCGAAGGTTCCCAGCCCGTCCTCCAAGCCGTCACCCGTGACGCCGTGTTCCTGGTGGTCGTCGTCGTGGCCCTGGTCGGCATGTCCGGTCTGCGGGCCGGGCGGGTCCTGGTCGCCCTGGCCGCCGTCGGCTTGGCGGTGCTGTACGTGCCGTCGCTGATCTGGCCGGTCGGGTCCTTCGACCAGGCCCCGCCGGACTGGGTGCGCGAGTACCAGCCCTGGTTCCTCGTCGGTCGGGCCCAGGCGGTGCTGTGGATCGGCGTGCTGCTGCTCACCGCCCTGCTCGCCGCCACCTCCCGCGCTCCCGTCCGTGGCGCCTACGCCGAACCCGGGCCAGCCGCCTCCTACCCGCCGGGCCCCTACACCCGTCCTCCCGGACCCGTCGCACCCGCACAGGATCCCGATCGCACCCTGGTCCAGGAGGAGACCGGCCCATGACCGCATCCCCCGCCCGGCGACGCCGCTCCCGGCCGGCCCGGCTCCTCACCAGCGTGGTGGCCCTGCCCGTGGCCATTGCGCTCCTCGGCCTCTCGGGGTGCACCTCGCCGTCGCTGTCGGTTCGGGTGGTGGCCAGCCGGCTCGACATCCCCTGGGACCTTAGCTTCGCCCCCAACGGCACGATGCTCTTCACCCAGCGGGGCGGGGCGGTCGGCGTCCGCCACCCCGACGGCAGCGTGGCCCCGGTGGCCGCCGACCTGTCCGATCTCTTCGCCTCGGGCGAGACCGGTCTGATGGGCATCGTCTTCGACCCCGCCTTCGACAGCAACCGCCGGGTCTACACCTGCCAGGGGTGGACGAACGGCGCCGCCCGTGACATCCGGGTGGTGCCCTGGACCCTCCGGGTCGGGGCCCGGGTCCTCGACCGCCTCCCGCCGCTCGTGACCGGCATGCCGATCACGAGCGGCCGCCACGGCGGCTGTCGCCTGCGCTTCGACAGCCAGGGCCGGCTCTGGATCGGCACCGGTGACGCCGCCACCGGCACGAACCCGCAGAACCTCGCCAACCTGGGCGGCAAGATCCTCCGGGTGGACCGGTTCACCGGCCAGGGCGTGTCGGGCAACCCGTTCTTCTCAAGCTCCAACGCCAACACCCGGCGGCTGATCTCCTGGGGCCATCGCAACGTCCAGGGCGTCGCCTTCCGACCCCAGGACGGCTCGATGTGGACCGTCGAGCACGGCCCCGACCGTGACGACGAGGTCAACGAGGGCATCGTGGGGAACTTCGGGTGGGACCCGGTGCCCGGGACCTACAACGAGTCGGTCCCGATGACCGACTTCAGGAAGTTCCCCGATGCCAAGGGGGCCCGGTGGAGCTCGGGAGTTCCCACCGTGGCGACATCGGGGGCCACCTGGCTCACCGGCAGCCAGTGGGAGGGCTGGGACGGCACGCTGGCCGTGGCCGCCCTCAAGGACTCGTCGCTGCGCATCATGCGACTCGACGGCAACCGCAACCTGTCCGTCGTCGCCACCGTCTTCAAGGGCACGTACGGCCGGCTCCGAACCGCGCAGCTCGGGCCCGGCGGCAAGCTCTACCTCACCACCTCCAACGGTGGTGGAACCGACGTCATCCTCGAGGTCACGCCGACCTGACGCGCTGATGCGTTCCGGCCCGGCTCAGGCGCCGAACACGAGGGCCAGCTCGACCGGAGGCGTGACCTCGAGCTGGTCGAACATGCACGACCCGGGGTCGCGGTCGGGCCGCCAGCGCAGCAGGCGGGCGCTGTGGCGGAACCGGCCGGCGTCGACCCGCTCGTAGGCGACCTCGGCCACGAGGTCGGGCCGCAGCGGCGTGAACGACAGGTCCTTGGTGGCGTTCCACCGCGACGGCGCTCCCGGCATCCGGCCGTGGTCGCCCGACGCGTGGGCCGCCGCCTCGGCCCACTCCGCCCACGGGTGCTCGCCGCCGGGGTCGAGGGCGTACGGGGCGAGCTCGTCCTTCAGCTCCCGCCGGCGGGCGGCGCTGAACGACGACGCCACCCCCATGTGGTGCAGCCGGCCGTTGTCGTCGTACAGGCCGAGCAGCAACGACCCCACGCCCTCGCCGTCCTTGTGGGTGCGGAAGCCGGCGACCACGCAGTCGGCGGTGCGCTGGTGCTTGACCTTGAACTGCACCCGCTTGTCGGGCTGGTAGGTGCCACCGGTGGGTTTGGCCACCACCCCGTCGAGCCCGGCCCCCTCGAAGCGGGCGAACCAGTCGCCGGCCACCGCGCGGTCGGTGGTGGCCGGGGTGAGGTGCACCGGCGGCCGGGCGGCGGCGAGCGCCTCGGCCAGCCGGGCTCGGCGATCACGCAGCGGCGCGTCGAGGAGTGACTCGTCGTCGAGCGCGAGCAGGTCGAAGGCGACGTAGGCGGCCGGCGTCTCCACCGCCAACCGGTCGATGCGCGATGCCGCCGGGTGGATGCGCTGCTGGAGCGCCTCGACGTCGAGGCCGGCGCCGGTGGCCACCACGATCTCGCCGTCGACCACGCACCGCTCGGGGAGCGCTGCTCGCAACGGTTCGACGAGCTCGGGGAAGTAGCGGGTGAGGGGCCGCTCGTTCCGGCTGCCGAGCTCCACCTCGTCGCCGTCGCGGAACACGATGCACCGGAAGCCGTCCCACTTCGGCTCGAAGAGCAGGTCGCCGGACGGGGCGTCGGGCAGGGCGTCGACGGCTTTGGTCAGCATCGGTTTGACGGGGGGCATCACCGGGAGGCGCATCGACGCCCACGGTAGGACCCCGGGAGCGCTCGACGGGCCATCAGGTGGTGTCGCTCGGCTCACCCCCGTCGTAGCGGTAACCCATCCCCCTGACCGTGCTGATGAGGTCCTCGCCGAGCTTGCGACGGAGGTAGCCGACGTAGACCTCGACGACGTTGGAGCCGACCTCGAAGCTGTATCCCCAGACCTGGGACAGGAGCTGTTCTCGGCTCAGCACCTGCCCGCGGTGGCGCAGGAAGGTCTCGGTGAGGGCGAACTCCCGGGCCGACAGCTCGATGGTGCGGTCGCCCACGATGGCCCGCCGGGTCCGCAGGTCCAGGCGCATGCGGCCACCGTCGAGCACGGTGGGCTCCGGTGTGCGTTCCGGCCGGGTCCGGGCCCGGATCCGGGCCAGCAGCTCCTCGAAGCTGAAGGGCTTGGTGAGGTAGTCGTCGGCTCCGCCGTCGAGCCCGGCCACCGTGTCGGCCACCCCGTCGCGGGCCGTCAACACGATGATCGGCATGTGCTCGCCTCGGGTGCGTACCTGGCGCAGCACCTGGAACCCGTCCATGCCCGGCAGGCCGACGTCGAGGATGAGCAGGTCGAAGTCCTCGTCCCGGGCGAGGCGGGCGGCGGCATGGCCGTCGGCGACCGTCCAGGTCGAGAAGCCGTTGGCCACCAAGCCCTTCTCGAGGAAGCTGGCGATGCCGGCTTCGTCCTCGGCGATCAGCACTCTGGTCATCGGGGGTACGCCTCGCCGGGCGGGTCGACCGGCAACGCCATGGTGAACGTGGTACCGACGCCGACCTCGCTCTCGACCACGACCCGGCCGCCGTGGGCTTCGGCGACGGCCCGCACGATGGACAACCCAAGCCCTCGTCCGTCGGTCGAGCGCCCGACGTGGGATCCCCTCCCGAAGCGCTCGAAGATGGCCTCGCGTTCGCCGTCGGGGATGCCGGGCCCCTGGTCGCGCACCCAGAAGCGCGCCGTGCGGTCCTCGACGGCGGAGCCGATGCCGGCGGAGGGCGTGGTCGGCGCGTACCGGGCCACGTTCTCGACCAGGTTCATCACGGCCTGGGTGAGACGCTGCGGGTCGGCGATGACCCGACCGGTGCCCCGGCCGTCGACCTGCCACGGCACGTCGGCCACGGTGCGGGCGCGAGCGACGAGCCCGTCGGTGAAGGGGCCGACGTCCACGGCCTCGAGGCGAAGGAAGTCGGGTCGGTCGGCCCGGGCCAGGAGCACGAGGTCGCTGACCAGGCGGGCCATCCGGTCGAGCTCGTCGGTCACCAGGGCGATCGTGGCCCGCTGCTCGTCGGGGTCGTCGCCGAGCAGCTCGAGGTGGCCGCGCACCACCGTGATCGGCGTTCGCAGCTCGTGGGCGGCGTCGTCGAGGAAGGCCTGCTGGCTGGAGAAGGCGGCCTGGAGCCGGTCGAGCATGGCGTTGAAGGTGCGGGCCAGCTCGGCCACCTCGTCGTGGCCTCGCACCTCGATGCGGCGGCTGAGGTCGGACTCCGAGAGGGATCGGGCCGTGCCCGTCACCTCGCGGACCGGGGCCAGCACCCGCCCGGCGATCAACCAGGCCGCCGCCGAGGCCAGCACCAACACGCTCAACGAGGTGACCACGGCCACCCTGATGGCGGCGTCGACCTCGGCCCGCTCCTCGGCCGGGAACACGGCCGAGACGAACGTGCCGCGGATCTCGTCCCCGTCGAGGACCGGGACGGCCACGGTCCTGGCCTCGCCGGCCGGCGTGTCAACGGTGAGGCGTCGCGGTGCTCGCAGCTTCGCCCACTCGGCGACGGCTTCGTCCAGCCGGCTCAGGTCGTAGTCGGCTCCGAAGGAGGACTGGTAGGGCTTGCCGTCGACCAGGATCAGGACGGCCTCCCCTTCGGCGAAGACGTTGCGGGTGAAGTACACGTCGGCGATCCGGGCCACGTCTTTGCCGAAGGGTCGGCCGTTGCGGGGGTCGACGCCGTCGGCCAGGGCTCGGAACTCGTCGATCTCCTGGGCGATCGTCCGGTCCAGCCGCTCCGAGAGCTGACGCCGCACGAGGGTCCTCACCAGCACCAGCGACGCCACCGTCGACGCCGCCAGGAGGACCAGGTACCAGGCCAGGATCCGCATCCGGGCGCTGCGCCACACCCGGTGCTCACGGCCTTCAGCCCTCATCGCCCTCGTCGAGGTCATCGACCCCATCGTCGCTGGTGCCGGCGTCGCCGTCATCCCCGCCCCCGTCGTCGGGGGGAGGCAGGGGTGGGTTGGTCGGCGGTGGAGCGACGGTGGCCGGGGGCGGTTGGCGGCGGGGCGGCGCTGGCGGTGGCGGCGGCGGTGGCCGGGCGGGCGGTGGTGGGGCCGGGGCGACCGTCGTGGGGGGCGCCGGTGGGGCCGGTGCGAGGGTTGTGGGCGGCGGGGGCGGTGGGGCTGGTGCGGCCGGCGGGGGCGGCGATGGTGCAGTGGTCGGCGGAGGGGCGGTGGTCGGGGGAGGTGGCGCCGTCGTCGGGGGCCCCGTCGTCGCCGTCACCGTCGCCGTCACCGTGGTGGCCCGTGGGCTGGTGGTGCTCGGCGGGGTGTCGCCCCCATTGCGTGCGCCGCCATCCTCAGGCCGGAGCTGCACCTCCCGGGCCGGCATGGTCGGCGTCGACGAGCCCAGCCACAGCACCGCCCCGATGATCGCCGCCACCGCGGCCACCGCCGCGGCGATGAGGGCGCTGCGATGGGTCACGGCCTTGATCATCCTCGGGGCAGGTGAGGAGAACCGAAGAGGCAGATGAGAAGCCTCTCAGGTCGTCGGGGCTGGGTCGGCTTGATCGCGGCGCCTAACCTCGCCGGCCATGAAGGCCGTCCCGTGACCGAGCACCCGTTGCGGGCACGGTTGGCTGACCTCCAGGCCCGCAAGGAGGAAGCCCGCCAGCCGGGGTCGGAGCGGTCGGTGGCCCGCCAGCACGAGCGGGGCAAGATGCTGGCCCGGGAGCGCATCGAGTACCTGCTCGACGAGGGCTCGTTCCACGAGCTCGACATGCTGGCCCGGCACCGGAACCCCGACATCCCCGAGCGCCCCTACACCGACGGCGTGATCACCGGGTGGGGCACGGTCGACGGCCGCAAGGTCTTCCTCTTCTCCCAGGACTTCACGCTGTTCGGCGGCGCCCTCGGTGAGGTGTTCGCCGAGAAGATCCACAAGGTGATGGACCTCGCCCTCCGGGTGGGCGCCCCTGTCATCGGCATCAACGACGGCGCCGGCGCCCGCATCCAGGAGGGGCCGGTGAGCCTCGCCTCCTACGGCGGGATCTTCCACCGCAACGTCAAGGCCTCGGGCGTCACCCCGCAGATCAGCGTCATCATGGGACCCTGCGCCGGCGGCGCCGTCTACAGCCCGGCCATGACCGACTTCGTCTTCATGGTCGACCAGACCAGCTACATGTTCATCACCGGTCCCGACGTGGTGAAGACGGTGACCGGAGCCGAGGTCAGCCAACAGGAGCTGGGCGGGGCCATGACCCACGCCTCCAAGTCGGGCATCGCCACCTACGTCGCCCCCGACGACAAGGCCTGCCTCGACGACGTGCGCTACCTGCTGTCCTTCCTGCCGTCCAACAACCTGGAGGAGGCCCCCGTCTACGCGTCGGGTGACGACCCGCACCGGCACACGCCCGAGCTCTACGACACCATCCCGGCCTCACCGAACCAGCCCTACGACATGCGCAAGGTGATCGAGACGGTCGTCGACGACGGCGAGTTCTTCGAGTACTTCCCCCACTGGGCCCAGAACATCGTGTGCGGCTTCTCCCGCCTCGACGGCCAGCCCGTCGGCATCGTCGGCAACCAGCCCATGTTCTTCGCCGGCGTGCTCGACATCGAGGCCTCGGAGAAGGCGGCCCGCTTCGTGCGCACCTGTGATGCCTTCAACATCGCCCTGGTCACCTTCGTCGACGTGCCCGGCTTCCTGCCCGGTCTCGACCAGGAGCACGGCGGCATCATCCGCCACGGCGCCAAGCTGCTCTACGCCTACTGCGAGGCCACCGTGCCCCGCATCCAGGTCGTGACCCGCAAGGCATACGGGGGCGCGTACGTGGTGATGAACTCCAAGTCGATCGGCGCCGACCTGGCCTACGCCTGGCCGTCGGCAGAGCTGGCCGTCATGGGGGCGTCGGGCGCCGTCGAGATCGTCTACCGGCGCGAGCTCACCGAGGCCGAGGATCCCGACGCCCGGCGGGCCGAGCTGGTCGAGGAGTACGCCGAGCGCTGGCTCACCCCCTACATCGCCGCCGAGCGCGGCTACATCGACGACGTGATCGATCCCGCCGATACCCGCCACGAGCTGATCGCCGGTCTCGCCATGTTGCGGTCGAAGCGCGAGGAGCTGCCCAAGCGCAAGCACGGGAACATGCCGTTGTGAGACCGGCCGAGCCGGAGGCGAACGACGAGGAGGTGGCTGCCATCGTCGCCGCCGTCGAGGTGGTGTGGCCCCGGCCCAGCGCCGCGACCGGCTCGCCGCCACCGCCCCGATGGCGGTTCAGCGGCCGCTGGTGGTCCAAGCCGGTGCCGGAGCGCCGCGAGCGGCCCTGGTGAGATCGACGGGGAGCCCACCCCGTACCGGCCGCCCAGCCCCCTGGGTACGGTCCCGACCGTGAGCTGGACGCCGCCCCCACCGGGCTACCCGCCGCTTGGGTACCCCGGGCCCATGTACGGCGGGGCGGCGCCCTACCCGGGGGTGGCCTACGGGTCCGTCCTGCCGCCGTTGGCCGGGGTGGGTGCCCGCTTGGGAGCGCTCCTGTTCGACGGCGTGGCCTCGCTCGTGTTCTTCGTGCCCGTCGCCCGCAGCGGCCGCACCCCCGGTCGGCGCCTGTTCGGCATCAGGGTGATCGACGCTCGCACCCTGGCCCCGCCCAGTGCCGGCAAGGCCCTCGGCCGCTACCTGTTCGAGACGTGGGTCTCTGCCCAGGTGTGCTACCTCGGGTTGCTGTGGGCGGTGTGGGACCCCGAGAAGCGGACGTGGCACGACATGGTGTGCGACACGCGGGTGGTGCGGGCCTGACCACCGCCGGGCCGGACGCCGTTCCGGCACCCCGCCTCGTGCTCGCCTCTGCGTCGCCGGCCCGCCTCTCGCTGCTGCGGGCGGCCGGTCTCGACCCCGAGGTGATGGTCAGTGGTGTGGACGAACGGGCCGTGGCCGAGGCGCCGCCGGCCCAGCTGGTCGTCACCCTCGCGGAGGCGAAGGCGGCGGCGGTGGCCGACCGCCTGGCGGGGGGACCCCCGGCCCTGGTGGTCGGCTGCGACTCGTTGTTCGAGCTGGATGGGCAGGTGTTCGGCAAGCCGTGCTCGGCGGCCGAGGCGGCGCGGCGCATCCGCGCGATGCGGGAGCGCTCGGGGGTGCTGCGCACCGGGCACTGCCTGATCGACACCGCGGCCCGGCGTCGGGCTACCGGGGTGGCCGTCACCCGTGTGACCTTCGGGGCCATGACCGACGCCGAGGTCGACGCCTACGTGGCCACCGGCGAGCCGCTCGGCGTGGCCGGGTCGTTCACCCTCGACGGTCGCTCAGCGGTCTTCGTCGAGGGCATCGAGGGGGACCACTCCAACGTCATCGGCCTGTCGCTGCCCCTGCTGCGCCGCCTCCTCGCCGAGCTCGGCGTCGCCGTCACCGACCTCTGGGCGCGGGGTCCCTGACCGCTGAGACACCGCCGCCGCTGCGCATCGGCCCCCTCGAGGTGTGGCCGCCGGTGGTGCTGGCCCCGATGGCGGGGGGTGACCAACCTTCGCGCCCGACGAGGCACCCCGCGGCCAGCGGTAGCCTGGCCACCAGTGCCGACCCTCGGTGAGCTGACCACGGTGGCCTCCCGTGAGGCGGTCGTCCACGTCGGCACCGACGTGCGCTGCCACGACGGCCTCGCCCCCGACGCCGACCACGAGCGCGACGGGTTCACCTTCCGGACCCTGCCCGAACCGGGCGAGCTGCTCTGCCGCTTCGCGGCGGTCAACGACGTCCACTTCGGTGAGGTGGAGTGCGGCCGGCTCCACGACGACCCCGAGGCCGGTCCGGTGTTCCGGGCCGAGCCCGGCGACGACCCCTACCCGGAGGTCATGAACCGGGGGGCCGTCGCCGAGATGGCGGCCATCGACCCGGCCGCCGTGGTGGTCAAGGGCGACCTCACGGCCACCGGCGCCCGGGCCGAGTACGAGCGGTTCCTGTCCTTCTACGAACCGGCCTTCGGGGACCGCCTGCTCCACGTCCGGGGCAACCACGACGCCTCCTCGCGCGAGACCTTCGCCGCCACCCCCACCGCCGAGGTGGCGCTGCCCGGCGTGCGGGTGGCCCTGCTCGACACCACGGTGCCGGGCCGGCCGTCGGGGAGCCTCACCGCCGACCAGATCGACTGGCTCGACGCCCTCGCCGCCGACAGCGACCGACCGGTCCTGGTGTTCGGCCACCACCACGCGTGGAACCCGGGCTCGGCGGACCGCTCGGACTCCTACTACGGCATCCACCCCGACGCCTCCGAGGGGCTCGTCGGCGTGGTCGCCCGCCGGCCCTCGATCCTCGGATACTTCGCCGGCCACACCCATCGGAACCGGGTCCGTCGCTTCGCCGCCACCGGCGGAGTGCCCTGGGTGGAGGTGTCCTGCACCAAGGACTACCCGGGCGGGTGGGCCGAGTACCGGGTCCACGACGGCGGGGTGCTCCAGGTCTTCCACCGCACCTCCACCCCCGAGGCGCTGGCGTGGAGCGAGAAGACCAGGCAGATGTTCAGCGGCGTCTACGGCGAGTACGCCTTTGGGACCATCCACGACCGCTGCTTCGCCATCGGCCCGAGAACCGAGAGGTGAGCGCCCGGGCCGGCGAGGGCCGGGGCCCGCTCGCCGACCTCCGGGTGATCGACTGCGCCACCGTGCTCGCCGGTCCGGGTTGTGCCCGCTACCTGGCCGACTTCGGAGCCGACGTGATCAAGGTCGAGCGACCCGACGGGGGCGACACCACCCGGGCCATGGGGTGGCGGGACCCCGCCGACGACGTAACCCTCTGGTGGAAGCTGGTCGGGCGCAACAAGCGCACCGTGGTGCTGGACCTGAAGGATCCCACCGACGTGGACACGATGCGCCGCCTCGTGGCCACCGCCGACGTGCTGGTCGAGAACTTCCGTCCCGGCACCCTCGAACGGCTGGGGCTCGACCCCCGTGAGCTGATCGCCCGGAACCCCCGTCTGGTCGTCACCCGGGTCACCGGCTTCGGCCAGGACGGTCCCTACGCCGGTCGACCCGGCTTCGCCACCCTGGCCGAGGCCCTCTCGGGCTTCGCCGCCATCAACGGTGAGCCCGACGGCGGCCCCCTGCTCCCTCCTATCGCGCTCACCGACGAGGTCGCCGCGCTCGTCGCCGCCTTCGCCACCATGGTGGCCGTCCACACAGGGGTGGGCCAGGTGGTCGACGTCAACCTGCTCGAGTCGTTGTTCCAGCTCATGGGGCCGCTGTTCGCCGCCCAGCAGCTCATCGGCTACGAGCAGCCCCGCCTCGGATCGGGCATCCCGTACTCGGTCCCCAGGGGCACGTACCGCACCGCCGATGACCGCTGGGTGGCCATCTCGTCGTCGGCCGAGACGGTGGCCCGGCGGGTCATGGCCCTCGTCGGCGCCAGCGAGGATCCCCGGTTCGCCACCTTCGCCGACCGTGTCGCGCACCGCGACGAGGTCGACCGGCTCGTCGCACACTGGGTGGCGGCCCGGCCCCTCGTCGAGGTCCTGGCCGCGTTCGAGGCCGCCAACGCTGCCGCCGCTCCCGTGTACACGATGGCCGACATCGCCGACGATCCCCACTTCGCCGCTCGGGAGGCGGTGGTCGACCTCGACGGCGTGCCCATGCAGGGCCTCGTCGCTCACCTCTCGGCCACGCCCGGGCGCCTGCGCTTCGCCGGCCGGCCCCTCGGAGCCGACACCGCCGAGGTGCTCAGCGAGCTGGACGGCCACTGAGGGACGTCGCCACCCCGTTCCCGGCTCAGCGGGTGTAGCTGACGGCGTGGGAGGGGACCGGTACGCCGTCGGGCACATGGGCGTCGGGGACGGGCTCCCCTCCGACGAGCTGGAGCGGGACGTGCCCGCCCCAGAGCTCCGAGGGCAGGTCCTCGGGAGCCTCGACCGGGCCGCCGCTGCGGACCTTGGCCGACGCCTCGGTGATGGGCAACCGCAGCACGAGCGTCGCCCGCAGCTCCTGGGCGCTCGGCGCCCGGGTGCCGTCCGACCGGCCGGGGACCACGTGCTCGACGAGCGCCTCGAGCGCCCGGCGCTTCTCGTCGACATCGGCCACCGGCTCGGCCACGCCGAACACCATCACCGAGCGGTAGTTCATCGAGTGGTGGAACGCCGACCGGGACAGCACCAGCCCGTCGAGGAGGGTGACGGTGAGGCAGACCTCGATGCCGCCGGCCAGCTCGCCGAGGGCTTGGTTGGCGGGCGCACCGTGGAGGTAGACGGCCTCACCGACCCGGACGTGCAGCGTGGGCACGACGGTGGTGCGCCCACCGGCGGAGAAGCCGAGGTGGCAGACGAGGCCCTCGTCGAGGATGGCCGCGATGGTGTCCACGTCGTAGCGTCCCCGATCGGGACGGCGCCGGACCCGGGTGCGTTCGGTCGGAGGGCTCATGGCGCCCAGCATGCTCGGCGCGTCCCCCGGCCCCCAACGAAATGCAGACGGCCTCGGCCCGGCCTGATCCCCCCTCGTCGGCCATGCTGGACCCGATGCCGACGATGGATCGCCGCTTCGAGCCATTCGTCCACCTGGTCGACGTCACGGACACGTCGGTGCTCGTGGCATGGGGCGGGTTCTTTCTGGCCAGACGGCACGACGGCTGGCTCGTGGTCGACGACGACGACCTCGGCACAGCCCGGCGCCGACGGGGAGGGACGATCGGCGCGGCGTCGCCGCCCTACGGCCTCGGGCTCGTCGAGGTGCTCGACGTCCGGGGCGACGTCGTGGCTTCGGCGAAGGCGGCCGGCGTCAACCACACGTGGGTGGAGGGGCTCGAGCCCGATACCGAGTACCGCTACCGGATCGTGGTCGACGGGCGGCTCTGGGGCGAAGGCGAGCTGTGGGACTGGCAGCTCGACGCCGACGGGCCGACGCCGTCGGAACGGACCTACGACCTCCGCTTCCGCACCCACCCGGCCGGCGACGCACCTGTCCCCGTCGCGTTCCTCGCCTTCGGCGACTACGGCGTCGGCATCACCAACGGGGAAGCCGGCCGGCGCCAGCAGGGGGTGGCCCGGACGCTCGAGAAGCTGTCGGCCTCGCATCCGGTGCGTTTCCTCGTCGGCCTCGGCGACAACATCTACCACGGGGAGGAAGACGCCCTGGCCCAGTCCGGCGACGAGGACGACGACTGGTACCTCACCTACTACGAGCCCTACCGGTACCTGATCGATCACCTCCCGATGTACCCGACGGCCGGCAACCACGATGGCGCCGATGAGGAGTCGAGCGACGATCGGGCCCAACTCGCCGACAACTTCCACATCGACACCCGATTCGGTCGGCGGGTGGCCCAGGGCCGGGCGTCACTCGATCCCGGGCTCTTCTACGCACTTCGCGTCGGCGGGCTGGTCGAGATGGTCTGCGTCGACACCTCGTGGGGCGAGGAGGAGGGCGTCCACGACTTCGAGGACGAGCGCGCGAAGCGGTGGCTCGAAGAGGTGCTCCCTCCGGACGGCGGATCCGGCCCGTCTCCCACGTGGCGGATCCCGTTCTGCCATCACCCCGCGTACTGCGCCGGGCCCCACCACGAGAACATGGGCGCACAGATCGAGCACGTCGTTCCCCTCTACCGGCGGTCAGGTGTACGGCTCGTGCTCAGCGGCCACGAGCACAACTTCCAGCACGGCCACGTCGACGGCATCGACTACATCGTCTCCGGCGCCGGCGGCAAGCTGCAGGAGGACCCGCCGTTCCGGTGGGACGACGGCGGCACCACGAGGTGGGCGTCGGAGCCACACTGCCTGCTCGTGGAGGTGGACCGCGACCGCATCCTGGTGACGCCGTACGGGGTGACCCACAAGGACGACGAGCCTCGGCCGGTCCGCGCCCTCGACCGCGACGGTCGCCAGATCGATGCCCGCGTCGTGATCCAGCGCTCCGACTGAGGCGACGTCAGTCGTCGGGGATGGCGGCGACCTCGATGCGGTGCTGACCCCAGTCCTTGGCGGCATCCAGGGCCCGGCGGGACTGCTCGAGGATCTGGGCGGCGTCGAAGGCGTGGGCCGGGTAGCAGGCCACGCCGGCCCACACCGTGCGGCTGGCGTCGTCCTCGACGAGACGGCGACGCACCCGCTCGATGGTCCACACCGCGCCGGCCTCGTTGGTGTCCTCGAGCACCACCGCGAACCGGCCGTCGACCAGCCGGCAGGTGGTGTCGGCGTCGCGCAGGGTCTCGACCAGGCTGCCGGCGACCGCCCGGGGAGCCACCGGTGCCGTCCCGTCGACCACCTCGAGCAGCACGACGGCGAGCGGCCGCAGGCCACGGCGGGCGGCCGACACCCGCTTGTCGAGGGTGGCGAGGAAGAACGCCTCGCTGAACAGCCCGGTCTCGGCGTCGGTGATCCCGACCGACCGGGGCGAGGAGAGCGCCTGCGTAGGCCGAGGGCGGGGAGGCGGCGGGGGGTCGTCCCGGCTGGCTGCCTGCGCCTCGGTCCGCAGGCGGACGGTGGTGCGGCGCAGGCTGATCAGGGCCGCCACCGAACAGGCGATCCCCGCCGTCCCGGTGACCAACCCGAGGACGGCGCGACGATCGATCACGAGGACAGGATCGGCCGATGCGGCCCGGGAATCAAGGGCTCCCTGGCGCCGCTGAGCAACCGGGGATCAGTCAGCCACGGGGGCGACCTCGATGGTGCCGGCGGCGCCCCGCCGGGCGGTGACCAGTGCGTGGTCCGCCGCCGCCCGCACCTCGTCGGCGTCGAAGGCGTGGGCCGGGTAGCAGGCCACGCCCGCCCACAGGCGGGCCCCGGGCAGGGCCACCTCCATGCCCTCCCGGACCCGTTCGGCGGTGCGGGTGCAGCCGTGCACCGGCGTCTCCTCCAGCATGAGCGCGTAGCGGCCGTCGTCGAGGCGGAAGGTGAGATCCGAGTCCCGTACCGTGCGATTGAGGACGGCGGCGGCCTCGGCTCCGGCGCCGTCCTCGATGGCGATCACCACGAGACCGAGCTGGTGCAGGCCCCGCCGGGAGGCCGCCACCCGGGCCGGGAGCACGGCGTGCAGGAACGCCTCGCTGAACAGCCCCGAGGCCTCGTCGCGGATGTGGCCGCCGGACGCAGACGTCGTCACCGGGCGGCTTCGGCGAGGTCGGCGATCTCGGTCATGATGCGGGTCAACTCGAAGTCCTTCGGCGTGTACACGGCGGCCACGCCGGCCTGGAGCAATCGAGGCCGGTCGGCCTCGGGGATGATGCCACCTGCGATCACCGGGGCGTCGACCCCCTCCGCTCGCAGGAGGCGGACGACCTCGGGGACGAGCTCGAGGTGGCTGCCGGACAGGATCGACAGGCCCACCACGTCGACGTCTTCGTCCCTGGCCACCGCCGCGATCTCGATCGGCGTCAGCCGGATGCCCTGGTAGACGACCTCCATGCCGGCGTCCCGGGCGGCCACGGCGATCTGCTCGGCGCCGTTGGAGTGCCCGTCGAGGCCGGGCTTGGCCACGAGGAACCGGGGGGGCCCACCGGCCATGGTCCGCACCCGCTCGGCCAGGGCCCGCAGCCCGTCGAGCCCACCGGCCACGCCGGTGGCGGCGCCCACGCCGGTGGGGGCCCGGTACTCGCCGAACTCCTCCCGCAGCACCTCCGACCACTCGCCGGTGGTGCCGCCGGCGTGAGCGAGGTCGATCGTGGCCGGCATCACGTTCTCGCCCGAGCGGGCGACCCGGCGCAGCTCGTCGAGGGACCGCTTCACGGCGTCGTTGTCCCGGGTCGAGCGCCACTCGTCCACCTCGGCCACGAGGCGCTCCTGCACGGCGGGATCGACCCGCAGGATGGACTCCTCCCCGCCGAGGGGCGACTCGGCGGTCTCGGTGAAGCAGTTGACGCCGACCACCTGCAGCTCGCCGCTCTCGATGCGCCGCACCCGTTCGGCGTGGCTGCGCACCAGGCGGCCCTTCAGCTCGTCGATGGCCTCGAAGGCGCCCCCCAGGGCGAGCACGTCGTCCAGCTCGGCCTGGGCCTCCTCGACCAGCTCGGCGGTGCGGGCCTCTATCACCTTGGAGCCGTCGAAGATGTCGTCGTACTCGAGCAGGTCGGTCTCGTAGGCGAGGACCTGCTGGACCCGCAGCGACCACTGCTGGTCCCACGGGCGGGGCAGGCCGAGGGCCTCGTTCCAGGCCGGGAGCTGGATGGAGCGGGCCCGGGCCCGCTTCGACAGGGTCACCCCCAGGGCCTCGAGCACGATGCGGGGCACGTTGTTCTCGGGCTGGGCTTCGGTCAACCCCAGGCTGTTGACCTGCACGCCGTAGCGGAACCGCCGGGCCTTCGGATCGGTCACGCCGTAGCGCTCGGCGCACAGCCGGTCCCACATCTCGGTGAAGGCCCGCACCTTGCAGGTCTCCTCCACGAAGCGGATGCCGGCGTTGACGAAGAACGAGATCGACGCCACCACCGCCGGCATGCGGTCGGCGGCGACCTGGCCCGACTCCTGTACGGCGTCGAGCACCCCCACCGCGGTGGCCAGCGAGTAGGCCAGCTCCTGCACCGGCGTCGCGCCCGCCTCCTGGAGGTGGTAGCTGCACACGTTCATCGGGTTCCAGTGCGGGATCCACTCCTGGCAGAACGCCACCATGTCCACGATCAACCGCCGCGACGGCAGCGGCGGGAAGATGTAGGTGCCGCGGCTCAGGTACTCCTTGACGATGTCGTTCTGGGTCGTGCCCCGGAGCTGGCGGGACGGCACGCCCTGGTCCTCGGCGTTGGCCACGTACAGCCCGAGCATCCACGCCGCCGTCGCGTTGATGGTCATCGAGGTGTTCATCTCGCCGACCGGGATCTGGTCGAGCAGGGCCTCCATGTGCCCGAGGTGCACGATGGGCACGCCGACCTTGCCGACCTCGCCCCGAGCCAGGGGCGAGTCCGGGTCGTAGCCCGTCTGGGTGGGCAGATCGAAGGCGATCGACAGGCCGGTCTGGCCCCGGGCCAGGTTGGTGCGGTACAGCTCGTTCGAGGCCAGGGCCGAGGAGTGGCCCGAGTAGGTGCGCATCATCCACGGGCGGTCTCGGGGCCTGGGCTCCTTCATCGCTCCATTCTCCGTCCCCGGGCGTCCGCTGTCACACCCGTCAGCGGGTCCAGAGGGCCGGGAGCGGGCGGGACAGCGCTTCGGCCAGCCGGGACAGGTACTCCTCGCGGGGGATCTCGACGGCTCCCAGCGAGGCCAGGTGCGGGGTGGTCCACTGCACGTCGAGCAGGGTGGCGCCACCGTGCACCAACCGTTCGACCAGCCCGACCAGGGTCACCTTGGAGGCGTCGCGGTGGCGGTGGAACATCGACTCCCCGGCGAAGAGCCCGCCGATGGCGATGCCGTAGAGCCCGCCGGCCAGCTCGCCGTCGGCCGTCCACGCCTCCACGCTGTGGGCCCAGCCCAGCTCGTGCAGGCGCAGGTAGGCGGCCCGCATGCGGCGGTCGATCCACGCCCCGCGGCGGCGGGGGTCGGCGCAGCCGTGGAGCACCGCCTCGAAGGCGGTGTCGACGCCGATCCGGTAGCGCTGGCACGACCGCCGGAGGGAGCGGCTGACCTGCAGCCCGTCGAGGGGGATCACGCCTCTCGGGTCGGGCGACCACCACGCCGGCACCCGCCCCCGGCCGGCGGGCATCGGGAACAGCCCCCGCCGGTAGGCGGCGAGCACGGTGCCAGGCTCGAGATCGGCCCCGATGCCGACGATGCCGTCCTCGTCGGCGGCATGGGGCGGAGGAAAGGTCCAGGTCGTCGGGGGAGGTTCGACGGGGCGGGCCACCGGGGCCGGCTCAGCGGGGTGGGGGGATGCCGAGCGAGGTCGCCACCTTGGTGCCGAGCGAGCGGGTGGCCCGGCGGTTGAGCTCCCCGCCGGCCACCGCCCCGGCCAGGAAGGGCACCATCGAGGACAGGTTCCCACCGGCCCGGCGCAGGAGCCGCTTGCGGATCTGGGCCGTGAGCTGATCGCGGCCCGACCGGCCGAGCATGTCGGCGGCGGCCCCGGCCAGGCTCCCCCCCGCACCGCCCCCGGCACCATCGGCACCGGCGAGTCCCCGCCGCAACGCCAGCAGGTCATGGGGGCGAAGACCCCGCGAGTCGGCCCACGCCCGGGTCAGGACCGGGCCCTTCTCCCGCAGCGGGCCCGGGATGTGGATGCCGGCCGCCTCGTGCAGCTCGCCCACCAGCTTGATCTCGACGGCCACCACGACGAGCGTCTCGGCCGCCAGCTCGACGGGCAGGGCGGCCCACGTCGCCGGCGTCAGCTGGGAAGCCGCCGCCATCGCCCCGGTGGCGGCCCCGACCGCGGCCGACGCGAGGCTGGCGTTGCGGATGAGCGTGCCGGCCAGCAGCGCTCCGGACTGGCCGTGGTGGTGGGCCATGAGGGTCTCGAGGTCGCGCACCGGCACGTGACCGGCGGCGTCGAGGGTCACCTCGGCCAGCCACCGCCCCGACGTCACCGCCTTGGTGCCCGCCCGCCGGGCCGACGACGCCGTCAACCTGGCCACCTCTCCGAGCTGGCGGGCGGTGGGCCGCTCGTCGCCCCCCAGCTCGCCCACCGCCCGAGCCAGCTCGGCGTCGTCCCCGGAGTTCACCGTCGACCGCACCCACCGGCCAGCGCCGGGTAGTCGTGATCCTCGGCGAGGTCGCCGAGGGCGTGGAGCACGATGGCGCGCGCCTTCTCGGTGGTCACGTAGAGCTTGCCGCCGCGCACCGACCGGAACCGGAAGTCGGCCGTGCCGAGCCCGCCGGCGATGGCACGGGCGGCGGCCACCTCCTCGGAGGCGGCCTCGACGGCGTCGACCACCCCCTCCACGATGGCGTCGGCCGATGCGCCCCGGGGGGCGGGTGCGGAGCCGACGACATCGGCCAGCTCGTCGGTGGCCGCCGCCACCCGGTCGAAGGTCTCGAGGTAGACCCGGCGGCGCTCGCCCGGGTCGTCGTCGAGCGGACGGCTCAGGTCGGCGAAGTCGTTGGCGATGACGACGATGCTGCTCGACCAGCGCAACGTGGCCGGGCACACGGCCGCATCGAAGGAGTCGGCGGGCAGCGTCGTGGCCGTCGCCGGCACGGTCGATCCGCCGAGCTGGTCACCCCCGCCTCCGCTCTCGTCGTCGTCGCTGCAGGCCCCGGCCGCCATCGCCAGCGCCAGGGCCACGGCCAGCAGCCGGCGTCTCGTCACCGACCGTGATCGTAGAACCCGCGCCCGGACTTCCGACCGAGGTGGCCAGCGGCGACCATGCGCCGCAGGGCCGGCGCAGCGGCGTAGTTGGGGTCGCGGTACTCGTCGTAGAGGGCGTCGAGGATGGCCAGCGACGTATCGAGGCCGACGAGGTCGAGCAGGGCCAGCGGCCCCATCGGGAAGTTGCACCCGCCCTTCATGGCGGCGTCGATGTGGTCCCGGGAGGCGGTCCGGTTCTCGAGCATCTTGACGGCGTTGTTGAGGTACGGGAAGAGCAGGGCGTTGACGATGAAGCCGGCCCGGTCCTTCACCTCCACCGGCCCCTTCCCGCAGGCCTCGGCGAAGGCGGTGACGGCGGCGATGGTGGCGTCCGAGGCGGTGAGGGGTCGGACGATCTCGACCAGGGACATGGCCGGAGCGGGGTTGAAGAAGTGCACGCCGCAGACCCGGTCGGGCCGCTCTGTGACCACGGCCATCTCCACCACGGGAAGCGTCGAGGTGTTGGTGGCCAGGATGGCCCCGTCGTCGACCACCTGGTCGAGGTCCCGGAACAGTTCCAGCTTGGCTTCCAGGTCCTCAACGATCGACTCGATGACGAGGTCGCAGGCCTTGAGGTCACCCAGATGATGGCTGGCGGTCACGCGGGCGAGCACGTCGTCGCGCTCGCCGGCGTCGAGCTTGCCCCGATCGACCTGCTTGGCCAGCGACCGCCCCAGCCCCGCCACCATGGCGTCGGCGGTCTCCTGCCGGCGTGAGCGCAGGACCACCTCGTGCCCGCTCTTGGCCGCCACCTCGGCGATGCCGGTCCCCATGATCCCCGAGCCCACGATTCCCACGCGCCTGATCGTCATGGCGGGCCACGCTACCCGCCGGTCTCTCCTCGGCCGGTAGGTTGCCGGCCCATGGCCAGCGGGACCCTCGCCCTCGTCGGCGGCGACGAGTTCACCGAGGGTTGCAACTTCGACCGGGGTCTGCTCGAGGTCAGCGGCGCCGAGGAGGTGGTCCTGCTGCCCACCGGAGCGGCCTACGAGCACCCGGAGCGCCTCGTCGAGCGGGCCACGGCCTGGTTCGGCCAGCTCGGCGCCGGCGTGCGGGGCCTCGACGTGCTCCGCCGGCCCGACGCCCTCGACGAGGAGGCGGCGGCCACGGCCCGAGCGGCCCGCTTCGTCTACCTGGCCGGCGAGTCGCCCATGCACCTCCGTTCGGTGCTCAAGGACACGCCGGTGTGGGACGCCGTGGTGGCCGCCTGGCAGGACGGCGCCGTGCTCGCCGGATCGGTGGCCGGCGCCATGGTGCTCTGCGACCCGATGGTCGACCCGCGGGGCGGAGCGTTCACCGTCGGACTCGGGCTGCTGGCCAACGTCGGGGTGATCCCCGAGTTCGACGACTGGTCCGACGACGCCGTGCACCGCACCCGCAAGCTCAGCCCTCCCGACCTGGCCCTCGTCGGGGTACCCCGCCGCACGGCGCTCGTCCGGGACCCTGACGGTTCCTGGCGGACGGAGGGGTGGGGGCGGTCCAGGTCTTCCGCGGTGGGGCGCCGGCGGATCTGTCCGACCTCCCCCGCTGAGCAGCCGACCCGGTCGACCCACGGTCCGCTGACAAGATGCCGGCCATGGAGCAGCGTCTGAGCTTGATCACCCTTGGAGTGAGAGACCTGCAACGGGCCCGGCGGTTCTACGGGCCATCGGCTGGGGGAGTGGCGTCGGCGGGGAGGACATCAGCTTCTTCCAGGCGGGCAGCATGATCGTGGCGCTGTGGGACCGAGCCAAGCTCGCCGAGGACTCCGCGGTCGACGACAGCGGCGGCTGGGGCGGCGTCACCCTCGCCTACAACACCCGATCGCCGGGAGGAGGTGGGCGCGGTCATCGCCGAGGCCGGCGCCGCCGGTGCGACGATCGGCCGGGAGTCCGGGCCGACCTTCTGGGGCGGCTACTCAGCATCGACCCCGAGGGCCATCCGTGGGAGGTGGCCCTGGCCCCATCGACGAGAGCGGAGCGGTGAGCCTGCCGGCCAGGTCCGGACAGGATCGCGGCGATGCCAGGCTGGACCTGCCCGGGTTGTCAACGCCGGTTCCGGCGGGCCGGGCAGGCCCACGAGTGCGCCCCGGCCATGTCGTTGGAGGAGTACTTCTCGACCGGCCCGGCCCACGAGCGACCGATCTACGAGGCCGTGATGGACCATCTCGGCCCAGTCGGCCCCGTCCACGTCGAGCCGGTGTCGGTCGGCATCTTCCTCAAGCGAGCCCAGACCTTCGCCCAGCTGCGCCCGAAGGACCGTTGGGTGGCGCTCTCCTTCTCGCTGCCTCGAAAGGTCCAGCACGAGCGCATCACCAGGAAGGTCGTCGAGTACCACGGGCGATACCACCACGTCGCCAACCTGCGCAGTGCCGACGACCTGGACGACGCGCTCCTCGCCTTGTTGCGGGAGGCCTATCTGAGCTCTCCGACCTGACGCGGAGGGCGGACACTTTGCACGGCGGATCGGCCACCGACCACGACCTCACGACCTACCAGTGAGGTCTCAGCATGCCGAGACTCGTATTGCTCAACGGTCCGCCCGGCATCGGCAAGTCCACCCTTGCACAGATGTACATCGGCGAGCGGCCGTTGGCGCTCAACCTGGACATCGATCTCGTGCGCGGCCAGCTCGGTCGTTGGATGGACGACCCGCCCGAGGCGGGTCGACTCGCCCGCAGGCTCGCCGTCGCCATGGCCTCAGAGGCGCTGCGGTCGGGCTGCGACGTGATCGTCCCGCAGTTCGTGGCCCGCGTCGAGTTCATCGAGCAGCTCGGTGGGGTGGCTGCGCGGCAACGCCTCATTCCACGAGGTGGCGCTGATGGACGCCAAGGACAAGGCGCTCGAACGTTTCCACCATCGATCCGCCACCTCCTCGGCCGCCGCATCGAGAGGCCGCAGTGCGAGTCGAGGCCGGAGGTGGCAACGAGGAGCTCGCCCGGATGTACGACCGGCTCGTGGCCGTGCTGCAGGAGCGGCCGCAGACCGTCGTCGTCAGGTCCACCTCAGGGGATCCGGCTGCCACCTACGAGCGGCTCGTCCGTGCGTTGCCGTAGCGCCAGGGTGTCAGCCGGTCCGATTCCGAGACCACAAGTTCGAACGGATCGGCTGCCCGGAGTTGCGGAGCGTGATCGAACATGTGTACGATAAAGGGATGGCGGTCGTCGAGGAAGAGCCCCGAGACCGGGTCACTGATCGGCTCGAGGGCGAGCTGGGGTCGTTGTGTGGGATGGCACAACGTCACCGCCGCTCGGACGGTGGCGGTGATCGCCGAAGCGCTCGACACCGGTGCGTGGGAGGGTGGGGGATCCGGTCGCCGGAGCATTGGGTGACCTGGAAGTGCGGGGTGTCGCCGCGCGTCGGGCCCGGCCTGGGTGGCCATCGCCCGCCGGTGGGCGGAGTTGCCGGTGACCATGGCGGCCTTCGGCGAGGGTCGGTTGTCCGAGGATCAGGTGGCGGTGGTGTGCCGGCACATCCCGGCCTGGGCCGATGCCGAGGTGGCCGAGTTCGCCACCATGGCCACCGTCCCCCAGTTGGTGCGGGCCCTGGCCCGCTACGCCTGGACCGACACCGACACCGAGGCCGAGGCCGAGTGTGGAGAGCCGTCGGTGGAGGAGGAGCGCCGGGTGGGGTTCCACTTCGACGATGACGGGTCCTGGCGGGCGTCGATCCATCTGCCCGCCGATGAGGGGGCCCTGGTCGAATCGGCCCTGGGAGCGGCCCGCAACCATCTCTCCAACGCTGGCAAGGCCGACGGTGACAGCGAACTGGTCACCTGGGCCGGCGCGGCCGAGTTGGCCGACGCCTACCTGGGGGCCGGGTCTCCGAGCGGGCCCACCGGGACCGGTACATGACCATGCTGCACCTCGAAGCCGGCCCCGACGGCCACCCCCAGGCCCGGGTGCACCTGGGGCCCCGCCTGCCCGACAGTCTGCGCCGCTATCTGACCTGTGACGGCCACATCAAGGTGATCGGCGAGATCGGCGGGGTGGCGGTGAATGTGGGTCGGGCCCAGCACATCGTGCCCGACCGGACCCGGATCGTGGTGGAGCACCGCGACGGGGGCTGTCGGGTACCGGGTTGTGACCGGCGTCGGCGTACCCATGTCCACCACATGGTGCACTGGGAAGACGGCGGACCCACCGACACCGCCAACCTCATCTGCCTGTGCCCGGCCCATCACCGCATGCACCACCGGGGCCGCCTGGGCATCCAAGGCGACGCCGACCGGCCCGACGGGCTCGTCTTCACCGACCCCTACGGGCGAAGACTCACCGGCCACCCCCGGCCCACCCCACCCCAAGACCCCACCACCGGACCCACCAGCGCCTGGCAACCACCCCTCGGCGAACCCCTCCACACCAAGTGGGTCCAGTTCGACCCGCCCCCCTCGCCCAACTGACGGGTCAGGGTTCGCCGCGGTAGAGCGAGGGATCGTCGATGGACGGGGCGTCGATTACCCTCTGGGTCTCGGCGTCGGCCGGCTCGCTGGCACGGCGGGTGAACGCCCGCCACGTCGCCGCATCCACCTCCTCGAGCGACCGCAGGAAGGACTCGACGTCAGCCCTGGTCACTCCTCGCTGACCATGCCGTCGATCGGTGAACCACCGGCGACCACATCGGAGTTGGGACCCTGGAGCTCGTAGTGCGGCACCTGAGGGGCCTCCTCGCCACCGATCGGCCCCTCGGTGCGGGTCCAGGTGATATCGCCTACCCGCTCCACGCTGAAGCTCAGCGTCGCTGGAGCGATGCGCACCCCCCCAGACCTCTCGGAAAGAGGCCGTAGAGGAGGATCCGTCCGCTGGCAACGTGGCGGAAGGCGACCCGGATGGCCCGGAACGGAGCCGCCCCCGGCAGGGATGTCGGAGGTGAGCACAGGGGCGCCCGTCGAACCCGTCGGGCAAGTCCGGCTCGACTTCAACCGGAGCCTGGTCCGGGCGAGCCTGGGCCACGATGCGCGGGGATCTGTTCGTCTTCGTCGATGCCGCGGGCGATCACCAGCACGGCCGTGCCGTTGTGGCGCCAAAGAGGCTTCGCGCTGGAGCCGAAGGACACCTCGTCGCCCAGCAGGCCAGACACCGGACCGAGGTCGACGGTTCGTCCGCCCGTCGGTTGGACGTCCTCGGCGAGCTTGCCCTCGATGATGGTGAGCGCAGCTTGTCCGCCCTCCCGGGCGCTCCATGTACGCAGGAAGCACGGTGCGGGGCACACCTCAACGTCCATGAAGTCCGTGTCGACCGAGAGCAGCTCCCACCCGGCCGGTATCTCTGTCGGGATCATCCACCCGGTCCCGGGCGAGGGCTCGGTGGTCACGTCGGCCTCGTCGGCGGCCCGGTTGAGGAGCACGACGGTGGCCGCCGCCACCACGGCGATGACGGCGGCGGCCACGAGCAGGGGCCGGACCAGGCGGCCGATGCGTGAGCGGGGTGAGCGCACGAGGAGCGAGGGCCACGACCGTCCCGCCGCCGATCCGGTCGGCCACCTCGTCCCACCGGTCGGGGGTTTCGGTGCGCTCGGCCATCACGGCGAGGTCCCGGCGCAGCCGATCCTCGATCTGACCGGAGCTCGGCCCTCCGTTCGACGACTCGGTCACGACAGCACCTCCCGCATCGAACCCAGTCCACGGTGGATCAGCGACTTCACCGTGCCGGGACGGCATCCCATGAGCTCGGCGATCTGGTCGATCGAGAGGTCCTCGCAGAACCGCAGCACCAACGCCACCCGGCGCCGTTCGGGGAGCCCGGCGAGCGCCTCCCACGTCTCGTCCACCTCCGGCGGCAGCGCGACCCGCACGTCGGCCTGCGAGCGGTCACGCTCCAAGCGCCGCCGGCGCAGGTGGGAGCGGCAGCGGTTGACCACGGTCGTGCGCAGGTAGCTGTACGGGTTGCCGGCTCGCTCCAGGGCATGAGCGGCGGCCACGAAGGAGTCCTGCACCAGCTCCTCGGCGATGGCGTTCGAGCCGGTCAGCACATGGGCCAGCCGCACCAAGGCCACGTGGTGCTCGACGTACAGCGCCGCCAGGCCGGCGAAGGGTCCTCACGGGGATCTGGTGGCGTCACGCGGATCGTGGGTCGACTCAGCGCGCCCGTTGCTCTCCCACACCCTGCATGACGCACGACGGCCCCGCGAGGTTGCACCCCGCCGCTGGGCTAGAGCTCGCTGACCACGATGCGCTCGATGACGATCTCCTGCGTGGGGGCGCCGGTCCCGAGGGTGCCGGCCCGTTGGATCTGCTCCACGACCTCGAGACCGACGATCACCTGGCCGAACTGCGGGAATGCACCCGGGTCGAGCTTGGTGGGGTCGACGGCCACGAAGAACTGGCTGCCGCTCGGGTGGTCCTGGCCGGCTTCGTCCTTGCCCACCGCCATGGCCACCGTGCCGGCCTGGAACGGGGTGGTCGGGCGCTCGGCGTCTTCGAGGAAGTAGCCGGGGCCACCCGAACCGAAGCTGGGGCGACCAGTGCTGCCGGCCTGGACGACGAAGCCGGGGATGATGCGGTGGAAGGGGACCCCGTCGTAGAAGTGGTAGCGGGCCAGCACGACGAAGTTGTTGACCGTCGTGGGAGCCTGGCCGACGTCGAGATCGATGGTGAACGACCCGGCCGTGGTGACCACCTCGGCGCTGAAGCGCTTCGTCGTGTCGATGCACATCGGCGGTGGTTGCTCGAACGAGGTGGTGCGCTCGGCGCTGCCGTCGGTCGGCGGGCACGGCGTCTCACCGGTGATCGAGGCCCCCTCGGGCGGCGGCGTCAGCTCGACGAGCTCGCCGGGTTCGCTCGACGGGATCGTGGTGGTGGAGCCGGCCGCCGTCTCGAGGTTCACCCCGTCGTCGCCACCGGTGGCCACGACGAGGCCGCCCACAGCCAGGGCCACGACGACCAGCAGCAGGGCCAGGTTGCGCACGAGGGTGCGTCGCCGTCGGCGGGCAGCGGCGAGCCGAGCCGCCTCCATCCGAGACTGGTGCCCCGCCTTGTGCCGCCGCCGCTTGTCCGTGGGCATGGCCCGCCACGCTACCGACCGACCCGCCCACCACTGGGGCACCGGCTCTCTCTGTCTCCTCGCACAGACCGTGCAGGTTCGGCCACGAAACGTGAGATGATGACGGGATGTCGGCCCAGGATGACGTCTCGCCGCACGAGGACGAGGACACCGCCTTCGCCTTGGCCGTCGGTCGGCGGCTGCGGGCCATCCGCCAGGCCCAGGGCATGTCCCTCGTCGACGTGGAAGAGCGTTCCGGCGGGCGGTGGAGCTCATCGGCCATCGGCGCCTACGAGCGGGGGTTCCGGAACCTGTCACTGCCCCGCCTCAACGCCCTGGCCGAGTTCTACCGGGTGCCGGTGTCGGTGCTGCTCGGCGAGCCCGGCCCGTACAACGAGCCCCCCGAACGGCGCAAGCTGGTCCTCGACCTGGAGGCGTTGCGCCGGATCGACGCCGCCGAGCCCATCCAGCGGTTCGTGCGCTCGATCATCGAAGCCCGCGGTGACTTCAACGGACGCGTCCTGTCGCTGCGCCACGACGACCTCAAAGCGCTCTGCACGCTGGTCGGCGGCGACATCCCCACCGGCGTGGCCCAGCTCCGATCCTGGGAGGTCCTCCTCGACGGCCCCGACCTCTGACGAGCGCGGGAACCAACGAGGTGCAGCACCAGCACAGGTAGGTGCCAGAGTGGATTCATGGCCCTGGTCGTGCAGAAGTTCGGTGGCACCTCGGTGGCCGATCCCGACCGCGTCCGCGAGGTGGCCGACCACGTGGCCCGATGCCGCCGGCGGGGCGACGAGGTGGTGGTGGTGGTGTCGGCCATGGGCAAGGAGACCGACGAGCTGCTCCACCTGGCCGGGCTGGTGTCGCGCACCCGACCCGGTCGGGAGCTCGACATGCTCATCACCGCCGGTGAGCGCAAGGCGGCGGCGCTCTTGTGCATGGCCCTCCACGACCTCGGCGTACCGGCCGACTCCTTCACCGGCAGCCAGGCCGGGTTCATCACCGACGCCAACCACACCAACGCCAAGATCCTCGAGGTCCGCCCCGACCGGGTGCGGGTGGCCGTCGAGGAGGGCCGTGTCCCCGTGGTGGGAGGCTCCCAGGGCGTGTCGCCCGAACGTGACGTCACCTTCCTCGGTCGCAACGGCTCCGACGTCACCGCCGTCGCCCTCGCCTCGGCGCTGGCCGCCGAGGTCTGTGAGCTCTACACCGACGTGCCCGGTGTCTTCACCGCCGACCCCCGCATCGTCCCGTCGGCCCGGCGCATGAGCCGCATCCGCTTCGACGAGCTCCTCGAGATGTGCGCCTCGGGGTGCCCGAAGCCGACCATGCGAGCTGTCGAGTTCGCCCGTACCCACCGAGTGGCCCTCCATGTGCGCTCCAGCTTCACCTGGGAGCCGGGCACGTGGGTCAGCGAGGAGGATCCCACCATGGAGCAGGCCATCATCACCGGCGTCGTCGGTGACGCCTCCGAGGCCAAGGTCACCATCTCAGGGGTGCCCGACCAGCCCGGCATCGCCGCCCAGCTCTTCCGCCGGCTGGCCGACCTTGGCGTGAACGTGGACATGATCGTGCAGAACGTGTCGGATCACGGCATCACCGACATCAGCTTCACGCTGCCCCACGACGACCTCGACCGGACGATGGCGGCGGCCACCGACATGGCCGGAGGCATCGGCGCCACCGGTGTGTCGAGCGACCACGACATCGGGCGGGTCAGCCTCGTCGGGGCGGGGATGAAGTCGAACCCCGGTGTGGCCGCCACCGTCTTCGAGACGCTCGCCGCCCACGACGTGAACATCGAGATGATCTCCACGTCGGCCATCCGCATCAGCTGCGTGATCGCCGAGCGGGACCTCGAACGGGCCACCGTCGCCCTCCATACCGCCTTCGGCCTCGACGACGGGTAGCGGTACGCTCGGCGCCATGAGGATGGGGATCGTGGGGGCCACCGGCCAAGTCGGCGGCGTCATGCTGCGAGTGCTGGCCGAGCGACGCTTCCCGGTGGACGAGCTGCGGCTCTTCGCCTCCGCCCGCTCAGCCGGACGGGTCATCGACTGGGAGGGCACCGACGTGACCGTCGAGGACGCGGCGGTGGCCGACTTCGCCGGGCTCGACATCGTCCTGTTCGCGGCAGGGGCCAGCACATCGAGGGCCCTCGCCCCGCAGGTGGCGGCGGCGGGGGCCACGGTGGTGGACAACTCGTCGGCCTGGCGGATGGACCCCGACGTGCCCCTCGTCGTGTCCGAGGTGAACGCCCACGCCCTCGAACGGATCCCGAAGGGGATCGTCGCCAACCCCAACTGCACGACCATGGTGGCCATGCCGGTGCTGGGCCCGCTGCACCGGGCTGCCGGCCTCGAGGCCATGGTGGTGAGCACCTACCAGGCGGTGTCCGGCAGCGGGCTGGCCGGCGTGGCCGAGCTCGACGACCAGGTCCGCAAGGTGGCCGACGGGGCGAGCGCGCTGACCGACGACGGGCGGGCGGTCGACCTGGGGGAGCCGTCGGTCTACGTCGCCCCGATCGCCTTCAACGTGGTCCCCCTGAACTTCACGATCGTCCCCGACGGGCGCGACGAGACCGACGAGGAGCACAAGCTCCGCAACGAGAGCCGCCGGATCCTCGACGCTCCCGACCTCGCCGTGTCGGGCCTGTGCGTGCGGGTACCGGTGTTCACCGGGCACTCCCTGTCGATCAACGCCCGCTTCGCCGAGCCGCTCTCAGCCGACGAGGCCCGCACCATCCTGACCGGGTCACCCGGGGTCGTGCTGGCCGACGTCCCCACCCCGCTCATGGCCGCCGGCGAGGATCCCACCTTCGTCGGCCGCATCCGGCCCGACGAGACCGTCGGCGGTGGCCGGGGCCTGGGCCTGTTCCTCTCCGGCGACAACCTGCGCAAGGGTGCCGCCCTCAACGCCGTCCAGATCGCCGAGCTCCTCGCCGCCGCCTAGGCCGGCTTGGCGCGCATGGAGGCAACCGGGACCCGGCTGGCCGAGATCGACCTCACCGATCTCGACAACTTCTCCGACGGCTTCCCGCACCACCTGTTCGAGCTCCACCGGCGGGAGGCGCCGGTGTGGTGGCACGAGCCGACCGAGCACACGCCCGACGGCGAAGGGTTCTGGTCGGTGGCCACCCACGCCGAGACCCTGCAGGTGCTGCGCGACCCCGACACGTTCTCCTCGGAACGGGGCGGGGGGCGGGCCCACGGCGGCACTCTCCTCCAGGACCTCGAGGCGGCCGGCTCGGTCCTGTCGATGATGGACGACCCCCGCCACGCCCGAATCCGTCGACTGGTGAGCGCCGGCCTGACCCCCCGCAGGGTGGCCGGGCTCGAGTGGGAGCTGCGCCGCCGCACCCGGAACCTGCTGGCCGGCGTCGAGGACGGTGTGCCGCTCGACTTCCTCGTGGAGGTGGCGGCCGAGCTGCCGATGCAGGTCATCTGCATCCTTCTCGGCGTGCCCGAGCAGGACCGCCACGAGCTGCGCCAGGCCGTCGACCCCATCTTCGACATCCGCGCCGACGACGACGACGCCGCTGGCACTGACGACCCGTGGACCAACGCGTGGACCGTCGACTACGCCGCCGCCCTCATCGCCGAGAAGCGGGCCCGCCCCACCGACGACATGCTCTCGGTCGTCATCCAGGCCACGTTGGCCGACGTCGACCCGCCCCAGCTCTCCGACCTCGAGCTGTTCTCGTTCTTCTTCCTGCTGTTCTCGGCCGGGTCGGGCACCACCCGCAACGCCATCGCCGGCGGCCTGCTCGCCTTGATCGAGCGGCCCGAGACGCTGCGGGCCCTCCGCAGCGACCTCGGCCAGATGCCCACGGCCGTCGAGGAGATGCTCCGCTGGACGACCCCCTCCCCGGCCAAGCGCCGCACCGCCACCCGGCCGACGACCCTCGGCGGCCACACCGTCCAGCCCGGTGACAAGGTGCTGTTCTGGGAAGGGTCGGCCAACCGGGACGAGCTGGTCTTCGACCGCCCGATGGAGCTCGACATCCGCCGCCATCCGAACCCCCACCTCTCCTTCGGCCAGGGGATCCACTTCTGCCTGGGGGCCAACCTGGCCCGGCTCGAGATGCGAGTGATGTTCGAGGAGCTGTTGCCGGCCTTCGACCGCTACGAGCTGGTGGCGCCGGTCGAGTGGACCCGCAGCAACCGCCACACGGGCATCCGCCACCTCAACCTGCGGTTGGGGCGTGCCTAGGAGCCGGCTCGCTCGCCGAGCTGTTGGCGCAGCTCGCGTTCCCACTCGATGATGTCGGGCCCGACGGCCGCCTCCTTCAGGCGCTCGAAGTTCGAGAAGCCGTTGTCGCGCTCGGCGTCCCACTCGTCGGCGAAGCGGCCCGACCTGATGCCATCGACGATGGCCCGCATCCTGGACGGGACGTCGAGGTCGTCGAACTCGTGCTCGCGGGAGAGCTGGCCGTACTGGCTCACCGGTGAGTGGTGCTCCATCTGGGCGGCGTAGCCCTCGGTGCGCAGCAGCCGGTAGGTCCGCTCGACCTCACCCGAGAGGTACAGCTCGGTGAGGATCGCCTCGAGCGGGATGCCGTGCTCGAGCATGACCTCGACGAAGGCCTGGGTCACCCGCCGCAGGGCAGGCGACAGCGCCTGCTCGACGGCGAGGTCGAGGACCGCCTCCTGGGTGGGGGTCAGCTCGATCGCCCCTTGGCGCAGCCCGCCGATGGCCTTGGCCACCGCGAGCACCCGCTCGCGGGCTCGACCGGTGGTGTCGGCGTGCACCCCGAAGGCGGTGATGAACCCGACGCCCTCCTCGTAGCACCGACGCACCTCGGGCCCCAGCATCCGCGGCGCGACCAGGCCCAGGTCACACGGTGGGGCGAACCGGTCGAAGGCCAGCGTGTAGCCGCTGGCCACCACCACGAGGGCATCGGGGCGCGGCTCGAGGGGCAGCCCGGGGATGGCGTCGTCGGGGACGAGGACGCACACGACGTCGGCTGTGGAGGCCGCATCGAGGTCGGTGGCGGCGAACCCGTCGGCGATGGCCCGGTCCCTGGTGGGGTCGGCTCGCACGCACACGGTCACGTCGAGGCCGGAGTCCCGCAGGTTGAGTGCCCACGGCCGGCCCTGGTTGCCGTAGCCGACCACCGCCACCTTCGCCCCGTCCAACACCCCGATATCAGCGTCGGACTCGTGCGCGATCACCGTCATGAGTCGGGCTGGCGTGCCGGTTGCCGCACGGCGGGAACGATCGGTAGTCGTGAAGCCATGTGGTCCATCCCACTCATGATGGTCCATCCCTGTGCGACAGCGCTCACGGAGCTGCTGGCCTGACCCGGTAGACGACATGCCCATCCTCGGAGGCGAGCACACCGCCGCTACGGATCTCGTCCCAGGTTCTCCGGCTCATGCCAGAGGCCGTCGAGTGCCTGATGATCACCGCCTCGCCGGAGAGCAGGTAGTTGCGCAGGGCGCGCTGCCATCTGAGGTTGGCCTCTCGGGGGACTCGCTGGCCGTCGGGCCGTCGGACGCGCATGTCGGGGGCGTAGGTCCGCCCCGTCACGTCCACCCAGTTGCGGCAGCCGTTGGCCAGGTTGCGGCTCAAGGCGTTCAGTGCGATCAGCCCGGTCGGGGAGTCGGACATCACGCAGCGCACCTGTGTGACCGCTGGCGCCAGCTGCGCCGTCGGGAACTGGGCCACTGTGGTGCCGCCGCGCCCATACCACAGCCCCACCGCGGGGACGGCCAGCACCACGATCACCATGACGACGGCGGCGATCGCGCTGGCGCGTGCAGCCGTCCGGCCGATCAGGCCGCCAGTGGTCACCGGACGCCACGTTGCGCCGGCGGCGACGCACAACGCGACCGCCGGCGTCAGGTAGTCGAGGTAGAAGATGTAGAAGGACGGGGCGGACAGCAGCACAGCCGCCTGCGCGAACACAAGCACCACCGGCAACCGCGCCGCCGACACCCGCCAAGCCAGCAACAGCAACAGCGCTGCGGCGGCCAGCAACACGCCATCGATCACGTAGGCCTGCCTTGCGTCGAGCGACCAGGAGGGCGCCTCGGTGGGCAGCCGTCGCAGCATCAGCACCTGGCGCAGCGAGTTCGACTGATCCCGGCCGAGCTGCTGGGAGATGACCGTTTGCCACATCGCAGACGGCGCGAACGCGAAGAACGGACCGCAGATCACCGTGACGGCGCCTACCGCGCCGAGCGCCGCACGACCGGCAGCCCAGAACCAGCGATGCGCCACCATGAGCCAGCCGACCACCACCAACAGCGGCACCGCGTACCAGACTTTGACGCACGCGGCCGCGCCGAGCCCGACACCGCAGAGGATCGCCGAGCGCCTGCTGTGCCGCCCGCCGATACCGGAGCAACCGAGGAGTCCACACAAGAGCAACAGGTTCCCGAGGGGCTCCAGCCTGCTCTGGTACTCGGCGTGGACCGCAGCGAACCACACGGCGTAGAAGAAGCCGCCCGCCATGCTCCCCGCCGGGCCGAGGCCCAGGCGGCGCCCAATCGCCACAACCAGCACCGCATTGGCCGCGCCGATGGCGGCGAACAGAATGGTCGCGGTGGCGAACCCCGCCTGGTCGCTTGTCAGCGTGCCGATCCACGCCGCCGGAGCCGTGGCGAGCATGGCACCGGGCGGGTGCAGCAGGATGAAGTCCTGATAGGGCACGCGGCCATGCACCAGCGCGGCGCCCGCTGCGTAGTAGACGCTCGCGTCGTATCCGTAAACGCCGGTAAGGCCGCCACTGGTCAGTGGAACGAGCAGGCGCAACACGAGGGCGACGCCGAACACGCTGACGTAGCCGACGTTGCCAGCGCACCGCCGTATCAAGCGGGCGGGCGTCGCTTCAGGCACGTCGTCCACGCGGGTTCAGTCTGCACTCGATGCACCGTGGTCGGGCTGGCGGGATTTGAACCCACGACCTCTGCGTCCCGAACGCAGCGCTCTGCCAAACTGAGCCACAGCCCGGTGGATCCGGGATGGTACCGCTAACCCGGTTGTCGGGCCTCGGCAGATCCCATGTGCACGGCGGGATCGGCGTCCTCCTGGTACTGGCCGCCGGCCAGCAGGGCCTCGGCGGCCCGGCGCAGGCGGAAGGAGTCGAGGGGCTTGACCAGCCAACCGTCGGCCATGGAACGGCGGGCCAGGAACAGGTCGGCGCTGCGGTCGAGCAACATCAGCACCGGCATGGGGGGCAGCCGGCCAGCGCCCTGTTCGAGGCGGAGGCTCATGCAGGTGGCCATGCCTCCCATGTTGCCGATCTGCAGGTCGAGCAACACGAGGTCGGGCGGGTCGGCGGCCACCGCGGGGAGCACCTCGGCGCCCGAGCGCACCCGCCGCACCTGGGTGTCGGGACCGGCCAGGGCGGCGTCGACCTCGTCGGCGATCCAGTCGGCATCGGTGGCCAGCAGCACGTCGGGCACGGCCGGTGAGGCTACTGCGGGCTCGGCGGCCACCCCGTCGCCGGTCCCCGCCGGCGGTTGCCGGGGGAGGGCGCGGGTACGATTCGCGCTCGCACACCATCCCCTCGGAGGACGCGTGCTCGAGATCGAGGTCGAACAGGCCGACGGGTACATGCTGTGCCGCCCGGTCGGCGAGCTCGACGCCTACACCGTCAACGAGTTCCGGGAGGCGCTCGGCAACGTCACCGCCGCCCCCCGCCTGCTGATCGACCTGTCGGCGGTGCCGTTCATGGACTCGGCCGGCCTCGGGGCCCTCATCGGCGGTATCCGCCGGGCCCGCGAGGCGGGCGGTGAGGTGGCGGTGGCCTGTGCCCGTCCGACGCTCACCCGGCTGCTCCACACCACCGGGTTCGACCGGATCGTGCCCGTCACCGAGACCCTCGAAGGGGCGGCTGCCGCCCTCGCCGACCACGCCGATGGGCCCGCCACCTAGGCGAAGAGGTGGGCGGCGATCTCGTCGAGGCCGGACACGTCGTGCACGTCGGTGCGCAGGAACGGCACCCGCACCACCGGTGCCGGTGCGACCTGCTCGGCCAGCCC
>JAUJOW010000003.1:0-51597 GCA_030447445.1 Acidimicrobiales bacterium | reverse complement strand
ACGAGCACGAAGGCGCAGCGAGGGTCGGTGAGCAGCTCCAGCACGTGGTCGGCCCGCTCCTTGAAGCCCTGCTCCATGCCCTCGAAGGCGCTGAAGAAGGCGATGGCGTCGTCGAAGACGTCGGCACCCACCACCTTGGAGACGGTGCGGATGAACGCCTGGGCGGCCACGTTGACCGCCTTCATCATCCCCCGGGTGGGCGCCATGAGCACCCGGTACAGGCGGTGATCGAGGAAGCGGGTGAGCCGGCGGGGGGCGTCGAGGAAGTCGAGGGCGTGGCGGGTCGGCGGTGTGTCGACCACCACCACGTCATAGGCGTCGTCGGCCTGGAGCTCGTAGAGCTTCTCCATGGCCATGTACTCCTGGGTGCCGGACAGGGCCCCGGAGATGTTGCGGTAGAAGCGGTTCTCGAGGATCCGCTGGGCCTGCTCGGGGTCACCGGCGTAGCGGGTGACGACGGCGTCGAAGGTGCTCTTCGTGTCGAGCATCACCGCCGAGAGCTCCCCCGACCAGTCCCCGGGGATAGGCCGGGGCGTATCGCCGAGCCCGTCGCTGCCAAGGCCGAGCGCGTCGGCCAGGCGCTTGGCCGGGTCGATGGTGACCACCACCGCCCGCCGCCCCACCTTGGCCGCCTGCATGGCCAGCACCGCCGCCACCGTGGTCTTCCCCACCCCGCCGGAGCCGCAGCAGATGACGATCTCGCTGGAGCCCACCAGCTCGTCGAGGTCCATCAGCCTTCGGCCGCCCCAGGGCCAGCGACGGCGGAGGGGGCCGAGGGCGCCAGGTGGAGCGTGGCGGCCAGGCCGTTGAGCACGCACGTGGCGAGGCGCTCGAGGTCGGCGACACCGAGCGCGGGGTTGAACAGGTACGGCAGCCGGAGCTGAGGCAGCGGGAGCAGCTCCTCCAGGCGCTCGAGCTGGTGGCGCTGGAGGGCCATGCGGTGGCGGCGGAAGTCGGCGGCCGCGGCCAGGGCGGCCGCTTCGCCGCTGCGGAGGTTCGTCCCCGCCGCCGCCGCCGCCGCATCGGGGTCGGTGTCGAGGCCGGCCAGCTCGGGGTACAAGCCGTTGACGACCACCGGCCCGAGGCTGACACCCACCTTGTCCTCGAGGCTGTACGCCGTCTCCACCAGCTCGTTCACCGGGGTCTCCTCGGGGAGGGTGACGAGCACCACCTGGCAGCGGGCCGGGTCGGTCAACAGCTCGAGGACGTCGCTCGCCTGGTTGTTGATCGGACCCACCTTCACGGCGTCGACCAGGCCGCGCGCCGACTGCAGGAAGGTGATGGCGTGGCCGGCGGCGGGGGCGTCGAGGACGAGGAGGTCGGGGGCTCCGGGCTCCCCCCGCGCGACGGCTCGCTCGAGCTGCTTGACCTTCCCCAGCACGAGGATGTCCTTGATGCCCGGCACCGCCGTGGCCACCACGTCGAGCATGCCGCTGGCCACCAGCCGTTTCGACAGGCGAGCCATGCCGTGGTCCTGCAGGTACTCGAGGAGGGCGTCATCGGAGGTGAGGGCACGGGCTCTCACCTCCCCGTCGCCCCGCCGGCCGGCCGGCGAGAGCAGGATCTCGTCATAGGCCAGGGGCGGTTCGCCGAACGCTGCGGCGAGGCCGCTCTTGCCCTCGACCTCGACGATCAGGGTGGTGAACCCCGAGCGGGCTGCCGCCAACGCCAAGGCGGCCGACACCGTCGTCTTGCCGACGCCGCCCTTGCCCGCCACGATGGCGAGACGGGAGGCAGTGAAGAACTGCGCAGGATCCACACCCGTCCCTTACGACATCGACGCTCTCGGAGGCATCCCGTGCGCAGGCTATCGACCGTCGGCGGCGTGCTCGCCGCCCTGGCGGTCATGCTCGGGCTCGCCGGCGCCGCCGGTGCGGGGTCAATGGGTGCCGGTCGTGGCGCACAGGACCGACCCGAACGAGGGGCCGACCGCCTGAGCGTCGTCAAGGTCAGCGGGCTGCTCGATCCCGTGCTGGCCGACTTCGTCGAGCGGGCCATCACCGAGGCCGAGGCCACCGACGCCCTCTGGCTCGTGCTGCACCTGAACAGCTCGGGCAGCGTCGTCCCCGACGACCGCGTCGCCGAGCTGGTCGACCGCATCGCCACCGCCGACGTCCCGGTGGCGGTGTGGGTGGGCCCGAGCGGTGCCCGGGCCGAGGGCGGTACCGCGCAGCTCGCCGGCGCCGCCGACCGCCTCGGTGTGGCCCCGGGAAGCCGGATCGGCCGCATCGGCGAGCCCGTGGTCGACCGGGCCCGGTTCCGGCCGGACTTCGCAGCCCTGCTCGACCGCCTCCGGGACGGGACCCTCGATGCCGGCGGGGCGCAACGGCTCGGGTTGGCCGAGCGCCCCGCGCCGGTCATCGGCGACTTCATCGTCACCCTCGACGGCGTGCAGACCGAGGTCGTCCAGGTCGACGGTCGGCCCCGGCGGACCATCAGCGACGAGTCGGTGACGGTGTTCTCGGCGCTTCCCATCGGCGACCAGCTGCTCCACACCGTGGCCAGCCCGGCCGTCGCCTACCTGCTGTTCGTGATCGGGATGGCCCTCATCGTGTTCGAGCTCTTCACCGCCGGCGTCGGGGTGGCCGGTCTCGTCGGGGCCGGCTGCTTCGTGCTCGGCTGCTACGGCCTGGCCGTGCTGCCCACCCGGCCGGTCGCCGTTGCCCTGCTCGTCGTGGCCATGATCGCCTTCGCCATCGACGTGCAGACCGGCGTGCCCCGGGTGTGGACCGGCGTGGCCACCGCCTGCCTCATCGTCGGGTCCTTCCTGCTCTACGACGGCGTGTCGCTGTCGTGGATCACGCTGCTCGTGGCCCTGGTCGGCATCGGGCTGTTCATGCTGGCGGGCATGCCGGCCATGGTCCGGGCCCGGTTCTCCACCCCCACCATCGGGCGGGGCTGGATGGTGGGCGAGGAGGGCGAGGCGGTCGTCGAGGTCGCCCCCGAAGGTGTGGTCCGGGTCCGAGGGGCGCTCTGGCGGGCCCGGACCAACCGGGCCACGCCGATCACCGCCAGTGAACCCGTCCGGGTGGTCGAGGTCGACGGTCTGCTCCTCGAGGTGGAACCGACAGAAGGGGGCGCCGTCGACTACCGGGAGCGCCGGCGCTCATAGCGCGGCCGGTGTGGTCCTGACCAGCGAGGTGTAGGCCACGACGTTCGACTGGTAGTGGCCGGAGTCGGAGTCGAACTCGCCCCCGCAGGTGACGAGCTGGAGCGCGCTGTACCCCGGGGATGCGTACACCTCCCGGGCCGGGAACTCCTCCTTCGGGTACATCGCAATAGCGTCGACCACGAAGTGGGCGACGGAGCCGTCGGCCCGGCTCACCTCGATGCGGTCACCGGCTCGCAACGACCGCAGCCGGTAGAAGACGGCCGGGCCCTCGTGGGAGTCGACGTGTCCCAGGATGACGGCGGAGCCCACCTGACCGGGAGCCGGGCCCGGCTGGAACCAGCCCGGCTCATGGAAGTCCGTGGGCACCTCGACGGTCCCGTCGGGGTTGAGCCCGAGTGAGGACAGCGACACCGCCACGTCGATGGCCGGGATGCGCAGCTCGACCGGCGCGGAGCGGACCGCCACCGGACCCGCCCCGGACGGTGTCACGGAAGCTGGCACGGACGGTCTCACGGCCGGTGTCACGGTGTTCCCATCGGCGGCCGTTGGTGGCGGCGCCAGCCGGGACGTCGTCGGGCCAGGGAGCGGATCGGCCAGTGCTCCGTCCAGCGGGGTGTCGTCGCCGCGCAGCCCGGCGGTGAGGGACGCAGCGGCGATGATCGACAGCGCGGCGGCCGCCACCCAGGGGCGCCTCGACGGCAGGCGCCTGTGCCTGGGTGAGCGGGGCCGCATGTGCTTGGGCGAGCCGGCCCTGATCCTCATCCGCCCAGGTGGCTGCTGCCCAGGCTGTGCCGGCCCGGGAGCACCCGGCGCCGACGCAGGGCCTGGCCCATCGCTCCCGCCGCTCCCACCAGAGCCACCACGCCGAGGGTCACGAGGACGCCGTCACTGGAGTCGCTGGATCGGGACGCTCCACCGGCACCGGTTCGTGGGTAACCGGTGGGGATGACCCCGGTGGGGGTGCCGGGTCCGCCGGGTCCGGCGGGGGTGCCGGGTCCGGCGGGGGTGCCGGGTCCGGCGGGGGAGCCGGGTCCGGCGGGGGTGCCCGGTCCAGCGGGGGTGCCCGGTCCAGCGGGGGTCTCAGGGCTGCCGGGGGTACCAGGCCCATCTGGGGCGCCTGGGGTGCCAGGCCCGGCGGGGGTGCCGGGACCGTCTGGGGTGCCGGGACCGGCAGGGACGGCAGGGACAGCGGGTGCGCCGGGTGCGCCGGGTGCGTCGGGACCGCCGGGTGCGTCGGGACCGCCGGGGGCGCCAGGACCGCCGGGGGCGCCAGGACCGCCGGGGGCTCCAGAAGTGGTGATGGTCGTGACCGGGGCGGTGGTGGGCGTCGGCGCCGTCGTGGTGGTGTCCGGAGCCGTGGTCGTGGTGGTCGGGGCGGTCGTCGTGGTGACCGGGGCGGTCGTGGTCGTGGCCGGGGCCGTGGTGGTCGACGTCGTGGTCGTCGGCTCGCTGCAGAACGGCCGGGTGATGGTGTTCGTGTCCAGGCTGACCTGGCCGTTCCGGGCCAAGACCCGTCCCTCCACGGTGGTCCCGGTCTCCACCGTGATGGAGGTCAGCGCAAGGATGCTGCCGACGAAGGTGGTGTTGGTGCCGAGCGTCGCCGAGCTCCCCACCTGGAAGAACACGTTGCACGCTTCGGCCCCGCCGATCAGCGCGACCGTGCTGTTCGACGCCGTGGTGAGCGTCGAACCAATCTGGAAGATGAACACGGCATCGGGGTCGCCCTGGGCATCGAGGGTGAGGGTGCCGGTCAACTGGGCCGACGACGAGAAGCAGTTCACGCCGGCAGTGAGTGTGAGCCCACCGAGGTCCTGACCCGTCAGGTCCGTGTCGCAGGCGCGGCCGGCGGCATCGTTGAACGCGATGGTCAGATCGGACTGGGCCTGCAGCGCCACGGCGTCAGCGGCGTGTTGCGTCCCGTTGATCACGGTTCCCGGTGGGAAGCCGGTGATCGCGGTGCCCGGGCTGACCCCGAGGTCTCCAGAGATGATCGAGGGGCCGGTGTTGGTGACAGTCGTGCCCGCCAGCACTGCGAACGAGGTGGCCGTCCCCAGCCCGACCGTGTGCGAAGACGCCGACGCCGACGGCGACTTCGCCACCGCACCGACGACCACCATGGCGGCGGCGACTCCTATCGCCAGCACGGCCACGAACCAGACGCGGAGGCGACCCGCTCGAGCCACCCGGGTCACCGACATGTTGCACGTCCTCATCACATGGATCCGAGCTGCTCCATCGGCTCGTCCTCACTCTTCGTGAGTTCGCGCTGGGAACAATCTCCTCTTTTTCTCTGCCAGTGGTGGCGAGAGCGCTCGCGAAAGTTGCTCTTGTCGCGGTGGCAGGTCAGACATATCGTCGCCCCCGCTGAAAGGGGGCGCCAGATGAGTGCGCAGCGAGTCGACGACGCCTGGCAGCTTCGAGCCGCCTGCCGGGGTCCTCAGTCCGCCGTCTTCTTCCCGCCGGCGTCGTTCGAGCGCAAGGACGAGAAGCTGGAGCGTGAGGGCCGCGCCAAGGAGATCTGCCGCACCTGTGCGGTCAAGGAGCCGTGCCTCGAGTACGCCGTTCGCATCCGTGAGCCCCACGGCATCTGGGGGGGCCTGAACGAAGCCGAGCGCAAGACCCTCCTCTCCTCCCGGGGTTAGGCCTCTCGGGGTTCGGTCTCTCGGGGTTCGGCCTCTCGGGGTTCGGCCTCTCGGGGGGGGGCGGGCGGGAGGCGGGGGCCGGCGACGCGGACGTCCCCCGACGGCGGGTGACGCCGGTGGCGTCGAGGTGGGCGAGCAGGGGTATGGCCCACTTGCGGGTGGTGCCGAGGGCCTCCCCGAACCTCGGCGACGCCGACCCCTTCCGGGTGGTCCGAGAGCAGGGCGGCGACCCGGCGGGCCGCCTCGTCCACGGCCCAGGGCGCGAACCAGACCCCGTCGTGCTCCACCACCAGCCCGCGCCTGACCAGGGCACGGAGCTCCGAGCGGTCGACCCCGTCGGGGGGGGGGGGCGGAACGGGTCGGCGTGGACGGCGGTCACGTAGGGGTGGCCGGCCAGCGGGTCGGCGTCGTCAGGCCGGCGGGCCCGTCCGGTGACGACGGCGAGGTCGCCGAGCGTGTCGAGCACGGCCCGCTGCTGCTCGTCGAGAGTGGCCGTGTCGAGGCCCAGCGGGCCGGCGTCGTTCACGGCGGCACGGAGCTCCTGCTCGGTCCGGGCGAGCGCACTTGGCGCCGCCACCCACCGGCCCACGGAGGCCGGGCGGCGCACGCCGGTCAGGCGTTCCAGCTCGTCGACCTCCACCCAGCCCCGCTCCTCGACCACCCGGTCCACTGATCGGTCGGGTCGGGCTCGTGATGCTCGGCGCACGGGGGCCACGTCGAGCACCTCGCCGCCACCGACGGTCTCGGCCCTCCCGCTCTCCCGCAGCACGAACCGGTCGCCGGGCTGGAGTGGCAGCGCGACGGGCAGATGGAGGCGCACCGCCCCTTCTGTGCCCGGTTCGATGGCTCGCGGTCCGAGCACCCGTAGCCGCACGGGGTGCTCGCCCGAGCCGATGTAGGCGAGGTGAGCGCCCCGGCGGGAGACCGGGTGGTCGAGCGCGGGGAGACGCGCAGCGAGGCGTCGACGGTGGTGGCGGCGTGCCATCGATCCGGTTGCACCAGGGCGTCGCCGCGCCGCACGCCGGTGTGGGCCACGCCGGCCAGGTTGACCGCCACCCGGCGGCCGGGGCCGAGGTGGCTTCGCTCTGCGCCGAGCGTCTGGAGCGCCCGCACCCGGACCCGGCGGGCGCCGTAGCCCCCAGCCCCGGTCAGCGCCATCTCGTCCCCCACGGTCAGGCTCCCTCCGGCCAGGGTGCCGGCCACCCCCGGCCCCGCGCCCGTCGCCGCGCACGCCCGGCCCCCCCACACCCGGGGCCGGACCCGGTCAGCGCGGGGGGGGTTGGTGGCGCGCAGCCGGTCGATCGCCGCGCGCCGGGCGTCGCCGCCCGGCCCGGCGGGGGCATCGACGGCCACCACCTCGGCGTCGGCAAGGAACGTGCCGGCCACATGGTCCTCGACGTCGAGCCGGGCCAGCTCACCGGTCTCGTCGTCGACCATGCCGACCTTGGTGAGGGCGATGAGGCCGTGGCCGACGCCGAGGAGCTCGAGGATGCGCAGGTGCTCCTCGGATTGCGGCTTCCAGCCCTCGGTGGCCGCCACCACGAACAGGCAGGCGTTCACGGCCCCGACGCCGGCGAGCATGTTCTTCAGGAACCGGACGTGGCCGGGAACGTCGACGAAGGCCACGTCCCGGCCCGACGGGAGCGTGGTGCCGGCGAACCCGAGGTCGATGGTGAGGCCGCGCTCCTTCTCCTCGGCCCAGCGGTCCGGATCGGTGCCGGTGAGCGCCCGGACCAGGGTCGACTTCCCGTGGTCGACGTGGCCGGCGGTGGCGACGACGGGCATCGGGCCAAGGCTACGAGCCGGTCCTCGACCGGCGAAGCGCACTCAGGGGAGGGGGTCAGGGGGTGGGGAGGGCGGCGAGGGCGGCGGCGAGGGTGGGGTCGTCGTCGGGGTCGACCGTGCGCAGGTCGCACACGGTGCGACCATCGGCGACACGGGCGATGACCGGGGGGTGGTGGGCTCGCAGCGCGGCGACGTGGTCGCCGGGGGCGGCCAGCCCGGCCGACGGGATCTCGACGCCGGGCAGCGTGCCCCCACCGGGGACCGCCGCCGTGTCCCGTACCGCCCACCCCACGGCCCCGGCGGCTAGGCGTTCGGCCCGCTGCCGGAGCCCGTCGAGCGGCGCCGCCGCCATCCGCCAGAACGGCAGGCCGCCGGCCCGCCGATCGAGGTAGGCGAGGGCGACGTCCTGGAGCGACGCGAGCACCAGACCTCCTGACCGCAGGGCTCGGGCCAGGGGATGGCGGGCGCAGGTGTCCACCAGGTCGGCCCGGCCCACCACGATCCCGGCCTGTGGCCCGCCGAGCAGCTTGTCGCCCGAGAAGATCACCAGGTCGGCGCCGGCGGCGAGGGTCTGGCGGGCCGCCGGTTCGCCCCGCAGCCACGGCGGCGGCCCCCCGGCCAACCAGGGGCAGGCGCCGTCGACCAGGCCGGAGCCGAGGTCGGCCACCACCGGTGGCCCCAGCCCCCTGAGCCCATCGACGGCCACCCCCTCGGTGAAGCCCTCGATGCGGAAGTTCGACTGGTGCACCTTCATGACGAGGGCGACGTCGGCGGCGGGGTCGCCGACGGCCCGCTCGTAGTCGGCGCGGCGCGTCCGGTTGGTCGTGCCCACCTCCACCAGCCGCGCGCCCGACTCGGCCATCACCTCCGGCACCCGGAAGCCGCCACCGATCTCCACCAGCTCACCGCGGCTGACCACCACTCCCCGGTGGCGGGCCAGCGCGGCCAGCACGAGGAGCACGGCCGCCGCCCCGTTGTTGACCACGAGACCGGCCTCGGCCCCGCAGGCCCGGGCCATCAGCGTGGCGGCGTGGGCGTGGCGGGACCCTCGTTCACCGGTGGACAGGTCCAGTTCGAGGTTGGTGGCGGTGGCTGGCTGATGGTGGGCCAGCGGCGCCCGGCCGAGGTTGGTGTGCAGCAGCACGCCGGTGGCGTTGATCACGGGCTGGAGCAAGGTCCGCCGCCATCGCTCGGCCTCGGCCTCGGCCATGGCGGCGGTCGAACCCGGCGGAGCGGCGGTCACGGCCCGACGAGCAGCTTCCACGAGGAGCGGGTGGGGCAGACCGGTGGCGGCGAGCGACCGGGCCAGCGCATCCACCGACGGGGGCCGCCCATCGGCGTCGAGGCCGCCAGGCGGAGGCACGGCGGCGAGCTTACGGGCCGCTGGGTCAGCGAGCGGCCGTGACCACCTGGAGCTCGGGCCGCTCGAGCACCTGGTCGACCAGCCCGTAGGCGACGGCGTCGGATCCGCGAAGGATGTAGTCCCGGTCGATGTCGGCGGCGATGCGGGCCACGGGTTGCCCGGTGTCGCTGGCGAGGGCGGCGACCATGCGCTCACGCAGGAGCACGAACTCCTTGACGGCCAGCTCCATGTCCGTCGACTGACCCTGCACGCCGCCGTGGGGCTGGTGGATGAGCACCCGGGCGTTGGGGAGCGCGAACCGCTTTCCGTGGGTGCCACCAGCGAGGATGACCGCCGCCGCCGACGACGCCTGCCCGATGCACACCGTGGAGACATCACAGCGCAGCACCTTCATGGTGTCGTACACGGCGAAGAGGGCGGTCATGTCGCCCCCGGGGGAGTTGATGTAGAGGCGCACGTCCTTTTCGGGGTCATCGGCCTCCAGGTGCAGGAGCTGGGCGATCACGAGGTTGGCGACGTTGGCGTCGAGCTCGGTGCCGAAGAACACGATCCGCTCGCACAGCAACCGGGAGAAGATGTCGAAGGCCCGCTCCCCGCGGGGGCTCTGCTCGATGACGGTCGGGATGAGCATGGACATGGGGAGGGCCTCCTCGAATGTGCAATCAGGCGGTTGCGAATGTAGCGACGGTGCCGCAGACGTGCAACCATGGGGTTGCATGAATGACGTGGTCCACCGCACGGTCAGCCTCGACGCCTCACCGGCAGAGGCCTGGCTCCTCCTCACCGACCCCACCGAGGTGGCGGCCTGGCTCGGCACCCCCACCGAGGTCGGCGGGCAGCTCGGGTTGGTCGAGCCCGACGGCACGACCCGCCGGCTCATCATCGACGAGCTCGATCCCGGCCGCCGGGTCGGCTTCACCTGGTGGCCGGCGGCGGACCCGGAGGCGGCCTCCCATGTGACGCTCACGCTCACCGCCGACGGGGACCGCACGTCGCTCACCGTCGAGGAGACACCGGTAGCCCGCGCCGGTGGCGGGCGGTGCTCGATCGCTGACGCCGGCGTCGCCTGGGACGAGCGCCTCGTCGACCTCGAGCTGCGCTGCCTGGCCGGCACCGGTGCCATCCTCGTCACCGCCTGAGCGTCCCCGCGGTCCCGACGCTGTCTTCGCGGCGCTGGCCGACCCGACCCGCCGCCAGGTCCTGCGATCGGTGGCGGAGCGGGGCACGGCCACCGCCACCGAGCTCACCGGCCAGGTGGCCGTGTCCCGCCAGGCCGTGGTGAAGCACCTCCAGGCCCTGGCCGAGGCCGGGTTGGTGGCGGCCGAGCGCCAGGGGCGCGAGCAGCGCTACCGGCTGACCCCCGAACCGATGGCCGACGCGGTGGCCTGGATGGCCGATGTCGGGGCTCGGTGGGACGTGCGCCTCGACCGGCTCCGTCGGCGCACCTCCCGGAGAACCTGACCGCAGCCGCCGGTAGGCTCCATCCCGATGGTGGTCGCGTTGCTCGTCCTGCTCTTCGTCGTTGGTCCGATCGTCGAGCTGTACGTGATCATCCAGGTTGCCGACGTGATCGGCGGGTGGCAGACCATTGCGCTCCTGCTCGTCGAGAGCATCCTCGGCGCGTGGCTGATGAAGCGGGAGGGGCGGGGCGCCCTCCGCAAGGTCCAAGCCCGCCTCCAGGCCCACCAGCTCCCGTCGAAGGAGGTGGTGGACGGCGCGTTGATCCTCTTCGCCGGCGCGCTCATGCTCACGCCCGGCTTCCTCACCGACATCCTCGGTTTCCTGCTGCTCATCCCACCCACCCGGGCCGTGGTGCGGGTGGCGCTGACGAAGCGGTTCCGGGGTCGACTGGGCACCGGCTTCCGCTGGGTCAGCCCCCGCCCCGGCGGTGGCGAGGTGTTCGACACCACCGGGCGCGACGCCGACGGCCGCCCGCAGAGCCTCCCCGGTCCCGAGCGACGGCCGTGACCTCGTCCGAGGTGCCGCTCCGCGACGCCGCCACCGTGCTCCTCCTCCGCGACGGCAGGGAAGGGCTCGAGGTGTTCATGCTGCGCCGCAACCTCGCCTCGGACTTCGTCGGCGGCGCCTACGTGTTCCCGGGCGGCGCCGTCGACCCCGCCGACCGCGCCGACGACCTGGAGGGGATCTGCCTCGGCCGATCCGATGCCGAGGCCTCGGCGCGCCTCGGCATCGACGGCGGCGGGCTGGCCTTCTGGGTGGCCGCCATCCGGGAGAGCTTCGAGGAGGCCGGCGTGCTCCTCGCCTGCCACCGCGACGGCACCATCGTCCGGCTCGACGACCCCGTCACCATCGAGCGCTTCGAGCGCCACCGCAAGGCGGTGGACACCGGCGACCGGCGCCTGGCCGAGATCTGCGAGGAGGAAGGGCTCTGCCTGGCCGTCGACGGCATGCACTACTTCGGCCACTGGATCACCCCCGAGGGCGCTCCCCGCCGCTACGACACCCGCTTCTTCCTGGCCGCCGCCCCCGCCGCGCAGACGCCGCTGCACGACGACCACGAGGTCATCGCCAACCTCTGGGTCCGCCCCGACGACGCCCTCGCCCGCCACCGCGCCGGCCAGTACGAGATGCTGCCGCCCACCATGGCCAGCCTGCGGGCCGTGGCCCGCTTCGCCACCACCGCCGAGGCCCTCGGCGCCGCTCGGGAGATCGTCGACGTGCCGACCATCCTGCCCCGCGTCATCGCCGACGACGGGGGCCTGCGCATCGTGCTCCCCGGCGACGCCGAGTACGGCGACGCCGGGGCGAGCGACGCCGCCGGCGCCCGCCCTCTGGCCGACCAGCCGTGGCCGGACATGGCCGAGCGCAGCCGCTGGGCCCTCGCCCAGTCCGCCCGCCCGGATGACCGATGAACGAGCGGATGGCCGACCCCGAGCGCAGCGCACCCGAGCCCGAAGGCCCCAAGCCGATCGTCCCCGAGGTGGCCAGCGCCCTCAGCCCGCTCGTCCGACGCATCACCGCCGACAACCCCGGGATGATGACCGGGCCGGGTACCAACACCTACCTGGTGGGCATCGACGAGATCGTGGTCATCGACCCCGGGCCCGACGACGACGCCCACCTCGACGCCATCGTCGGCTGCGGGGGCGACCGGATCCGGTGGATCGCCGCCACCCACACCCACCAGGACCACTCCCCCGGCGTGGCCGGGCTGAAGGAGCGGACCGGCGCCGAGGTCTTGGCCTTCGTGGCCCGGGACGGGCTCGAGATCGACACCGCCCTGGCCGACGGCGACACCATCGAGGCCACCGAGTTCCGCCTCACCGCCGTGCACACCCCCGGGCACGCCTCCAACCACCTCTGCTACCTCCTCCCCGAGGAGCGCACGCTGTTCTCGGGTGACCACGTCATGGAGGGGTCGACGGTCGTCATCACCCCGCCCGACGGCGACATGGCCGCCTACCTGGAGTCGCTGGAGCGGCTCCGCCGGCTGCGCCTGCGCCGGATCGCCCCCGGCCATGGCCACCTCATCACCGACCCGGTGGCCAAGATCGACGAGTACGTCAGCCATCGGCTCGACCGTGAGCGCCAGGTGGCCGAGGCCATCGCCGGAGCGCCGCAGGGGTCGGCCACCGCCGCCGAGCTGGTGGCCGCCATCTACACCGACGTGCCCGAGGTGCTGCACCCGGCTGCTCGCTACTCGGTGTGGGCCCACCTGCGGAAGCTGGCCGCCGATGGCCGGGTCACCGCCGACGCGGTCGACGACATCGACAGTCGCTGGTCGGTCGCATAGCTTCGCCGTCACCGCCAGCCGCACCCAGGGGGAACGTCACCATGGCCGATCACCAGCTCTTCATCGACGGCGAGTACTGCGACGCCGCCTCGGGAGACACGTTCACCACCTACGACCCGGCCACGAACACCCCGATCGGCGAGGTGGCCAAGGCCGACAAGGGCGACGCCACCAGGGCGGTCGAGGCGGCCCGGCGAGCCTTCGACGAGGGGCCCTGGCCGAAGATGAGCGGCAAGGAGCGGGCGGCCAAGCTGCGCAAGGTGACCGAGCTCATCGGTGCCCGCTCGGAGTCCTTCGCCGAGATGGAGGCCCGCGACGGCGGCGGCACGATCAAGAAGGCCACCTTTGCCGATGTCCCCGGCTCCCAGTCGGCCTTCGAGTGGTTCGCCCGCTGCGCCGAGGACCAGCCCGACGAGGTGGAGCTGCCGGGCACGCCCTTCCCGCCGTCACAGAACTGGGTGCGCTACGAGCCCCACGGCGTGTGCACCGGCATCATCCCGTGGAACTTCCCGTTGATCATGGCGGCCTGGAAGATCGCCCCGGCCCTGGCCGCCGGCAACACGTCGGTGATCAAGCCGGCCTCGTTCACCTCGATCACCGCCCTCATGCTCGGTGAGGTGTTCCAGGAGGCCGACATCCCGCCCGGGGTGGTCAACGTGATCGCCGGTCCCGGGGGCACCGCCGGCGAGGAGCTGGCGTCGAACCCGCTCGTCGACAAGACCGCGTTCACCGGGTCGACCGAGGTGGGTCGGCGGATCATGCAGCTCGCCTCGGGGACGGTGAAGGCCGTCACCCTGGAGCTCGGCGGCAAGTCGGCCAACATCGTGCTCGACGACGCCGACCTCGACATCGCCGCCGCCGCCGTGCTGTTCGGGACGTTCCTGCACAACGGGCAGGTGTGCGAGTCGGGCACCCGGGCACTCGTGCAGCGCTCGATCTACGACGAGTTCCTCGGCCTGCTGGTCGAGCGGGCCAACAAGATGGTCATCGGCAACCAGCTGGACTTCGCCACCGACCTCGGCCCCCTCGTGTCCCGCGGCCAGGTCGAGACGGTGGAGCGCTACGTCAAGCTGGGTCGTGACGAGGTGGGCGAGCCGGTCTGTGGCGGGGGTCGGCCCACCGGCCTGGCCGAGGACCTCGACGAGCAGGCCTTCTTCGAGCCGACCATCTTCGCCGGGGTCGACAACCGCACCAAGCTTGCCCAGGAGGAGATCTTCGGGCCGGTGCTGTGCGTCATCCCCTTCGAGTCCGACGAGGAGGCCGTGGCCATCGCCAACGACTCCATCTACGGCCTCGGTGGCGGCGTGCAGTCGGGCGACCTCGAGCGGGCGCGGTCGGTGGCGGCAGGCCTGCGCACCGGCACGGTGTGGATCAACGACTACCACCTGATCAGCCCCGAGCGGCCCTTCGGCGGCTACAAGCAGTCCGGTATCGGCCGCGAGCTCGGCGTCGAGGGCTACAACACCTACCGCCAGGTGAAGCACATCCACGCCAACCCGAGCAGCGGCCGCGACGGGTACATGCACTTCGCCGCCCTCAGCTCGGAGATCTGAGCAGCGCGTGCGCATCACGGCCACGGACCGGGCTCGGGTGGTGGTGGAGCGCATGAAGGCGCTGCGGTCGGGCACCCTCACGGTCACGATCGGCACCGGGTGCTGCGAGTCCACAGCCCCCTTCCTGTACGAGGACTTCTGGCCTGGCCCCGACCAGGAGGAGGTCGGCGAGGTCGCCGGTGTCCCCGTGTGGGCGCCGGCCTACCTGCGGGCCGTCTACCCCGGCGACGAGTCGGTGGAGTTGGACGTGGTCGACGAGCTGGGCGAGTCACTCTCGGTGGAGACCGAGCTCGGCTGCCGCTTGGTGCTGCGGGGAGCGGCCACGGCCTCCACCTCCGAGCCCGGCGCCTGCGAGGGGCTCGACCGGCCGCTGGCCCCCAGCGGGCCTCGCGGTGTGGTGGGCGAGGCGCCCGAGGGGCTCCGCCAGCTGCGGCTGCGCTGATCCCGCCGGGGCCAGCCACCGGCTCCCACGGCCACCACCACGAGCAGCGCGACCTGCACGGCAGCCAGGCGGACCAGCGTCTCGGGGGTCAAGGCGCCCTCGGCGATCAGCGAGCCGGGCGGTTGCACGTAGGCCACGAGCATCACGGCGGCCTGGGCCGCCACCACCGCTCCCAGCAGCCGCCGCCCGGCCAGCGCCGCCACCGGCAGCACGGCGGCGGAGTACCACGGCAGGACGTAGGTGGCGGCCAGCAGCGTGGCCACCAGGGCAGCGGCGGCGAAGGCGGCCGGCTCGGCCGTGCGCCGGTTGCGCAGCGCGAAGCCGGCAAAGGCCAGCCCCGCCGCCGCCATCGCCGCTCGCCGGGCGCCCTCCGGGCCGCCCAACCAGTCCGCCCCCGGGCCGTCGCGCTCCACGGCCAGGAAGCGCAGCGAGGTCCACACCGACGAGCGACTGCTCACCTCGGCCTGGGTGGTGAGCGGCTCGAGCGCTTCGGTCCCGCCCGCGGCCACGTAGGCGGCGGTGACGACAGCGGCCGAGACGACGCCGACGCGGACGGCCTCGGGCCATCGGCGGCGGAGCGCGAGAGCGACCACCACGGCCAGCACGGCCGGGGCCACCACCGCCTTGACGGCCACGGCGAGGCCGGCCACGGCACCAGCGGCGATGGAGCGCCGGTCCTCCACCAGGACGACGGCACCGACCAGCACGGCCCCCGCCAGCAGGTCGTTGTGGGCGCCGTTCACCACGGCCAGCACGGCCGGGGCCAGGCCGACGAAGGCCAGCGCCGCCGTACCCGCCCGCCGGGACGCCAGCATGGCCACCGCCCCCACCAGGGCCGTCCCGGCCACCACCTGGAAGAACAGCCGGGCGGCGAGGGCCGACGTACCGAACCCGGCGGCGCCGGCGGCCGAGAGGGCCACGAAGGCGGGGCCGTAGGAGGCGCGGGTGCCGTGCCAGGCCTCCTCCACGTGGGCCAGCATGGGGTCGCCGGGGAAGGCGCCGGGGGCCACGAGGAAGGGGTTGGCGTGGTGGGTCTCCACCATGCGGCCGTACATGGCGTAGAGCCACACGTCGTCGGAACCCCGGGGGTCCAGGGCAACGGCCACGGCCACGGCGGCCACGGTGGCGCCGACGAGGGCTCGCCGGTCGAGCAGGGGACGGCGCCATTCGGCGACGACCAGGGCGGCGTGCAGGCCGAGCGCGGCGGCGAGGGGCAGCCACCGGGTGGACGTGGGGGGTCGGGGACCAAGGGCCAGCCACACCGAGTCGGCCGCCACCACGGCTACCAGCAGGATCCAACGCCGCCTCCGCCCGCCGCCGGTCTCCGCCGAGTGGGCGCTCACCGTCGACAGCCAGCGGTGGGGGTGCGAGACTCCCGCTGATGAGTCGGTTGCGCAGCGTGGGCAAGGCAGTGCTGGTCGTGGCGGGCCTGGCCGCGGTGGTCGCCTGCCAGCCCGACCCCACCGGCGGTGCCCGACCCCCGGCCGCCGGCGCCGCGGGCGTTCCCGCCTTCACCGGCAGCGCCCGGGCGGCAACCCGATCCGACGTGGCCCTGTCCTGGCGGGAGGGCTGCCCGGTGCACTGGAGCGCGCTGCGGGTGCTCTCGGTGGCCCACTGGGGCTACGACGGAGCCCGCCACGTCGGCGTGCTGGTGGTGCACCGCGATCAGGCCGGGGCCGTGCTGGCCGTGTTCCAGGCCCTCTACGACGACCGGTTCCAGGTGCAGCGGATCCGCCCGGTGGACGAGTACGGCGCCGACGACGACCGCTCGATGGCGGCCAACAACACCTCGGCGTTCAACTGCCGCACCATCGCCGGCACCACCGGCATGTCCGAGCACTCCTACGGGTGGGCCATCGACATCAACCCCATGCAGAACCCCTATGTGCGCGACGGCCGGTACGACCCACCGGGCAGCGAACGATGGCGCAACCGCAGCGACGTGGTGCCCGGGATGATCGTGCACGACGACAAGGTGGTGCGGGCCTTCCGCTACATCGGCTGGGAGTGGGGCGGCTACTGGACCTCGCTCAAGGACTACCAGCACTTCTCGTTGACCAACCGATGAGGAGCTGACGAGCCAGGGGTCAGGCCGTCGACGGGTCGGGCTGGCGGTCCTGCTCGGCCTCGTCGGCGGCATCGAGAGCGGCCACGGCGGCGTCGAGCATCCGTGCGGTGCACCCCGCCATCTCCGGCGGTGGGACCGCCTCCTCGACGATCCGGGCGGCGATGGCCCGGAAGGCCTCGGCGGCGGGCCCGTCGCCCAGTGCCACCGGATGGCCGGCGTCGCCCCCGATCGACACCGACGGTTCGAGCGGCACCTGGCCGAGCAGCGGGACGCCGGCGTCGTCGGCCAGCGTCTGGCCACCGCCGACCCCGAACAGCGAGTAGGTCTCGCCGTGCTCGCAGGTGAAGGCGCTCATGTTCTCGATCACCCCGGCCACCCGCAGGTAGCTCTTGCGGGCCATCCCCACGGCCCGCACGGCGACCTTCTGGGCGGCGACAGCCGGCGTGGTGACGATGACCACCTCGGCGCGGGGCAGGAGCTTGGCCACACCCATGGCCACGTCGCCGGTCCCGGGAGGCATGTCGATCAACAGGTAGTCGAGGTCGTCGCCCCAGGCCACGTCCTGCAGGAAGTGCTGCACGCCCCGGTTGAGCATGAGGCCACGCCACATGAGAGCGGTCTCCTCGTCCTCCACCAGGAACCCCATCGACACCACCCGCACCACACCGTCGCCGACGGCCCGCTCGTTCGGCACCATGACCGTGCGCTCGCCCTGCTGTTGGCCGGCCAGCCGGCCGCTGAGACCGAGCATGCGGGGGACCGAGAAGCCCCAGACGTCGGCGTCGAGCACCCCGACCTTCATGCCCCGGGCGGCCAGCGCGGCGGCCAGGTTGACCGTGACCGAGGACTTGCCCACCCCGCCCTTGCCCGACGCCACCATCACGACCCTGGTGGTGGGGCCGACGGCGGTGTCCTCGGGGCGCTGGGCCACGTTCCACCGGGCCTTGCCCATGGCGCTCGACCGCTCGGCGGCTGTCATCTCGGTCCACGACAGCCGGACGTCGGTCACGCCGGGCACCGACCCGATCCGGCTGCGGATGTCGCGCTGGATCTGCGCCCGCAAGGGGCAGCCGCTGGTGGTGAGGGCGATGGTGACCACGACGGCACCGTCGGGCCCCACCTCGACGGCCCGCACCATGCCGAGATCGACGATGTCGCTGCCCAGCTCGGGGTCGACCACGCCCCGGAGGAGCCGCAACAGATCCTGCTGCTCGGGGAGGGTGGCGTCGGCGGCGGAAGGCACGACCGGCATTCTACTGGTCGCTCCCGTGTAATCTCGGGCCGTGGACGAGTCGACCACCACCGACCCCAGCGACGCCGCCCCGCAGGGCGATCGGTTGGCCATCCTCAAGGCGCTCGGCGACAACACCCGTTACGCCATCTACCTCGAGCTGGCCCGATCGGCGGTGCCGCTGGCCACCGCCGACATCGCCGACACCCTCGCCCTGCACCCCAACACCGTCCGCCCCCACCTCGAGCGCATGCGGGAGGTCGGCCTCCTCACCGTGGAGAGCGACCCTCGGGGCAGCGTCGGCCGGCCCCAGCACCGCTACCGCCTGGCCCCCGACGCGCCGTCGCTCGGTTTCGAGCCTCCGTCGTTCCCGGCGCTGGCCCGCATGCTCCTAACATTGGCAGGGTCGGCTGGAGCGGGCGCCGAAGAGGCCGCCGAAGCCGGCCGGGAACAAGGCCGGGCCGACGCCCGGGGTTGGGCGGCCTCCCCGTGCCTCGCTGCGGTCACCGGCCAGCTGGCCACGCTCGGCTTCGATCCCGCCGTGGCCGACGGCGACGGAGCCGCCACCATCGCCTTCACGCACTGCCCGTTCCGCGAGCTGGCCGAGCGGCGCCCCGACCTCGTGTGCAGCCTCCACCGGGGGATGATCGAGGGCCTGGTGGACCAGCTCGGCGGCGGCCGCGTCGAGCGCTTCGGTTCACTGGTCGACCGCACCCCGTGCCAGGTCGAGCTCAGCCTGGGCGACGCACCCGGGGCCGAGACGGTCGGCGCCGGGGCCCGGTAGCATGGTGGCGCCGCCGCGCCACCGCCCCAGGAGGACCCCCCGTGATCACCCTCACCGATTCCGCCGCCACCAAGGTCAGAGAGCTCATCGTCGCCGAAGGTGACGAGAACCTGGCGCTGCGGGTCGCGGTGCGACCCGGCGGTTGCTCCGGTTTCAGCTACGAGATGTTCTTCGACAGCGACGTGGCCGGCGACGACGTGACCGCCGACTTCGACGGTGTCCGTGTGGTGGTCGACCCCTCGAGCGCCCAGCTCCTCTCCGGTGCCAGGCTCGACTTCAAGGACGGCCTGCAGCAGGCGGGGTTCGCCATCGACAACCCCAACGCGCAGCGCACCTGCGGGTGCGGTCAGAGCTTCTCCTGACGTTTCGACTGCGGGCCTGAACCGGAGCGGATCCAGGCCGCTCGCCAGTCTCGCAGGGCACGCTCGTGGGCAGCAGCGGCGGCCCGGGCGGCCATGGTGGCCCGGCTCCCAGCCGGTCGGGGCGCCGCGGTCGGGTCGGTGGTGAGGCGGCGGCGGGCGAGCAGGGCGGCGAGGAGGGACAGGCCGATGGGGGCCAAGGCGGAGGGCGGGGGAGCGCCGGCCACGAGCAGGCCCAGCGCGGCGGCCATCCCGACCACGACCAGGCCGACAGGGATGAGAACCGACCCCTCCGGCGACGGGCCAGGGCCCGGGCTCTCGGGCCGGCCGTCGAGCTGGTCGCCAAGGACCCCATCGAGGCGGTGTTCGGTGTCGGCCCGGATGCGGGCCAGCCGCTCGGCCCGGCGAGCGAGCCGGTCGAGGGAGACGGGTTCCTCAGGCAACGAGGGCGGTCAAGGCCTCGCGCAGCTCTGCGGTGTCGAAGATGACGTCCAGCCGGCGGTCGACGGTGCCGTCGGACCGGATGGTCAGCAAGCAGGGCTCGAAGGTCAGGTGGAGGGCTTCGACGACGGGAGCGGTGGTGGCCGATGCGCCCTTCTCCTCGGCCTCCCCGGCGTCGCGGTACACCTCGGCGTGGATGAGCTCGATGCGGTCGCCGAAGGCGTCCCGCTCGGCCAGGAGGAAGTCGAGCACCGGGCCGCAGATGGCGGTCTGGCAGAACGCCGGCGTCGACACCAGGAGCGCGGCCGGTCTCTTCCCGGCCACCGCCTCGCGCAGGTTCACCTCGTGCAGCGGGCAGGGCGGCTCGTTCGTGCAGATGGGATCCACGCCGCGAGGATCGGCGGTGGTCGGCGTGTCCACCACCGGCATCGGGTCGCCGGGGCCGGGGATGCGGACGTCCTCGGGGCGGCCGACGGCGAAGGCGGCCTCGATGGTCTCGCCGGCGATCTGCGTTGTGACGCCGTAGATGCCGGCGCCCGGGACCGTGACCGCCACCGGGAAGTAGGCCCGGGGCAGTCCTCTGGCGTGGCTGGAGGTCGGGAGGGGATCACCGATCGCCCTCCCGTCCCGGTCCCGCAGTGTGAAGAGGAGCTCGTCGGGGACGTCGGTCACGAGCGCCCCGCGGTCGTCGCCTATCCCGAACGGCGCCCGCTGCGGTCGACCGGGCACGAGCGAACTGGACCCGTCGAAGAAGGCGACGAGTGACCGGGTGGTGCCCTCGCCCCCGCCGCCGTCCTCGTCGACGGTGACGGCATCGTCGTCACCACCACACCCGGCCGCCACCGCCAGCGCCAACCCGCCGGCGAGGACGGCGCGGCGGGTCAACGGGTGGGGCACGGGGTCGGGCACCGGCTGAACCTATCCTCCGCTCGTGACCGTCCACGAGCAGTCGATCTCGTTCGAGGTCGACGGCCGCCCGGCCACGGTGGCCGACGACGGGACCAACCTGCTCGAGGTGCTTCGCGACCGGCTCGGCTGCTCGGGACCGAAGGACGGGTGCAGCCCGCAGGGCCAGTGCGGGTGCTGCACCGTCCTCGTCGACGGGAGCCCCCGCGTGGCGTGTGTGACGCCGGTCCGCCGGGTCGCCGGTCGCCGGGTCACCACCGTCGACGGCCTGGCCGAGGGTGACCGGCGGCGATGGGGCGACGCCTTCTGCGCCGCCGGCGGCAGCCAGTGCGGCTTCTGCACCCCGGGGATCGTCGTGCGCCTGAAGGCCCTCGCCGACCGGGGCGTGGAAGCGGGGGATCACCCCCCCGTGGCCCGCGCCCTCCAGGCCCACCTGTGCCGGTGCACCGGCTGGCGCACCATCCTCGACGCCTACGACCTCGTCGCCGCCGATCCCGCCGCCGGCGCCGACCCGGGCGCAACCCTGGCCGGGCGGGACCTCGCCGCCGCCGCCCGCCGGGCCGCCCTCGAGGGCGGGGTGCCCCAGCGGGTCGGCCCCGACGTCGCCCTCGGGCACGGGGGCTTCGCCGACGACACCGCACCGGCGGAGGCGCTGGTGGCCGTGCCCGACGGTCGAGGGGGCTGGTCGGTCGGCGAGACGTTGACCGAGGCCCGGGCCGGAGCCGGCAAGGTGCAGGGCCGGCGCACCACCGCCGATGTCAGCCGGCCCCTCGGCGTGCCCCCGGGGGACTGGGTCGTCACCCTGCGCACGGCGTGGGTCGAGCCGGCCTACCTCGAAACCGATGCGTCCTGGTGCCAACCGGGGGGGGAACCGGCCAGCCCGCTCGCCAACGGCGGGGCGTTCGGAGGCAAGACCACCTCCCTGGCCCCGGCGGCGGCCCGAGCGCTGGCCGACCGTCATGGCCGCGCCGTGCGGGTGCTGCTGTCGCGGGAGGACACCGTTCGCCTCGGACCCAAGCGCCCTCCGGTGGCCGCCGGTGTCGCCGCCGACGGTTCCGGGGTGCTCCGGATCGTGCGCACCCCAGGTGTGGCCGCCGCCGTCGCCGCTGCCGCCCCGGGCTTGGAGGTGACCGAGGTCGACGTGGCCGGGCCGCCCACGTCGGTGGCGGTGCGGGGGGCCGGCTGGGCCGAGGCCGCCGCACTGCTCGCCGCCCTCGCCGGCCACCCGGCCGTCACCGTGACCGCCCCGAACGGGGCCACTGCCGAGGCCGAGGTGGGCCACGACGGCCGGGTGCGGGTGCGGGTGGCCTGTGGCGACCCGCTCGACGAGGTGGTGCTCCGGTCCTATTGCGTCGGCGCCGCTCACATGGGCCTGGGCTGGGTGCGCACCGAGGGCCTGTCCGTCGCCGAGGACGGGACCGTGGCCGACCTGACCATCCGATCCTTCGGGATCCTGCGAGCCGTCGACACGCCACCCATCGACGTCGATATCGAGCGGCGAACCGGTGAGGAGCCGGTCAACGGCTCCGACGCTGTCTTCGCAGCGGTGGCGGCCGCCGAATGGATCAGGCAGGGTTGCCCCGAGGCCTGGCCCACCGAGCGAGGAGCGCGGCGATGAACAACCCCACCGGCCTGCCGTACACACCGGTGGTGCGGGCCGGTGACTGGGTGATCGTGTCGGGCCAGGTGGGGATGGTCGAGGGGGTGCTCGTCGCCGGCGGGTTCGACGCCGAGCTGCGGCAGGTCCTGGCCAACCTCGAGGCCCGTCTCGCCGAGGCCGGCGCCACCATGGCCGACGTGGTAAAGACCACCGTCTTCCTCCGCCACCTCAACGACTACGGCCGCATGAACGAGCTGTACGCCACTGCCTTCCCCGAGCCCCGGCCGGCCCGGTCGGCCATCGTGGCCGCCGAGCTGCCCCTCGGGGCCCTGGTCGAGATCGAGGCCTGGGCCCACCTGGCATGATGGTCCCGTGAGCGGCGCGATCGTGATGGTGGTGGTGCTCGTGGTGGTCATCCCGGTGACCGTGATCATGAGCGGGGCCGTCGTGGCCGCCATCCTCGGCTGGGCCCTCAAGGACTCGGCGGAGGCCGACCACCAGGGGAGCGAGCTCGTCGACCTCAACGTCTGACAGGAAGGGGCGAGCATGCCCACCGGTACCGTCAAGTGGTTCAGCGCCGAGAAGGGCTACGGGTTCATCGCCAGGGAGGGCGGCGATGACGTCTTCGTCCACTTCTCGGCCATCGACTCGAACGGCTTCAGGACCCTCGAGGAGGGCCAGCGGGTCGAGTTCGACCTCGCCCAGGGCCAGAGCGGCAAGGGCGACCAGGCCCAGAACGTCCGGGTCGTCTGATCCGGGTCGTCTGATCGGGGTCGTCTGATCCGGGCCCTCAGCCCCAGCGGGACTGGCCGAAGCGGTAACCGACCGACCGGACCGTCGAGATCAGGCTGGCGTGCTCCTCGCCGAGCTTGGCCCGCAACCGGCGGATGTGGACGTCGACGGTGCGGGCCCCGCCGTAGTACTCATAGCCCCACACCCGGCTGAGCAACGTCTCGCGGGTGAACACCCGGCCCGGGTGCTGCGCCAGGAACTTGAGGAGCTCGTACTCCATGTAGGTCAGGTCGAGGGGGCGACCGTCGATGACGGCCTGGTAGGTCTCCAGGTTGAGCACGAGGCCGGCGTACTCGACCAGCTCGGGTGCGGTGCCCGAGCCGGTGCGCCAGAACAGGTGGCGCAGGCGGGCCTCGAGCTCGCGGGGTGGAACGGGTGCAGGCAGAAGTCGTCGTAGAGCTCCTCGCGCAGGGTGAGGAGGTGGAGGCGGGCGCCGCTCACCAGGAGCATCAGCGGCTCGAGGGGCATGTCCCGCTTGCGGAGGGACCGGCACAGGTTGAAGGCCAGCTCGGGGTCGTCGCCCACCACGAGCACGGCTCCGCCCCAGCCGGCGTCGGGCTCGAGGCGCAGCGCCGCCGACTCCTCGCCCACCGCCTTCCACCGGTACCCGCCGAGGTCGAGGCACTGCACCAGCTCGGGCGGCGGTGGGTCGGGGTGGACGAGCAACGGCTCCATCGTCACCATGCTGGCAGGTAGCGGCTCAGCTCGAACGGGGTGACCTGGGCCTTGTAGTCGGCCCACTCCCGGCGCTTGTTGCGCAGGAACCACTCGAAGATGTGCTCCCCGAGGGCCTCGGCGACCAGCTCTGACCCCTCCATGGCGTCGAGCGCGCCGGCCAACGACTGGGGCAGCTCGCGCATGCCTTCGGCGGCCCGCTCGGCCGGCGTGAGGGCGAACACGTTGCTGGTGGCCTCGGGCGGGAGCTCGTAGCCCTCCTCGAGGCCCTTCAGGCCGGCCGCCAGCAGCAGCGAGAAGGCGAGGTAGGGGTTGCAGGCCGGGTCGGGAGCCCGGTACTCGATGCGCACCGAGGACTCCTTGCCGGCCTTGGCCACCGGCACCCGCACCAGGGCCGAGCGGTTGTTGCGGCGCCCAGCTCACGTGGGCCGGCGCCTCGGTGCCCACGATGAGCCGCTTGTAGGAGTTGACGAGCTGGTTGGTCACGGCGGTGATCTCGGGAGCGTGGTGGAGCAACCCGGCCACGAACGCCCGGCCCACCTTCGACATCCGGTAGGGGTCGGCGGGATCGCTGAAGGCGTTGGTGTCGCCCTCGAACAGCGACAGGTGGGTGTGCATGCCCGAGCCCTGGACGCCCGGCAACGGCTTGGGCATGAAGGTGGCGTAGAAGCCTCGCTCCATGGCGATCTCCCGCACCACCAACCTGAAGGTCATGACGTTGTCGGCCATGCTCAGCGCGCCGGTGTAGCGGAGGTCGATCTCGTGCTGGCTGGGGCTGTCCTCGTGGAACGAGTACTCGACAGGGATGCCCAGGGCCTCGAGGGTGTGGATGGTGCGCTTTCGCAGGTCGCTGGCCACGTCGGCGGTGGTGAGGTCGAAGTAGCTGCCCGTGTCGAGCGGGATGGGCGGCGAGGACGGGTCACCGTCGGCGAAGTAGAAGAACTCCATCTCGGGGGCGACGTAGAACGAGAAGCCGCGCTCGCGCGCCCGGTCGAGGTTGCGCTTGAGCACGTGGCGGGGGTCGCCCTCGAACGGGGAGCCGTCGAGGTTCGAGATGTCGCAGAACATCCGGGCCGATGTCTCGTCGTTCTCCGACCAGGGGAGCAGCTCGAAGGTGCTCGGGTCGGGCTTGGCCAGGACGTCGCTCTCCTGGACGCGGCTGAACCCGTCGATGGACGACCCGTCGAAGTGCATCCCCTCCTCGAAGGCGTTCTCGAGCTCGGCCGGGGAGATGGCGAAGGACTTGAGCTGCCCCACCACGTCGGTGAACCAGAGGCGGACGAGGCGCACGCCCCGTTCCTCGACGGTGCGCAGCACGTACTGGTTCTGGGGCTCCACCGCGCCATGATGGCATCGTGAACGGCCCGGCCCACCGGGGTCTCGGGCCCGGTTCACACAGCGTTCACAATCGGGAAACGGCCGAGAAACCGCTCCCTGCCAGCGTGCGCTGGTCCCCACCGAACGACCCGACCGAGGAGATCACCCCGTGGCGTACAAGGCTGAGTACATCTGGATCGACGGCACCGAGCCGACGGCGAAGCTGCGCTCGAAGACCAAGATCCTCGCCGACGGCGCCGAGCTTCCCATCTGGGGGTTCGACGGCTCCAGCACCAACCAGGCGCCCGGTGATCAGTCCGACTGCGTGCTGCAGCCGGTGAAGTCGGTGCCGGACCCGATCCGGGGCGGGGACGACGTGCTCGTGCTGTGCGAGGTGCTCGACATCGACATGACCCCGCACCGGTCCAACACCCGCCGGGCCTGTATGGCGGTGGCCGAGCGCTTCGCCGACCAGGAGCCGCTCTTCGGCATCGAGCAGGAGTACACCTTCTTGAAGGACGGCCGCCCCTACGGCTTTCCCCAGTTCGGGTTCCCGGCGCCGCAGGGCGGCTACTACTGCGGGGTCGGCGACGACGAGATCTACGGCCGTCCGGTGGTCGAGGCCCACCTGAACGCCTGCCTCGAGGCCGGCATCTCGATCTCGGGCATCAACGCCGAGGTGATGGTGGGCCAGTGGGAGTTCCAGGTGGGGCCGCTGCCGCCCGTGGAGGTGGCCGACCAGCTCTGGTTGGCCCGCTGGCTGCTGTACCGGGTGGGTGAGGACTTCGGCATCTCCGCCACCCTCGACCCCAAGCCGGTGAAGGGTGACTGGAACGGCGCCGGGGCCCACACCAACTTCTCGACCATCGCCATGAGGGAGGGCTACGACCCGATCATCGCCGCCTGCGACGCGCTCGGCGAGAAGGCGGAGGAGCACGTCGCCGCCTACGGCGCCGACATCGAGCACCGTCTCACCGGCATGCACGAGACCGCCCCGTGGACCGAGTTCAACTACGGCGTCTCCGACCGTGGTGCCTCGGTGCGGATCCCGTGGCAGGTGGCGTTGGACAAGAAGGGCTACATCGAGGACCGTCGCCCCAACGCCAACATGGACCCCTACATGGTCGCCCGGCTGATCACCGACACCGTGTGCTCCGCTCTGGCCCGGTAGCCGTCGGCCCCGTTCACCACGGGGAGCGGAGGGCGACCTGGATTCCGATGGCGGTCGCCGCCTGAGCCGTCACCCACGCTCGGGTGCCGAGGTCGTGGCGGCCGGCGGGGACGAGGGCGGCGGCGGTGGCCAGCCACGGCACGAACACCAGCCAGATCCGCTCCACCTCGCCCTTGGCCAGACCGGAGACATCGGCGGCGGCGACGGCCACCAGAGCTCCGACGAGAAGGCCGCACCCGAGGCCCGCCCGCCGCCCGAGCCGGGCCACGCCGGCGCCGAGCACCGGCCCCGTGGCCACGGCCACGGCGGCCAGGCTGCCCACCACCCAGTAGCCGTACGGTCGCAGCGACGCATACCCCAGCTCGTACTGGTCTCGGGTGGTGCGGAGACCGTCGAGCCACCAGAACCCGGCGGCGGCAGCGACGGCGAGCACGGCGGTAGCGACCACCGCAGACACCACGAGCGGCCGAACCCGTCGGCGCAGCAGGGCGACGGTCACCGGGATGGCCAACGCCGCCAGCGTGCCGTAGGAGCACAGCAGGGCCACACCGAGCACGGCGCCGCCACCAGCGGCGAGGAGGTCGGCCCGCCGGCCCGATGAACCGCCGGAGCGACCGGCGGGGTCGACGCCGGTGGCCACCACGAGGGAGGCGATGCCGACGGCGGTCAGCCCCGTGTAGAAGGCGTCGACCGACGTCCCCGCCCACACCGCCCCCGGGGCGAGCGCGAGGACCGGAGCGGCCCGCCGGGCAGCGGCCTCACCGGCGAGGTCCCGCAGGGCCACCAGGGTGGCGACCATCGCCGCTCCCCAACCGGCGAGCACGAGGGTGACGGCGACGTCGAGCCGATCGAGACCGGTGCGGCCCGCCGCCCACAGGGCCACCACCACCCCCGGCGGGTGACCCCGGACGTGGGTGGGGTAGTCACCGATGCGGTCGGTGAAGCTGTCGAGGTAGTCGACGGGTCCGAGGGCTTCGACGTCGGCCACGCCGGCGAGGTACTCGTAGCGGGTGGTGAGCGGCCGTTCGAGGGCGTCGGGGCCGTCGACGTGGTTGAGGGCCAGGAGCCAGGCCACGGCCAGCCCGGCGGCCCCGGCGAGCAGGACCCGCCACGGCGCCCGGCGAGCCAGGAACGGGCCGAGCACCACCACTCCCAGGGCCACGGCCACTGCGGGACCGATGGCCGGCCTGTCGATGGCGTTCCACTGGCCGGTGAACGGTGGCGCCCCGATGCGCATCTCGGGGCGGCGCTCGGCCAGGTCGCTGCCCCACACGGTGGCCACCGCCACCAGTGCCACCCAACCGGCCGAGCCCGCCCAGGACAGCCAACAGGCGGGGCCGGTGGCAGGGCCGGGCATCGGAGCGACAGTACGAGGCGACCGGGTCGGGTCGTACGGTCGCCGACATGCACGTGCTGGTCATGGCCCAGGCGCCCGTCCCGGGCCGGGTGAAGACCCGGCTGTGCCCGCCTTGCAGCGCCGAGCAGGCCGCCCACCTGGCCGAGGCGGCCCTGGCCGACACCTTGACGGCGGCGCTGGATGCCGGGGCCGACCGCTGCGTGCTCGCCCTCGAGGGCCCACCGGGGCCCTGGCTCCCGGCCGGCGTCGAGATCGTGGCCCAGCGGGGCGACAGCTTCGGGGCCCGCCTCGACGCCGCCTGGGCCGACGCGGGAGGACCCGGCCTGCAGATCGGCATGGACACCCCCCAGGTGACGAGCGCCATCCTCGCCGCCGCCCTCGACCGCCTCGACGACGGCGCCGAGTGCCTGCTCGGTCCGGCCACCGACGGCGGCTGGTGGGCCATCGCCCTGCGGTCGGCCCCCCCGGCGCTGTTCGCGCCGGTGCCGATGAGCCGGCCCGACACCGGGGAGCTCCAGCGTCGGCGTTGCGTCGCCCTCGGTCTCACCGTCGAGGCCCTGGCCCCCCAGCGGGATGTCGACTCCATCGCCGACGCCCTGGCCGTCGCCGGGATGGCTCCCGACACCCGCTTCGCCGCCGCCGTCGCCGACCTCGACCTCGGCTTCGTCGGCGCTGCCATCGGTGACCGTGCCGCTGAGCACACTGCCGTGCTGCGGGCCACCACCGGCGAGGTGGTCCCCCTGGACGTCACCCGTTGGACCAACGAGGCCACGCCGGCCGAGCGAGCGTTGCTGGCCCGCTCAGTGGCGCCGGTGGTCGACCTCGGGTGCGGTCCCGGCCGCCACGTCGTCGCGCTGGCCGAGCGTGGGGTTCCCGTCCTCGGGGTCGACGTGTCACCGGCCGCCCTGGGCCACGCTCGTGACCGAGGGGCCACCGTGCTCGAGCGCTCCATCTTCGAGCCGCTCCCCGGCAGCGGACGGTGGGGAAGCGCCCTCCTGCTCGACGGCAACATCGGCATCGGCGGTGACCCTGCCCGGCTGTTGGCGCGGGCGGCCGAGCTGCTCGGCCCCACCGGCCGGCTACTGGTCGAGGTCGGGGACCCCGGCAGCCCCTCGGTGCAGCTCACCGTGCGCGTCGAGGCCGGTGGCCGTCATGGGCCCTGGTTCGACTGGTCGTTGGTCGCTGCCGAGGACATCCATGCCCTCGCCACCGCCACCGGCTGGAAGGTCAGCGACGTGTGGGGCGACGAGGGGCGCTGGTTCGCCCAACTCGACCGCTGAGCGCCCGCCACGCCACCCCCACGGCCACGGCCGCCCAGACGGTGACGAGGACGGCGGCCAGGCCCTGGCCGTAGTCGCCAGGTAGCGCCGACGGGTCACCTGGCCGGCGGCCGTAGCCCCGCAACGCCGGCCAGGCCACGGCGGTGACGGTGGCGGACACGAAGAGGCCGGCCGCCACCGGTCCCTTCGCCGACCAGGGAAGGAGGCGACCCACCGCCAGACCGACGAGGCAGGCGATCGGGGCCAGCACGAGGTCGTTGGCGAGAGCCAGGCCCACGCTCCATCGGACCAGCGCCGGCCACGGGATGGGCCCGGCGAAGTGCTCGATGCGCCCGACCGCCCCGAGCGCGCCCACGGCCAGGACGGACCAACCGACGGCCATGAGGCCGCGAGCCGGCCAGGAAGCGGGCTCGCGGGGGGCGGCGTCGACCACGGCGCCCACAATACGGCGGCGCTCAGCCGCCCGAGATCGGGGCGCTCGAGTTTCGGGACCTGTAAGAGCTGTGCGCTGGGTGCGCTCCGGTGGCGCTCGATGGGCACGGATACACTCCTTGCGCCACGACGGTGGCCACGACGGGGGGACCACGAGCCCATGGTGTTCGACAGTCGCGATCCAACCGGCTCGCTGCTCGGCACCTTCCGGATCGAGCGGCTGATGGAGCGCGGCGGCTGCTCGACGGTCTCCCGCGCGGTGGACGTCCGCGCGCAGCTCCGCCGCACGGTGTCCGTCGCATCGAGCGCGGCGGCTTCTCCACCGTCTACCTCGCCGAGGACGTCCGCCCCCAGCTCCGCCGCAAGGTGGCCCTCGAGATCCTGAACCTGACCAAGCCGGTCCCGTACCTCTCCGCTGCCCGCCCGAAGCTGCCCCCCCCGCTCGACGGCGTGGTGGTCCGGGCGATGGCCAAGGAGCCCCAACACCGCTACCGGACCGCCGGTGAGCTCGCCGCCGATGTGTCCCGCATCGTCGGCCTCAGCGAACAGGTCCACTCGCTGTCGACCTCGGGGGCCCCGCCCCCGCCAACCCCACCGCCGCCGACTCCTCCGCCTCCCCAGGGGGACCCGAGCCTCACCGTCAGCGGTGGTGGGTACCCACCGGTGTCAGGCCAGGGCCCGGCGCCGCTGGCCGGTGGCCCCCCGTCCTGGCCGCCCCCACCGCCCCCGCCGACGGCGGGCGGCGGGGGGCCGCCGCCGGGGAAGCCCAACCGCCTCCCGCTCGTGCTGGGCGCGGTGGCCCTCGTCGTGGTGCTCCTGGCCGGCGGGATCTTCCTGGCCCTCAGTGGTGGGGATGGAGGCGGGGAGGAGGCCGACGGCGGCGACGGCACCGACTCGACGACGACGACATCGCAGCCGTCCACCACCCCCGACACCGGTCCGGCCCCGTTCCCCGACGACGACGAGTCGGCGCTGCTCTCGACGGTGCCCGACCCGGCCGGGGACGACTGCGAGCGCGACGAGAGCCCCGCCGCCGGCACGGACGGGGTGCGAGCGGCCGTGCAGTGCACGGTGCCCGACGTCGACGAGCTGTCGTTCGCGCTGTTCGATTCCCCGTCGGATCTCACCGCCGCCTACGAGGATCAGGTCGACCAGAGCTCGGCAGAGTCCGACGCCGGGGACTGCCGCGACGCTGACGACGTCGCCCACACCTACGAGGCGGGATCGGAGCGCGGCAGGGTTGCCTGCTACAACGAGGATGACGAGACGTTCATCACCTGGACCGACGACGACGCCGTCACCTCGGCCACCGCCAGTCGAACCGACGGGGACTCGGTGGCGCTGTACGAGTGGTGGCGGGACCTGGTGGGGCGGACCGACGAGCCCGAGAGCCTCCCCAACCCCACCGTGCAGGAACAGGCCCTGCTCGACACGATCTCGGTGGACTACCGGGACACCTGCATCCGGGCCCGCACCGACATCAACGACGCCTTCGAGGGTGAGCTGAGCACCCTGCAGTGCTTCCCCGACGTGCCTGGCGTGGAATCGACCATCTACTACGCCTTTGCCACCAGAGAGCAGATGGACGGGGCCTACATCCAACTCCGGGACCGCTCGGGGCAGACGCCGGACAACCCGCCCGACGGGAGCTGTCCCGGTGAGTCGACGTACACCAGCTCTGACTTCGCCGCCGGCCGGCGGTTGTGCTACCTGTTCGAGGGGTCGCCGACCATCTTGTGGACGGTCAGCAACGAGTTCGACGGGTTCTTCATCCTGAGCGAGGTGCGCGGCAGCGACGACGACTTCGACGCCATCGTGCCGTGGTGGGAGTCCGGCGACGGCGATCCCATCCCGTAGCGTCGCCGGCGTGGTACAGGCGCCGCCCCCGGTGTCGGCCCGCGTGTCGGTGCCGGGGGACCTCAACGATCACGGTCGCCACCAGCTTCGGTGACACACGGACCCCGCCCGGCGCCCCAAGACGGCCGACGAGCTGGCCGGGCGCATCGACGGGCTCCTGGCCGCCGTCTCGTCCTGACGGCGAAGCTCTGACCCGCGGGCGGGTCAGGACACCACCAGCCGACGGACCCACTTGGTCTGCTGCACGCCGGGCCGGTTGGGACCGATCAGGCGCACCGGGCGGCCGTGGTCGGGGTGGAGGGGTTCGCCGTTCAGCTCCAGGGCGAGCGTGGTCAGGGGATCCCGGGCCTGGAGGCGGTTGAGGGGTGACGACGAGTAGAGCGACCGCTGCTGCAGCGACTCGACCCGCACCTCGGCGTCCTCGGCGGCTCCGGCCCGGTCGAGCAGGTCCCGGACCCGCACCCCCCGCCACCGGCCAGCCGCACTCCAGCCCTCGACGCAGGCGATGGGCAGGTCGGCGTCGTGCTGCGGCATGGCCCGCAGGTCGTCGAGGGTCAGCTCCAGGTCGCGCTCGACCTTCCCGGTGACCACCAGTCGGAAGTCGCGGAGGGCCTCGTCGGACTCGATGGCCTCGAGCACACCCGCGCCCGATGCGGTCTTGTTAACGGGCAGTCCCTGCGGACCGGTCTTCGGTCGGCGCACTCCGAGGGCGTTGAGGAAGCCGAGCCAGGCCACGGTCTGGCCGGCGGTGGTGAGCGTGATGACGCCGGAGGCGGCGGCGACGGTGCCGAGGAAGCCCCGGCGCGACAGTGCCGGCTCCGGGCCGGTCGGGGTCGGTGGCGCCGATGCCGTCGGTCGGTTCGCGGCTTCGCGGCGCAGGGATCGGCGGGTGACGGTCGCCTTGTGGCCGACGTGGACGAACAGGGCGCCGTAGGCCACGAGCGCGGCCCAGTAGTGGCCGGATGTGAACGAGAACCCCCAGGGCCGCCAGCGGGCCACGTTGCCCACGCCGCTGAGGAGCAGGAACAGGCTGCCACCGACGAGGGCCAGGAGGCCGAGCCGCTCGGCGGCGTGGGCGATGCTGCGCACCGGCGGCCACTCGAACAGCTTCGGCAACACCACCCAGAGCTTGGCCAGCAACAGCGGCACCGAGGCCAGCCCGGTGGCGACGTGCAGGCTCTGGGTGAACCGGTAGAGGCCGATCGGGCGCGATGGCCACAGGAACCAGCCGGGCGGGTCCTGGATGAGGTGCGACAGCATTCCGGTGAGGAAGCAGGTCGTGAAGGTGGCGCCGAGGGCCACGCCGAGGATGGCGGCCGAGCGCTCGTCGTGGAGCCGGCTGGTGAAGAACCGACGAGGGTTGAGGTGGGGCTCGGCCGGCATGTGCAGGCCCGGCCGTTTCACGACGGCACCTCGGCGAGCGGGAGGCGGATGGTGAAGCGGCAACCCGACCCCTCGTTGCGCACGTCGACCTCACCGGCATGGGCCTCGACGATGCCTCGCGTGATGGACAGGCCGAGACCGGCTCCGCCGCGCGGTCCCGGCGTGCGAGCCGGGTTGCCGCTGAAGGCGATGTCGAAGACCCGGGGCAGGTCGTCGCCGGGTATGCCGCCGCACTCGTCGTGCACGGCCACCATGGCGCTGGTCCCGTCGACCCCGACGTGGAGGCGGACGGCCCCGTCGGGCGGGGTGTGGCGGATGGCGTTGTCGACCAGGTTGTGGATGGCCCGCTGCAGCTCCGGGACCGAGACGTCGGCCTCGGGCCCGTGGCCGTCGATCTCTCCCTGGATGCGCACGCCCCTGGCGGCGGCGGTGGGTGAGGCGCCGGCGAGCACATCAGAGACGAGTTCGGCGATCGAGACCCGTGCTGGCGCGAGGCGGAGGGTGCCGGACTGGATGCGGCTGAGCTCGAAGAGGTCGGTCACGAGGCCGGCCAGGCGGTCCACCTGGTCGCGCATGGCGGCCAGGTACCGGGCCACCTCGGCGGGGTCGTCGACCACGCCGTCCTCGAGGGCCTCGACCATGGCCCGCAGGCCGGCCAGCGGCGTGCGCAGGTCGTGGGACACCCAGGCCACCAGCTCCCTCCGGCTGCGCTCGAGGCCACGTTCGCGCTCGGTCGACTCCTCGAGGCGCGTGCGGATCTCGGTCAGCTCGTCGGCGAGTGCGGTCAGCTCCCGGCTCTCGCCGCGATCGCCGTCGGCCGCAGTCGTCCTCGGCGCCGCCCGTTCGGCGTGGTCGTCGTCGGGGAAGGCCGGGACGCCGATGCTCCGGGCGACCGAACCCACCGCTCGGGTGCCGGCGAGCAGCCGCTCGGTCAGGGCGAGGGCGGCGATGATGCCGACCGTGGCCGATGCGGCGAGGACGACGGCCAGGGCGCGCAGGTCGTGGGTGGAGATGAACATGGCCCGAGCGGCGGCCGCGGCCCCACCGGCCACGGCCGCCGCCGAGATGAGGGCGACGGTGAGGACCTGGATCCGGATCGAGCTGCCCCGCAGGCGGCTGTGCAGCGCCGCCCCGCCGAGGCCGACGACGGCGGCGGCGCCGAGGGCCACGCCGATCAGCACGGCGACCTCGTCAGCCGGAGCGTCGGTGAGCACGGCGAGGAGGGCGGTGACGGCGCCACCGGCGGTGGCGATGGCCAGGTGGACCCGCCACCGTCGCCACCGTGCCGTTGCTGACGGTGCCCCGGTGGAGCTCATCGATCGAACCGGTAGCCGTAGCCCCACACGGTGGCGATGCGCACGGGGGCGGTGGGGTCGGCCTCGATCTTCTCGCGCAGCCGCCGGATGTGGACGGTGACGGTGGCCGTGTCGCCGACGGTGTAGCCCCAGACGTGCTCGAGCAGCTCCTCGCGGGTGAACGCCGTGCCCGGGTTGCGCATGAGGAAGGCGAGCAGGTCGAGCTCGAGGGTGGTGAGAGCGACCGTTGCGCCGACCAGCTCGACGTGGCGAGCGGCGGTGTCGACCCGGAGGCCGTCAGCGCTGAGCACCCGCTCGTTGCCTTCGGCGGCGCCGGGAGGGGCCATCGGCGCTGCGGTGCTGCGACGCAACAGGTTGCGCGCCCTCACCGCCAGCTCTCGGGACGAGAACGGCTTGACCACGTAGTCGTCGGCGCCGAGCTCGAGCCCGGCCAGGCGCTCGGCCTCGCCGCCGAGCGCGGTGAGCATGATGACGGGTACGGCTCGGTCGGCCCGGATGCGACGGAAGACCTCCAGCCCGTCGAACCCCGGCAGCATGATGTCGAGGATCACGAGGTCGGGAAGGAGCTCCTCGGCCAGGGCGACGGCGCTCGGCCCGTCGGCCGCCCGGTGCGGTTCGAAGCCCTCGCGCACGAGGTAGCGGGCGACCACGTCGACGACCATGGCGTCGTCGTCGACGACGAGCACCCGGGGCCGACGGTGAGCCGGACCGCTCGCAATCGTCGCCTGGGCTGGCTGGTCCATTCCGACGCGAGCGTACGCCGGCTGCTCGCCAGCCGACCCGGGGGCGGTGGGTTGTTCGGCGTTCGTAAGGAGTCGGTGCCGGCGGCGGCGGATCACGGGCGTCGATCGGTGGCGGCGCCGAAGGCGGCCATGCCTTCGGCGAAGCCGATCCGAGCCTCGAAGCCGAGCACGTCCGCCGCCCGGGCCGGGGAGGCGACCACGTGGCGCACGTCGCCGAGACGCCACCGTCCGGTCACCACCGGCTCGGGCGCGTTCGGCGCGGCGGCAGCCACCATGGCGGCGGCCAGGTCGGCCACGGTGCGCACGTCGCCGGAGGCCACGTTGAACGGTCCCGTGGCCGCCGGCGGGGCGGCCAGGGCGGCCACGTTCGCCCGGGCCACGTCGCCGACGTGGACGAAGTCGCGGCGCTGCCCCCCGTCCTCGTGCACCTCGGGAGCCCGGCCGGCAGCCAGGGCGCTGCGGAAGATGGCGGCCACCCCGGCATAGGGCGTGTCCAGCGGCATCCGGGGGCCGTACACGTTGTGGTAGCGCAGGGCCACCACCCCACACCCCGCTTCCCGGCCGTACGCGGCGGCCAGGTGCTCGGTGTGGAGCTTGGTGGCGGCATAGGTGTTCCGGGGATCGAGGGCAGCGTCCTCGTCGATCGTCGCCGGGTCGAGAGCGGCGCCGCAGCGCGGGCAGGGCGGCTCGAACCGGCCGGCATCCAGGTCGGCCGGCTGCCGGGGACCGGGGCGGGTCGGTCCGTGGGTGGGGCAGCGATAGGCGCCCTCGCCGTAGACCACCATGCTGCTTGCCACCACCAACCGACCCGAGAAGTGGTTCGCCCACAGCGCCCTCAGCAACGTGGCCGTGCCCAGGTCGTTGTCGGTCACGTAGTCGACCACGTCGTCGAAGTCGACGCCGAGGCCCACGCGGGCGGCCTGGTGGGAGACGGCGTCGACACCGGTTACGGCCCGGGCGACGGCATCGGCATCGGTGAGGTCGGCCACCCGCACGTCGACCCCCTCGGGGATGTCGACGGGTGGGCGACGGTCGAGCACGACCACGTCGGCGTCAGCGGCGACGAGCGCCTCGACCACGTGGCTGCCGATGAACCCGGCCCCGCCGGTGACGAGGACCCGCATCCCCCGATCCTGCCCGACTCCCCCACCGAAATGAGCGCGCTCACTGTCGGAATCCGATAGTGAGCGCGTTGAGAACGCCCGAACAGACCGGTGATCCCGATACTAGCGTCGCCCTTCGTGCCCGCCGCCGATGTCGACGCCGAGGTCGACGTCATCCTGCCGGTGCTCGACGAGGCCGAGGCCCTGCCGTGGGTGCTCGGCCGGTTGCCCACGGGCTACCGGGCCCTCGTGGTCGACAACGGGTCGGTCGACGGATCGGCCGACCTCGCCCGCCGGCTCGGCGCCACCGTCGTCAGCGAACCCGTGCGGGGCTTCGGCTCGGCCTGCTGGGCCGGGCTACGTGCCGCCTCCGCCGACATCGTCTGCTTCATGGACGCCGACGCCTCCCTCGATCCGGCCGACCTGCCCCTCGTGGTCGAACCGGTGCGGGCCGGCACTGCCGACCTGGTCATCGCCTCCCGGCGGGCCGAGCGGGGGGCGTGGCCGACCCACGCCCGGGTCGCCAACCGGGTGCTGGCCTGGGAGGTGCGGCGCCGGACCCACCTGGCGCTCACCGACCTCGGGCCCATGCGGGCCGTCCGACGCCAGGCGTTGCTCGAGCTCGAGCTGGCGGACCGGCGCTCGGGGTGGCCTCTCGAGATGGTGCTGCGAGCGGTGGGCGCCGGCTGGCGCATCGAAGGGGTCTCGGTCGCCTTCCGACCCCGGGTCGGGCGCTCGAAGGTGACGGGCACGGTTCGGGGGACCATCGGTGCCGTCGCCGACATGGGCCGGCACCTCCGCTGAGGTGCCCGCCTACACTGATCGGCGTGGGGGTTGCGCCGACGCTCGATCGCGACGGTCGCGCATCGCTGCGGCGGGCTGACGATGCGATGGCGGCGGGTGACGTCGACGCGGCTGTCGCGCACCTGTCCGCTGCAGTGCGCGAGCTGACCGCCGCCGGCGACGGTCGCCAGGCCGCCATGACCTGTGTGCGCCTCGGCAACGTGTTCGCCGAGATGCTGGGCAACAGAGTGGCGGCCCGTCCGTGGTTCACCCGGGCGATACGTCTGGTCGAGCACGAGCCGCCATGTCTCGAGCAGGGCTATGCGGCGGTGGCTCCCCTGGGCTGTGACGTGGACGACCCCACCGTGCTCATGGATCGAGCGGCGCTGGCGCTCGACCGGGCCCGCCGCTTCGGCGATGTGGACCTCGAGGTCAAGGCCCTGGCCGACGGTGGGCTGGCCCACGTGCAGGCCGGTCGGGTGACCGAGGGGATGGCCATGACGGACGAGGCCATGGCCCTGGCTTGCGGAGGCGACACGAACGACGCCGGTGTGATCGGCAGGTCGGTGTGCTCGTTCTTCACCGCCTGCTACTTCGCCGTCGACTTCGAGCGGGTGGAGGTGTGGGGCCGAGTGCTGCGCCAGCGGGGCATTCTCGGCCCAGCCCCCGGGCCGCAGGCGTTCCTCAGCAGCCACTGCCACAGCGTGCAGGGGACACTGCTGTGCCACCTGGGCCGGTGGGGTGAGGCCGAGGACCTCTTGACGCGGGCCTTCGCCGAGCTCGAAGAGGTCATGCCCGGCTCCTCCTGGCACCCCCCGATCGCCCTGGCCGAGCTGCGCATCCTGCAGGGCCGGCTGGCCGAGGCCGAGGCGCTGCTCCTCGGCCGGGATGATCACATCCAGGCCCTGCTCCCGACCGCCCGTCTGCACCTCGCCCAGCGAGACTTCGATCTGGCCCGCGCCACCGCCCGGCGCGGGCTGCGCCTCATGGGCGACGATCGGGTGCGGGCAGCGTCGTTGCTCGGGGTGCTGATCGGGGCCGAGCTCGGACGGGGCGACGTCGGCAAGGCGGCCGAAGCATCCGCCGAGCTCGACGACCGCACCCGAGGCGTGAGCGTGCCTGCGCTCGGCGCCGAGGCGGCCCGCCTGCGGGCCCGCGTGCATGCCGCCGAGGGCCGCACCGCTGAGGCCGTGCTCGCGCTGCAGGAAGGGCTCGACGAGCTGGCGACGGTCGACCTTCCCCTCCTGAAGGCGTCGCTGCATCTCGACCTCACCCGGATGCACGAGGCGGGCGGTGACGGCGCCGAGGCTGTCGTCGAGGGCCGCGCCGCCGCCGCGCTGCTCGCTCGCCTCGATGTGGTCGTGGCCGCTGACGACCTCACCATGTTGCGTCGACTCGGTGTGGAGGTCTCCCCGCGCACGGTCCGCGTCGGCTGCCGGGTCGCCACCCTCGAGCGGGACGGCGGTTGGTGGACGGCCGGGTGCGGTGAGACCGCCGTGCGCCTCCGTGACACCAAAGGCCTGCGCTACCTCGCCGAGCTGTTGTCCCATCCCGGGACCGAGCGTCACGCCTTGGACCTCGTCGACCTCGTCGAGGGTGTGCCCGAGGGGGGGATCGATCGGCGTCGGCTCGGTGACGCCGGCGTGCTGCTCGACTCTCGGAGCCGGGCTGCCTACCGCCGTCGCGTGGCAGACCTCCGCGTCGAGGTGGAGGACGCCCTCGCCCTGGAGGACGACGACCGGGCCGCCGAGGTCCAGGCCGAGCTCGACAGCTTGGTGGCCGAGCTGGCCCGCGCCTTCGGCCTGGGCGGGCGGGATCGGAAGGCGTCATCGGTCGCCGAGAAGGCTCGTCTCAACGTCACCCGGGCCGTGCGGACCGCGGTCGCCAGGTTGACCGAGGCTCTCCCTGAACCGGGTGCGGTCCTCGATCGCCGAGTGCGCACCGGGCTGTTCTGCGCCTACGAACCGCACGCCGAGGACGAAGCGATCTGGAGTGTTCAGTCCCGAGTGAACGAGACCGCCGGCGATTGAACGCCTTCAGGGCATGGAAACAAGATGCGACGAGATCGCCGACGGGATCTACCGCCTCTCGACCCACGTGGCCGAGGTGGCCCCTCCCGCCGGCTTCACCTTCAACCAGTTCCTGATCGCAGCAGACGAGCCGCTCCTCTTCCACACCGGGCCTCGAGGCATGTTCCCGCTGGTGGCCGAGGCAGTGGCTCGGATCGTACCGGTCGAGTCGCTGCGCTGGATCACCTTCGGCCACGTCGAATCGGACGAGTGCGGCTCCATGAACATGTGGTTGGCGGCCGCCCCACGGTCACAGGTGGCCCACGGAGCGCTCGGGTGCGAGGTCTCGCTCGACGACATGTGCGACCGACCGCCCCGCCCCATGGCCGACGGCGAGACCGTCGACCTCGGCGGCAAGCGGGTGCGCCACATCGACACCCCGCACGTCCCCCACGGGTGGGAGGCTCGAGTCCTCTTCGAGGAGACGACCGGAACGCTGTTGTGCGGCGACCTGTTCTCGCACCTCGGCGGCGGGGATGTCGCGCTCACGACGGGCGATCTGGTCGAACCGGCCATGACTGCCGAAGCCATGTTCCGTTCTTCGTCGATGGCACCGGACACGGCCGAGGTCATGCGTCGCCTGGGCGACCTGTCGCCGACCACGTTGGCCGTGATGCACGGCTCGTCCTACAGCGGCGACGGCGGCAAGGCCCTCTACGACCTGGCCGACGCCTACGAGCAGCACTACCTGCGACCGGCATCCTGAACCACCCGACCGTTCCGGCGGTGTGAACGCCGTCGCCGGGCACTTCCGGACGGCCGAACGGGGAGGTAGACGTACGATCTCGTCCTCTCCACGCGGAGCCGGCCATGGGTGTCGCCCCCGACAACTTCACCGTGGGCGTGGAGGAGGAGTTCTTCATCGTCGACGCCGAGACCCGTGCGCTGCGAGACGACGCCGCCGCCATCCTCGGGGCCGTGCGGGAGCCGCCTGGCCAACAGGTCGAACCGGAGCTGCGCCGATCCCAGGTGGAGACCGGCACCGCCATCTGCGACGACCTCTCCAGCATCCGCCGGGCCGTGGTCGGCTTGCGCCGGTCGCTGGGCGACGCCGCCGAGGCCGTCGGCGCCCGCCTGATCGCCTCGGGCACCCACCCGTTCACGCACTGGACCGAGGCGGGCGGTGTCACGCCCAAGGCTGCCTACCTCGAGCTCGAGGAGACCTATCAGCAGCTGATCCGCGAGCACGTGGTGTCGGGCTGCCACGTCCACGTGGGCATCACCGACCCCGAGGCGGCCATCCAGGTGATGAACCGGGCTCGAGTGTGGCTGCCGGTGCTCGTGGCCTTGAGCGCCAACTCGCCGTTCTGGCTGGGGGCCGACACCCGGTACGCGAGCTACCGCACCGAGGTGTTCCACCGGTGGCCCACCGCCGGCATCCCCGAGCCCTTCACGGACCGGGCCGAGTTCGACCGCCTGGTGGCGGTGATGCGGGCCACCGACAGCATCGACGACCCCGCCCGGCTCTACTGGCACCTTCGGCCCTCGGCCCGGTACCAGACCCTCGAGTTCCGTGCCGCTGACTCCGTCATGACCGTGGACGAGTGCGTGACCATCGCCGCCGTCACCCGGGCGCTCGTCGAGGTGGCCCATGCCGAGGCCCGCGCCGAGGTGTCCCTCACCGCCCCCCGACCCGAGCTGCTGCGAGCGGCGCTGTGGCGGGCCGCCCGGTACGGAGTCGACGAGCGCCTGATCGACGTCGACGTCGGCTGCACCCGTCCCGCCGGCCACGTCGTGGGGACACTGTTGGACCACGTCCGTCCTGCCCTCGAGGAACGGGGAGACTGGGACGAGGTGGCCGACGGCATCGACCGGATCCTGGTCGGCGGCAACGGCGCCACCCGCCAGCGCCGGGCGCACGCCCGCCGGGGCCAGCTCACCGATGTCGTCGACATGGTGGCGGAGGCGACCCGCCCGTGAGGTACCAGCCGGGCGGGCCCTCGCCGGTAGCGTCGGTCCGTCCCGACCAGGAGGTGACGAGTGGACGAACGCACCCCCGCTGAGGTGCTGGCCATGGCCGACGAGCACAGCGTGGCCTTCGTCGACCTCCGGTTCTCCGATCTCCCCGGGGTGATGCAGCACGTCTCCATCCCGGCCGATCGCCTGAGCGAGGCCCAGTTCGAGGACGGCCACCCCTTCGACGGGTCCTCGGTGCGGGGCTTCCAGGAGATCCAGGAGTCGGACATGATCCTCGTCCCCGACCCCGACACCGCGTACATCGACCCGTTCCGAGCGCACCGGACGCTGGTGTTGCACTGCTTCGTGGCCGACCCCGTCACCGGTGAGAGCTACAGCCGAGATCCCCGCTACGTGGCCCGCAAGGCGGAGGCGCACCTGTTCTCCACCGGCGTGGCCGACACCGCCTACTTCGGTCCCGAGCCCGAGTTCTTCGTGTTCGACGACGTGCGCTTCGAGACCCGTTCGCAGTCGGCGTTCTACCGGGTCGACTCGATCGAGGGCGCCTGGAACACCGGGCGTGACGAGGGCCCGAACCTCGGCTACAAGCCGCGGACCAAGCAGGGCTACTTCCCGGTCCCGCCGATGGACCACCACCAGGACCTGCGCTCGCAGATGGCCCTCAACCTGCACGAGGTGGGCATCGAGACCGAGCTGCACCACCACGAGGTGGGCAGCGGCGGGCAGGGCGAGATCGGCATCCGCTTCGACACGCTGCTGGCCATGGCCGACAAGCTGATGACCTTCAAGTACGTCCTCAAGTCCACGGCTTGGCAGGCCGGTCGATCGCTCACGTTCATGCCCAAGCCGATCTTCGAGGACAACGGGTCGGGCATGCACACCCACCAGTCCCTCTGGAAGGCCGGCGAGCCGCTGTTCTTCGCCGAGACCGGTTACGCCGGACTGTCCGACATCGCTCGCTGGTACATCGGCGGCCTCCTCCACCACTCCCACGCCGTCATCGCCTTCACCAACCCGACCACCAACAGCTTCAAGCGCTTGGTGCCCGGCTATGAGGCGCCGGTGAACCTCGTGTACAGCCAGCGCAACCGGTCGGCGTCGTGCCGCATCCCCCTCGGCAGCAAGAGCCCCCGAGCCAAGCGGGTGGAGTTCCGCTGCCCGGACTCGACCTCCAACCCCTACCTGGCCTTCTCGGCCATGCTCCTCGCCGGCCTCGACGGCATCGCCAACCGCATCGAGCCCCTGATCCCATGGACAAGGACCTCTACGACCTCCCCCCGAGGAGCTGGCCGGCGTGCCCCAGGTGCCGGCATCGCTGGAGGACGCCCTCGACGCTCTGGAAGCCGACTCGGGACTTCCTGCGGGTCGGCGACGTGTTCACCGACGACCTCATCGACACCTGGGTCGCATACAAGCGCCGCCACGAGGTCGACGCCCTCCGCATCCGCCCCCACCCCTACGAGTTCACCCTGTACTACGACATCTAGGCCTGTGGCCCCCTGACCTGCGTTAGGTTGTCGATCACCCGGGCCGGGACACGAGTGGGACACGCGACTCCTTGCCAAGTGCCGCCTCAATAGCTTGCCGAGCCCGGTCCTCGCTGGCCGGCATCAGGTGCGTGTAGACGCGGAGCGTGAAGCCGGGATCACCGTGGCCGAGGTAGTCGGCCAACGCGCGGATCGACTCGCCGGCGTCGAGTAGCACGCTCGCGAAGTAGTGGCGGAGGGCGTGCGTGCCGTTCGCTCGTGTGGGTTCGACCCCCGCGGCGATGCGCGCTGGCTTCCAGATATAGCGGCGATCCTTGGTCTGGCGAGTACCAGCGCCAAGCAATGCCGAACGCTGGAAGCACTCGTTTTCTATCTCGGCTTCCACGTTTCAGGGGCATGATGTAGAGCTATCCGCGGGCCTTTGGCCTCAGCTCGGCAGCCGAGGAGCCACTGCTCGACGTCCTCGGGTCGGTACCGCAGGTGACGTCCGATCTTGTGAGCGGGCGGCCCTTCCCCCCGTGTTCGCGGACGAGATCACCGAAGTGGAGGGCGATCTGCACATCCGTCTCCCGCCCGAAGAGGGACGCTCCCGAGGCGGTCTCGGCCGCTGCCGCCGCGCCCTGGTTTGCGAGCCGTGGCCGTATCCGAGACTTCGCCCCAGGACTGGGCGCAGTCGCCGGCCGAGGTCGTCGAGCGCTACCGGAGGCGGGACTACTTGGGGCTGTGGGATATCGACGAGGCTCGGTGGGCGGCCGAGGTCGAGCCGGTCGTCGACCGCCTGCGTGCCCTTCCGGACCAGGATCGCCCCCGGCGCCGGGTGAGCCGCAACCCGTTGATGGTGTTCGAGCGACCGAGGTGAAGATGCGTGGTGGCGTTCGAGCAGTGCCCGCCGTCGTGCGACGGCGGGCACGATCAAGAACTTGGACACGGCGTCGTGGGCCCGTGCATCAGCGCGGTACCGAGGGCTGGTAGACGGATTGGCCCTTGGCCACGAACTCCACCGCCATCTCCTTCATGCCGGCGTCGAGGGCCTCGGCGTCCTCGAGGTCGTGTTCGGCGGCGTAGTCCCGCACGTCCTGGGTGATCTTCATCGAGCAGAACTTCGGGCCGCACATGGAACAGAAGTGCGCGGTCTTGGCCGGCTCGGCCGGCAGCGTCGCGTCGTGGTAGGCGCGGGCGGTGTCGGGATCCAGTGAGAGGTTGAACTGGTCCTCCCACCGGAACTCGAAGCGAGCCTTCGACAGCGCGTCGTCCCACGCTTGGGCACCGGGGTGGCCCTTGGCGAGGTCGGCGGCGTGAGCGGCGATCTTGTAGGCGATCACGCCCTGCTTGACGTCGTCGCGGTCGGGGAGGCCGAGGTGCTCCTTGGGTGTCACGTAACAGAGCATCGCCGTGCCGTACCAGCCGATGTTGGCCGCCCCTATGGCCGAGGTGATGTGGTCATAGCCCGGGGCCACATCGGTGGTGAGTGGCCCCAGTGTGTAGAAGGGGGCGTCGCCGCACCACTCCTGTTCGAGGGTCACGTTCTCGGCGATCTTGTCCAGAGGCACATGGCCGGGTCCCTCGATCATCACCTGCACGTCGTGACCCCATGCGACCTGGGTCAGCTCGCCGAGGGTGCGCAGCTCGGCGAGCTGGGCCTGGTCGTTGGCATCGGCGATCGATCCCGGGCGGAGCCCGTCTCCGAGGGAGAAGGCCACGTCGTACGCGGCGAAGATCTCGCACAGCTCCTCGAAGTGCTCGTAGAGGAAGCTCTCGCGGTGGTGGGCCAGGCACCACGCCGCCATGATCGACCCACCCCGGCTGACGATGCCGGTGAGGCGCCTGGCCGTCATCGGCACGAAGCGGAGGAGGACCCCGGCGTGGACGGTCATGTAGTCGACGCCCTGTTCGGCCTGCTCGATGACGGTGTCGCGGTAGAGCTCCCAAGAGAGATCAGCGGGTGATCCGTCGACCTTCTCGAGGGCCTGGTAGATCGGCACGGTACCGATGGGAACCGGGCTGTTCCGGATGATCCACTCGCGGGTGGTGTGGATGTCGGGACCGGTGGACAGGTCCATCACCGTGTCGGCACCCCACCTGGTCGCCCACGTGAGCTTGTCCACCTCCTCGGTGATCGACGAGGTCACCGCCGAGTTGCCGATGTTGGCGTTGACCTTGGTGAGGAACCTCCGGCCGATGATCATCGGCTCGGTCTCGGGGTGGTTCACGTTGGCGGGGATGATGGCCCGACCTCTGGCCACCTCGTCGCGCACGGTCTCGGCGTCGATGCCCTCACGGGTGGCGACGAACTGCACCTCGGGTGTGATCGCACCCCGGCGGGCGTATGCCATCTGGGTGACCGCACCGTCCCTGGCCCGACGGACCGGATGGGACCGGCCGGCGAACTCCTCGCCGCGCCGGCCGCTCCGGAAGGCGCGGCGCCCGTCGTCGCGCGCTTCGACGGGACGGCCCCCGATCCCGACGACGTCCCCCCGGTCCGAGATCCACCCCTCGCGGAGCGGCGACAGGCCCGCCTCCGGGTCCGAACCAGGCCCGCTGGTGTCGTAGAGCAGCACCGGCGAGTTGGGCGTCCCATCCGGGCTGGCGGCGAGGGTGACCTCGGTGAAGGGCACCTCGACATCGGGGCGGGCGCCGGTTCTGCGCACCTTCGAGCGGTTGGTGGTCATGGTTTCTCCCGGGTGGGTTGGAGGGGCTCGGTCCCGGTGTTCCACCCGAAGTGGTCGATGGGGCCGTGGCCGGCCCCCAGACCCCAGGTGACAGCACCGACGAGACCTCGGTGGACATAGGACTTGGCATGGTGGAGGGCGGCGAGCGGATCGTCGCCGAGAGCGAGCCGGGCCGCCGTGGCCGCCGCGAACGAGCATCCGGTGCCGTGGTCGTTCCCGGTGGCGACCCGGGGTGCACAGAGCTCGTGGGTCGTGCCGTCGATCACGACGACGTCGATCGACTGGTCACCCTCGTCGCACGCATCGCCTCCCTTGACCACGACCACCTCGGGGCCGAGCTGGGCGAGCTCGCCGGCGGCGGCGGCCATCTCGGCGACGGTGCGGACCTCGCGCCCGCAGAGCACGCCGGCCTCGATCCGGTTGGGCGTGAGGACCCGGGCCCGGGGGACGAGGTCCTCGACGTAGGCAGCCTCGGCATCGCGGTCGAGCAGGCGCGCGCCGGTCGAGGCCACGATCACCGGGTCGACCACCAGGTTCGGCAAGCGCCTCTCGGCGGCGAGCTCGGCGACGCACCGGACGATGTCGGCGGTGGCGAGCATCCCGGTCTTCACCGCTCGCACATCGAAGTCGTCGAGCACGCTGATGACCTGGGCGCGGACGAAGTCGACCGGGACGGTGTGGATGCCTTGGACGCCGACGGTGTTCTGGGCTGTCAGGGCGGCGAACGCCGACGCACAGTGGAGACCATGGGCGGAGAAGGTGCGGAGGTCGGCCTGGACACCGGCACCACCGGAGGAGTCGGACCCGGCGATGGTGAGCGCGACCGCGGGGGTGGTCATGGGCGTGTGAGCTCGGAAGTGGCACGGAGCAGGTCACCGGCGACGCGACCCGGCACCCGGGAGCGCATCACCGTGCCCATGACGGCTACGCCAGCGACGCCGGCCCGACAGCACGATCTCACCTGCTCGGGCGACTCGACCCCGCCGAGGGCGTAGACGGGAAGGGCGGTCCGAGCGACGAGATCGGCGAGCCTCATGACGCCGAGGGCAGGGCCGTAGCCCGGCTTGGAGTCGGTGAGGTACACCGGCGAGAGGGTCACGTAGTCCACGCCGTCAGACTCCGCCGTGCGCAGCTCGTCGAGGTCGTGGCAGGACCGTCCGACCACGACTCCATCGCGCTGACCTGCGTGGTCGCCGGCGCCGACCCGTGCCCGTGCGGGGAGGTGGACCCCGTCGCAGCCGGGCAGCACCTCGCCCGCGCTCAACAACAGGCCCCCGGCGTCGTGGATGAACGGGGCCATGGTGGCGGCCACCTCGACCCGCTGGGTGCGCCGGAGGTCGCTCTCGCGCAGCACGACGGCCCTGACACCGGCCTCGACGACCGCAGCCACGACCTCGGCCAGCGGCACGGTGGCCTGGTGCCGGTCGGTGAGCACGAGCAGAGGCGGCAGGATCATCCGAGCTCGGCTCGCCGCTCCATCGGCGTGGAGGCCTCGGCGTGGAGGCGCTCAGGTATGCGGCCGGCGTGGCGAGCGTTCCAGCCGGCCTCCACGGCCAGGCGCATCGCCGCGGCCATTCGCTCGGGGTCACGGGCGCGGGTCACCGCAGAGGCGAGCAGCACCGCGTCGCAGCCTAGCTCCATGGCCAGCACGGCGTCGGAGGCGGTACCGATGCCGGCGTCGAGGACAACCGGGACCTCGACGGTCTCACGGATGATGCGGATGTTGGATGGGTTGCGGATACCCCCCCCAGAGCCGATCGGCGACCCGAGGGGCATCACGGCCGCGCACCCGAGCTCGGCCAGCCGGCGGGCCACAACGGGATCATCGCTGGTGTAAGGGAGCACCACGAAGCCGTCATCGACGAGACGTTCGGCGGCGTCGAGGAGCTCGGCGACATCGGGCAGCAGGGTGCGTTCGTCACCGATGACCTCTAGCTTCACCCAGTCCGTCGCGAAGGCCTCGCGGGCGAGCTGCGCGGTCAGGACCGCTTCGCCGGCGGTGTGGCACCCGGCGGTGTTCGGCAGTGGTCGGATCGCGAGGCGCTCGAGCACGTCGAGCACCGAGCCCGTCGCGCCGGGGTCGATCCGACGTAGCGCCACCGTGGTCAGCTCCGTGCCCGAGGCGCGAAGGACCCGTTCTACGACGTCGAGGTTGGGGGCACCGCCGGTGCCAGTGATGAGGCGGGACCGGAAGGTCTCGCCGGCGATAGTGAGCTTGTCGTCCATGCTCATCGTCCCATGCTCATCGTCCCATGCTCATCCTCCCTGCGCCGCCGCCAGGATCTCGACCCGGTCGCCCTCGGCGAGCGATGTGGAGGTCCACTCGGAGCGGGGAACGACCTCCTCGTTCACCGCGATCGCAACCCCGGTGGACTGGGACGCGTGGGATTCGACGAGCTCGGCCACGGTCGCCCCGTCGGCGAGCTCGACGGCTTCGCCGTTGACGCGCAGCGCGATCACCGCGACCTCTCGAATCGGTCGAGTCGGAACGGTGCCGATTCACTCGGCCAACCGGCACCGCAGACGGCGGCGGCCACGGCATCGGCGGTGACCGGGGCCAGCAACACGCCGTTGCGGTGATGGCCGGTGGCCACGTGGACGCCACCCGGGCTGGTGTCGAGGATCGGGGCGCCGTCGGGTGTGGCCGGTCGGAGCGCGGCCGAGGCCTCGAGCAGCGGAGCCTCGTCCAGACCGGGCACGAGGCGCCACGCCTCGTCGAGCAGCCGTCTGACCGCTCCGACGGTGACGGTCGTGTCGGGGCCAACGTCCTCGCTGGTGGCCCCGACCACGACCTCACCGTCGGATCGGGTGGCGAGGTAGACATCGAGCCCTCGCAGCACATGGGAGGGCATCACGGCCCGCGTGGTCGGACCGAAGCGCAGCACCTGGCCCTTCACCGGGCGCACCGGCACCGACAGCAGGTCGCCCGAGGCCCAGCCGGCGCACACGACGACGGCGTCGGCACTCAGCTCGCGGCCGTCGTCCAGCTCGACGGTCTCGGATCCGGCGCCGACGGCCCCGGCGGGGATCTCCTCGACGCCGTGCTTCTCGCCGGCGAGGGCCAGGGCGTCGAGGGCCTTGCGCGGGTTCACCTGGTGGTCACCAGGAACCCAGAGGCCCCCCCGTGTGCTCGGCCCCAGCGCCGGTTCGCGCCTGCGGACCTCCCGGCTCGACAGTCGCTCGGTCGGGAGCCTCAGCTCGTCGAGATAGCCGGCGAGGTGGTCGAGCTCAGCCATGTCGTCCGCGTCGCGGGCCACGGCGAGCGTCCCACACTCGACGAAGCCCGGATCGGCCCGGACCTCTTCTTCGATCTCGGCGGCGAACGCTGGCCATCGTCGGGCCGATTCGAGGTTGAGGCCTAGCAGCGCCTCCTCGGCGTAGTGCACCTCGGTGACCGGTGCGAGCATCCCCGCCGCCACCTGGGCCGCCGCTCGTGACGGGTCGGGGTCGACTATGACGACCTGAGCTCCCCGCTGTGCGAGCCGCCAGGCAACCGCCCGCCCGATGATCCCGGCTCCGACGACGACAACTCTCACGGGAGCACCTCGAGGAGCTCGGCCACCGCGCTCGCTGGATCAGGCGCCCCGTAGACGGCACCGACGACGGCCACCCCCCAGGCCCCGGCCTCGAGCAGCTCGGGCACGTGCTCGGCCGTCACGCCGGCGATGGCGATGACCGGCACGTCGACGGCCCGGGCGATCGCCTCCACACCGGCGGCTCCCATCGGCTCGGGCAGACCGGCCTTGGTAGAGGTGACATAGGTGGGACCTACCCCCAGATAGCTGGCTCCGGCATCGGCAGCCCGGCGGGCCGCCTTCGGGTCGCGGCAGGTGACACCGACCACGGCACGCCCGCCGAGGATGCGCCGGGCCACCTCGGCGGGAAGATCGTCCTCTCCCACGTGCACGCCGTCGGCGCCGAGGGCGAGGGCGAGGTCGACGCGATCGTTGACCAGGCAGGTTGCTCGGGCGGCACGGGCGGCGGCGAGGACCTCGGCGCTGTGGGCGAGGCGGACCCGGTCGGTCACGTCCTTGGTCCGAACCTGCACGAGCGGGGCGCCAGCGGCGAGCACGGCTCGGCTGATGTCGATGACGCTCGGTCCGACGGCAGGGGGAGTGATCACGTGCAATCGGGGAACGTCGCCGATCGGCGCTCCCTGCGGTCGCCGGTCCCTTCGGCCCGCGCCGAAGAGCTTGGCCGCCACGGGGTCAGGCGGCGCCGCTACTTCCGGTTCGCTCGCCTGCGGCTCGCTCATTCGGCTCCCTGCGTCGGCATGATCCGCATCAGGTTCGTACGGTCGAGGGCGCCACCAGCCCTCCTCTCAGCCCGCTTGCCGCGGACTCCCGTGGACGCCAACCATCGTAGTGGCAGTTCCCGGTTCTCCTCTCGGCGCGCTGGCCTCGGCTGGACCTGGTTGCCGGCAGACTGCCCGGTGGTCGCACTCGAGGTCGAGGACGTAGAGGTTGCTCTGCGTGGCGACGGTCTCGTCGGCCGGTCGGTCTGCCTGCACTCCTCGTTCCGCTCGTTCGGACCCACAGCCGGAGGGCCGGACACCGTGATCGCCGGCTTCCTAGGGGTCGGCTGCACGACGCTCGTCCCAAGCTTCTCGTGGAGCTCGTGCGCCATGGCTCCGCCAAGGAGTGACCTTCGACGCAACGGCGTTCGCGGCCCCGTGCCGGGAAGGCCCGATGCTCGGGTCTTTCGATCCGATCTGCCTGTGATCGACGATGACATGGGCGCCATCCCTGCTGCCGTCGTGAAGCGACCCGACCGCGCCCGAGGCGAACATCCGCTCGTCTCGTTCTCTGCGGTCGGGCCCCGGGCTGTCGAGCTGGTGCGAGACCAGGATGGCGAGCGCCCGTTCGCCCCGCTGCAGGCGCTGGTCGACCAGGCGGGGTCGTCGTCCTCGCGGGAGTCTCCCTGAGCTCCTGCACCCTCCTGCACCTGGCCGAACAGCGTGCTGGACGCCGGGCCTTCGTCCGGCGCGATACCCCTCAACCGGGCCATGATCCACGGCGGCGTGAGCGACCTGGATGCCAAGGAGCTCGAGCTCTACGCCGACGAGGGCGTCCGCGTCTTCCTCGCCGCCTACGCCGCCACCTGATGGTGCCGATGGCGATCGCCTACGCCCGAGTGCTCCGGCCGACGGACTTGACCGGTGGTCTCGGTTCGGAACGTCCCACAGCAGCGTCAGGAGCGTCCGCGAGGCCTGCATCGGCGGGCGCTCCCGTCATGCTGGACATGGCCCGCCGGGACGAGTCCCTGCGGTCGGTCCACCGCGAGCGCATCACCGAGCGCCGTCAGCGGATGGCACGGCCGGCGACGAACAGCACCTTTCCACCTTGGGGATCACCGCGGCCGCTCGCCGTAGTCCCCGAACGGTCTGTCCCGTTCCCGTACGGCGTCGCGCCAGCCGATCTCCTGGGCTCGGGCGACGAAGTCGACGCCTTCCTGGGTGTGGCGGGCGACACCGTCGAAGATGAACCCCAGGAGACGACTGGTGTCGGGCTGGTACTGGTGGCGGGCGACGTCGTTGAGCGCCCACTTCATCATCTGGAGCTGGTTGAGCGGCAGCAGCGCCATCCGCTGTGCCAGAGCCCGTGCGTGCCCCTGAAGCCCGTCGTCGGGGATGCACTCGAGGATCATCCCGGCAGCGGCCGCCTCGGTTCCGGTGAGCTCGTCGCCGGTGAACAGGTAGCGCTTGGCTCGCTCGAGGCCGAGCCGGGCGACCCACACCCATGGCGCCTCTGGCACGCCCCACACCCGAGCGGGGGGGTAGCCGAAGCGGGCGGACTCACCGGCGACGATGAGATCGGCGTTGAGGACCATGTCGGTGCCTCCGGCGATGCACCATCCCTGCACGGCAGCGATCGTCGGCTTCGAGATGGAGTGCAGCTTGGCGAAGGTGTGACCGAACCGACCGATCATCTGGACGTCGGCAACGCTGTCCCACACCCGGCCCTCGCCGTCGGCCGCGGCTTGTGACACCGTCGACCAGTCGAGACCGAAGCCGGCGCAGAACGCCTTGCCCTCCGCTCGCAACAGCACGACCTTGACGCCGGGGCCACGGTCGGCGGCGTCGAGAGCGGCGTCGAGCTCGTCGCGGAACCCGAGCGTGATCGTGTTGAGCTCGTCGGGGCGGCAGAGCACGACATGACGAACCGCCCCGTCGTCCTCGATGCGAATCGCCTCACCCATGACGCCCTTCCGTGACCGCGGGTCCTCACCCAACCGACGCAGACCCCGACGGTCTCTCGCCGGACCCTACTGAGGCTCGCAGCGGCGACCACGTTGTGGCTCCACCTCATCACCTCGAGGCGCCCATCGCGGCTCCCGGGCGTCGGCCGTCGGCGCCTGCATCATTCGCCCGCCGGTAGGTGCAGGAGGTGGACAGTCGATGCGATCGTGACGACCGACCAGCCGTTCGCCTCGTGGGTGAGCGTCGTCAGCGCACCACAAGGCACGCCCTCGTCCATGAGGGTCGGCGCCATCGCCGACAGTTGATCGTCGCCCATGAGCGTTCGCAGCAGGTCGACGGTCGCACCACCGTGTGCGACCACCACGACGGTCTCACCGGGATGGCGGCTGGCGAGCTCGTCGAGCGCCTCGAGGAATCGCTCGGCCGCGCTCGCCGAGCTGTCGCCCGTGGCCGGGACGAAGTCCCTGTCGACGGTGGCACGTCGCCACTCGGCGAGGAAGTTTTCGATGGGCTCGGGTCCCTCCCAGTTCATCCGTTCCCGGAGTCGTGGGTCGAGGGAGATGGGCAGGCCGAGCGCTTCTGCGATGGTTGCCGCCGTCTCGACCGCCCGCCGCATGGGGCTCGAGTACAGAGCAGACGGCGCTTCGCTCGCTGCGAGCCAAGCTGCGGTGGCAGCGGCTTGCGCCCGGCCGCCGTCGGTGAGACCAGGATCTCCCGGTCGGCGACCCTTGTCCCCGTGCTGGACCACGATGACCGACGTCGCCACATCGGCCAGGCTACGAGGACCCTGCGACCCGATCAGGAGTAGACCAGCGACCCCGTCGCACGGGCGGCCTCGACGACGGCGACGACGTCCTCGGAACACCCCGGTGGGTTGGAGAGCACGTGCCGCCGGTCGACGTGGGCACTGGTGAACTCGGCGTGCATCTTGCGAGTGGCGGGCTCGTCCCCGACGCCGTGGCCGAGCCCCGGGGGGACACGTTCGACGCACCCCTCGCCCCGCGGCC
>JAUJOW010000020.1:28933-39086 GCA_030447445.1 Acidimicrobiales bacterium | reverse complement strand
AGTTGACCTGGAGGCAGGGCGCCTCGGTGCAGGCGGCGATGCACTCGACGTCCTCCACCGTGAACATGCCGTCGGCGGTGGTGCCGCCGGCCCGCACGCCGAGGGTGGACTCGGCGTGCTCGAGCAGCTCCTCACCCCCCATGAGCAGGCAGGAGATGTTGGTGCACACGTTGATCACGTAACGACCGACCGGCTCCCGTTTGAACATCTCGTAGAACGACGCCGTGCCCACCACCTCGGCCGGGGTGGTGCCGACCAGCTCGGCGACGTGGGCCATGGCGTCGTCGGTCAACCAGCCGTCCTGTTCCTGGGCGAGGTGCAGGATGGGGATGAGCGCCGATCGGGGCCGTGGGTACCGTTCGATGATCTCGGCGGCCACGGCCACGTTCTCGGGGGTCAGGCGGGGCACGGCTAGCGGTCCACCTCTCCCATGATGGGGTCGACCGAGGAGATGACGGCCACGGCGTCGGCGATGAGGCCGCCCCGCATCATGTGGGGAAGGGTCTGCAGGTTCACGAAGCTCGGGCCCCGGATGTGCATGCGGTAGGGCCGGGAGGAGCCATCGCTGACGAGGTAGCAGCCGAGCTCGCCCCGCGGCGACTCGACGGCCACGTACACCTCGCCCTCGGGCACCTTGAAGCCCTCGGTGAAGATCTTGAAGTGGTGGATCAGGGCTTCCATCGACTCGTCGATGCGGGCCCGGGGTGGCGGGGTGACCTTCTTGTCCTGGGTGCGGTAGTCGCCCGGGGGCATGCGATCGACGACCTGGTGGATGATCCGGATCGACTCGCGGATCTCGTTCAGGCGGATGGCGTAGCGGTCGAAGCAGTCGCCGTAGGTGCCCACCACCACGTCGAAGTCCATCTCGTCGTAGTGCAGGTACGGCATGGTGCGGCGCAGGTCCCAGGCGTAGCCGGTGGAGCGCAGGAGAGGGCCGGTGGCGCCGAGGGCCACGGCCTCCTCGGTGGTGATGGCCCCCACCCCTTGGAGCCGCTCCCGCCAGATGGGCTGGTCGGTCATGAGCGTGTCGTACTCGTCGAGGCGGGGAGGGAGGCTGTCCACGAGGCGGAGCACGTCGTCGCGCCACCCGTCGGGGAGGTCGGCGGCCACCCCACCGGGGCGGATGAAGTTGTGGTTCATCCGCAGGCCGGTCACCTTCTCGAAGAACCGGAGCGTCTCCTCCCGCTCCCGCCAGCCGTAGATCATCATCGACACGGCGCCGAGGTCCATGCCGTTGGTGGCCATGAACAGCAGGTGGGAGGAGATGCGGTTCAGCTCGGTGAGCAGCATGCGCATCCATGTGGCCCGCTCGGGCACCTCGATGCCCAGCAGGGCCTCGGTGGCGAGGGAGAAGACGAGCTCGTTGAACAGCGGCGCGGCGTAGTCCATCCGGGTGACGTTGGTCGGCCCCTGGAGGTAGGTCAGGACCTCCCCGGTCTTCTCCATCCCGGTGTGGAGGTAGCCGATGATCGGCTTGGTCCGAAGCACCTGCTCGCCGTCGAGCTCGATCATGAGGCGGAGCACGCCGTGGGTGCTCGGGTGCTGCGGCCCCATGTTGATGATGGTGGTCTCGTCCTCGCTGGCCTCGAGGCCGCCGTCGACCCGGCCCGGACGCTCGGCCAGTTCGGCGGCCTCGGCCTCGGAGAGGCGCAGCACCGAGCCGACCTCCCGCAGCACCTGTACACCCCCGGACATGGCGCGCGTCCCGAGCTCCTGGCCGCCCTCGGAGGTCAGCGCGGCCAGCTCCTCCTGTTGCTGCGCGGTGGTCGTCACGCCGTCACCTCTCGGCACCGCTGGGTCATCGGGCCGCGTGGGCGTGCTTGAACTGCACCGGGATCCGGCCGACGGCGAAGTCCTTGCGCAACGGGTGGCCCTGCCAGTCCTCGGGCATGAGGATCCGGGTGAGGTCGGGGTGACCGTCGAAGGCGATGCCGAACATGTCGAAGACCTCCCGCTCCATCGCCTCGCTGCCGGGATGCACGTCGAACAGCGACGGCACCACGGGGTCGTCCTCGGGCACCTGGACCCGCAGCCTGAGCCGGTCCCGCTCGGCGTGGGAGATGAGGATGACGACGACCTCGAAGCGCTCGGGTTCGATGCCCTCGGGCAGGGACCGGGCCCCGTCGTGCACGAGGTAGTCGACGGCGGTCACGGTGAGGCACATCAGCCAGCCCTCCTCGCGGAGGCGGGCGACCACCTCGCGGAGCTCGGCCCTGGCCGGGTGCAGCACCCGTTGGCCCAGCGAGCGCACGACCGGCAGCCCGGCCAGCTCCTCGGTGGGCCCGGTGACTTCGGTGGCGGCGGCGCCGTCGGCCGTTGACGCCTCGGCCGGCTCGTCGGCGGCCACGGTGTCAGCGCCGCCCGGCGGCGATGGTGACGGGCTGGAGGTCGGCCTGGCCGTCGCGCTGGTCGACGGTGATCCCGGCGCCGCCTCCCTGCGCTGACCGGCGCCGGGTCAGCTCACCGGACTGGATCTGGTCGTGCAGCGTGCAGATGCCGTGCATGAGGGTCTCGGGGCCGGGCGGGCAGCCGGGGACGTAGACGTCGACCGGGACCACCGAGTCGACGCCCTGCACGAGGGCGTAGTTGTTGAACATGCCACCCGAGGAAGCGCACACGCCCATGGCGATGACCCACTTGGGCTCCATCATCTGGTCGTAGATCTGGCGCAGCACCGGGGCCATCTTCTGGGACACCCGGCCGGCCACGATCATGAGGTCGGCCTGGCGGGGCGACGCCCGGAACACCTCCATGCCGTACCGGGCCAGGTCGTAGTGGGCCCCGCCGGCGGCCATCATCTCGAGGGCACAGCACGCCAGCCCGAAGGTGGCAGGCCAACTGCTGCGGGCCCGGGCCCATGTGACCAGGTCCTCGATCTTCCCGGTGAGGAAGTTGTGGTCGAGTCCCTCGAGCCCGTGCTCGGACACGTCGCTGATGCCCATCAGGCCGCTTCTCCCGTCTCGGGCTCTCGCCCTTCGAGACCGACCCGCCGCACGGTGGTGGCGGCGGTGCGGCTGGTGCTCACCCGGGGGTCGACCCGGCGCAGGTGCTTGACCGGTCCCCAGTCGAGGGCGCCGTTGGCGATCAGGTACACGAACGCGGCGAACACGGCCACCACGAACACCGCCATCTCGACCAGGCCGAAGCCGCCGAGCTCGCGGTGGATCACCGCGTAGGGGTACAGGAAGATGATCTCGATGTCGAAGACGATGAAGATCATGGCGATCAGGTAGAAGCGCACCGGGAAGCGCTCCGGCGGCTCCCGGCTCGGGACGATGCCGCATTCGTACGGTGCCGACTTGGCCGCCGTGGGGCGGCGGGGGGCCAGCAGCCGCGAGGCGAAGAAGCTGAGGGCGGCGAACACCACCGCCAGCACGAGCAGCATCAGGATCGGCAGGTACTGGCCCATGGGTCTACGCCCGGGTCCCGGCGCCGGCAGCGGCCGTGCGGGCCTGTTCGACCAGCTTCTCGCGACGGTTGAGGCTGCTCACGCACACGGCGAAGACGATGCCCGAGAAGATGGTGAGGCCGACCGAGGGGAGGCGCTTGGCGCCGAGGTCGCGCACCATGATCACCGAGATCACCTGGGCGTCCTCGGCCACCACCGGGGCGGGTGGGGGCTGCCCCGGCTCGGGTTCCTGGGGGATCACCGGCAGCACCTGCACGGCGGCGTAGTGGGCGGGGTGACCGAGGGGCCAGGTGAGGATCCGCCCCAGCTTGAACAGCGCCCGGTCGAGGAGCGAGGCCCCTTCCTCCATCCGCTCCTTGCCGCCGCGGCTGTAGGCCTCGGCCACCACGAACCCGGAGGAGTCGGTGAACAGCTTGCGTTCCTCGATGAGGTACGCCGAGGCCGCCGCCTGGGCCTCACCGGTCTGGGGGTCCGAGGTCGAGAGCAGCTCCCACTCACCGAAGTCGAGATCGTCCCGCTCGGCCAGCTCCGGCTTCACCGACAACAGGTCGCCGAGGGTCGGCTCCCGGTCGGCCTCGGCGAACTGCTCGGCCAGGTCGGGATCTTCCTCGAGGAGGGCCTGCACGTCGGGCAGGTCGTCGGGGGACGGGATGGAGCGGGCCTCGGGGAGGGCGGCGTCGGGAAGGGCGTTGTAGTTGACCTCCTCGACCTCCCACGACGCTTGCGGGCCGAGGTAGCCGATCCCGTAGATGCTCCAGACCACGCCCATGATGGTCATCCACCCCATGAGGGCGGTGAGGGCGAGCAGGAAGCCGAGTCGGTGGCCGCTGTTGGTGGCGAGGAGCAGGTACACCGATCCGCACAGCACGGCCACGCCCACGGCGACGACGAGGATGCCCCGGAAGCCGGGGTCCCAGCTCATGGCGCCGAGCAGGTCGGCGGCGGCCATCACAACTGGCGCTCGTAGACGACGATGGCCTCGACCTGCTCCTTGGTCAGCATGCCGCCGACCGTGTCGGGGTCGGAGGGCTCCTCGTCCTCCACGCCCACCTCACCGGTCTCGAGCGGGTTGGAGACGACCTCGGGGGTCTGGCAGAAGCCGGGCATTTGTCCGGTGCCCTGGCTCTGCCGGCCGTAGGGCTGGCCCTCCTCGGAGCCGGAGCACACGAAGTCGGCCTGGGCCACGGGGCCCTGGAACGCTCCCGGGAACTGGTTGATGCTGACCCCGTTGCGCAGGCTGGGACCGAGCCCCCCGCTTCCGTCGGCGGTCTTCTCGCCGTAGGACCACCCAATGGTGTGGCAGCGGCCGCAGGCGTAGGCCCCGCCGGCGAACCCGGACTCGTAGCCGAGGTTGAACAGGAGCTCGCCGTCGCTGACCGACGGCGGGTAGACCTTGCGGCCGTCCTCGTCCTCCAACTCCCGCATATCCGCCAGCTCCTCGGCGACCTGCTCCTGGGACTCGGCGGGAGTGATCTGGATGCTCTCGATGTAGTCGATGAGGTTCTGGATCTGCTGGTCGTTCAGGGGTCCGCCGCCCTCGAGCCCCCAGGCCGCCATGGGCGAGAAGGGTCGACCGTAGGTGATCACGTAGCGCACCTCCTCGCGGTCGTAGCGGAGGCGGACCGTGTTGAGGGCCGGCGCCTGCCACTCGACCTCGGCGACGAACTGGCCGTTGGCGTCGGTGATCGTGTAGTCGGCCACGCCGCCCTCGGCGTTCATCCCGCCGTGGCAGAAGGCGCAGTTGAACCCCCCCTCCTCGGTGGTCGCGAACAGCTCCGCGCCCCGGTCGACGAACTTGCGCCCGAAGTCCTCCTCGGCGCCCTCCTGGCGGCCGGGTTCGCTCAGCCAGTAGAGCGGCAGGCCGATGGCCACCACGAACAGGCCGGCCAACCCGTAGGTGAGGGTGCGGTCGAGCTTGCGGCCCTCGAGCTCCTCGTCGGAGTGGTAGGGCTTGCGGTTGGCGGCCAGCTCGGCTCGGAGCCCACCTCGGCCCGCGAGCTGCGGATGTTGATGAAGGCGAAGGACACGCCGAGGACCACGGCGATGAAGAGGACGACCGCCCCGATCGTGGCCTGCGTGCTGGCCGCCAGCACCATCAGTGGGCTTCCCCCCGCCGGTGATGCAGTGGGGGCCCTGGGCCTCCTGGCCGGTGGTGTTGGTGCCGATGGGCGGGCCCTGGATGATGATGCCGGTGTCGACGATGAAGCTGCCGGCGGCGTCGACGGTCATGGCGAAGCGGTCGAGGCCACGGGAGCGGGACCGGCCTTCTTCTCACCGACCCGGTTGTACTGCGAGCCGTGGCACGGGCACTCGAACCACTGCGAGGTCTCGCACTCCGGCACCCGGCACCCCAGGTGCGGGCACTTCTGGTAGAGCGCGACGAGACCAGCCTCCATGCCGGCGAGCTCGGACGGGGAGTACACCGCCCTGGCCTTCTCGAGGGCGCTCTGGGGGTACTCGGTGATCCACATCCGGGCCTCGGGGAAGTAGAAGAAGCCGTTGTTCTGGCGGATCGAGGCCTTGATGTCGGTGACCTTGCCGACCCGTATCTTCGACCCGAACCCGCCCGCCACCTGAGGCCAGAGGAAGGCGAGGCAGGCGGCCCCGAAGCCGGACAGCCCGAGACCGAAGCCGGCCACGATGCCCCGGTTGAGGAACTGGCGGCGGGTCACCCCGAGGGCGTCGGGGTCGGGCGGGACGAACGGGGCCGGCGGCGCCGAGGTCACCGGCACGAGGTCGCCGCCCTTGCGCTCGAGGGCAGCGGCCCGCTCCACGTCGCGGCCCGTGACGGTGGCCGGCGCCTCGTCGTCCCCTCGGGTGCTGCGGTCCCGGCTCACCGTCTCACGGGACAGGCGGCCGACGGCCCGCTCGGTCTCCCGCCGGCGCAGGGCGCTGAACACGAGCGCGGCGGCGAGGAGGCACAGGACGGCGATGGCGATGGCGACGATGGCAGCCACGGTGGCCGGCTCCTACAGCTCGAAGAACAACCCCTCCTGCCACGGGAACACGAAGTTGAACCCCGGTCCGCGGAAGAAGGAGCCGATGATGACGAGGACCGCCCAGAACATGAGGAACACCGTGAACAGCGAGATGGCGAACTTGCGGTTCTCGGGCTTGTTGCTCGGGTTCCGGTCGGTGTACGGGGCGAGGATCAGGGCGAAGAGACCCATGCCCGGGATGGTCACGCCGGCGACCATCGGGTGGAACATGGTCAGCAGCTCCTGGAGGCCGAGGAAGTACCAGGGGGCCTTCGAGGGTTCGGCGTCTGGTTGGTGTTGGCCAGCGTGAGGAGCGGGGCGTTCACGAAGACCGAGAAGATCAACAGGAAGGCGGTGCAGAGCAGCGCGGCCACGAACTCCACGGCGAGCAGGTGGGGCCAGACGTGGACCTTGTCCTGCGGGGTGGCCTTGACGTCCTGGATCGAGCCCGACTTGACCACGGTGAGCAGGCGCTGGGTGTGGCCGCCGGGCCCGGCGGCCATCGGAGGAGCGGCGGCCGCCACCGCGGTGGCGGCGGCGGCCGGGGCCGGTGCCGTCGCCGTGGTGGTGGCCCCGGCGTCGCCACCGTCGTCACCAGAGGCCTTCTGGCGGGCCTTCTTGGCCCGCTCGAGGAGGTGGGCGGGGATCTTCGACGCCGCCTCGCTCTGGGGGGCGTCGGCTCCGGCTGAACCCGCCGGCGCCGAGGACGAGGCGGGGGCGTCACCTCCCGAAGCCGAGGCTGATGAGGCGCCGGCGGCCTTCTTGCGGGCCTCCTCAGCCCGCTTGCGGAGGTGCTCGGGGATCTCGGTCATGTGGTCGCCTCCCTCCTGGCTCGGTGTGCGGGGCTCACGGCGTTGCTGACGACGGTGATCACAGCGGCCCGGAGATGCCGCCGTCCTTGCGGACCCTCCAGAAGTGGATGGCCATGAAGATCACGATCACGAACGGGAGCATGAGCACGTGCAACACGTACCACCGCAGCAGCGTGTCGGTGCCGATCTCGGCCCCGCCCAGCAGCGCGAAGCGCACCTGGTTCCCGAACACCGGCGTGTACCCCATCATGTTCGTGCCCACCGTCACCGCCCACAGCGCGAGCTGGTCCCAGGGCAGCAGGTAGCCGGTGAAGGACAGCAGCAGGGTCAGGGTGAGCAGGATCACCCCGATCACCCAGTTGAACTCCCGGGGAGGCTTGTAGGCCCCGTGGTAGAAGACCCGGGCCATGTGCAGGAACACCGAGAGCACCATCAGGTGGGCGGCCCATCGGTGCATGTTGCGAACGAGCAGGCCGAAGGTCACCGAGGTCTGCAGCGTGTAGATGTCGTTCCAGGCCTGCGCCGCGGTCGGCCGATAGAAGAACATCAGGAAGATGCCGGTGACGGTCAGCAGGATGAACAGGAAGAAGCTGAGGCCGCCGAGGCACAGCGTGTAGCTCACCTTGACGGCGTGGCGCTTCACCTTGACCGGGTGCAGGTGGTACAGCACCGAGTTCATGATCACGTAGGAGCGGTTGCGGGGGCTGTCGGTGTAGCCCTTGCGGAAGATCGACCCCGGCCGGAAGATCGAGTTCCACGCCTGGGAGCTCTGGACGCGGTTGTTCAGGTCGGCGAGGCGCTGCGCCGGGCTCGGCCGGTTCGGCATGGTCTTGGCCACGGTGCGCTCTCCCTCCTAGCCGAGCCGCATCCCATAGCCGTAGCCATGGGTGTTCGTGCGCTGGTGGCCGTCCCCGTCGGCCGCCGCCTCACCGATCTTGCCGAGGATGATCACCCCGGTCGGGCACCGGTCGACGCAGAGGGCGCAGCGGGTGCACACGTCGTCGTCGATGGTGAAGATGACGTGGTCGCTGGGGTCGATCCCGGGGCGCTCGGTGCCCTCCGCCTCGGCCACCGCGTCGGGGGTGACCATGTGGATGCACTTCCACGGACAGATGTCGACGCAGCCCTCGCACATGATGCACTCGGACTGGTCGATGTGGATGAACTGCTTCGGCTTGACCGCCTTGGCCAGGTAGTCGGCGTCGACCTCCCGCAGGACGTAGTCGTCCCGGAACTCGGGCATCGGCGGGTTGGCGTCGGTGCGAGCCACCTAGGTCCTCCGGGCCAAGGGACGGCCGTAGGGGGTGGTCTGCTCGGCGATCGCCTTCCGGCGGCTCTCGGCCCGTTCGCCCCGGGCCTGCCAGATCGCCCACATGGCGACGTGGATGCCGAGGAACACCCCGTAGATGACGACGGCGATGAGGTCCTTGACGGCGGCGAGGGTCACCGCGAACGGGGCGTTCTCGAAGGTGGTGGCGCCGGGGCCGATGAGGTAGGCGTCGGAGCGCCAGTCGAGCTCGTTGTCGGCCAGGGTGAGCCACTGGTGCGGGACCACGCCGTAGGCCCAGAACATCAGGAAGAAGGCGAAGGTGGCGGCGGCCATGGCCTCCCCCCACGACAGTGGGGCACCGACCGGGCGGCGCTTGCCGTAGGCCACGACGACGCCGGTGAGCGCCAAGGCCACGATCAGCGATCCGACGAACGCAACCACTCCGGCGACACCTCCCTCGTGAATTCGCTCACAATGGATCCTACTCGGAGGTGCGGCCAGCGCACCCCTTGTGGATCGACGGTTTAGCACGCACCTCCGAGTCGGGCACATCGCCGAGCCGGCCCGGTGGGGCGGTGATCGAGCGGACCGGAGGCCTGCTTGGCCCGGCCCGAAATCCCCGGCGTAGAGTGACCCGACCAGGCGCCAACCGTGGTCGGAGGACGTCCGTGACCGAGATCCCCGAGCATCTGCTCAAGCGCTCGAAGGAGCGTCGGGCGGCCCTCGGGCTGCCCGGCGGCGAGGCTGGGGAAGCGGGTGGCGCGGGGGCGTCGTCGGCGGCGGACACGAGCGCATCGACGGCGGGGGAAGGGGGCGATGCCCCGGCCGGGGGCGCCGTCGAGGCACCAGCCCCGGCGCCGGCCGCCACCCGGTCGGCCACCCCGGCCTCGGCGCCGCCGCCGAAGCCGCCGCCGCCGCTGCCCCCCTCGGTGGAGGCGGCCCAACGGCGCCCCAAGATCCCGTTCTGGGCCATGTCGGTCCTGGTCGCCATGGTGCCGTGGGCGTTCGTCTACATGAACTCCATGCAGGTGCCCGAGGTGCAGGACGACGTCCTCGCCTTGGGCGAGGAGGTCTACGCGTCCTGCGCGACCTGTCACGGTGCGGCCGGTGAAGGTGGGGCCGGACCGCAGCTCAGCGGCGGCGAGGTGCTCAAGACGTTCAAGGACCCGCAGGACATGATGATGTGGATCCACCTCGGGGCCGAGGGCGGGGCCCGCGAGGACGGCACCTACGGCGATCCCGACCGGGAGGGCGGCGTCAGGAGCATCGACGACCTCGGCTCAGTGATGCCGGGCTTCCCCGAGCTGACCGCCGAGGAGCTGGCGGCGGTCACCCGCTACGTGCGCGAGGAGCTGTCCGGCGGCGAGCCCGTGACCGAGGACGTCGACCTCGTGGCCGTGGCCGAGCAGGCCATCGAGGCCGCCGAAGCCGGGGAGCTGCCGAGCGCCGGCGGCGACGCCGACGAGGCCGACGCCACCTCCCAGGGCGGCAACCCCGACGGGACGGGCGACACCGGCGGCGGCGGAGCCGGCGGCAGCGGCACCGGCGGCAGCGGCGACACCGGCGGCAGCGGCGGCAGCGGCGGCAGCGGCGACACCGGCGGCAGCAGCTCCTCGGAGGGCAGCGGCAACGCCGAGGGCCAGACCGCCGGCGGCGAGTCGACCGGCGGTGGGGGCGGGAGCGG
>JAUJOW010000020.1:0-28833 GCA_030447445.1 Acidimicrobiales bacterium | reverse complement strand
ACGCCGAGGGCCAGACCGCCGGCGGCGAGTCGACCGGCGGTGGGGGCGGGAGCGGAGGCGGCGACGGCGGGGGCGGGTCCGACGGAACGGCCAGCGACGGCGGGGGCTGAGCGCAAGACTCACGGCCCGGTCAGGCCGCCGCCCCCTGTCGCCGCGACGCTCGATGAGCGCACCGGGCACCGGCCCGGCACACTGAGCCCCGATGGCGAGTCTCCCACCGTCGCGACATGACGTGCTCGTGGTGGGCGGCGGCCCGGCCGGGGCGGCGACGGCCTACTGGCTGGCCGAGGCCGGCCACGACGTGGTGGTCGTCGAGAAGAAGCGCTTCCCCCGCGAGAAGACCTGCGGGGACGGGCTCACCCCGCGGGCGGTCAAGCAGCTCACCGACATGGGCCTGTACCACCGGCTGACCGACTTCCACCGCTTCGACGGCCTGCGGGCCGTGGCCCACGACATCACCCTCGAGCTGCGCTGGCCCGAGCACCCCACCTTCCCCGACCACGGGTTCGTGGTCCGCCGTCGCGACCTCGACGAGATGGTGGCCGAGCACGCCGTCAAGGCCGGGGCCACGGTGTTCGAGGAGACAGAGGCCACCCAGCCCCTGCTCAACCACGGCCACGTCGCCGGGGCTGTGGTGCGGGACGGGAAGCGGGGGGAGACCCGGGAGCTGCGGGCCCGCTACGTGGTGATCGCCGACGGGTCGCTGTCACGCTTCGGGCGAGCGCTCGGCACGGCCCGCGACCGCAGCTACCCCCAGGGGATGGCCATCCGCGGGTACTTCGAGAGCCCACGGCACGACGACCCGTGGATCGAGAGCGCCCTCGACGTGCGGGCCCGCAACGGCGCCTCACTACCCGGGTACGGGTGGATCTTCCCGGTCGGCGACGGCACCATCAACGTCGGGGTGGGCTTGTTGTCGACGTTCCGGGACTGGAAGAGCGTCAACACCACCCACCTCATGTCAGAGTTCGCCGCCACCGCTCCCGGGTACTGGGGGATCTCACCGGAGGCGTCGTGCGGCCCGCCCACCGGTGGGCGCATCCCGATGGCCGGGTCGGTGCACCCCAAGGTGGGTCCGACCTGGGCGGTGGTGGGCGACGCCGCCGGGTCGGTCAACCCGTTCAACGGTGAGGGCATCGACTACGCCTACGAGACGGGCCGGATGGCGGCTGGGCTGCTCACCGAGGCGCTCACCACCGGCGACGGCATGGCCCTCCAGCAATACCCTCGCCTGCTCGACGAGGAGTACGGCCTCTACTTCAAGGTGGCCCGGCTCTTCACCCGGTTGATCGGCAACCCGGCGGTGATGAAGGAGCTGACCCGTGTCGGCATGCAGTCGCGGTCGCTCATGGACTGGGTGCTGCGGATCATGGCCAACCTCCTGCGCCCCGACGAGGTCGGCCCCGCCGAGGCGGCCTACCGGGCCGCCGCCACCATCGTCCGCCTCGTCCCCGAGCCCTGACCCTCCCTCCCCGCCGGCCTCACGTCCCGTAAGTCCGGTTCTTCGTGCCCCGACGACCACCGGGCGGTCCTCCCAGCACAGAGAACCGAGCCGCGGCTGGCTGGGACGGCCTTCGGCGGTCACTGCTACACGTCCACCGACCCCACCCCCCACCCTGGCTGCGACCGCCTTCGGCGGTCACTGCTACACCCCGTGGGTTGACTACGGGCATGGACCCGTCACTCGAACGGTCCATCGCCGAGCGGACCGCAACACAGCTCGGCCACATCACCGTCGCGCAGCTGCTCGACCAGGGAGTGAACCGGCGCTCGATCCGGCGCCTGGTCGAACGGGGGCGGCTCACAGCAGTCGGCCCCCGGACGCTGCGTATGCTGGGCGCGCCAGCTTCGTTCCCGGGGGCCGTGTTGGCCGCCTGCCTCGACCTCGGTGGCGTGGCCTCGCACCGTACGGCCGCTCACCTCCACGGACTCGCTGGCTTCGACGCGCCGCCTCCCTTCATCGAGGTCACCGTCCCGGAGGGCAGCGGACCCACGCGATCTCACCTGGCCACCGTGCACCGGACCACGAACCTGCTGATGATCTCGTGCGGGTCGGACCCGTCCCGGCGACGAGCGTCGCCCGGACCGTCTTCGGGCTGGCCGCGCTCGTCCCCGAGCTCGAAGCGGAACAGATCCGCGACGTCGTCGACACCGCCGTACGAGACGGTCTCGCCTCCGACCCCTGGCTGTGGTGGAGGCTCGAGCGCCTGCGCTGCCGGGGACGCAACGGCGTCACCGTCCTGGAGGGAATCCTGCGGGACCGGGCCGGCCGCGGGCGGACCGAGAGCTGGCTCGAGCGGGAGCTCCTCGGCTGCCTCGAGCGAGGCGGGCTCCCTCGACCGGTCGTGCAACGCACGATCCGGGCCGACGGCGCGTTCGTCGCCCGGGTCGACTGCTGTTACCCACTCGAGCGCATCGTGATCGAGGTGAACGGTCACCGCTCCCACAGCACGAGGCGGCAGCGCAACGCCGACGCCGCCCGAGTCAACCGCCTCCAGCTCGCCGGACACCGGGTGCTCCAGTTCACCTATGACGACGTCGTCCGCCTCCCGGAGATGGTGGTGGCCACCGTCGCCGAGGCGCTCGCCCTCGCCAGCGCCGCCTGAAACCTCGGTTCTCCGTGCCCGGGCGACCAACCAGCGGTCGCCCCAGCACGATGAACGGGTCAGCGGTCCCTCGGGCCCACCGGCTTGGACGGGGCGGTCGCCGGGGAGGGGTCCGAGGACGCCTGGGCTTCGGCGTCGGCTTCGGCGTCGGCGTCGGCTTCGGCTTCGGCGGCGACGAGGGCGGCGGTCTTCGGGCGGACGTTGCGCCAGATCCACACCGAGGCCACCAGGATGGCCAGGCACAGGTACTGCGCCCCGGTGAGGCCGAGGACCGTGCGGTCGTTGATGCGCAGGAAGTCGAGCAGGAACCGATTGACGGCGTAGACGGGCAGGAAGATGGCCACGGCGGTGCCCGGAGGAGGGGCCGGCCGGGCCCGGAGGACCCGCCACAGCACGAGAGCCAGGACGAAGAGCACCAGCATCTCGTTGACGGCCAGGTTGTGGAACTCGGTGCCGACGGTCAGGGGCTGGTCGCCCAGGAAGCCCTCTCTCGGGTCTCCCCCTTCGAAGCGGACGGCGAGCGGGAACCAGTCCGCCCCCCAGGTGCTGCCGAAGTGCTCGCCCACCGCCGTGCAGCCCACCCGGCCGAACGCGGCGCCGACGGTCACCCCGAAGGCGCCGGCGTCGAGCATCCGCCAGCGGGTGAGCTGGTCCCACTTGCGGAAGGTCGGGTAGCCCACGATGAGGGCGGCGATGAAGCCACCGGAGAACTGCAACCCGCCCTGCCAGACGGCGATCACGTCCACGGGGGTCTCGATCTGGTCCCAGTTGGTGATGGCCCAGGTGAGGCGGGCGCCGATGACGCCGGCGATCACCATGCGGGTGGCGAGCGCGTAGGTCACCTCCCGGTGGACGCCGAAGCGCTCCCCGTGGCGACCGGCCACCCAGGCGCCGGCCAGCACGCCGACCCCCAGCATGAGCCCGAACGTCCGCAGCTCCAGCGGCCCGAGCGCGATCGTCTCGAAGGTCCTGTACGGGATGGCGGCGAGCACCCGACGAGCATTGCACCCGCGGTCACCGCCCGGTAGTCGTCAGGCTTCGTCGTTGGGGGTGTCGGGGTGGAGCGGGTCGACCCAACCGCCGGCCGGCGCGGCCAGGGCGTCGGCCCGGTCCGGGCCCATCGAGCCCTCCTTGTACAGCACGGCCTCAGGTGGGTTCTTGAGGACCCGCTCCACGATCCGCCACTGCTCGTCGAGGCTGTCGGCCCGTCCGAAGCGGCGGCGGTCCCCCTCGACGGCGTCCTCGAGGAGCCGCTGGTACGCGTCGGCTCGCTCGCCGAGGGCCTGGTCATAGCTGACGTCGAGGGCGACGGGCTGGGTCACGAGGCGGTCGCCAGGGGCCTTGGCCTGCATGTGGAGCACCACGCCGTCGGACTTGCCAAGGCGGAAGCGCATCTGGTTGGGCGTGGCGACGCACTCGTCACCGTCGGCGAACAGGAGCCGCGGCGGGTCGTTGAACCGCACCACCGCCTCGGTGGCGGTGACGGCCAGGCTCTTGCCGGTGCGGATGAGCCACGGCACCCCGGCCCAACGCCAGGAGTCGATCTCGAAGCGCACGGCGACGTAGGTCTCGACGTCCGAGCCGCCCTGGACCCCGTCCTCGTCGGGGTAGCCCCGATACTGGCCCCGCACCACGTCGGCCGGGTCGATCCTGCGCACCTGGCGGAACAGGCGGGTCTTCTCGTCGGCGAGGGCGTCGGCGTCGGCCGCCACCGGTGGCTCCATGGCCAGGAGGGCGACGATCGACAGGAGGTGGTTCTGCAGCACGTCCCGCAGGGCACCGACGCTCTCGTAGAACTTGCCCCGGGAGCCGACGCCGAAGTCCTCGGCGAGCGTCAGCTGGACGCTGGAGATGAAGTTCCGGTTCCAGATGGGCTCGAGCAGCGAGTTGGCGAACCGGAACACCAGCAGGTTCTCCACGGACTCCTTCCCCAGGAAGTGGTCGATGCGGTAGATGGCCTCTTCGGGGAAGGCCTGGTGGAGGCAGTCGTTGAGCTCTTGGGCCGACTCCAGGTCGCGTCCGAACGGCTTCTCGACCACCACCCGGGCGCCCTCGGCCAGGCCGACCCGGTCGAGGCCGTTGACCACGTCGTCGAAGAGGGCCGGGGGGATGGCCAGGTAGAAGAGGGGGCGGGTGGAGCCGACGGCCCGCACCCGTTCGGCCAGCTCGTCGAAGGTGGCGCCCTCCCGGTAGTCGCCGGAGAGGTAGCTGAGGTTGCCGCACATGCGGTCGAGCACCCCCTCGTCGACGTCGCCGACCTGCTCGCCCACCGACGTGCGGGCCCGGGTCCGCAGGTCGTCGTCGGACCAGTCCGACGACGACACCCCGACCACGGGCAACCCGCCACGGCCCCCCGCCTCCATGGCGTAGAGGGCGGGGTAGAGCTTCTTGGCGGCGAGGTCGCCGGTGGCGCCGAACAACACGATGGCGTCGGCGTGCTGGCCGTCGCCGGCGGACCCGCTCCCGTGGTTCATGGTGCCTGCTCCATGGCGTGACCGCCGAACTGGTGTCGGAGGGCGGCCACAACCCGCATGGCCGTCCCCTCCTCGTCCTGGGACACGAACCGGGCGAACAGGGCGGCGGAGATCACCGGAGCCGACACCCCGAGCCGCACCGCCTCGTTGACCGTCCAGCGGCCCTCGCCCGAGTCGGCGGCGATGCCCCGGATCCCCTCCAGCCTCGGCGTCTCCTCCAGGGCGGCGACGAGGAGATCCAGCAGCCACGACCGCACCACGCTGCCCTGGCGCCACGCGGACAGGGCGGCCTGGGCGTCGATCCCGAGCCCGGACCGGTCGATGATGGCGTAGCCCTCGGCGTAGGCCTGCATCAACCCGTACTCGATGCCGTTGTGGACCATCTTGGTGAAGTGTCCACTGCCGACCGGGCCGACGTGGGCGAACCCGCCCTCGGGGGCGAGCGCGTCGAAGGCGGGCTGGACGACGGCCACGTGCTCCGGAGCCCCCCCGACCATGAGGCAGTAGCCGTTGTCGAGACCCCACACGCCGCCGCTCGTGCCGGCGTCGACGAACCCGATGCCGGCGGCGTCGAGCAGGCCGGCCCGGCGCACGGACTCCTCCCAGTTCGAGTTGCCACCGTCGACCACGACGTCACCGGCGGCGAAGCGCCCGGCGAGGGCGGTGACGGTGTCCTCGGTGGGATCACCGGCGGGCACCATCACCCACGCCACCCGAGAGCCGGCGGGGCCCAGGGCCTTCACCAGCTCGTCGAGCGACCCGACGTCGCTGCGCTCGGAGTGGTGATCGAAGCCGACGACGTCGTGGCCGTGGCGGCGCAGGCGCTCGGCCATGTTGGCGCCCATGCGGCCCAGTCCGATCATGCCGAGCTTCATCGGGTCTGCTCCAGGAGGTCGTCGATGGTGACACGGGCGGCCCGCAGGCCGTGCGACCGCAGGGTGAGGAGGTCGCCGTCGGCCTGGGCCCGCTTGAGCTGCGAGAAGGAGTACGGCGCGCCGGGCACGTCCACGTCGTCCGGGTCGTCACCGACCACCTGCACGAACACCCCGGTGGGCGGCCCCCCCTTGTGGAGCTGGCCGGTGGAGTGCAGGAAGCGGGGTCCGAGGCCGACCGTGGTGGCCACCCGGTGGCGGTCACGGATGGCGGTGCGGGCATCCTCGACGGCGTCGACCACGCCGTGCTCGGGATCGACGTAGGCCTGGATGGCGACGTAGTCGCCCGGCTTGACCCTGTCGAGCAGCGGCTCCAACGGCTCGACGGCCACGTCGGGGGGATCGTGGCCCTCGGCGGCGCCGGCCAACACCCGCTGGGTGGCCTCCTTGGCCTCGGCCACGTTGGGCTGGTCGAAGGGGTTGATGCCGAGGACCGCTCCGCACACGGCGGTGGCCAGCTCCCACAGCAGGACCTGAGCGCCCAGGTCGAGCACCCCGTCGTCGACCAGCTCGACCACGGGGTGCCCAGCGCCGGCCAGTGGGTCGAGGCCGTGGTGCTCGCCGATACCCACGAACAGCCGGTCCTCGCCGTAGACCTCGGGCGGCCCCAGCCGCTCGCCGGCGATGGGCACCACGCCGGTCCCGTGCTTGCCGGTGGACTCGGCGAGAAGCTGCTCCAGCCAGAGCCCGAAGGTGTCCACATCGCCATCGATGACGAGGGTGACCTTGTCCCGGCCGGCCCGCACGGCGGTCCCGAGGGCGGCACCGAGCAGCAGGCCCGGGTTGTCCTCGGGTGGCACGTCGGATCCGAGCCGGCCGGCCATGGCCGCCGCCCCCTCCAACATGGCCGTCCAGTCCACCCCGGCGAGGGCGGCGGGCACCATCCCGAAGTAGGACAGCGCCGAGTAGCGGCCGCCGATGTCGGGACGGTTCTCGAACAGCGCCCGGAACCCGTGGGCGGTGGCCAGGTCGGCCAGCTCGGAGCCGGGGTCGGTGACGGCGGCGAACTGCGCCGGCCGCCCGGTGCGCTCCCAGTAGTAGGCGAGGTGGCTGCGCGTCTCGATGGTGGTGCCCGACTTCGACGAGGCAAGGAACAGGGTGGTCTCGGGAGGGCATTCGTGATCGACCCGGCGCACGGCGGCGGGGTCGGTGGTGTCGAGCACCCGCAGCTCGACCCCCTCGGCCGGGGGTGGGAAGCTGCGGGCCAGGACCTCGGGGAACAGGCTCGATCCCCCCATGCCCATGACCACGGCGTGGGTCATCCCGTCGTTGGCGGCGGTGGCGGCGAAGGTGTCGAGGCGGTCGCGGTCGGCGGCGACCTCGGCGGCCACGTGCAGCCACCCGAGGCGGTCGGCGACCTCGGAGGGGTCGTCCTGCCAGAGGGTGTGGTCGCCGGCCCAGATGCGCCCGATGGCGTCCCGCTCGACGAGGTCGGCCACCGTCGCCGCCACCGGATCGGTGAGCGGGCCGAGCTTGTCCATCTGACCTCCGACCACGGGACGACGAGCGCCGCCCTTTCTACCCGGCGGTCGGCCGCCCACTCGCAGCGCCGACGTCACGGCACCGGTAGCGTCACGATCCGACCCAGGAGAGCGTCGTGCACGAGCTGGCCATCACCCAGAGGGTGGCCACACCTCGACGCCGACATGCTGGCCGAGGGTTTGCGGGTGCTGGACCCGCCCGCCGTTCAGTGGTGCTGATCGAGAATGTCGGCAACCTCGTCTGACCGGCACCACCTTGCCGCCGTGGCACTTGGATGGCAGAGTTGTGGCATGGCACGGGTACGAGTGAGCACCACCGTCGACGGGGAGCTGCTGGTCGAAGCTCGAGGGGTGCGCAGCGGCGTCACCGACGCGGCGCTGCTCGATGAGGCACTTCGGGCCCTGCTGGCGCGCCATCGCGCTGGGCAGATCGACGCGTCCTACGCCGCCTACGACGAGCATCCGCTCGATCAGCCGGACGAGTGGGGCGACCTGGCGTCGTTCCGCGAGGCGGCTGCGGCTTCTTGACGACGACGCCCCGGCGGGGCGAGGTGTGGTGGTGCGAGCTTCCCCAGATCGGTCGTCGCCCCGTCGTGGTGCTGTCCCGAGACGCCGCCATCCCGAGGCTGCGCCGAGCTCTCGTCGCGCCGTGCACGACGGTGATTCGCGGTCTCCGGAGCGAGGTCGTCCTCGAACCCGGTGACGATCCTGTCCCCCGGCGAAGCGCCGTCAACCTGGACTCGCTCGAGAGCGTGTCGGTCGCGGTCCTCGTGGACCGGCTCGGCACACTGAGCGGTGACCGGATGCGTGACGTGTGCCAGGCGCTCGAGGTGGCCGTCGACTGCGTCGGAGCGTGACCGGCGGGCGCTACGGCGACGAGCGGGATCCGGCTACAGCCGCGGCCACGGCGGCGGCCTCGCCGGCCACCTCGACCACGGTGTCGAGCACGGCGTCGTCGTGGGCCAGGCCGGGGAAGGCGATCTCGTAGGCGCCGGGGGCGAGCGCCACGCCGCGTTGGAGCATGGCGTGGAAGAAGGCGGCGTAGGCGGCCTCGTCGGTGCGCCGGGCGTCGGCGTAGTCGACCGGGTGGTGGTCACCGAAGTAGACGCCGACCAGCGAGCCGACCACCGTCGCCCGGGCCACGAGACCGGCGGCGTCGAACTGGCCTTGCAGGGCGCAGGCCAGCCGACCGGCCCGGCCCCCCAGGGTGTCGTAGGCGTCGGGGTCGAGCAGGTCCAGGGCGGCCAACCCGGCGGCGGTGGCGAGGGGGTTCCCCGACAGCGTGCCGGCCTGGTAGACGGGCCCCAGCGGGGCGAGGTGGTCCATGACGTCGGCCCGTCCACCGAAGGCACCGACGTTCAACCCCCCGCCGATCACCTTGCCGAAGCAGGTGAGGTCGGGTCGGACGCCGTAGTGGCCCTGGGCGCCCCCCCACGCCACCCGGAACCCGGTGATGACCTCGTCCAGGATCAAGAGGGCACCCACCTGGTCACAGGCCGACCGCAGCCCGTCGAGGAACCCCGCGGCGGGGGCCACCAGGCCCATGTTGGCGGCCACCGGCTCGACGATGACGCAGGCCACGCTGTCGTCGAGGTGGGGGACCTGGTTGTAGGCGACGATGGTGGTGTCGGCCACGGCGCTGGCCGGCACCCCGGCCGAGCCCGGCGACGTGCCGGCCTCGTCCACGTCGAGCTGGGCACCCCCGGCGGCTCGACCCAACTGCGCCACACCGCTGCCGCTCTCGGCCAGCAGGGCATCGCCGTGGCCGTGGTAGTTCCCCGCGAACTTCACCACCCGAGAGCGCCCGGTGAAACCCCGGGCCAGACGGATGGCCGACATGGTGGCCTCGGTGCCGCTCGCCACCATCCGCACCTTGTCGCAGCTGGGGACCCGCTCCCTGATGGCTTCGGCGAGCTGGACCTCCCGCTCGGTGGGCGCCCCGTACGAGGTGCCGTCGCCGGCCGCCCGGCGGACGGCGTCGACGATCCGGGGGTGGGCGTGGCCGGCGATGATGGCCCCGTAGGACTGGACGAGGTCGATGTACCGGCGGCCCTCGACGTCCCAGACGTAGGGGCCCTCGGCCCGGGTCACGAAGTAGGGCGTGCCGCCGACCGCCCCGAACGCCCGCACCGGTGAGTTGACCCCCCCGGGTATCACGTCGCAGGCCCGGGCGAACAGCTCGGCGTTGGTCACTGGATGCAGAGCTCGTTGCCCTCGGGGTCGGCCATCACGATCCAGCGCTCGCCGTGCTGCTCGGCCACCCGCAGCCGGCTGCCCCCGGCCGCCTCGAGCCGGTCGGCCAGGGCGTCGACCCTCGGTGTGCGCTCCTCGAGCGGGGTCCCCCTCGGCCCGCCGGCGTTGACGTCGAGGTGCACCCGGTTCTTGGCCGTCTTGCCCTCGGGCACCTTCTGGAACAGCAGACGGGGTCGGGCTCCCTCGGGGTCGACCACCGCGCTCATGGTGTCCCGCTGGTCGGCTGGCACCCCGATGGAGTCGAGGAAGGCGTCCCAGGAGTCGAAGCCCTCTGGCGGGGGTTCGAGCACGTAGCCGAGGGCCTCGGCCCAGAACTCGCTCATGCGGGCGGGCGAGGCGCAGTCGAAGGTGACCTGGAACGAGGTGGTCACGACAGCCCTTCCGCTATCTCACGGGTCAGGTAGGTGAGCACGAGGTCGGCGCCGGCCCGCTTCACGGCACCGATGTGTTCGAGCGCGACCGCCGGGCCGTCGATCCACCCCCGCTCGGCCGCCGCCTTGATCATGGCGTACTCGCCGGAGACGTGGTAGGCGGCGACGGGCACGTCGAGCTCGGCCCGGGCGGCGGCGACGACGTCGAGGTAGGCGAGGGCCGGCTTGACCATCACCATGTCGGCTCCTTCGGCCACGTCGGCCCGCAGCTCGGCCAGGGCCTCCCGGGCGTTGGCCGGGTCCTGCTGGTAGGCGCGGCGGTCGCCGCCGTCGGCGATGCGGACGTCCACGGCGTCCCGGAAGGGGCCGTACAGGGCCGACGCGTACTTGGCGGCGTAGGCGAGGATGACGGCCTGGTCGTGGCCCGAGCCGTCCAGGGCGGCCCGGATGGTCCCAACCTGGCCGTCCATCATCCCGGACGGGGCCACGACGTCGGCCCCGGCGCCGGCCTGGACGACGGCGACCTCGGCGTAGCGGTCGAGGGTGGCGTCGTTGTCCACGGCGCCGTCGGCACCGAGGAGGCCGCAGTGGCCGTGGTCGGTGTACTCGTCGAGGCACAGGTCGGCCATGAGGACGAGGTCGTCACCGAAGTCGTCGCGGAGGTCCCTGAGAGCGATCTGGACGATGCCGTCGGGGTCCGATGCCCCCGTGCCCCGGGCGTCCTTCACCGCCGGTACGCCGAACAGGATGACGGCTCCGACGCCGAGGGTGGCCAGCTCGGCCACCTCCTTGCGCAGCGACTCCCGGGTGTGCTGGACGACGCCGGGGAGCGAGGCGATCGGTCGGGGGTCGGTGATGCCCTCCCGCACGAACAGCGGGGCGACGAGGTCGTCCACCCCGAGGCGGGTCTCGGCCACCAGCCGGCGCAGGGCCGGCGTGCGGCGCAGGCGGCGGAGCCGGCGCTGCGGGAAGGCCATGGCGCCATCGTAGGTGGGCACCGGCCCATCACGGCTCGAGGTGGCGCCGGAACCAGTCGATGATCAGCTCGGCCCGCTGCACCCGGTGCTTGGGCGAGCCGGAGCGGGAGAGCTCGTGGCTCTCGCCGGGGAAGCGGTGATACTCGACCTCACGGCCGAGCAGGCGAAGGGCGACGAAGAGCTGGTCGGCCTGCTCGATCGGACAGCGCAGGTCGTCCTCGGAGTGGAGGATGAGCACAGGGGTACGGATCTCCTGCACGGCGGTCATGGGCGAGCGGGCCAGGTACTCCTCGGCCTCGTCAAGGTGGCTCACGCCGAAGATGAAACGGAAGTAGCCAGCCGCGTCGGAGCCGGTCTCGAGGGTCAACAGGTTGTTGACGGCCCGCTCCGAGCAGGCGGCGGCGAACCGATCGCTGTGCCCGACGAGCCAGGACGTCATGTAGCCCCCGTAGGAGCCGCCGAGCACGCCCATCCGCTGGCCGTCGAGCTGGGGCCACCGCTCCAGCGCGGCGTCGACCACGGCCATGAGGTCGTCGGCGTCGATCGAGCCCCAGCCACGGCCGGGTGCGACCGGTGCCAACGGGGAGCGGATGGCCCGCACCCAGTCCTCGGTGAACCCGCTCGACCCGTGGGGATTGGCGTAGAGCACCGCGAAGCCCGCCGACGCCCAGAGCTGGAACTCGTCGAACCAGGTGCTGCCGTACTGGGTGGCCGGACCACCGTGCACCGAGAGCAGCACGGGCACGCCATCGGCCGCTGTCCCTCGCGGCGGGAGGGCCAACCAGGCGTCGATGTCCCCACCGGCCGGCGAGGGCACGGTGAACCGCTCCGGTCGAACCGGAGGGCAGGCGGCGTGGAAGGCGGCCCCGACCGACGTGAGCGCCCGCTCCCGGTCGGCGCCAGCGGGGGCGTCGAGGGCGGCCACGAACACCTCGGGCACCGACGTGGGCGAGGCCGCCGTGAAGGCGAGCGCGCCCCCGGCCACGTCGTAGCCGGTGACCCACCGCTCCCCGGCGATGACCCGCTCGGGGGTGGCGCCGCCGTCGGCCGCCACCCGGTAGACGTGCACGTCCCCCCGATCCTCGATGCTGAACCAGAGGTGCTCGCCGTCCCAGATCGGCGCCCGCCGGCCCGGGAAGGGAGCGCACGTGCGATCGAGGTTGCGGGTCAGCTCGGTGACGGCGCCGGTGGTGAGGTCGACGGTGGCGACCCGCGCGTGCGCCGGTCCCACGTCGGCCTCGGAGGCGAGGCTGGCCAGCCGGCCCTCCGGGCCCCAGGCGATGTCGAGGTGGACGGCGGACGTGTCGGTGATGCGGCGAGGGGCGCCGCCGGCGGCGGCGACCACCCAGACGTCGTTGGCCTCGGAGAGGTCCCAGTCGTGGTGGCGAGCGGCCACGAAGGCCATCTCGGTGCTGTCGGGGGACCACACGGGGCTGCCGTGCTCGAAGTCGCCGTCGGTGACCTGGCGGGGCGCGGCCGTGCCGTCGGCGGGGACCACGAACACGTGCTGGGGCCGGTCGATGATCCAGCCCTCGTCGTCGACGCGGCTGAGGAGGCGGTCGACCCGTCGAGGGGGACGGGCGGCGTCGTCGTCGCCGGCTGTCCAGCGCGAGCCCCGCACCCGGGTGGTGTAGGCGAGGTGACGACCGTCAGGGGACCAGGCCGGTCGCCCGAAGCCTTCGTCGCCCTCGGCCACGCAGGCCACCTCCCCGCCGACGCCGACCGGGGCGACGTGGAGAGAGGCCCGCCGCTCACCGTCGCCGCCGGTGCCGTCGGCCCGGCGGCTGGTGAAGGCCAGGAAGCGGCCGTCCGGGGACCACGCCGGAGCCGTGTCGCCGTGCTCGCCGGCGCTGAACCGGTACGGCGGGGTCGAGCCGTCGGTCGCCGCCAGCCACACGGCGCTGCGGTAGCGGTTGGCGTCGAGGTCGACCCGGGTCACGACGAAGGCGACCGTGCCGCCGTCGGGGGACACAGCCGGGTTGGACGCGCCCACGATGCGCCCGATGTCGGAGGGCTCCACCCGGCCGACCGTACCGCTGGTGACCGCCGACTTCGGCGGCCGGATGCAACGGCAAGCGCGGCGGCGCTGACTGTGCCGCGGCGTCCGCTTCCCGGCCGTGGCTGCACGGTGAGCGGAGGGCGCGCGGGTCCCTACCTCCGTCTCGCCGGTCGTGAGGACGACGTGGCGGGGCGAATCTCATCGCTGACGTCCCTCGCCGCCCGCCAAGATGAGCCCATGACCGACGACCGCGCCGCCATGCGCACGATCGGCATCGTCGTCTTCGACGACGTCGAAGAGCTCGACGCCGTCGGGCCGTGGGAGGTGCTGGCCTTCTGGACCGGCATGTGGCCCGACGACGGGTGGCGGGTCCTCACCCTGTCCCCCGACGGTGGCCCGGTGCGGTGCGCCAAGGGCCTGCGGCTCACGCCGGATCGCTCCTTCGCCGACGCGCCGCCGCTGGCTGTCGTCCTGCACCCCGGTGGGCAGGGCACCCGGCCGCAGCTCGTCGACGGCCCCCACCTCGACCAGGTGCGAGCCTGGGCCGGCGCCGCCGAGCTGATGACCAGCGTCTGCACCGGTTCACTCGTGTACGCCGCCGCCGGGCTGCTGGCCGGACGCCCCGCCACCACGCACTGGGCCTCCCTCGACCATCTCGCCCGCCTCGACGGCAGCATCGAGGTGCGACCCGAGGACCGCTACGTCGACGACGGCGACGTGGTCACCTCGGCGGGCGTGTCCGCCGGTATCGACATGGCGCTGCACCTCGTCGTCCGCCTGGCCGGGGCGGAACGGGCCCGGCAGGTGCGCCGGGGCATCCAGTACGACCCCGCCCCACCCGTCTGAGAGGTGTGTCCCGTCTCCCTCGTTCTGGGGCCGATCGGGCGCTACAGGTGGTCCGATCCCTGCCCCAGAACGAGGGCGGCGAGGTCGGCCACGGTCACCTCGGTCAGTGAGTGGACGACGCGGTCGGCGTGGTCGAAGGTGGAGGACCGGGTGAGCCGGCTGGGCACGGCCACCACGGCCAGGCCCGCCGCCCGGGCGGCGGCGGCGCCGTGAGCGGAGTCCTCGAGCGCCACCGAACGGCTCGGTTCGGCACCGAGATCGGCGCACGCCGCGAGGTACACGTCGGGCGCCGGTTTGCCGACGCCGCCCACCCGGTCGACCCCGACGACAGCGTCGAACCGTTCGAGCAGCGCGAGGCGGCGCAGGTGCCCAGCCAGCCACTCCCCCGACGACCCCGAGGCGATGGCGGCGGGCACACCGGCGATGTGGAGGGCGTCGAGCAACGCCACCACGCCGGGCAGGGGCTCGAGGAGGTCGAGGTCGGCGCGGGGCTTGGAGGCGTAGACCCGGTCGAAGTCGGCGCGGGCCAGGCCGATCCCGAGCCGGTCGCACAGCTGGTCGTACCAGCCGCCGGGCCCGTCGGTGAGGCCGACCACGGCGCTCCACTCCTCCACCGGCAGATCGTGGCCGTGATCACCGAAGGTGGCCGCCGCCCGCTCGTAGATGGACCACTCGGTGTCGAGGATCAGCCCGTCGAAGTCGAAGACGACGGCCTCCAGCGAGGCGGTCACGACGCAGGGGCCAGGTGGTCGGCCAGGGCGTCGACGAGGCCGGCGATGGTGTGGACCTCGGCCTCCACGGCGACGGTCAGACCGCGGGCCCGGGCGGTGGCGGCGGTGACGGGCCCGATGCAGGCCACCACCGGGGGCACCCGGTCGATGCCGGCCACGGTCAGGTAGTTGGTGACCGTCGACGACGAGGTGAAGGTGATGGCGTCGGCGTCGGCGGCAGCGTCGAGGGCGGCGAGGTCGGGCTCGGCCGCCTCGGTGCGGTAGGCCTCGACGACGTCGACGCGCCACCCCGCTGCCCGCAGGCCGTCGGGCAGGACGTCCCGGGCCACCGCCGCCCGGGCCAGGAGCACGCGGCCCCGGCGGGGAGGGCCCGGTGGCGCCGGGAAGGCGTCGAGCAGCGATTCGGCCACGAACCGCTCCGGGACCAGGTCGGCCACCACCCGGTACGAGGCCAGGGCGTCGGCCGTGCCCGGGCCGATGGCGGCCACCGCCACCCCGCCGAGCACCCGGGCGTCGGGCACCGCGTCGAAGAAGCGCTCGACGCCATTCACCGACGTGAACACCACCCAGTCGTACCGGGCGACGTCGGCCACCGCCGCCCGCAGGCCGGCGCCCCCGTCGGCGGGGTCGGTCACGCGGATGCTCGGCAGCTCGATCACGTCGGCGCCCAGGAGCCGGAGGCGGGTGCTGAGCTCCGACGCCTGCTCCCGGGCCCGGGTCACCACCACCCGTCGGCCGAACAGCGGCCGACGCTCGAACCACCCGAGGTCGAGCCCGGCCACCTGGCCGACGACGATCACCGAGGGACTGGTGAGCACGTGGTCGCCGAGGGTGGCCAGCGTGGCCCGGGTGGTGCGCTGCTCGGGCCGGGTGCCCCACTGGACGGCGGCGGCCGGGGTGTCGGGGGGGAGGCCGGCGCCGAGGAGGCGGGCGCTGATGGCCGGCCAGCGGGCCACGGCCATGAGGATGACGAGCGTGCCCCCCACCCGCGCCGCCGCCTCCCAGTCGACCGAACCCTCGCTGGCGGGGTCCTCGTGGCCGGTGACGACCGTGAACGACGTGGACGAGTAGCGCATGGTCACCGGGATGCCGGCGTAGGCCGGCACGGCCAGCGCCGAGCTGATGCCCGGGACCACCTCGAAGTCGACGCCCGCCTCGGCGAGGGCGGTGGCCTCCTCACCGCCCCGGGCGAAGACGTACGGGTCGCCTCCCTTGAGCCGCACCACGAACTGGCCGGCCTTGCCCCGCTCGACGAGGAGGGCACAGATGTCGGCCTGGGACATGGTGAGCCGTCCGGGGGCCTTGCCCACGTCGACGCGCTCGGCGCCGGGTGGGGCCAGCTCCAGCAGCTCGGCCGCCGACAACCGGTCGTGCACCACCACGTCGGCCCGGGCCAGGAGCTCGGCGCCCCGCAGTGTCAGCAGCCCGGGGTCACCAGGACCGGCGCCGACCAGGTACACGGGCACGGTCGCAGCGTAGGGAACCGGCACCACGGCGAGGGAGGCGAGCGGTCGGTGGACGGGCAGCGGTGACCGCCGAAGGCGGTCGCAGCCAGGGTGAGCACAGCCGGCGGGTCAGCGGGCGGCGGGGAGGAGGGCGGCGCCGCCGAGGTCGTCGAGGAGGTGGCGGGCGGCAGCTCGCCCGAGGCGGACCGGGTCGTCGTCGACGGCACGGTGGCGCAGGACGACCGAACCATCGACCGACGCCAGCACGGCGTCGAGCATCATGTCCGCCGTCTCCCCGTCCACGGTGGCGTGGGCGCCGGCCGGCAGGTCGCAGTCACCGCCGAGCTCGGCGAGGAAGGCCCGTTCGGCATCGACCCGGCGGCGGCTCTCGGCGTGTTCGATCCCGGCCAGCCGGGCCCGCAGGTCTCCGTCGGTGACGCCGCACTCCACGGCCAGGGCTCCCTGGCCGACCTGGGGCACGACCACGGCGGCGGGCAGCACCTCGGCGATGCGGTCGGCCAGGCCCAGGCGTTCGAGGGCCACGGCGGCGACCACGATGGCGTCGAACCGGTCGGCCTTGGCCAACCGGGTGGCCATGTTCCCTCTGAGCTCGGCGAAGCCGAGATCGGGCCGCTCCCGTCCCAGTTGCACGCGCCGCCGGGCCGACCCGGTGGCCACCACTGCACGCTGGGGCAGGTCGTCGAGACGGCTGCCGACCAGGGCGTCGCGGGGATCGCCCCGCTCGGGCACGGCGGCGAGGACGAGGCCGTCCACGGTGATCGAGGGCAGGTCCTTGGCCGAGTGCACGGCCAGGTCGGCCCGACCGTCGAGCACGGCCGCCTGGACCTCCTTGGCGAAGACCCCCTTGCCGCCGATGACCGAGATGGGCAGGTCCTGACGGCGGTCCCCCACGGTGTCGATCACGACGGGGTCCACCTCGAGGCCCGGGTCGGCCGCCTGCAACAGCGCGGCGACGTGGTCGGTCTGCCAGCGGGCCAGCGCACTGCCCCGGGTGGCGGCGCGGAGACGCACCACCCGGACTAGAGGTCGTCGAGGTCGTAGACCGTGCGGAGGGCCTCGGCCAGGCGCTCGCCCATCGGCGTGCCCGCCAGCTCCTTCAGCTTCACGGACGGCTCGTGGAGGAGCTTGGCCAGGATGCCCCGGGTCAGCGCGTCGACGGCCGCCCGCTGGCGGGGATCGAGCCCGTCCAGGCGGCTCCGGTACCGGTCGACCTCGGTCTGGCGGAGGGCTTCGGCGCGGGCATGGAGCGCGCCCACGAGCGGCGCCGCCGACCGGGCCGAGGTGGCCTCGACGAAGCGGTCGACCTCGTCGACCACGATCCGCTCGACGGCCCTGACCTCACGCCGACGCTCGGCCACACCGGCCTGGGCGAAGCGGCGCAGGTCGTGCATGTCGAGCAGGGTGACCCCGGGGAGGTCGGCGACGGCGGGGTCGACGTCGCGAGGCACGGCGATGTCCACCACCAGCAAGGGCCGGCCGGCGCGGGCGGCCACGATGGGTTCGAGGGCGGCGTGTTCGACCATGATCGACGCCGCACCGGTGGAGGAGAGCAGCAGGTCGACATCGGCGAGGGCGGCGGGCAGGTCGACGAGGCGCACGGCCCGGCCGTCGACCCGTTCGGCGACAGCCAGCGAGCGGTCCCAGGTGCGGTTGGCCACCAGCACCTCGGCCACCCCGGCGCTGGCCAGGGCCACGGCCATGCCCTCGCCCATGTCACCGGCGCCGAGCACGAGCACCCGCCGGCCGTCGAGAGAGCCGAGGCGTTCCGCTGCCATCTCCACGGCGGCGTAGGACACCGAGGCCGTGCCCCGACCGATGGCGGTGTCGGTGCGGACCCGCTTCCCGGTCTCCAGGGCATGACGGAAGAGCAGGTTGAGGACAGGGCCGGTGGCGTCCTCACCCCGGGCTCGCTCCCACGCCACCCGCACCTGACCGAGGATCTCGGTCTCGCCGAGCACGGCGGAGTCGAGCCCCGAGGTGACCGTGAACAGGTGGCGGATGGCCTCGCGGTCGTAGTGGACGTACAGGTGGTCGACGAACTCCTCGGGGGCGAGGAAGGCGGTCTCGGCCAGGAAGGTGCGGATGTCCTGGTAGGCGCCGTGGAAGCGTTCGGCGACGGCGTAGACCTCGGTGCGGTTGCACGTCGACAGGACCACCGCCTCGCTGATGTGGGAGCGGGAGGAGAGCTCGTGCAGGGCCTTGGGCAGCCGCGTGTCGTCGATGGTGAGGCGCTCGAACAGCTCGAGGGGCATCGAGCGGTGGTTCAGGCCGATGACGACGACAGACACGTCTGCAGCAGCTCCTTGGCTTCCGCGATCCGACCCTGCCGGACGAGGTCCAGCATCCCCGAATCGAGGGCCTTCTGCCAATCAAGGCCCTCGCTCGATCCGCCGCCGGCCCGGCGGGCGTCTCGCTCGGCGGCCAGGACCTCGATGAGCGTGGCGTACTCGGGCCCCAGCTCGTCGGTGAAGCGGCGTCGGAGCCACGTGGCCAGCGCCGGGCTGCGCCCACCGGTGGCGAAGGTGACGAGGAGGGGGCCCTGCCGCACCCGGGACGGCAACATGAAGGCGCAGTTGGCCGGGTCGTCGGCGCTGTTCACCCACACCCCGTGCTCCTCCCCGTCGAGGTACACCCGCCGGTTGACCCCGGGATCGTCGGTGGCGGTGATGGCCAGCCGGTAGCCGGCCACCTCGCCGGGGCGATAGGGGCGCTCCTCCCAGCTGAGCCGCTCGACCGGCCCGAGGCGCCGGAGGGTCGGGCCGACCTCGAGGGCGACGACGTGGACCCGGGCGTCGCACTCGAGGAGGCCGGCCGCCTTCTGCGCCGCTACCCGACCCCCGCCCACCACCAGGCAGCGTCGGCCGGCGAGGACGAGGTTCACCGGGTACAGGGGGCCGGCGACCGGCATCTCAGGACGTTCGGGCCACGGTGACACCGGCTCGAGGTCCGGCCCGCTGTTGCTGGTAGAAGCTCAGGATCTGCAGCTCGACGGCGAGGTCGACCTTGCGCAACGACGTCTCGGCGGGAACGGTGACGAGGGCCGGGGCGAAGTTGAGGATCGACGTGATGCCGGCGGCGACCAGCCGGTCGGCCACCTCCTGGGCGGCGCCGGCGGGCGTGGCGATGATGCCGATGGCGATGCCGGCGCCGTCGGCGATGGCCGGCAGGTCGTCGATGTGGCGGACGGCGATGCCGTGCACCATCTCGCCCACCTTGGCGGGGTCGGCGTCCACGAGCGCGGCGATGGGGAAGCCACGGTCGGTGAACCCCCCGTAGTTGGCGAGGGCCTGGCCCAGGTTCCCGACCCCGACGATGACCACCGGCCAGTCGTGAGTGAGCCCCAGCTCGCGGCTCATCTGGAACAGCAGGTACTCGACGTCGTACCCCACGCCCCGGGTGCCGTAGGAGCCGAGGTAGGAGAGGTCCTTGCGGACCTTGGCGGCGTTGACCCCGGCCAGCTCGGCCAGCCGCTCCGAGGAGATGGTGGCGGCCTTGTCGTCCTCGGCCAGGCCGAGCAGGCTGCGCAGGTAGACCGGCAACCGGGCGACGGTGGCTTCGGGGATGCGACGGGTCCGCTCGCTCATTGCCCGTTCGAGGCTAGGGCGCACGTGTTCACGTTCACAAGCACAGGCGGGCTCCTGTCCTCGGATCCGAGGGGCTGACCCGCCTGGGTGGCGAGGGAGGTGTCGTCGCTACCGTGGCCAGCCGATGCTGTCCAACGCCCTGGCCGCCGTCGCCACCCTCGTGTCGCTGGCCTTCGCCTGCTCGACGCTCGAGCGCTGGCTGGTCCGCCGCCGCCGCCACGACCTGGCGTGGACGGTGTCGCTCTTCCTGTTCGCGGCGGGGTCGTTGGCCCTGGCCGCCGGTGCTGCCCTCGGGTGGGACGAGTGGAGCTTCCGGGCCTTCTACCTCTTCGGCGGGATCCTCAACGTGCCGTTCCTTGCCCTCGGCACCGTCTACCTCCTGGTCGGTCCCCGCCGCACCGACCCGTGGGCGGCCGGGTTGGCGCTCGTCTCGGCGTTCGCCACCGGGGTGATGCTGGTGGCACCGATCACCGGCTCGGTCGACCCGAACGCCTTCCCCACGGGCAAGGAGCACCTCGGGGTGCTCCCGAGGGCGTTGGCCGGGGTGGGATCGGGCCTGGCCGCCCTCGTCATCGTGGGCGGTGCCCTGTGGAGCGCGGCGGCACTGGTCCGGCGACGGCGCCGGCCGGGGGCGGCTGCCCCGTCGGCGGTGCCGGCCGGGCGCCTCGCCGCCGCCAACGTGCTGATCGCCGTCGGCACCATCGTGATCAGCGCCAAGGGCATCTTCGCCGGGCTCGGCGACGAGACCACCGCCTTCTCCGCCGCCGTGGCCAGCGGCATCATGATCATCTTCGCCGGCTTCCTGCTCGCCACCGCCACCACGGCCCCGGTGGGGTCGACCGGGGCGCCACCGGCCGGGCTCCTGGCCGGCAATCACGACCCGGCGAATCGGGCCACCACCACTGCACCCCGTTCTGGGGCAGATCGCGGGCTATAGGTGGTCCGATCCGTGCCCCGGAACGGGTCGTGTGGTCGGTGTGGCGGCCGGATGCGTGGTCACCGCAGGGCGCGGCGCAGGACCTTGCCGGAGAGGTTCTGGGGCAGCTCGTCGACGAACATGACCTTGTCGGGGCACTTGTAGCCGGCCAGCCGAGCGGCCGAGAAGGCGATGAGCTCGTCCTCCTCGATCGACCGGCCCTCGGTGGGCACGACGTAGGCCTTGACCGCCTCGCCCGAGTGGGGGTGGCGGACGCCGACCACGGCGCAGGCCTCGACGCCCGGGTGCTCGAGCAGCACCTCCTCCACCTCGGCGGGGAACACGTTGAAGCCCGAGACGATGATGAGGTCCTTGACCCGGTCGACGATGAACAGCTCCCCGTCCTCGTCGACCACGGCCACGTCGCCGGTGCGCAGCCACCCGTCGGGGGTGATGGCGGAGGCGGTGGCGTCGGGGTCGTTCCAGTAGCCCTGGAAGACGTTGGGTCCCCGCACCCAGATCTCGCCGGCATCGCCGATGAGCACGTCGGACCCGTCGGCGTCGACCAGGCGCACCTCCACCCCGATGAGGGGCACCCCGATGGAGCCGGTCTTGCCGGCCAGGCCGACCGAGCTGGTGACCACCGGTGAGGCCTCGGTGAGCCCGTAGCCCTCGGCGAGGGTGACGCCGAAGCGGGACCTCATCTGATCCACCACCTCGGCGGGCAGGCGGGCAGCGCCCGACGTGGCGATGCGCACGCTCCTCATGGCCGAGGGATCGGAGCCGTCGAGGTTGGCCCACGCCGACCACATGGTCGGGGCGCCGGCGATCACGGTGATGCCGTGGCGGGCGATGGCGTCGAGCGCGGAGACGGGGTCGAAGCGCTCGATCAACACCACGCTGCTGCCGGCGGCGAGGGCCAGGCCGAGCACCACATTCAGGCCGAAGATGTGGAAGAGGGGCAGGACTCCGAGGGACACGTCGTCGGGGCTGCGGGGGACGCGGTCGTCGGCGAGGACCTGTTCGATGTTCGACCGCAGGTTGCCGTGGGAGAGCATGGCCGCCTTTGGCGACCCGGCCGTCCCGCTCGTGAACATCAACACGGCGAGGTCGTCGTCGGCCCGCTCGACGACGGGCACCGGGTCGGCGGCCAGGAGGTCGGCAAGGGCCACGGCCCCGGGCCCGGTGGGAGCGCCGTCGCTGCTCGACACGACGTGTTCGAGGGCGGGCACCCGGGACCGGTCGATGGCGTCGACGGCGGCCTGGGCCGAAGGTCCGACCACCACCACCCGGGCGCCGATGGTGGCCAGCTCGGTCTCGAGCTCCCGAGGGGGGCTGAGCGGGTTGAGTGGCACGGCCACGGCGCCGGCGCCGAGCGTGGCCAGGTAGGCCACGACGAAGGAGCGGTTGTTGGCACAGACGATGCCGACCCGGTCACCGGGGTCCAGCCCGAGGCCGACGAGGCCACCCCGGAGGCCGGCGACCTGGCCCCGCAGGGCGCCGTAGGTGGTGGGCTTTCCCCGGCTGACGAGGGCGACCGCCTCGTCGGGGTGGGGATCGATGATCGTGGCCAGGTTCACGGGCCCGCAGTTGACCACAGCCCGACCGCCGGGGCCATCTGGTGCTCGACGTCGCTACCGGGCCAGGAAGAAGAACTGGAGCACGGCGGCACCGAAGATCAGGGCCAGCAGGGCGGCCAGGACGACGGTGGTGCCGGGCCTCACGTCGGTCCCCCCCGCTGGCCGAGGCGGACGGGCGTGGACACCGTCGTCGGGGTGGGATCGCCCATGTCGTCGTCGGCGGGCAGCAGGGTGACCGCGTCGCCAGCGCCGATCCCGAGCTCGTCGGCCGCCGAGCGCTGGTCCAACACGATGGTGGCCAGCCCGTAGGAGTCGACGATCAACCCGACCTCACCGGGGCCGATGTCGGCGAAGGTCCGGGCCCGCCGGGCGCTGCGCACCGGGCCCGCCCCGGCCCGGAGCTCGACGCGCTCGCCGTAGGCGGCCAGGTCGTCGGGGTCCACGTTGAGCTGGGCGTTGCCGAAGCGGTCGACCCAGAGCACCTCGGCGGCGATGCCGTCGCCCTCGGGTCGGCTGAGGGCCATGATCCCGGGGCGCAGGCCGGCGGTGTCGATCTCGGGGCCGAGGTCGTCGAGGGCCACCCCGGCGCACAGGTGGGCGGCGGCGGGAGCGAACACGTCGCGGCCGTCGAAGGTGGGGCCGGGAGCCGGGAGCCGGTAGGCGGCCTCGGCCAGCTCCACGGCGCGGGTGGCCCCGCCGACCATGGCCACCGCCGGCGCCAGCAGCCCGTTGTCCGGTCCGATCAGCACCGATTCGCCGTCCCCCACCTCGATGGCCACGGGGCGCCGATCGGTGCCCACGCCGGGGTCCACCACGGCGAGGACCACGCCAGGAGCCAGGTACTGGGCGGCCCTGGCCAGGGTCAGCCCCCCGGCCCGCACGTCGTGGGCCGGCACCTCGTGGCTGATGTCGATGACGGCGGCGTGAGGGGCGATGGCCCGGATGACCGACTTCACCACCCCGACGAACTCGTCGGCGGTCCCGTAGTCCGACAGGAAGGAGATCGTCTGGTGGCGGGTCGCCATGCTCGACCGAAGCTATCGGCCGATCGGGGAGGCCGGTCAGCCCGCTTCGGTGTAGCGGCTGGCCAGGTAGCGGTCGACGTCGTCCTCGCGGATGCGGTACGACTTGCCGACCCGGACGGCGCCGAGGTCGCCGGCCTTGATCAGCCGGTACACGGTCATGTTCGAGACCCGCATCAACGCTGCGACCTCGGCCACGGTCAGGAACCGTGCCCGTGTCGGTGACTGCGCCACGAGGCATCACCCCTTCGCTCCAACTCCACGGCCACCGTACCTGCCTGTTGCTGGTGGGGAAAGCGGGGGTGGTGAGGTTCAGGCCGTCCCGAGCTGGCGGGACCGGTCGGTGGCGGCGGACACGGCGTCGAGGAAGGCGGCTCGCACACCGGCCCGTTCGAGGGCGAGGAGCCCGGCGGCGGTGGTACCCCCCGGTGAGGTGACGGCGCCCCGCAGCGCCTCGGGCCCCTCATCGGACTCCACCAGCAGGCGGGCGGCGCCGAGCACGGTCCGGGTGGCGAGGGTCTCGCTCACCTCTCGAGGCAGACCGACCAGCACCCCGGCGTCCACCATCGCTTCGACGACGAGGAACACGTAGGCCGGCCCCGACCCTGAGAGGCCGGTCACGGCGTCGAGCATCCGCTCCGGCACCCTGACCACCTCGCCCACGGCGCCGAGGACGCCCTCGGCCCAGGCCAGGTCATCCTCGGTGGCCCGAGAGCCGGCGGCGATGGCGGCCACACCCTCGCCGACGAGCGCCGGGGTGTTGGGCATGGCCCGCACCACGGCCACGTCACCACCCAGAGCCTCCTCGAGGGTGGCGACGGTGACCCCGGCAGCGACGGAGAGCAACCGCTCGACGCCGGCGGCGGCGGCCGCCCGGCACGCCGCCGCCACGTCAGCGGGTTTGACGGCCACGACCGCCCCGCCGGCGGAAGGAACCTCCTCGACCACGGACACTCCGGGGAAGCGGTCGGCGAGGACAGCTCGGCGATCGGCGACGGCCTCCACCACGGCGATGTCGGCGGCGTCGGCCCACCCGGCGCGGAGCAGGCCGGCCAGCAACGCCTCGCCCATCCGCCCGCCGCCGATGACGGCCAGGCGCGTCACCTCGGCGTCAACCCTCCTGACGTTCGGCGATGGTGTCGGCCAGCTCGGCGATCAGGTCCGAGTCGAGGATCTGGCCCACGCCGATGCCGCCGAGGATGGTCACCAGGTCACCGGTGCGGATGGCGGCGACGGCGACGTCGAGGACCACGTCCTCGTTCGTCTCCGGATCGGTGACGGTGAACGCGCCTTGGAGCCCGGCGGCCTGGTCGCCCACGGCGAGGTCACCCACCGCCTCGAGCTCACCGGTCGCCGCCAGGTCGAGCTCCTCCTTGACGCCCTCGGAGGCGCAGGCGGCGAAGGCGTCGTCGCCGAAGAGGTCGACGATCTCGGTGGCGACGTCCTCGCTCGACAGCACGGCGCTGTCGGCCGAGTACTGGGTGCCCTCGTTCGCCCCGAGATCACCGGTGGTGAAGTCGTCGGAGCTGGCCTCGGCCACGGTCTCCTCTGTCACGTCGACCTCGGGCGCACACTCGTCGAAGATCTCGGTGTCGGTGCCGTCCGTACTGGGGGTGCTCTCGAAGTCGGCCGGGAAGTCCTCGGCGGTGATGAGCGCCGCTTCGGCACGAGCCTCGGCGTCGTCGTCGTCCGGCTCGCTCGTCGTCGTGGTCTCCTCCTCGGTGGTGGTGGTCTCCTCCTCGGTGGTGGTCGTCTCCTCCGCCGTCGTGGTCGTCTCCTCCCCGCCCGCCGTGGTGGTCGTGTCCGCGCTGCCCTCGTCGTCGGTGGTGCCACAGGCGGCGGTGGCGAGCACCACGCTCACCATCACCGCCGCGACGGCCTTCACGGTCCGGATCCGCATGTGCCCTCCCTGGGTCCCGTTCCCTCGCGCACCAGCATGGCCGAAGAGGCGGGGCCGGCGCGGCACGGGCTCGGGACCGGCCCGGCGCCCCCGTACTTCCCCGAACGGATGCGACCGGACCGCGTCCCGGCCCAGCGCTCACCGTAGATCAAGCACCACCCGCAAGCAATGAAAGTGACCGAAATCTTACCCGAAGCGGGAGGCGAAGCCGATCCGGAGGGCCGGTCGGAAACAGCGCTCGACGTAGGCGTACATCGAGCCGAGGATGCGGTCGAGCTGGCCCTCGTCGACGGCGGCGACCGGGAGCTGGCCGACCAGGAACACGGCGTCCTCGTCCCCGATGGTGAAGGCCGCACCGAAGAGCTTCTGGTTGCGGCGCAGGAGGTGCTCGTAGAAGCGCTCGTGGTTCTCCTCGGGCGCCGGCATGACGTAGGTCTCGTAGTGCAAGGTGCGCTGGCGCAGCGTGAACCACACCGTGAAGGTGTCCTTCTCCTCGCCCCGCAGCCGCACGAACCAGCGCCGCAGGTCGCTCTCGTCGCGGTCCACGGCTGCCACCGTGGGGTTCTCGGCGAGCTGGTGCTCGAGCCACGCGTCGATCAGGGCGTGGAGCGCGTCGAGCTCCACGCCGGTGGCGGGTCGGTCGGCCATCGCCGCAGAGCGTCGCCCACCGGCCGCCGCTCGGGCAACCCGCCGGCGGACGCCTGGCTCGCGCTCAGGAGCAGTCGACGAGGGCGCGGCTGGTCAGGTCGGCGTAGATCCGGCGCAGGCGGGCGGCGGTCGTGGACCAGGTGAACCCCCGGGCGCGGGCGGCGGCGTCGGCGCCCATCCTCGCCGCCTGCTCGGGGTGATCGAGGAGGCGGGCGGCGGCGGCGGCGAAGGCGGCCGGAGCTCGTCCCTCGACGAGGAACCCGGTGCGACCGTGCTCGACGAGTGTGCGCAGCCCACCGACCGAGGCCGCCACCACCGGAGTTCCGCAGGCGGCCGACTCGAGGGCGACCAGGCCGAAGGACTCCGACCGGCTGGGCACGAGGGTCACGTCGGCGGCCCGGTAGTAGGTGGACAGGAGGTGGTGGGGCTGGGGAGCGACGAACCGCACACGGTCGGCCACGGCGAGGTCGGCGGCGAGGGAACGGACCCGGTCGAGCTCGGCCTCACCGGCGGGGCCGCTCGGGCCGCCGACGGCCACGAGCACGGCATCGGGCCGGCCGAGGGCAGCGAGCGCCCGCACGGCGATGTCGAGCCCCTTGAGCGGCTGGATGCGGCCGACGAAGAGCACCACCGGGCCGTCGCCCAGGCCGAGGGCGGCCCGGGCGCCCCGGCGGTCACCGGGTGAGAAGAAGGCGTGGTCGACCCCGGGGGGGACGATCTCGATGCGATCGGGCGGGGCGCCGTAGAGGCGCTGGAGCTGCTCGGCCTCGGCCATGCAGGAGGCCAGGATGGCGTCGGAGCAGGCGATCACCTCGGTCTCGGCGTCGACCCGGCGCTGCGGCTCCGCGTCGCCGGTCTCGGCCTTGACCCGGGCCAGGGTGTGGAACGTCGACACCAGCGGCAGGTCGAGGGTGTGCTTGAGCGAGTGGCCGGCGACGCCCGACAACCAGTAGTTGGCGTGGATGGCGTCGACCTCACCGTCGCCGCGGAGGTGGGCGAGCACCCCGTCGGTCCACTGGTCGATGACGGTGGGAAGCTGCTCCTTGGCCAGGCCGAGGGGGCCGGCGGGCACGTGGACCACCCGGAAGCCGGGCTCGACGGCCACCACCTCCGGCAGGTCGGCGCGCCACCGGCGGACATAGACGTCGCCGGCCACACCGGCCTGGGCCAGCGAGGCGACCAGCTCGCGCACGTAGACGTTCATGCCCCCGCTGTCGCCCGTCCCCGGCTGAGCCAGGGGTGACGAGTGGAGGGAGAGGACGGCCAGGCGACGCACGTGCGGTGCTAACGCTCCCCGGCTGGGCTCGATTCCGCCGCCGTGTAGGACTCCGCACTATCGGCCTCCGCCACCGCCGCCCCACGGAACGACTCGTAGATCTGGATGAGCGTGCGCTTCTGCTCCTCGCTGATCCTGCTGTCGCGGCGGATCTCACCCACCAGGTCGCTCTCGCCCTCTCGCTCCTCCAGGATGCCGGCACGGATGTAGAGGGTCTCCGAGCTGATCTCGAGCGCCCGGGCGATCTGCTGGAGGATCTCGGCCGACGGCTTGCGCAGCCCCCGCTCGATCTGGCTGAGGTAGGGGTTGGAGATGCCGGCCATCTCCGACAGCTTGCGCAGCGACAGGTGGCCGACCCGCCGCTGCTCGCGGATGAACTCTCCGAGCTCGCGCCACCGGTTCTCGAGCTCGTTCACCCGGTCGAGGGTAGAGGAACCGGTCCCCGTTCCGGCAACCGGTGCAAGCAGGCGGCGAACCATCGCGAGCACGAGCGGGCGGTGACCGCCTCGGCGGAGGACGGTTGCCGGCCTAGCCGGCCGTGCTGTCCATGTACAGCCCGACCAGCAGCGGCCACAGCGGGCCGAGCAGGAGCAACGAGTCGAGCCGGCGCAGGGCGGGGGCGGGGGCGTCGACTCGGGGGAGGATGGCCGAGCCGAGGAGTTGGCCGAGGGGGCAGCCGATGGCGGCCAGAGCACCGAAGGTGTAGGCGTCAGCACCCTCGAACGGCGGCACGTCCAGCACCACGACGACGACGGTGACCACGGCGATGGCGACGATGCCGGCCGCAGGGCCCTCCACGGCGTTGCCGGCGCCCGAGCCGACGATGTAGTCCCCCACCTCGTAGGCGGCGACCAACACGACGAGGACGGCGGCGGCGCCGATGTCGAGCCGGAGGCTGAGCACCACCCCGGCACCGGCCAGTCCGACGAACAGTGCGGACTGCACGGTGGTGCCGGCCGCTTCCACGAGTGCCTCGCGGTGCCGGCCGCCCAGGGCGCCGGTTGCCACTGCGGCGGCCACGAGGAGGATCGCGGCCAGGCCGAGGGGTCCAGTGCCGAAGGCGCTGGCCACCACGAGACCGCCTCCGCCCACTGCGGCCACGACGCGGTCAGCGCCCGACCCCTCCTCGGCCCAAGCCACGGCCGCCTGCATGGCGGCCCACCCGGCGGCACCGGCGTAGAGCACGGTGACTGCAGGCCACCCGACGGCGAGCGCAGCCACGACCCCGCCGAACCACAGCAGCCCGAGCCGCACCCGTGGACCGTCGATGTCGTAGACGACGGCGTACCGCCGCCGGAACAGGGTTCGACGAGCCGGCGCTGCCGACCCGGCGCCCGCCGCCGACGTGGCGCCGGTCGCGCTTCGCGCTCCGGCCGGCGAGGCCGCGGCGCGGGCGGACCGACTCCCCGACCCCTGCGTCGCCGTGGTCCCTGCCTTGGGGGCCGGGGGTGGGCCGGTCCTCCCGCCGGCCTTGGCGACCGCCGACCTGGCGCCGGCGGGCCCCGTCTCCTGTGACCGGCCGGGACCGGGCCGGCCCGGACGGGGTGGTCGGGTCCGCGGCATGGCCGCCCGAGGCATCGACTCGGGGGGTTCGGGGCGGCGAATCGTCGTCGCATCGCCGCCCCCGGGGGGCCCGGCCCCGGCCGGGGGGGGCCGGCGGGCGCCGGCCGCGGGGCCCCCCGGCGGGGGGGGGGGGGGCCCGGGGCGGCGGGGGCGGCCGCCCCCCAGCCGGTCCGAGGGCGAGCCTCGGCGGCCGGCCGGCGGAGCCGGG
>JAUJOW010000037.1 GCA_030447445.1 Acidimicrobiales bacterium | reverse complement strand
CTCGCGCCGACGAGCTCGCCGAGCGGGGCCAACCGGCGGTGCTCCTGATGGTCGGTGCCGACGACGACTCCGAGGGCTTCCACGAGCCGGCCCAGCTGATGCGCCGGACCCTCGAGGCTCGCTACGTCGATCCACAGCGGGTGGAACTGCTCGTCATCCCCGGGATGGCTCACGCCTTGGCCGAGGAGCCGGGTGACGAGCCAGCTCCCCAGACCGAAGCGGCCGCGCTGGTCGACGGTCACGCGGCGCGCTGGCTGGGGCGCTACCTCACCGGGGCCCGCTGAGGGGAGGACACCACCAGCCCGGGGACTCGTGGTGGCCCCCTTTCCCGCACCCCGGGGCGCTCCTACGGTGGCCACGTGGGGACGGTGCCGGGGCTCGCTCGGGCGACGGCGCGTCGTCTGGGGGGCGTGCTGGCGGGACTGGTGGTGGTCACCGCCCTCGGTCTGGGCGCCGCCCTCGCCGCCTTCACCGCCGCCTGGCGTACCGACCACGCCTTTCCCGACTACCTCCGCCGGGCCGAGGTCGGTGAGCTGGTGGTCAACCCCAGCCTGGTGACTGACCGCGCCGAAGAGCTCATTGCCTCAACCCCGGGGGTGCTCGACGTGGTCAGTGATTCGTTCCTGTTGGCCACGCCCGACGACGGCGGCCCCCGGACTCGAGCCGATGTGGAGCAGGGGGGCGCGACGTTGCAGGTGCGGGCCTCGGCCGACGGCCGCTACCGCGAGCGGGACCGGCCGGTGGTGCACCAGGGCCGTATGGTCGACTCCGGCGCGGAAGCCTTCCTCAGCCTGGACGCCGCCACCGCCCTGGGCCTGGAGGTCGGAGACGAGCTGCCCCTGTCGTTCTGGAGCCCGAGCTTCACCTTTACCGAAGGTGGCGACCCGGGCGAGGTGGTCGAGACCATCGGCCGGACCCGGGTGGAGGTGGTGGGGATCGGGGTGTTCGCCGACGAGGTCCTGGCCGACGAGCTCTACCCCCGCCAGCGGCTGCTTGTCACTCCTGAGGTGGCGGCTCCGTTCGACTGCACCCCTGCGCACCCGCCGGCCGTCGGCTCACCGCCCCTCGACGAGCTCATCGCTCTGCTCTCGCCCCCGTCGTGTGCCCTCACCTACCGCTACTTCTCCCTGCGGGTGGCGGGAGGCGAGGACGGGGTGGGGGAGGTGACCACCGCCCTGCTGGAGCGCTTCAACGCCGAGAACACACGGCTTCCCCAGGTCATGCGCGACCTCGACATCGGCTTCTTCCTGGTCCCTACCCTGATGCGAGACGAGCAGCAGCGGGTGCAGCAGTCGTTGGCGCCGAGCGTGACCGCGCTGCGCCTGTTCGGCCTGGCCTCCGCCGCCTCCGTGGCCGGCGTGGCCGGGCTCGTCGCCCTGCGGGGCCTCCGGCGGGGCCGGACCGACCTCCGGGTGTGGGAGCAACTCGGAGTGACCCGCTTCCAGCGGGCAGCCGCCACCGCACTGCCGTTGTCCGCCGCCGCCGTGGTCGGTGTGGCCGGGGCCCTGGGCGTGGCCTGGCTGGCCTCCCGCCTAGGTCCGGTGGCCAGCGCCCGGACCCTGGCGCCGGAAGCGGGCTTCGGCGTGCCTGCGGCGGTCACGGCCCTGGTCCTCGGTCCGTCGTCCGTTGTGTTCCTGGCCGGGGCCGTGCTGGCGTCGTGGTTCTCCTCGGGGCCGGAACCGCCACCTCGACGACGTCGGTCCCCCCTGGCGGACGCCATCGCCCGCCGGGGACGGGTGGCGCCGACGCTCGGAGCCCGGGCTGCGCTCGACACCAGCCACGGGCTCGGTGGTCGGGCTCTGGTGGCCGGCACCGTGCTCAGCGTGGGGGCGGTGATGTCCACGGTGGTGTTCAGTACCAGCCTCGAGAGCCTGGTGGCCACGCCGGAGCGCTACGGCTGGCCCTACGACGCCGGGGTCATGGTCGGCTTCGGGTACGGCGGGATGGACCGGGAGGCCATCGCGTCCAGCCTGGCCCGTCCCGAGGTGACGACGTGGGGGTTGGCGTCATTGTCGCCCGTCGAGCTAGGGGGTGAGTCGGTCCCCGCCATCGCCTCCGGCGACGGCTTCGAGGACCTGACCATCGACGTGGTCCAGGGACGCTGGCCGGCGGGTGACGACGAGATCGCCCTCGGCGCCCGTACCGCCGCCGACCTCGAGTTGGCGGTGGGGGACACCACCACGGTGGCTACCGAGTACGGCAGCCGTGAGGCCACCGTCACCGGCCTGGCGGTGCTTCCCGCCCTCGGACCGTTCCTGGCCGAGCGGGTGAGCCTCGGAACCGGCGCCTTGCTGCCGGAGGCCTTCGTCGACGCCCTGGTCGCCCCGGCCGAGGAAGCGGTGGGTGCGCCCGCAGGCACGTTCGGCGACTCGTCGAGCTCCTTTGTGGCCATCGACCTTGCCGATGGTGTCGACGCTGCCGCCTTTCTCGACCAGCTGGCCGACGAGCTCGCCTCCTGGGACGTGTCGGGTCTGCAGCCGTTCGTCTACTCCGACGCCGTCCGCCCGCCCCAGATCACCGACGTGGCGGCCATGCGCTCGGCCCCCACGGTGCTGGCCGGGCTCCTGACCTCGGCCATGGCGCTGGCCCTGGCCCTCGGGATCGGCTTCGCCGCCCGGGCCCGGCGTCGGGAGCTGGCGCTGATGCGGGCACTCGGGTGCAGCGGGGCCCAGCTACGGGCTTCGGTGCGCTGGCACGCCGTCATCGTGGTCGGCATCGGCTTGGCCGTGGGGACCCCCTTGGGCCTGGCCCTCGGTGCTTCGTCCTGGCGGGCCTTCGCCGGCGATCTCGGGGTCGAGTCCACCCCCACGCTGTCGCTCGGTTGGCCGTCGGTCATGGCCGCGGTGGCCTTCGGTCTGGCCGTGGTGGTCGCCACCCCGACAGGGCGGGTCGCTGCTCGGCTCTCCCCGGCAACGCTGTTGCGAGCTCGCTGAGGTCGGCGGCCGATGAGCTTGGTGTGGCCACGACGTCAGAATGGGCGTGCCGACGAAAAGGAGCTGACCATGTTCGCCAACACCAAGGCCTTCAGTGGTTTCGCAGTGGACGACGTGGCCGCA
>JAUJOW010000019.1:15529-40266 GCA_030447445.1 Acidimicrobiales bacterium | reverse complement strand
TTCCGGCGGGGAGGGCGACCGTGCCCCGCACCATCTGGTCGGCCTTGCGGGGGTCGACGCCGAGCCGCACGGCCAGCTCGACGGTCTCGTCGAACCGGGCCGGGGCCAGGCTCTTCACCAGGTCGACGGCTTCGATCACCGAGTGCAGGTGATCTCGATCGAAGCGCCTGGTGGCGTCGGTGAACCGCTTGCCCTTGGTCATCAGACCACCTCGATGCCCATGGACCGGGCCGTCCCCGCCACCTGCTTCTTGGCCCCTTCGAGGTCGTTGGCGTTGAGGTCCGGGAGCTTGATCTCGGCGATGTCGGACACCTGGGCGGCGGTGACCCGACCGGCCCCTTCCTTGCCCGGGCTCGGGCTACCCTTGTCCACGCCCGCCGCCTCCCGCAGGAGCACGGGCGTGGGCGGCGTCTTGGTGACGAAGGTGTAGGTGCGGTCCTCGAAGACCGTGATCTCCACCGGGACGATGGTGCCTCGTTGGGCCTCGGTGGCGGCGTTGTAGGCCTTGCAGAAGTCCATGATGGCCACGCCGTGAGGACCGAGGGCGGTGCCCACCGGGGGGGCGGGCGTCGCCTGGCCGGCCGGGATCTGGATCTTGACGACGGCCGCGACCCTCTTCTTGGCCATGATGACGTGTGACTCCTGCGGGGTGAGCGGACCGACGAGCGTAGGCCGCCGCCTAGAGCTTCGCCACCTGGGAGAACTCGAGCTCGACGGGCGTCTCCCGGCCGAAGATGTTGACGAGCACCTTCACCTTGAGCTGGTCGGCGTTGATCTCGATGATCTCACCCGAGAAGTCGGCGAAGGGCCCTTCCCGCACCCGCACCGTCTCGCCCTGCTCGTACTCGAGGCGGGGACGGCCCTTCTTGACCAGGGCCTCCTCGCCCTCCGGCTTGACCGAGAGGAACACCTCGACGTCACGGCGGGGAAGCGGCGAGGGCTTGGTGCCCTGGCCGACGAAGCCGGTGACGCCGGGCGTGTTGCGGATCACGTACCAGGAGTCGTCGTCGAGCTCGCAGCGCACGAGCAGGTAGCCGGGGAACATCTTCTTCTGGACGACCACCTTCTTGCCGCCCTTGAAGTCGATGACGTCCTCCATCGGGATGACGACCTCGTGGATGCGTCCCTCCATGTTCATGGACTGGGTGCGGGCCTCGAGGTTCTGCTTGACCTTCTTCTCGTAACCCGACTGGGTGTGGACCACGAACCACTGCCCGGGCCGGTCATAGGGGCTCTCGACGGGAGGGGCCGCGTCCTCCTCGAGTAGGTCCTCCTCGAGCAGGTCCTCGGCCACGATGGTGTCGGGCCCGGCCTCCGCTGGGGCGCTGTCGAGCGGCGGGTCGCTCACCTCTGGGTCGCCTTCGGGTCCGACGGATCCGACGTCGGTCATTCGAAGATCCAGAGGACAGCCTTGCCCATCACGAAGTCGACGCCGAAGATCAGCGCGGTGAGGATGACGAGGGTGATGAACACGATGATCGAGTAGTTGATGGTCTCGGCCCGGGTCGGCCAGGCCACCTTGCGCAGCTCGCCCCGCACCTCCCTGACGAACACCTTGAACGGCGTGCGCTGCTCCTTGGGCTTCGTCGCCGGCGGCGCCTTGCGCTGGAGCTTCGGCTCGCCGTCGGCGCCCAGCTGGCCTTGTCGCTGGAGCAGCCGCTTGGTCTCTCGGTTCATGGCCATGGGGGCACCTGGGGCGGGCGGGAACGGATCTGGCGGGCAGGGCAGGAGGGACTCGAACCCCCAACCGCCGGTTTTGGAGACCGGTGCTCTACCAGTTGAGCTACTGCCCTCGGGGGTTCAACCTCGACGCAGGCTAGCAGCCGACCCCTCCTCCCGACATCGGGTCCTGCTACCCGGCCAGGGGCAGTCGGCCCCGCTTCGAGCGGGTGGTGAGGACGATGGCACCGGCGGCACCGGCGGCGGTGGCGGCGGCCAACCCGCCGAGGTAGGCAGCCCGCCGCCCCGACAGCAGCGAGCGGATGGCGTGGCGCTCACCGACCTCCTCGATGGTGGCCAGGATGTCGGCGAGGAGGCCGGGGGCCGGCTCGAGCACCTCGGTCCGCAACGCCCGCATGGCCTTGAGCAGCCGGCGGTACTGCACCAGGTCGGCCTGGCACCGCAGGCAGTGGTCGACGTGGGTGCGCACGACGGTGTCGAGCGACGCCGTCCCGTCGACGGCGGCGGCCAGGGTCTCGCCGAGGTCCTCACACCGCATGGGCCTGCTCCTCCTCGCCGGTGTCCCGCCCGTTGAACAGCCTCTCCCGGAGCTTGCGACGGGCCCGGTGCAGGCGAACCTTGGCCGCCGACTCGGAGATGCCCAGCTCGGCGGCGATCGCCTCGTGGGGAAGGTCATAGACGTCGCGCAGCACCACGACCGTCCGTAGCCGGGGCGGCAACTCGGCCAGCGCGCTCGTCAGGCGGCGGCGCAGGTCACCGGCGTCGGCCTGGGCCTCGGGGTCGTGCTCGGGGCGGTCGTCGATCATCGCGCCGTCGTCGTCCAGCTCGTCGTGGCGGTGCTTGACCCGCTTGCCGAGCTGGTTGGCGGCGCAGTTGGCGGTGATCCGGTACATCCAGGTGGAGAAGCGAGCGTCGCCACGGAAGCGCTTGAGACCCTTGTAGGCCCGCAGGTAGGACTCCTGCACCACGTCCCGTGCATCCTCCTCGTCACCGGTCAGCCGGAGCGCGAGGGTGTAGGTGTCCACGTAGGTCGCCCGCACCAGTTCCTCGAACGCCTGCTGATCACCCTCCTTTGCGAGGGCCACCAGTTCGGCCAAGTCGGCCGTCATCGGGGGTTTGGACCGGGACACGGCGACGATGGTTACCTGGGCCGCAGCTATCGGGTCTCCTTGTGCACGGTGTGGGTGCGGTCCCACCGGCAGTACTTCTTCATCTCGATGCGCTCACGATCGTTGAGCTTGTTCTTCATCGTGATGTAGTTGCGACGCTTGCAGGTGGTGCACTCGAGGGTGACCTTGACGCGCTTCTCGTTGCGGGGCATCAGCGCTCCTACTTGAGGATCTTGGTGACGCGGCCGGCGCCGACGGTGCGGCCGCCTTCGCGGATGGCGAACCGGAGGCCTTCGTCCATGGCGATGGGGTGGATGAGCTCGACGCGCATCTCGGTGTTGTCACCGGGCATGCACATCTCGGTGCCCTCGGGGAGTGAGATGGTCCCGGTCACATCGGTGGTCCGAAAGTAGAACTGGGGCCGGTAGTTCCCGAAGAACGGCTTGTGCCGGCCCCCTCCTCCTTGGTCAACACACACCTGGCCCTCGAAGTCGGTGTGGGGGGTGATGCTGCCGGGCTTGGCCAACACCTGGCCCCGCTCCACGTCCTCCTTCTTGGTGCCCCGCAACAGGGCCCCGATGTTGTCCCCGGCCTGGCCCTGATCCAGGAGCTTGCGGAACATCTCCACCCCCGTACAGGTGGTCTTCTGGGTGGAACGGATGCCCACGATCTCCACCTCGTCACCGGTGTGGACCACACCCTGTTCCACCTTGCCGGTCACCACCGTCCCCCGACCAGTGATCGTGAACACGTCCTCGATGGGCATCAAGAACGGCTTGTCCAGCTCCCGGGTCGGTTCGGGCACGAACCCGTCCACCTCGGCCATCAGATCCACCACCGCCTGGGCCGCCTCGGCGTCACCCTCCAACGCCTTGAGCGCCGATACCCGACACACCGGGGTGTCATCGCCAGGGAACTCGTACTCGGTGAGCAGATCCCGCACCTCCATCTCCACCAACTCCAACAGCTCCTCGTCATCGACCATGTCGACCTTGTTCAACGCCACCACGATCGACGGCACCCCCACCTGGCGGGCCAACAACACATGCTCACGGGTCTGAGGCATCGGACCATCAGTGGCCGCCACCACCAAGATCGCCCCATCCACCTGCGCCGCCCCCGTGATCATGTTCTTGATGTAATCAGCATGCCCAGGCATGTCCACATGCGCATAATGCCGGTTCGGGGTCTCATACTCCACATGGGCGATGTTGATCGTGATCCCACGCTGGCGCTCCTCCGGCGCCTTATCGATCATCTCGAACGGCGTGAACGCCGACGCAGGATCCGACTCGTGCAACACCTTCGTGATCGCCGCCGTCAACGTCGTCTTCCCATGATCAATATGACCCATCGTCCCAATGTTCAAATGCGGCTTGTTCCGCTCGAACTTCTCCTTGGCCATGGGGGTGTGCTCTCCTCGAGGAAAGGGTTTGAGGTGCTGGTGGCGGCGGCCGGGATCGAACCGGCGACACCTCGATTATGAGCCGAGTGCTCTGACCGACTGAGCTACGCCGCCACGATCAACCGATCGGCTGGCGAGCCTCCTGTGGGAATCGAACCCACGACCTTTTCCTTACCATGGAAACGCTCTGCCGACTGAGCTAAGGAGGCTTGTGCCGGACCCGAGGGCGTCGGCGACCGACCGACCATACTACCCGGGTGGAGGTCCGCCTCGCCCGCATCGACGACGCCGAGGCCATCCGAGCCATCTACAACGTCGAGGTCACGACGTCGACGGCGGTCTTCGACCTCGTCCCCCGCAGCCCTGAGGAGCAACGGGCGTGGCTCACGGCTCGCTCCGGGGCCCACGCTGCCGTGGTGGCGCTGGGCGACGAGGGGGCCGTCGTCGGGTTCGGCTCGCTCTCGCCGTACCACAGCCGACCGGCCTACAGCACCACGGTCGAGGACTCGGTCTACGTCGACCGGGCCCACCAGGGCCTCGGGGTGGGACGTCTGCTGCTCACCGAGCTCGTTCGGCTGGCCACCGTCCACGGGTTCCACTCGCTCATCGGGCGCATCGGCGGGCACAACGAGGCCTCGGTCCGCCTCCACGAGGCCTGCGGCTTCGAGCTGGTCGGCGTCGAGCGGGAGGTTGGCCGCAAGTTCGGCCGTTGGCTCGACGTGGTCGTCATGCAGCGCCTCGTGGGCTGACGTCGGCGGGTCCGTCCGGCCCACCGTCGGACCGCTCGGCCTGGAAGCGGCGCAGTCGAAGCGAGTTGGTCACGACGAACAGGCTGGAGAGGGCCATCGCGGCGCCGGCGAACAACGGGTTGAGGAAGCCCACCATGGCGACCGGGATCAGCACGACGTTGTAGGCGAAGGCCCAGAAGAGGTTGCCCTTGATCGTGCCCAGGGTCCGCCGGGACAGCCGGATGGCGTCGGCGGCGGCACGGAGGTCCCCGGAGATCAGGGTGAGGTCGGAGGCCTCGATGGCCACGTCGGTCCCCGTGCCGATGGCCAGTCCGAGGTCGGCTTGCGCGAGCGCGGGCGCATCGTTGACGCCATCACCCACCATCGCCACCACCCGGCCCTCGCCCTGCAGGCCCTTGACGACATCGGCCTTCTCCGAGGGCAGGACCTCGGCGATCACCTCGTCGATGCCGACCTCGGCGGCCACCGCTCTCGCCGTGGCCTCGTTGTCGCCGGTGAGCAGGACCGGCCGCAGGCCGAGATCCTCGAGCCGCTCGATCGCCTCGACACTGGTCGGCTTCACCGTGTCGGCCACCGCGAAGACGGCGCGAGCTCGGCCGTCCCAGCCGGCGACGACAGCGGTCTGTCCCCGCCGTTGCGCGCCCTGTCTGGCCACCTCGAGGTCGGGGGTCATGTGCATCGACCGGTCGGCGACCAGCGTCGGACGGCCCACCACGAGCGCCTGTCCCTCCACAACTCCTTCCACCCCGAGGCCCTCGAGGTTCGTGAACCCCTCGACGGGAGGCAGCGGGCCGAGGTCGGCCTGCGCAGCCTTGGCGATGGCCTGCGCGATCGGGTGCTCGGAGGCCGCTTCCAGCGCGCCGACGAGGCGGAGGGCCCGATCCCGGTCCCCGCCGTCGGCGAGAGTCACCTCGACCACGCTCATCCGGCCGCTGGTGACGGTGCCGGTCTTGTCGAGCACGATCGAGTCCACGCGGCGGGTGGACTCCAGCACCTCGGGACCCTTGATCAGGATCCCGAGCTGGGCGCCGCGGCCGGTCCCGACGAGGAGAGCGGTCGGCGTGGCCAGCCCGAGCGCGCACGGGCAGGCGATGATCAGCGTCGCCACGGCCGCCGAGAACGCGAAGGTGGCGCCGGTCCCGTCGCCCAACCAGAACCCGAGGGTGACCGTCGACAGGGTGATCACGATCGGGACGAAGACACCGGAGATCCGGTCGGCGAGGCGTTGGACCGGCGCCTTGCCCGTCTGGGCGTCCTCGACGAGCCGGCCGATCTGTGCCAACGCCGTGTCCGAGCCCACCTTCGTCGCCCGGACGACGAGACGGCCGCCGGCGTTGACCGTCGCCCCTACGACCTCATCCCCCGGCCCCTTCTCGACCGGCACCGACTCGCCGGTCAGGAGCGACTGGTCGACCGCCGAAGAGCCCTCCTCGACCACACCGTCGGTGGCCACCTTCTCGCCCGGCCGCACCACGAACCGGTCACCCACGTGCAGGTGGTCCACCGGTACCCGCCGCTCGGAGCCGTCGGCGTCCAGAACGGCGACGTCCTTGGCCCCCAGCTCGAGGAGTGCGGTGAGCGCGGCGCCGGCACGGCGCTTGGCCCGGGCCTCGAAGTAGCGCCCGGCGAGGATCAGGGTGGTGACCACGCCGGCGGCCTCGAGGTAGATGTGCGACGTGCTCGCGCCGCGGTCGAGGACAAGCTGCATGGGCATCTCCATCCCGGCCATGCCCGCCCCCAGGAAGAACAGCGCCACGACCGACCAGCCCCACGCCGCCAGCGTGCCAACCGAGATCAGGGTGTCCATCGTCGCCGTCCCGTGGCGCAGGTTCTCCCACGCCGTCCGGTGGAACGGCCACCCCGCCCAGAACACCACCGGCGTGGCCAGCTGCAGCGCCAGCCACTGCCAATGGTCGAACTGCAGGGCCGGGATCATCGAGATGGCCAGCAGCGGCACCGAGAGCACGGCGGCACCGATCAACCGCTGGCGCAGCCCCCGCAGCTGATGGTCTTCGAGGTCGATGCCCGGGTCGCCGTCGCTGTCACCGCCGGCGCCGGTCGACCGTGGTAGCCGGGCCCGGTACCCGGCCGACTCGACGGCGCCGACGAGGTCGTCGGTGCTGACCTGGGCGGGGTCGAACTGCACGGCCGCCTTCTCGGTCGCGTAGTTCACCGTCGCCTGCACGCCGTCGAGCTTGTTGAGCTTGCGCTCGATGCGGTTCGCGCACGACGAGCACGTCATGCCCTCGAGCGGCATCTCGAGGCGCTCGGTCTCCGTCGGGGCCTCCCGAGCCATCACCGGACCTCCACGGTGTAGGCAACGGTGAGGATCTCCCCACCGGTCTTGAACTGCAGGAACAGGCGGTAGCGGCCCACCGTCGGGAACGTCGCCACGAACTGGATCTGGTCGCCGTGGGTGTCGGCGGGCGGCGATCCGTCCTCGTGCTCGGCGCCACCCTCGGCCGGGTGCACGTGCAGGTAGGCCAGATCCCCTTCACGGAGGGCGACGAGGTGACCCCTGGCCCCGAGATAGGGCTCGAGTGCCTCGAACGGCTGCCCGTTCCGTGTGACCTCGAAGGTGAGCGACGTCTCGTCACCGGCGCCCACGCTGGGTGTGACGAGCCTCACCTCGAGCTCGGGTGCGACCTCGCCGCTGGTGTCGACGGGCTGGGCAGTCGGCGCCGGCGCCGGCAGGGGCTTCGGCCGAAACTCGCCAGGGACGAACAGATCGGTAGCCAGGGTGCGCTTCTCTCCACCGATCTTGAAGTCGGCGTAGGCGCGGTACACGCCGGGATCGCGAAGGCTCAGGTCGACCGACCAGGTGCCGTCCTCGCCCTTCGTCGGGTGAACGTGCTCGAAGATGGCCGTGTCCCGGCGGACCACGATGAGGTGCAGCTCCTTGTCGTGCTCCAGCTCGTACTCGTCGTGGACGACCCGTCCGTGGTCGCCGGTGATGCGGAACGTGAACGGCGTGACCTCCCCCGCAGGGAAGAACCTGCGGTCGGTCTCGAGGGAGTACCCGCCTTCCTGCACAGCCAGGCCGCTCACCGGCCCGCCACCGTCGGCGCCATGCCCGCCTTCATCGGCGGACGCTGGCGTGACGGACTCCCCACCGTGCTCGTCACCGTGCCTGTCAGCGACGACGGCCTCGTCGCCGGTCGGGTCGATCGCTGCGCCCGCCAGCATCGCCGCGCCGAAGGCGAGCCCGAGCACGGCAGCGAACCCAACCAGTCTGACCGGAGCACTCATGCGCTGTCGCCGGTGGTCCCTTCTCGCCCTCGAGGGTCGGGGGTGCCAACCACCCGGTAGCCGGCCGCCTCGACCGCCGCGCAGACGGCGGCGTCGCCCACCGCGCCGCGAACGATCAGCCGGCCCGTGGTCCGGTCGGCGTGGGCAGACTCCACGCCCGCCAGCTCCTCGACCTCCTCGCGGACCGAGAGCTCGCAATGCTCACAGGTCATCCCCTCGACGGTGTAGGTCCTCTCGCCGGTCGTAGTCATCCTCCACCTCATACTCCTCGGTATCGAGTCGAGCGTACCACACCCCCCTAGGGTATAACCACCGACCGAACAGCGCGGTCGGCTGCCCTCACCGTGGTGAGAGTGGTTGGCGATGGTGGGCCGGGGAGGATTCGAACCTCCGAAGGCAATGCCGACGGGTTTACAGCCCGTTCCCTTTGGCCACTCGGGCACCGACCCAGGGCCGGACACGTTAGCTAACCTCGCCGCTCATGCCGAGCTTCGACGTGGTGTCCGAGGTGGATCTGCAGGAGGTCCGCAACGCCGTCGACCAGGCCTCGCGAGAGGTGGCCACCCGCTACGACTTCAAGGGCACCGACAGCTCCGTCGAGCTCGACGGCCATGCCATCACGCTGCGATCCTCCAGCGAAGACCGCCTCGACGCCCTCCGCACCGTGCTCGAGGAGAAGCTGGTGAAGCGCAAGGTGTCGCTCAAGGTGCTCGACTACGGAAAGGTGGAAGAGGCGTCGGGAGCCAGGGCCCGTCAGGTCGCGAGCCTCAGGGCTGGGATCTCCTCGGACAAGACTCGGGAGCTCAACAAGTTCATCAAGGGCCTCGGTCGCAAGGGTGTTCAGTCCCAGACCCAGGGCGACCAGCTCCGGGTCACGGCCAAGAAGCGCGACGACCTCCAAGGGGTGATCGCCGACCTCAAGGCCGGCGACTTCGACCTCCCCCTCCAGTTCACCAACTTCCGAGACTGAGCCCCTACCGCCACTCCCCGGCTCGCAGGCGGGCCACCCGGTCCTCGGTCGAGGGGTGGGTGCGGAACAGGCCGGCGAACTGCACCCGCCGGCCGGTCAGCGGGTTGACGATGTAGGCCTGGGCCTGGGCGGGGTTGACGTCCATTGGCACCCGGCGGGCCCCGACCTCGAGCTTCTCGAGCGCCCGGGCCAGCGGCTCCCCGTCGCCGATGAGCCGAGCACCGGTGCGATCGGCCTCGTACTCCCGACTGCGGGACAGCGCCATCTGGAGCAGTCCAGCGGCCATGGGGGCCAGGAGAGACACGGCGATGAGCGCGATGGGGTTGGACCCCTCGTCGTCGCTCCGGCCCCCGCCGAAGATGGCGGTGAAGCGGGCGAAGGTGGCCAGCATGGTGATGCCCATGGCCAGGGCGGCGGCCACCGACCCGATCAGGATGTCCCGGTTGCCGACATGGCTGATCTCATGGGCCAGGACACCTCGCAGTTCCTCCCAGCTCAGGATGTCGATGATGCCCCGGGTCACGGCCACGGCGGCATGGTCGGGGCTGCGCCCGGTGGCGAAGGCGTTGGGCTGCAGGTCGGGGGTGACGTAGAGCTTGGGCATGGGCATGCCCGCTTGCCGGGTGAGATCCCGCACGATGGCGTAGTACTCCGGCATCTGGGCCTCGGTGACGGGCACCGCCCGGGCCGCCCGGATGGCGATGGCATCGCTCTTCCAGTACGACACGCCGACGATGGCGAAGCCGATGCCGGCACCGATGAGCACGCCCGTCCGGCCGCCGAACATCCCGCCGATGAGCATCAACAGCCCGCCGATGCCGGCGAGCAGGACGAAGGTCTTGAAGGTGTTCTTCATCTCGCTTTCCTCGTTGGCGCCCGTCCGGCGCCTCTGATTCGAGGGTAGCGACGGCCGGAAGAGACCGGCGCGCACCTGACGGCGAGGTCGTTCTCAACTTGGGGGGAGGCTCGGCTCGCCCCGGGTGGCGACCAACCCCACCGCTCGTCCCGACCAGTAGGAACCTTCCGACCACTGGAGCCGATCGAACCCAGCCCGATGGATCTCAGCGGCGACCCGGGACTTCCAGTCGCCGAGCGGCTCGTTCTTGGGGATCGCCCAGGTGTGGGTCAAGGTGACGAGGCGGCCACCACTTCGCAGGAGCTCGGCGAGGGCCTTGACGGAGACGAGGTGCGGGCGCCAGAGCTGCTGGTTGTTGACGGCGACGGCGGCGTCGAAGCTGCCCGGCTGATGGTCGAGCTGGGAGGCGGTGATGGCAGCGAGATCAACGGCGTGGCGTCGTGGGTGGCGACGAAGCCTTCATGCGGTCGTGCGGACCATGACCGGAGAGGGATCGATGCCGAGGACATCCACGTCGGCTCTGTCGAGCAGCGACTCGATCCCGACTCCGGGCCCGAAGCCGACGACGAGCACACGGTCGCCGTCGTGCGGCGCGAGCGTCTCGATGGCGGCCCGTTCCATGTCGGCGTTCATCAAAGCCATGACGCGAGCAGCCACGACGCCGGTGATGCCGTCGAATGTGCCGCTCACGGCTTCGCGCCTGAGCTGGGCTGGAAGAACCGGTGGTGAGCCGACGTGGAAGGGCCTCGTCGAAGCAAAGGTGGCCGAACTGCGTGCCCGGATCGAGCACCTCACCGAGATCCAAGCCGGCCTCGAACATGCGCTGCGGTGCCCGAGCGAGAACGTGTTGCGCTGCGAGCACTTCCGGGCCGCGCTCGCCGACGTCGTCCCGGTCACGAAGATGGATCGCCCTCGTCGCAACAGTACCGTCGCCTGAGCTCGGTCGGACCACCACGCCGCTCAGTTGGGCGAGGGGGGTGGGTCGAACTGGATCCACTTGCGGTGGAGGGGTTCGCCGAGGGGTGGTTGCCATGCGCTGCCGGTGGGCCCGGTGGCGGGGTCGGGGGGTGGGGTGGGCCGGGGGTGGCCGGTGAGTCTTCGCCCGTAGGGATCAGAGAAGACCAGCCCGTCGGGTCGGTCGGCGTCGCCGTGGATGCCCAGGCGGCCCCGGTGGTGCATGCGGTGATGGGCCGGGCACAGGCAGATGAGGTTGGCGGTGTCGGTGGGTCCGCCGTCTTCCCAGTGGACCATGTGGTGGACGTGGGTGCGGCGGCGCCGGTCACAGCCCGGCACCCGACAGCCCCCGTCGCGGTGCTCCACCACGATCCGGGTCCGGTCGGGCACGATGTGCTGGGCCCGACCCACGCTGACCGCCACCCCGCCCATCTCGCCGATCGGCTTGATGTGGCCGTCACAGGTCAGATAGCGGCGCAACGAGTCCGGTAGGGCCGGCCCGAGATGCACCCGGGCCTGGGGTTCGCCGTCGGGGCCGGCTTCGAGGTGCAACAGGGTCATGTACCGGTCCCGGTGGGCCCGCTCGGCGACCCGGCCCCCAGGTAAGCGTCGGCCAACTCGGCCAACGCATCGGCCCAGGTGACCAGTTCGGTGTCACCGTCGCCCTTGCGAACGTCGGCGAGATGGTTGCGGGCCGCTCCCAGGGCCGATTCGACCAGGGCCCCCTCATCGGCGGGCAGATGGATCGACGCCCGCCACGACCCGTCATCGTCGAAGTGGAACCCCACCCGGCGCTCCTCCTCCACCGGCGGCTCTTCACGCCTCGGCCTCGGTGTCGGTGTCGGTCCAGGCGTAGCGGGCCAGGGCCCGCACCAGCTGGGGCACGGTGGCCATGGTGGCCAACTCGGCCACCTCGGCATCGGCCCAGGCCGGGATGTGCCGGCACACCACCGCCACCTGATCCTCGGACAACCGGCCCTCGGTGAACGCCGCCATGGTCACCGGCAACTCGGTCCACCGGCGGGCGATGGCCACCCAGGCCCGGGCCCGACGAGGTGACATCCCGCACTTCCAGGTCACCCAATGCTCCGGCGACCGGATCCCCCACCCCTCCCAGGCCCCGGTCTCCAACGCCTCCGCGATCACCGCCACCGTCCGAGCGGCGGTGACGTTGGCCATCCCACACAACGACCCCAGCTCGCCCTCCAACCGAACCGTGACCTGTTCCCGGACCTCAGCCTCGACCACCACCATCCCTATAGCGTACACATGTTCGATCCGAGAGGCAAGCTCGAAGCCCGACAGCTCACCAAGAGCGCATCGCTCTTGGAGTCGTCACCAGGTCAGCGGCAGCTTCTCGAGCCCTCGAATCGTGAAGCTCGGCCGGAACCGGGCCGGGCCGCCGAGCCGGACATCGCCGGGCAGTCGCCGGGCGAGGGCCCGCATCACCACTCGCAGCTCGAGGGGCGGCGAGAGAATCGCCGTCGCCAGGGTCGCACCCGGCCCTGGTGACCACGGCGGCCTCGAGTGCCTCGTCGTGGTGGACCAGCACACCGAAGCGGTTCGCTGCCGACCGTCCTGTCTCGATCCGAGCGGTGGTGGCGAAGGCGAGCACGGTCCCGTGCGTCACCGGGAGCGCGTGGATGCCCCCGGGCCGCTCGCAGCCACCGGGGGGCAGCTCATGGGCGAGGACGGCGGCCAACCGCAGCCCCTCGAGGCCGTGGTCGCTGATCACGAGGGCCCTCCGAGTCGGCGGTGGGGTCAACATGGCAGCGACAGTCGCACCATGACGAACGCCCGGCACGTGCAGTGCGGGCAGCGCCACGGGAGATCATCGACCAGTTCGGATCGTCCGAACGCCGAGGAGAGGTCCACGTCGTCGCAACCAGCGCCCACCGGCGGACGGGGCAAGAGCCCGCCGGATGTGTGCGTTTCGGGTGGAGTTCACCCTCCTGACGTTGGCTCGCCAAGGCGATGTCACGTGCCCCTCCTACGGTCCGCGTCGACAGCGGTCGGGACGCAGGAGGAAGAGGACATGGCATTGGATCGACGCGAGTTCCTGGTGCGGGGAGCGGCTCTCACGGGCAGCATGGTCGTCGCGACGAGCGGCTGGGCCGGGCTCTCGAGCCGGGTGGCGGGAGCGACGCCAGGTCGGCCACCGGGCCAGGACCGCAAGGGCGGCTACGGGCCGCTCCGCCCGGTGGGGGCCGACAACGAGCGGCGGGGGTTCCAGCACCTGGCCCTGCCCCACGGGTTCAGCTACGTGGTGCTGTCGAGGATCGGTGATCCGATGAGCGACGGCAACCCGACCCCGGCCCAGCTCGACGGCATGGCCGCGTTCGCAGGCCCTGACCGCACGGTGCGCCTGATCCGCAACCACGAGATCCGCAGCGCCTCCCAGGTGCCCGTGGCCGGCCCGATCGAGACCCGCTACGACCCCTCCGCCAACGGCGGGACGACCACGCTCGACTACGACCCCCGCCGTCGCCAGCTGGTGCGCCACTTCATCAGTCTGAACGGCACCGTCGTCAACTGTGCGGGCGGCAAGGGCCTTGGCGACCGGTCGTGGATCACCGGTGAGGAGATCATCTCGACGGCACCCAACGGCAGGAAGCACGGGTACAACTTCGAGGTCCCGCTCGACCGCGCCGGTCCAGCGCTCACCCAGCCCATCGTGGCCATGGGCCGGTTCGCCCACGAGGCGGTGGCGACGGATCCGGCCTCGGGGAACGTGTACCAGACCGAGGACGCCGGCAGCGGTCGGGGCAGCGGCTTCTACCGGTACCTGCCGAACAACCCGTCGGGCCTGCTCGCCGGTGGACGGCTCCAGATGCTGGCCGTCGCCGGGGAGCCGAAGGCGGACCTGCGTGAGCGCCGCGCCGTGGGTGGGTCGTTGCCGGTCACGTGGGTGGACATCGGCGCACCCGATGCTGATCCGCTCACCGCCACCAACCGGGACGGCCTCGCACCCGGCACCAGCGGCCCCTTCGCCGAGGGCTACGCCGAGGGCGGTGCCAAGTTCAACCGGCTCGAAGGGATCTGGTGGGGGACCGACAGCGTGTTCTTCGTCTCCACCAGCGGCGGTGACGCCAAGAACCCCGAGGCTCCCAACGCCGACGGCTACCGCGAGGGCTACGGACAGGTGTGGGAGTACCGGCCGCTCGAGAGCCGGCTCGTCCTCGCCTACCAGTCGCCCTCGGCGGCGGCCCTCGACTCGCCCGACAACCTCGTCGTCACGCCCCGGGGTGGGCTGCTGCTGTGCGAGGACGACGCCTCCGACGACGGCGACACCCACCCTCTCGCCCCGGGCATCACCGATGTGAACCGGTTGATCGGTCTCACCCGTCGAGGGGAGGCCTTCGAGCTCGCCGTCAACCGCTACAACGACAGCGAGTTCGCCGGCGCCTGCTTCAGCCCCGACGGCGGCACCCTCTTCGTCAACATCTTCGGAGACGGCACTGCCGGGTCGGGGCTCACCGTGGCCATCCGGGGCCCGTGGGCACGCGGCGCGCTGTGATGGGTGGCTCCACCCGAGCGTGCTGGCGTCAACCGGGGGCCGGTCGTCTCGGTCAGTCGTAGTAGCCGGAGTGGATGTAGATGCAGGGGACGCCCTCTCGGTGGAACATCTCCACGTTGCGCCGGTCGTCCTCGAAGGCGAGGCGGAGGTCGAAGCCGACGTCGCGGAGCTCGGCGACGGTGCGCCGCTTGAAGTCGCGTGAGGCGCCGTAGTCACCGGTCTCACGCATGATCAGCAGGTCCCAGCGCAAGTCCATCCGGACCAGCCAGGACAGGGTCTGGCGCTGCACGCGGATGGGCCGGGCCGTGAGCAGCACCACCCGGAGGTCGTCGCTCAGGCATTCGAGCAGGCGGCCGACCTCGTCGACGAGCGGGTCCTCCTCGCAGGCCTCGAAGAAGGCATCCCAGTCCCGGTACGGCCGCTCGAGCAGGTGCTGGCGTCCCGAGGCGTCGGACAGCACGCCGTCGAGGTCGAACACGACCACCGGGCCGGCGGCCACCGACCCGTCCCGCCACCGCCAGTTGGTGGGGACGGCGCCCACATCACTCCTCCGGCGGGGCGGCCTCGGCGCGGGTGCGGATCTCTTCCACGACGGCGGGGTCGGCCAGGGTGGTGGTGTCGCCGAGGTCGCGGCCCTCGGCCACGTCGCGCAGCAGCCGGCGCATGATCTTGCCCGAGCGGGTCTTCGGGAGGTCGTCGGTGAAGATGATCGTCCTCGGGCGGGAGATCTTTCCGATCTTCGTGCTCACGTGCTCGCGCAGTTCCTGGCCCAGCTCACCGGTGACCTCGGTGTCTCCCTTGACCGTGACGAAGGCGATGATGGCCTGCCCGGTGGTGTCGTCCTTCGCTCCGACCACCGCCGCCTCGGCCACCTTGGCGTTGTCGACCAGGGCGGACTCCACCTCGGTGGTCGAGATCCGGTGACCTGACACGTTCATCACGTCGTCGACCCGGCCGATCACCCACAGGTAGCCGTCCTCGTCGACCTTGGCGCCGTCACCGGCGAAATACCGGTCGGGGAACCTCGACCAGTAGGTCTCCTGGTAGCGCTCGGGGTCGCCGTAGATGCCCCGCAGCATCGACGGCCACGGTCGGGTCAGGGTGAGGTAGCCGCCGCCTCGCTCGACCCGGTGACCCTGGTCGTCGACCACCTCGGCCTCGATGCCCGGCAGCGGGAAGGTGGCCGAGCCGGGTTTGGTGGTGGTGGCCCCAGGGAGGGGCGAGATCATGATGGCCCCGGTCTCGGTCTGCCACCACGTGTCGACGACGGGGCAGCGGCCCCCGCCGATCGTGTCGCGGTACCAGATCCAGGCTTCGGGGTTGATCGGCTCACCGACCGAGCCGAGCAGTCGGAGCGACGACAGGTCGTGGCCGCCGGGCTCGTGCCTCCCCCACTTCATGAACGTGCGGATGGCGGTGGGCGCGGTGTAGAGGATGGTGACGCCGTAGCGCTCGACGATCGACCACCAGCGGTCCCGGCCGGGGGTGTCTGGGGTGCCCTCGTACATCACCGACGTCGCCCCGTTGGCGAGGGGCCCGTAGACGATGTAACTGTGGCCGGTCACCCAGCCGATGTCGGCGGCGCACCAGTAGACGTCGGTGTCGGCGTGGAGGTCGAAGACGTACTTGTGGGTGAAGGCGACCTGGGTGAGGTAGCCGCCGGTGGTGTGCATGATGCCCTTGGGCTTGGCCGTGGTCCCCGAGGTGTAGAGCAGGTACAGGAGGTCCTCGCTGTCCATCGGCTCGGGGGGGCACTCGGGGTCGGCCTCGGCCAGGAGCTCGTGGTACCAGTGGTCGCGACCGTCGGTCATGGGCACATCGCTGTCGTCACCCGAGGTCGACGTGCGGGCCACCACCACCACGTGCTCGATCGACGGGGTGGCGGCGAGGGCGACGTCGACGGTGGGCTTGAGCAGGGCGGCCTGGCCCCGCCGCCAGCCGCCGTCGGCGGTGATGAGCGCCTTGCACTCGGCGTCGTTGATGCGGTCGACGAGGGCGTCGGCCGAGAAGCCACCGAACACCACCGAGTGGGGGGCGCCGATGCGGGCGCAGGCCAGAAGGGCGGCCGGCAGCTCGGGCACCATCGGCATGTAGATGGCCACCCGGTCGCCCTTGCCCACGCCGAGCCCCTTCAGCGCGTTGGCCAGCTTCGACACCTCGGCCAGCAGGTCGGTGTAGGTGATGGTGCGGGTGTCACCGGGCTCGCCCTCCCAGTGGAAGGCCACCCGATCGCCTCGGCCGGCCTCGACGTGGCGGTCGAGGCAGTTGGCCGAGACGTTGAGCTTCCCGCCCACGAACCACCGGGCGAAGGGTTGGTCCCACTCGCAGATGGTGTGCCACTCCTCGGACCAGTCGAGCAGCTCCGCCGCCTGGCTGGCCCAGAAGCCCTGCCAGTCCTCGGCGGCGCGGTCGTACAGCGCGGTATCGACGACGAGGGCGTCGGCCTTGAACTCCTCGGGGGGCGGGAAGGTCCGGTCCTCGAGCAGGTAGTCCTCGATGGTGGGACCGGCGGGGGCGTCACGGGCCATGATCAGTCGAGCCACACGGCGTAGGACCCCATGGATGAACCTCCCGATCGCTCCGGCCGACGACCCCCGTCGCCGTGGCCCATTCCACCATGTCGAGGCTGCGCGCGTCGCCGTGACCGGGTGGCGTCGATCAGAAGGCCCGCGCTCTCGACGCGCTTCTGGCCGGGGCCACCAGCCAGCCGGATCACCGGGCCGTTCACCCCTGGCTCGAGGACGGCTGGCCGGTCCACTCGAGGACACCGAAGGCTCCGAGGCCGGCGGGGTCGCACAGGGCGGCGGCCTCGGTCAACCGGCTGCGGGCCCGTACCGCGGCCAGGTCTCCGATGTGGGCCCGTTCGGCCCATCGCCGGCGTCCCTCCTCGGCCAGGGCCTCGATGCCGTGGGCGTGGAGGAACTCGGCCTGGCTCCGCTGGGCGGTGGGCGGCCGCACCCTGCTGAGCTGATCGAGGCAGACCTCGACGGTCACGTCCTGGCCGCCGAGGCGAACGAGGGGGTGGCCGCCACGGCCATGGCCGGCGTAGGTGCGCACCCAGTCGGTCCAGGGTCGCCCGACCAGCTCCGCGCTGGTGGCGAGGTAGTCCACCACCACCACCCGACCGCCCCCGGCCACAGCGAGGGCCCGACGCAGCCAGTCCGCCGCTGCGGCCTGCAGCGGGAGTCGGGCCCCTGGTGAAGCGGCCGCTGGCGGTGCGGCCCGGGCGAGCAGCTCAGAACCGGCCGGCCGGACCACCTCGGTCAGCCCACCACCTTCGCCCACGTCGACCAGCACCTCGGACCACCCGCCGCCGGTCATCTCGAGCAGCCCGAAGGCGAGGTTGTCGAGCAGCTCGTTGGCGAGGACCACGGCGGGCCCGTCGGGCTCGGGCAGGTCGGCCAGCGACGTGACGTCGGCGGGATGCCCGGCCCGCAACGCCGCCGACCGCTCGACGAGGACGAGGTGCAGGGCCGGCCCGCAGGCAGGAGCGGCGGCTCGAACGGTGCGGGCCAGCGTGCCAACGCCGGCACCGGCCTCCACGACACGGAACGGGTCGGGCCGGCCGAGCTCGTCCCACCAGGCGTCGAGGGCACGGGCCACGACGGCCCCGAACAGTGGTCCCACCTCGGGGCTGGTGAGGAAGTCCCCCCGACGACCGGCCTGGCCGCCGGTGGCGTAGAACCCGTAGGTGGGGTGGTAGAGGGCGGAGTCGACCACCTCGTCGTAGGGGAGCGGCCCGTCGCGCCGGATCCGCTCCGCCAGGATGGCGGCGAGCTCGCTCACGACGTCCTGGTGGGTCGGTGTCAGCGGCCGGTCGTGGTGGTCACCGCCGCGAAGAGGTCGGTGGCCACGTCGCCGAAGCGGCCGGCGGTGCCGGGCAGGATGCCGGTGACCACGGTGACGGCCACGGTGATCACGAGGGCCACGCCGATGGCGACCGGCAGGCGGATGGGCGTGCGGTCCTCGTCGGGCACCGGCTCGAACCACATGACCCGGGCCACACCGGCGTAGTAGTAGAGCGCTATGACCGAGTTCACGGCCACGACCACGGCCAGGAGGGACGCGCTGGCCCCGCCCGCCCCGAGCACCGCCTTGAACACCCCGAACTTGGCGAACCACCCACCGAGGGGCGGGATGCCGGCGAGGGCGAAGAGGAAGATGGTCATGGCCACGGTGAGCCCGGGGGCGTACTCGAACAACCCACCCCACGAACTGATCTCGCCGGAGCGGGTCTTGCGGCTCACGGCCAGGATGACGGCGAAGGCCCCGAGGTTCATCGCCGTGTAGATGACCAGGTAGGTGACGACGGCTCGGATGGCGTCGTCGGCCACGTCGGCCCCGTGACCGGCAAGGGCCAGGGGGGCGAGGATGAAGCCGGCCTGGGCCACCGAGGAGTACGCGAACAGCCGGACGATGTTGGTCTGGCGGAGGGCGATGAGGTTGCCGACGGTCATGGTCAGCGCCGCCAGCACCCACATGAGCGGCCCGTAGACGTCATCGCGGCCGTAGAAGGCCACGAAGATGAGCTCGAGGAGGGCGACGAAGCCGGCCGCCTTCGAGGCCACCGAGAGGAAGGCGGTGATCGGGGTGGGAGCGCCCTCGTAGGTGTCGGGGGCCCAGTTGTGGAACGGCACCGCCGAGACCTTGAAGCCGAACCCGACGAGGACGAACACGATGCCGAGGGCGGCCACGGGCGACTCGCCGAAGCTGCCGTCGAGGCGGTCGCCGATCACGGCCAGCACGGTGCTGCCGGTGCCCCCGAAGATCAGCGACATGCCGTAGAGCATCACCGCCGAGGCGAACACCCCCATCAGGTAGTACTTGAGACCGGCCTCGTTGCCGGTCAGCTCACGCTTGCGCCAACCGGCCAGGAGGTAGGCCGGGATGGACAGGAGCTCGAGGGCCAGGAAGATGGTGATGAGGTCCCGGGCCGAGGCCATGACGGTCATGCCGAGCAGGGAGGAGGCGAGCAGCACGTAGTACTCCCCCTCCCAGTAGTCGCCCTCGGCGATGTAGTTGGTGGAGAGCAGCACGGTGACGTAGCCGGCCAGGAGGAACACGCCTTTCATCACGAGGGCGAAGTCGTCGACCACGTAGGCCCCGTCGAACATCGACCGCGGGGAGCCGTCCACGGCGAGGGTCAGGAGGGGCACGGCGGCGGCCAGCATGCCGATGCCGGTCAGCGAGGAAGCCAGCCACTTCGAGTGCTCGTCGGTGAAGAGGTCGACGAGCAGCACCACCACCAGCGTGGCGGTGAGGATCACCTCCGGGGCGAGGGCGTGCCAGTCGAGAAGGGGCGACGTGAACGGGACCTGCTGCACGGCGGCGAGGACGGCGGCGGGCACGGCCAGGCCTACCCACCGCCGACGGCGGCCAGCGACTCGATGACGGCTCCGTCGGTCACCCGGAAGATCAGGTTGGGGTACACGCCGAGCACCACGATGAGCAGCAGCATGGGGGCCCAGGCGAGGTAGTCGGTGAGGTGCAGGTCGTGGATGCGCTCACCGGAGAACTCCTCCTTCGGCGTGCCGAAGGCGACCCGCTGCAGCAGCCACAGCAGGTACCCGGCGGCGAAGATGGTGCCGATGGCGGCGACGACCATGTACACCCGGAAGAGGGCCGGGTCGAGGTCGCCGCCGGGGTTGTAGGCCGAGAGGATGGCGGGGAACTCGCCCCAGAAGCCGGCCAGGCCGGGCAGGCCGAGCGAGGCCATGCAGGCGAAGCCGAGGATCCAGCCCATGCGCGGTGCCTGCAGGAGCATGCCCCCGAGCCGCTTGATCTCGAGGGTGTGGTAGCGCTCCTTCACCGAGCCGGCGATGAAGAACAGCATGCCGGTGATGAGGCCGTGGGCGACCATGCCGAAGATGGCGGCGTTGACCCCGAAGTCGGTGAGCGTGGCGATGCCGAGCATGACGTAGCCCATGTGAGCCACCGAGGAGAATGCGATGAGACGCTTCATGTCGGTCTGGGCCAGGCACCCGAGGGCGCCGTAGATGATGCCGATGACGGCCAGCAGCCCGATCCACGGCGCCCACTCCTCGGCCGCCTCGGGCAGGATCGGGATGGCGATGCGCACGAACCCGTAGGTGCCGAGCTTCAGCAGCACGGCGGCCAGGATCACCGATCCCTGCGTGGGGGCCTGGGTGTGGGCGTCGGGCAGCCAGGTGTGGAACGGGAAGAGGGGCACCTTGATTCCGAACCCCATGAACATGCCGCCGAACACGAACAGGGCCGTGGTGCGGGCCAGCCCCTCACCGCCCCAGTCGGTCAGCTCCCGGATGTCGAAGGTGTGTCGGGCCACGCCGTCGACCACCACCTCGGGAGACAGGAAGTAGAGGGCGAGGAAGCTGACGATCATCAGCGCCGAGCCGAACAGCGTGAAGAGGAAGAACTTGATCGATGCGTACTGGCGCTGCTCGCCGCCCCACACGCCGATCATGAAGTACATCGGTAGGAGGACGAGCTCGAAGAAGACGAAGAACAGGATGAGGTCCTGGGCCAGGAACGTGCCGACCATGCCGGTCTCGAGCACGAGCGTGAGGATCAGGAAGGCCTTGGGGTTGTGGGGCTCGGGGAAGTGGTTCCAGGAGTAGATCACCACCAGCGGGACGATCAGGGCGGTGAGGGCGAGCAGCGGGAGGGCGATGCCGTCGACGCCGAGGATGTACCGGCTGTTGATCACCTCGATCCAGGAGTGGTCGACCTCGTACTGGAGCGTCCGGGTGCGGTCGAAGTCGAACTCGGCGATGAGGGCCACGACCACCCCGAGCACGGCCAGGCTCGAGACGAGGGCGATGACCTTGTGCAGCGCCTCCTCGGTCCGGGGGATGGCCAGCATCACCACCGCTCCCACCATGGGCAGGAAGACGGCTGCGGTGAGCCCCCAGTCGTCGAGCAGGTCGTTCACGGTGTCTCCTCAGCTCCTCAGCTCGCGCTGGCGATGAACACGAAGATGCCGGCCAGGATGGTGGCGCCGGCGAACAGGTAGGCGCCGTAGGCCTGCACCTTGCCGGTCTGCTGCCTGCGCAGGAGCTGGCCGGAGCCCTCGGCGGTGGCGCCCGAGCCGTTGACGATGGTGTCGACGACGCGCTGGTCGACGTTGTCGTACACCCACTGGCCGCCCCGACGTGACGCCGTGCCGACCAGGTTCACCACGCCGTCGATGACGTGTTGGTCCACCCAGTAGGTGGCCCGGGCCAGCGGTCCCTTCGTGCCGCCGGCCACGACACCGGTGTAGAGGTGGTCGAGGTAGTACTTGTTCTCGAGCAGCCGGTAGCCGGCCCGGGCGGCCGGGTTGCGGGTGGCGATGCCGTGAGGGCCGGCGCCCCGCCAGAACCAGGCGTAGGCGAGTCCGATGGCCACGGCGGCGAGCACCAAGGTGGCGAGGGCGATGGTGATGGAGAACTCGGGGTGGCCGAACGCCTCGTCGGTGGCGCCGGGGAAGTAGGCGGCGGTGGGCTCGACGAAGTGCTCGAAGCGCAGGGCGAGGTTCTCGGGCACGAAGGAGAAGACGCCGGTGTCGGGCAGGTTGGCGAAGCCGGCCACCACGGCCAGGCCAGCCAGGATGACGAGCGGGGCGGTGATCCGGGCCCCGGACTCGTGAGGCGTGTGCATGGCGGCCGCCCCCCGCGGCTGGCCCCAGAAGACGTACCAGAGGACGCGGGTCATGTAGGCACAGGTCATGAGGGCCCCGATGAGGCCCATCACCAGCATGAGCCGGTAACCCCCCTCGCCGCCGAGCTGGCTGGCCCCGGCCAGGATCTCGTCCTTCGACCAGAAGCCGGCCAGCGGGAACAACCCCATGAGGGCGAGCGTGCCGACGAGGAACGTCTTGTAGGTGGTGGGCATGGTCCGGCGCATGCCTCCCATGTCCCGCACCATGTCGAAGCTGTGCACGGCGTGGCTGAGGGACCCGGCCCCGAGGAACAGGCAGGCCTTGAAGAAGGCGTGCGTGAACAGGTGGAAGATCCCGGCCGTCCACGCCCCCACCCCGAGGGCCATCACCATGTAGCCGAGCTGGCTGATGGTGGAGTAGGCGAGCACCTTCTTGATGTCGTTCTGCACAAAGGCCAGCAGGGCGCCGAAGACCACGGTGACGGCGCCGATCACGGCCATCAGGTTGAGCGTGGAGGTACCGATGGAGAGGCCGTTCCAGAACACGCCGTAGAGCCGGGCGATCATGTACACGCCGGCCACCACCATGGTGGCGGCGTGGATGAGCGCCGAGACCGGGGTGGGGCCGGCCATGGCGTCGGGCAGCCAGGTGTGGAGGATGAACTGGCCGGACTTGGACATGACCGCCGCCATCAGGCAGCACGACGCGACGAGCAGGAGGAGGTGTCGGATCTCGCCGGCGTTGGCCATCTCGTTGATCCGGATGATGTCGAAGCTGTTGTCGGCGGCGAAGTAGAGGACGATCATCCCGACCAGCAGACCCACGTCTCCCACCCGGTTGGTCAGGAAGGCCTTGACGGCGGCGTCGGAGTTGGGCTTCTCCTCCCACCAGTGGCCGATCAGCACGAACGAGCACAGCCCCACCAGCTCCCAGCCGACGATGAGCTGCAGCGTGCTCTGGGTGAGCACGAACATGAGCATCGATGCCGTGAACAGGCTGAGGAAGGCGAAGAAGTGGGTGTAGCGGCGGTCCCCGGCCACGTAGTCGGTGCTGTACACGTGCACCAGCAGCGACACGATGCTGACGACGAGGAGCATGATGGCGGCCAGGCCGTCGACCATGGTGCCCACGGTGAACTCGTGGCCGCCGCTCTGGAACCAGGTGACCGTCCGCACCACCGGTGGGGTCTCGTGGTGCTCCTCCTCCCCTGGTTCCCCTGGCTCCTCGGCCGCCGCTGGCCCGGCGGCGGCGACCTCTTCGGCCTCGGTGGCGTGGGGGGCTTCGGGGGGGTGGTTGACCCGCTGGACCCAGCCGATGCCGACGCCCACCGAGAGCACGAAGACGAGCGCGAGGGCGGCGACGCCGATCTCGGAGCCACCGCGGGGGAGCCGTCGGCCCAGCGCCAGGATCAACACGAACGACACGGCCGGGACGAGGGGGATGAGGAAGGCGTTCTCGAGCACCGATCAGCCCCTCATCAGGTCGACCTCGTCGAGGTCGATGCTGCGGCGGTTGCGGTAGATGACGAGCACGATGGCCAGGCCGACACCGACCTCGGCGGCGGCGATGGCGATGACGAACAGGGCGAAGACCTGGCCGGCGATGGCGCCGTCCATGGCCGAGAAGGCGATCAGGTTGATGTTGACGGCGTTGAGGATCAGCTCGATCGACATCAGCACGGCCACGCCGTTGCGCCGGGCGATGACGCCGTACACGCCGACCGAGAACAGCACGGCGCCGAGCAGGAGGAACTGGTTGAGCAGCACCGCCTACTCCTTCCGGGCGATCACGATGGCGCCGATGAGGGCGGCGGTGAGCAGGACGGAGGTGACCTCGAACGGCACCAGGTAGCTGGCGAAGATGGCGTCGCTGACGGCTCCGGTGTTGGAGTCGAGCGGCCCGCCGTCGCGGTCGGCGATGTTGCGAGCGGTGGTCAGGAAGCGGGATCGGTCGGCTCCACTCACCCCTTCGAGGGCGTTGACCTCCTCGACCAGCTCGGTCTCGCTGCGGCCCTCGGTGGTGATGCCGGTGGCCCCCTCGAAATCGGCCACGGCGGAGGGGCGCAGCGTGAGGCGAGTGTCCGACGGCAGGCGGTCCTCGCCGAACCCGTCGAGCAGCGCGAACGACAAGAGGCCGCAGAGGAGCACGGCCACGAGCGCCCCGCCGAACCACCGGGTGCGGGTGAGCTGCGCGTCTCCCTCGATCGGCGCCTTGGTGAGCATCACGCCGAAGAGGAACAGCACGATGATGGCGCCGATGTAGACGAGCACCTGGGTGATGGCCACGAACTCCGCCGCCAGGAGCACGAACTGCGCCGCCGCCCCGGCCAGCACCACCACCAGCCACAGGGCCGCGTGCACCACGTTCCGGGTGGTGACCACCCGCAGGGCACCGACGACCATGAACGCCGCGATCACCCCGAAGCCCACGTTCCGGGCCACGTTGATCGGCGCGTCGGCGTTGGCCGCCCCGATGGTCAACGCGATGGTCAACGCGGCACCTTGCGGGCCTTGGCCTCCGAGCCGGCCTCGTAGGGCTCGAAGTCGGGAACGGTCTCCATCCACTCCCCGAGGCGCTCCTTGTCGTGGAGCAGGTCGGCGATGCGGGGCTCGGAGTACTCGTACTCGGGG
>JAUJOW010000019.1:0-15519 GCA_030447445.1 Acidimicrobiales bacterium | reverse complement strand
ACAACGCGTCGAACGGGCAGACCTCGACGCAGATCCCGCAGTACATGCACAGCGCGTAGTCGATGTCGAAGCGGTCGAGGGCGCTCACCGTGCGGGGCTTGCCGCCGGGCCGACGAGGCGGCGCCTTCTCCTTGTGGCCCTCGATGTAGATGCACCAGTCCGGGCAGCTGCGGGCGCACAGCATGCAGACGGTGCAGTTCTCCTCCTTCAGGGCGATGACACCCCGGGCCCGGGGGGCGACCTCCTCGCGGACGTGGGGGTACTGAACCGTGTGAGCGCCCTTGGTCGGCGCCGGGATCAGCTTCTTCACCCCCTTGTTGGGGAAGACGGTGCGGCCGATCTCCTTCATCGTCACCCCGAGGCCCTTCACCAGGCCGGGAACCTTGGAGGTCGGCACCTCGGCCATCAGAAGGCCACCTTCAGCACCATGGTCACGAGGATGTTGAGGAGGGAGATGGGAATGAGCACGGTCCACGCGAACTTCTGGAGCTGGTCCTCGCGGAGGCGGGGGTAGGTGAAGCGCACCAGGAAGATGAGCCCACCGATGACCATCATCTTGGCCAGCAGCACGAGGGGTCCGACGATGTTCATGTAGTTGGCGTCCGGGTCGAGGCCCGGGAAGTACCACCCGCCGAGGAACAGGGTGGCGGCCAGGGCGGCCAGGGCGCCGGCCGACGCGAACTCGGCGATGAAGAACAGCAGGAAGCGCAGCCCCGAGTACTCGGTCATGAAGCCGGTGACGAGCTCGGACTCGGCCACCGGCATGTCGAAGGGCGTCTGGGTCAGCTCGGCCTGTGTGGCGATGAGGAAGATCACGAAGCCGACGAGCTGGGTGAGCACGAACGGGTTGCCGAGGCCATCGAACCCGAAGATCGAGCCCTCGGCCTGGGCCATCACGATGCGCTGCATGTTGAGCGTGCCGGCCTGGATGACCACGCCGATGACGGCCAGCACCAAGGGCAGCTCGTAGGCGATCAGCTGGCCGGCGGCTCGGAGGCCACCGATCAAGGAGTACTTGTTGGCCGACGCCCACCCCGCCACGAGGACGCCGATCACCCCGACGGACGAGACGGCGAGGGCGTAGAAGATGCCGACGTCGAGGTCGGCGAACAGGGCGTCGGGCCCGAAGGGGACGGCCACGTAGACGAGCAGGACGGCGGCGACGACGAGGTAGGGGGCAGCCTTGAACAGCCGGGCATCGGCCCGGTTGGGGACGATGTCCTCCTTCTGGATGAACTTGCCGACCTCGGCGAAGAGCTGCATCGAGCCGTGGGGGCCGGCCTCCATGGGCCCGAGCCGGCTCTGCATGAAGCTCACCATCTTGAACAGGAAGACGTAGACGAAGGTCCCCGCCGGCAACAGCACGGCGGCGAGCACACCCACCGTGCGCAGGATCGACTGCTGCCAGTACGACAGCTCCACGGCCAGGGTCATCTGTCGATGTCCCCGAGGATGAAGTAGAGCGAGGCGAGGATGGTGATGACGTCGGGCACGTACACGCCCCTCATCACCCAGGGGATGATCGAGATGTTGTTGAACGACGGCGACTTGATCTTGACCCTGAACGGGCCGAGGTCACCCTTGCTGACGACGTAGTAGCCCATCTCGCCGAGCGGGTTCTCGGTGGAGACCCACGCCTCGCCGGCGGGCACCTTGATGATGCGGGGCACCTTGGCCATCACCGGGCCGGCGGGTAGCCCGTCGAGGAGCTTGTCGACGATGTCGGCCGCCTCCCGGGTCTCCTGGAGTCGCACCCAGTAGCGGGCGAAGGAGTCACCGTCGGGGTGGGTCCAGACCTTCCAGTCGACCTCGTTCCAGGCCAGCCCGACGGGCTGGTCGCGGCGCAGGTCCCAGTCGACGCCGCTGGCTCGGATGTTGGCCCCCGACAGGCCGTAGGACAGGCCGACGTCGCCGGGGATGATCCCGACGCCGCGGGTGCGGGCGGTGAAGATCTCGTTGCCGCTGAGGAGCGTCTCCAGCTCGTCGCAGAAGTCGCGCACCTTGTCCATGGCCGCCTTGGTGTCGGCGATCCAGCCCTTCGGCAGGTCGTCCCTGAGGCCCCCGATGCGGTCGAAGTTGGGGTGGAACCGCCCACCAGTGACGGCCTCGATCTGGTTGAGCACGAACTCCCGGTCACGGAAGGCGTAGAAGACCGGTGTCAGGGCGCCGATCTGCACGCCCATGTCGCCGAGGAACAGGGTGATGTTGGCGATGCGGGACAGCTCGAACAGGACGGTGCGGATCCACTGGGCGCGGGGCGGCGCCTCGATCTCCATCAGCTTCTCGGCGGCCAGGATGAACGGCACCTCGTTGGCGAAGCTGCCCAGCCAGTCGATGCGGTTCACGAGCGTCGTGACCTGGGGGTAGGTGCGGACCTCGACGAGCTTCTCGTAGCCCCGGTGCATGTAGCCCATCACCGGGTCGCAGGACACCACCTGCTCGCCGTCGAGCTTGGCCACGATGCGGAGGGTGCCGTGGGTGGCCGGGTGCTGCGGTCCCATGTTGAGGGTCATGCCCTCGGTCTCGATCTCGACGTTGACCCGGGCGTCGGCGGCCTGGCCGGCGATGTAGGCCAGCTTCTGGGAGTCCGTCACGGCGGTCATGCCCGGCTCGCCTCCGCGGCGGGGGCTTCGGCGCCGTCCTCGCCCGAATCGTCGGCCTCGTCGGGCATGGGTTCGACGTCGACGATGCCGGGCCAGGGCTTGACCTGACGGGCGAGGAGGGGGAAGTCCTTGCGGCCGGGATGCCCCTCGAACTCGGTGGGGAGGTAGAGGTGGACGAGGTTGGGGTGGCCGACGAAGCGCACGCCGTACATCTCCCATGCCTCGCGCTCGTGCCAGTCGGCCCCCGCGTACACCGGGATCCACGTCGGCAGCTCCATGGACATGGGCACGTCGACCTTGAGGGTGAAGCCCAGGCCCCGGGTGGGGTCCTGGACCCGGGCGAACACCTGGAAGCGGCTCCACCCGCCGGCGTACCCGGGCGTGGCGTCGGCGATGGTGGCCGGGTCACGGGGGACGTCGAGGGGGCTGTCCTCGCTGCGCCCCCACGGCGAGGGCAGCCAGTCGATCGTGGACAGGAAGCAGAAGTAGGTGCAGCCGAGCTTGCCCTTGGCGATCTGGCCGGCCTCGCGCCAGGCCTCTGGCGTGAACCGAACCCAGAGGTCGTCGCCGTCGATGATGTGGGCACCGACCACGCCGTCGCCGAGCTCGGCCTTGAGCACCTCGAGCAGGCCGAGGCGGAGCTCGTCGGAGGAGTCCGGCGAGGTCGGGTCGGCCGGTTCGGGCTCGGGTTGCTCCGGCGCCGTGTCGGGTTCGAGCCCCGCCTCGGCGGCGACCACGGCCTCGGCCACGGGGGGACCTTCGGGTTCAGGGTCGACGCCCTCGTCGCCCACCCCGGCCGCCGTCATGTCGGCGTGGCCTTCGGCCTCGGCCGCCTCCACGGTGGCCTCCACCTGGTCGCCGGTGACCTCCTCGTCGGCGGTCGGCTGGTCGGACAGCGACGCCGGCGGCGGCTGGTCCATCTCGCTGGTCACGTCGCCGGTCGTGGCCGCCGTCTCGGCGGGGAGGCCCTCGGCCGGTGTGTCCGCGGCGTCGTCCTCAGGAGACGACAATGGGTTGTCCCTTCCAGCGCTCGGCGATGTCCTCGTGCTGGATGCGCTCCTGGAGCAGCACGATGCCCTCGAGGAGGGCCTCGGGCCGGGGTGGGCAGCCGGGCACGTAGACGTCGACGGGGATGATCTGGTCGACGCCCTTGGTCACCGAGTAGCTGTCCCAGTAGGGGCCGCCGCAGTTGGCGCAGGACCCCATGGAGATGACGTACTTCGGGTCGGGCATCTGCTCGTAGAGACGCCGGATGGAGGGGACCATCTTGTCGGTCACCGTGCCCGAGATGACCACGAGGTCGGCTTGGCGGGGGCTGACCGGCAGGGGGATCACGCCGAGGCGCATGACGTCGTAGCGAGGAGACCCGAAGGCCGCGCCCATCTCGATGGCGCAGCAGGCGAGGCCCCACTGGTACACCCACAGGGAGTAGCGCCGTGACAGGTTGAGCAGCGACGTGAGCGGCTTGGGCAGCTTCCCGCTCTCGACCAGGCCCATCAGTCCTCCTTCGACCGCGCTAGATCCACCGGAGGACGCCCTTGCGCCAGGCGTACAGGAGGCCGAGGGCGAGGATGACGATGAAGATGCCCATCTCGATGGCGCCGAAGGCGCCGTAGGCCTCGAGGCGGGTGGCCCACGGGAAGATGAACACGGCCTCGACGTCGAACAGCACGAAGAGCAGGGCGAAGATGTAGTAACGGATCTCCGCCTGGGCCCAGCCGGTGCCGACCGCGTCCACGCCCGACTCGTAGCTGAGGTACTTGCCACCCTGGGCCCGCTGCGGCCGCAGGACCGACCCGAGACCCAGCAGGGAGCTGACCAGGAGGATCGCCACCGCGCCGAAGATGGCCACCGTGAGGTAGGAGCGGAGGAGTTCCGACACGACCCTGGAATCTAGTGAGCCCGTTCACATCCGGGCCATTTCGAGGCCACGCCGATGGGCGAGGCTTTTGGTCGGGGTCAGTCGGAGGCGGCGACCAGCTCGGGGGTGGCGTCGCGGGCGGTACGGGTGAGCGGGTCCGGCACGAGGCCGATCCCGATGGTGGCGGCGACGGCCACCACGAGGGCGATGGCGGCGGCCGCCGGCACCGCCAACCGGGGCCGGCCAGCGGCAGGATCGGTGTCCGCGCCGTCACCGGCGCCGGCGTACATGACCAGCACGATGCGCAGGTACAGGAAGGCCGAGACGACGGCGGAGACCATGGCCACCAGGGCCAGCCAGAACGAGCGGGCCTCGATGGCCGCCTCGACCACGTAGAACTTGGCCAGGAATCCCGACGTGAGCGGCACACCGGCCTGCGCCAGCAGGAAGATGGCGAACACGAGCGCCAGGAGTGGTTGGCGGCGGGCCAGACCCTGGTAGTCGTCGAGGTGGTGGTGGCCGTCGCCCCGCCGGCCGACCACGGTGACCACCCCGAAGGCACCGGCGACCATGAACGTGTAGGCGGCGAGGTAGAAGAGGGCGGCGGTGACGCCTTCGTCGGTGGCCGCCTGCACCCCGATGAGGATGAACCCGGCGTGGTTGATCGACGAGTAGGCGAGCATGCGCTTGACGTCGGTCTGGACCACGGCCAGCACGGCGCCGACCACCAGGCTGAGCACGGCGATGCCGTAGACCACCGGCTGCCAGTCGAGGCGGTAGGTGCCGAAGGTGGCCACGAAGACCCGCAGCAGGCCGGCGAACCCGCCCGCCTTCACCCCCGAGGCCATGAAGGCCACGATCGGCGACGGCGAACCCTGGTAGACGTCGGGTGTCCAGGAGTGGAACGGCACGGCCGCCACCTTGAACCCGAACCCGACGAGGAGCAGGGCGAACCCGGCGATGAGGAGCCCCTGGTCGGCCAGCGTGTTGGCGGCCAGGAACCGGGCGATGCGCACGAGGTTGGTGGAGCCGGTGGCGCCGTAGACGAGGGCCACGCCGTAGAGGAAGAAGGCCGACGAGAAGGAACCGAGCACGAAGTACTTCACCGCCGCCTCGCCCGAGCGGCGTCGGCGCAGGTGAAGGCCGGCCAGCACGTACACGGCGATCGACATGATCTCGAGGCCCAGGAACATGACGATCAGGTCGTTGGCCGACGCCATCATCACCGCCCCGGCCGCCGACAAAAGCATCAACACGTAGGGCTCGGGGCCCTCCAGCCCCTCCCGGCGCAGGTAGCCGTCGGTGAGGAGGGCGGCGATGGCCACGGCCACGGCGATGACGACGGTCACGAACAGTGAGAAGCCGTCGACGCCCACGGCGGAGGCCACGGCGCTGTACGGCCCGTCGTCGTGGACGCGGTCCCAGAGCGGCACGACGGCGGCGATGGTCCCGCCGGCGACGGCCACGGTGAGCATGGCGTGCCAACCGATACGGGAGCGGCGGGGGGCGAGCGCGCCGACCACCAACAGGACGATGGCCCCGCCGATGAGGACGAGGATGGGCGACAGCGCCGACCAGGCCACCCCGGGGGTGTCGATCGGGGCCACCCCGTCGCCGGCCTGGGCCAGGAGGCCGAGCGTCACCCTCCCTCACCGCCCTCGCCATCCTCGCCGCCCTCGCCGCCGGACCCTTCTTCGGCGGCCTCGGCTTCGGCGAAGGTCTCCTCCCTGGCGTCGGTGCCCGCCTCGGCCACGGAGGGCTCGACGAAGTCCGACCCGTCCTCGACGTGGGCCACGAGGGCGGCCACCGACGGCTCGATGCGGTCGAGCACCGGCTTCGGGTACACACCGAGGAAGACGATGAGCGCCACCAGCGGCGCCATGACCATGCCCTCACGGAAGCTCATCTCGGCGAAGCCGGCGTTGTCCTCGTCGGGCTCGCCGTGGAAGACCCGCTGGTAGGCCCAGAGCAGGTAGAGGGCGGCGAGGATCACGCCGGTTGCGGCCACCACGGCCCACCACCGCCGGGTGAGGAAGGAGCCGAGCAGGATGAGGAACTCGCCCACGAACCCGTTCAGGCCGGGAAGGCCGATCGAGGACAGCATGACGAGGGTGAACACGCCGGCCATGATCGGCGCCGAGGCCTGCAGCCCCTTGAGCTGGGCGATCTCCCGGGTGTGGCGCCGCTCGTAGATCATCCCGACGAGCAGGAACAGCCCACCGGTGGACAGGCCGTGGTTCACCATCTGGATCACCGAGCCCTGCAGGCCCTGGGTGGTGATGGCGAAGGTGCCGAGGGCGATGAACCCGAGGTGGGCGATGGACGAGTAGGCCACCAGCCGCTTGAGGTCCCGTTGCATGGTGGCGACCACGGCGCCGTAGATGATGCCGATAACCCCGAGGGTCACCATGGCCGGGGCGAACCAGGCCGAGGCCTCCGGGAACAGGAACAGCCCGTAGCGGAGGAAGCCGTAGGTGCCGAGCTTCAGCATCACCCCGGCCAGGATCACCGACCCGGCCGTAGGGGCCTCGGTGTGCGCGTCGGGCAGCCAGGTGTGCACCGGGAAGAGCGGGACCTTGACGGCAAACGCGATGGCGAAGGAGAGGAACAGCCAGCGGGCCGTCATCGGGGCGATGGACCCTTGGTCGTTGGCGATGGTGAGCACGTTGAAGGTGAGGTCGCCGCCCGATCCGCGAGCGTGGAGCACGGCGGTGGCCACGAGGCCGACGAGCATGAAGGCGGAGCCGAGCATCGTGTACAGGAAGAACTTCATCGCCGCATACCGCCGGTTGGCGTAGCCCCAGCCGCTGATGAGGAAGTACATCGGCACCAGCACGATCTCGAACATCACGAAGAAGAGGAAGAGGTCGAGGGCGAGGAAGACACCGATGCAGCCGGCCTCGAGCAGGAGCAGCCAGGCGTAGAAGGACTTGGCGTCGTGGTGCGGCGCACCGCCGAACATGGCGATGGGGAACAGCACGCCGGTCATCACCACCAGGAACAGGGAGATGCCGTCGACCCCGAGGTGCCAGGCGACGTCGAGGTCGCGGATCCAGGTGTACTTCTCGACGAGCTGGAAGTCGGCCTCACCGGTCTCGAAGGCCACGAGCACGGCCACGGTGACCACGCCGGTGGCGACCGAGAAGAGGGTGGCCACCATGCGGGCCGACTCGGGTCGCCGGCGGGACACGAGGGCAGTGGCGATGGCGCCGACGGCGGGCAGGACGACGGCGGCGGTGAGCAGCGGCACGTCGCTCGATGCCCGGCCGACCTGGCCCAGCACGAAGGAGACCAGCCCTGACGAGACCAGCCCTGAGGAGACCAGCATGGAGGAGATCACAGGGCCACCCCGCGGAGCACGAACACGGCGACGAGGACGACGGCGCCGGCGGCCACGCCGAGGGCGTAGGAGCGGACGTAGCCGCTCTGCAGGCCCCGGGCCACCCCACCGAGGCCACGGATCAGTGCGGCGACGCCGTTGACAGCCCCGTCGACGATGTGGCGGTCGAACCAGGTGGTGGCGTCGAAGAACCGCCGGCCGGGACCGCCGGCGAACGCGGAGACGGCCTGGTCGTAGTGCCAGCCCTCGAGCAGGATGTCCGGCTCGGCGGGTCGGTCGGCGGCCGACCGGCGCAGGTAGAGCACGCTGGCGAGGCCGATGCCGACCAAGCTGGCGACAGTGGCCACGACGGCCAGACCGAGCTTGACGCCCGACGAGGAGTCGAGGTGGTGCTCGCCGGCCTCGACCACCGGCTCCAGCCAGTGCTCCAGGACCTGGAGCCGGCTGAGGAACGACAGGTTGATCACCCCACCGAGGAGGGACAGCCCAGCCAGCACCACGAGCGGCACCGTCATCGTCCACGGCGACTCATGGGGATGGACCTCCTGCTCGGCGGCGACGGCGGTAACGGCGGTGGCCGTGCTCGTCGCTCCCCCGCCGTCGTCGGCCACCTCGGCGGCGGACTGCTCGGCCTCGCCGCCGGGGTGGGTGCCGGCGCGGCGCCAGCGGGGTTCACCGAAGAAGGTGAGGAACACCAGGCGGCCCATGTAGAAGGCGGTGAGCAGGGCGGTGACGAGGCCGACGGCCCACAGCAGCGGATGCTTCTCCCAGGCGAACAGCAGGACCTCGTCCTTCGACCAGAAACCGGAGAACGGCGGTACGCCGGCGATGGCAAGCCAACCGACGATGAAGGTGGCGGCGGTGACCGGCATCAACGCCCGGAGCCCCCCCATGCGGCGCATGTCCTGCTCGCCGCCCATGCCATGGATGACCGATCCCGACCCGAGGAACAGCAACGCCTTGAAGAAGGCGTGGGTGACCATGTGGAAGATGGCGGCGACGTAGGCGCCGGACCCGACGGCCAGGAACATGTAGCCGAGCTGGCTCACCGTGGAGTAGGCGAGCACCCGCTTGATGTCGTGCTGGGCCACCGCCACCGTGGCGGCGAAGAGGGCGGTGGCCGCCCCGACCACGGCGATCGTGGTCGACACCCACGGCGAGGCCTGTGCGATCACCGGGTTCATGCGGGTCAGGAGGTAGACCCCGGCGGTGACCATGGTGGCGGCGTGGATGAGGGCCGACACGGGGGTGGGACCGGCCATGGCGTCGGGCAGCCACACGTACAGCGGGAGCTGGGCCGACTTCCCGATGGCCCCGATGACCAGCAGCACGGCGATGGCCGTGGCCGTCGTGGTGGCCAGCCCACCGGCCCCGGCGAAGATGTCGGTGTAGGTGATCGAGCCCAGGGCGAAGAAGGTGAGGAGGATGGCCACCAGGTAGCCCCAGTCACCGATGCGGTTGGTGACGAAGGCCTTCTTCCCAGCGGAGGCGTTGGCCTCCTTGGTGTGCCAGAAGGCGATGAGGAAGTAGGAGCAGGCCCCGACGCCCTCCCACCCGAGGAAGGTGAGGAGCAGGTTGTCACCGAGCACGAGCACGAGCATCGAGAAGACGAACAGGTTCATGTAGACGAAGAACCTCGAGAACCCCTCGTCGCCGTGCATGTAACCGATCGAGTACAGGTGGATCAGGGCGGCGGTCCCGGTGACGAAGAGGCACATGGTGATCGACAGGGGGTCGACCAGGAAGCCGACGTCCACCGAGAACCCCCCTGCCGGAAGCCAGGTGAACAGGGTCTGGGTGTAGCGGTGGGCGTCTCCCCCGTCGGCTCCTCGTAGGCCGAGGAACACCACGACGGTGGCGGCGAAGGAGCCTCCGACCGTGGCGGTGGCCAGCCAGCCCGCCAGCGGGTCGCCGAGCCGGCGCCCGAAGGCGAGCAGCAGCAGGAAGCCGAGAAGGGGAAGGGCAGGGATGACCCAGGTGAGCTCGACCATCGCCGCCGGTCAGCCCTTCAGCAACGACAGGTCGTCGGCGGTGGCGCCAGGGCGGCGGCGGAGGATGCCCACGATGATCCCGAGCCCGATGACCACCTCGGCGGCAGCGACCACGAGCACGAAGAACACGACCACCTGGCCACCCACGTCGTCGAGCTCGCGGGCGAAGGTGACGAAGGTGAGGTTGACGGCGTTGAGCATGAGCTCGACGCACATGAACATCACGAGCGGGTTGCGGCGCACGAGCAGCCCGACGGCGCCGACGGTGAACAGCAGGGCGCTGAGCCCCAGGTACCACGACGCGCTGATCGGCGTGGCGGCCAGGATCACGCGTGCTCCTCGACCGGCTCGTCGGCGTCGCCGGCCGAGCCATCGTCCCTCCCGAGGTCGGTGACCGGCTCTTCCCGGTCGATCTCCTCGATGCGTCGACGGCGGGCGAGCACCACGGCCCCGACCACCGCGATCACGAGCAGCACGGAGGTGGCCTCGAAGGCGAAGAGGTGCTCGGTGAACAGCAACCGCCCGATCTGGGTGACGTTGTCGGCGCCGGCGGAGTCCTCGGCGCCGCTGCGAGGCGCCCCCGTGACGGTGCTCGTCACCACCACGGCCACGAGCGCCCCGCCGAGGGCCAGGCCGGCGAGCACGGCGGCCGGGCGCTGGCCGATCAACGGCTCGGTGTCGAGGTCGTCGGCCCGGTCGACCCCGAGCAGCATGATGACGAACAGGAACAGCACCACGATGGCCCCGGCGTAGACGATCACCTGCACGGCGGCGAGGAAGTGCGCCTCCTGGGCCACGAACAGCACGGCCACCCCGAACAGGGTGGCCACCAGGCTGAGCGCGGCGTGCACGGGGTTGCGGCTCACCACCACACCGAAGGCGCCGGCCAGCACGATGATGGCGGCGACGGCGAAGACGGCGTACTCCATCAGACGTCACCGCCCGGGCCCAGGTCGTCGGTAGGGCTGAGGGGGCGGCCCCCGGGGAGGAGGTGGTCCTCTTCGCCGAAGCCGGTCTTCACCTGCCCGCTCTCGACGTCGACCACCTGGCCGCCCTCGGGTGGCTGCACCCCGAAGCCCAGCTCTCCGGCCCACGCCACCTTGCCCTCGTAGGCCGAGTCACCGTTGGCGGCCGTGGCCCGCATCCACGTGGAGGTGTGGTCCTCGACGGCGGCGGCGTCGGTCCAGTCCTCCCAGCGGAGGTGGCGGGGGCGGCCGTCGTCGTCCACCAGGAGATCATCACGGGTGTAGATGGCGTCGTCCCGGTTCGTGAACGAGAACTCGAAGAGCTTGGTCTCGGTGATCGCCTCGGTGGGGCAGGCCTCCACGCAGAGGTCGCAGTGGATGCAGCGCAGGTAGTTGATCTCGTAGACGAAGCCGTAGCGCTCACCCGGGCTGACCGGCGCGTCCGGTGGGTTCTCCCGGCCCCGCACGAAGATGCACCGGGCCGGGCACACCCCGGCGCAGAGCTCGCAGCCGATGCACTTCTCCATCCCGTCCTCGTACCGGTTGAGCACGTGGCGGCCGTGGAGGCGCACCGGCTTGTCCCGCTTGCCGCCCTCGTCCTTGACGTACTCCCGGGTGACTCGCCGCCGACCGATGTTGCGCAGGGTGACGGCGAACCCGCCGAGGTAGCCCATCAGATGGCCGCCTCGACCTCGTGGACCCGACGGGCGGCGCGGAAGGCGAGCACGAGCAGGCCGTAGGCGGCGGCCATCACCGCGAGGGCGGCCGCCATCACCACGAAGACGTTCCAGTCCTCGTCGTCGGCCACCCGCACGGCGACGAGCAACAGGAGCCATCCCAGGGCGAGTGGGATCAGGGCCTTCCAGCCGAGGTCCATGAGCTGGTCGTACCGGAAACGGGGCAGGGTGGCCCGGAACCAGACGAACATGAACAGGAACACCAGGAGCTTGGCGAAGAACCAGATCGGCCCCCAGACCCAGTCAGGGCCGATCAAGGCCGGCCCGTTGGGCCCGCCGAGGAACAAGGTGACGATGATGGCCGACATGGTGACCGTGTTCATGAACTCGGCCAGGTAGAAGAGGGCGAAGCGCACCGAGCTGTACTCGGTGTGAAAGCCGCCGACGAGCTCCTGTTCGGCCTCGACCAGGTCGAAGGGTGGGCGGTTAAGCTCGGCGGTGGCGGCGATGACGAAGATGATGAAGGGCACGGCCCCCGTGGCCCAGATGTTCCAGTTCCACACGTGCTGCGAGGCGACGATGCCACTCGTGGTCAGCGTGCCCGAGACGAGCACCACGGCCACCACCGACAGGCCGAGGGCGGCTTCGTAGGAGACCATCTGGGCCGAGGCCCGCACCGAGCCGAGCAGCGGGTACTTCGAGCCCGACGACCACCCGGCCAGCATCACGCCGTAGACGGCGATGGAGGACATGGCCAGCACCAGCAGGATGCCGATGGGCGGGTCGGCGAGCTGCAGGCGGGTGTCCCGCCCGAACATGCTCACCACGCCGCGCTCGCCGTCACCGAAGACGCCGCCGATGGGCACGACGGCGAAGGTGACGAAGGCGGGGACGACCGACAGGTACGGGGCCAGCTTGAACACGAACCGGTCGGAGCGGTCGGGGATGAGGTCCTCCTTGAAGAACACCTTGATGCCGTCGGCCACGCTCTGGAGCACACCGAAGGGACCGGCCTGGTTGGGTCCGATGCGGTTGGTCATGTCGCCGTGAACCTTGCGCTCGAACCAGATCATGAGCATGGTGGCGACGAGCAGGAAGACGAAGACCAGCAGGGTCTTGAAGGCGACGATGGCGACGGCGGTGAGGTCGATCGGCCCCGTGAGGAGGGGATCGGCGCCGAGGATCATCGGGTCATCATGCCGTCGTCTCCACCCGCACGTCGGTGACGCTGAGGGTGGCGTCGATCAGCTCGCCGGGGTCCGGGGTGCCCTGGTTCCACCTGAGCACGGCCGCCCCCCGAGGCACGCCGGGGTCGGCCACCGCGGCGACGAGGACGGATCCGGTGGCGGCGCTGACCTTGACCTGGGAGCCGTCGGCGATGCCCAGGCGGTCGAAGTCCGACGGGTTGACCCGCAACGGTGCGGAGGCAGCGAGGTCGGCGATGGCCGGCGAGTGCTGCACCAACGTGCCGAGGTCGTACAGCTTGCGCTCGGTGACGAGGCGCAGCGAGTACGCATCGACCGGCGGGGGGGCGCCCCGAACCGACCGGCCGTCGAAGGAGAGCGGGGAGGGCTTGAAGAGCCGCTGGGCGCCCTCGCTGGCCACCGCCTCTGCCTCGGCCCGCTCGTCGCCGGCCGTGTCGTCCACGTGGGCGGCGGAATCGTCGCCCTCGGCGCGATCCTCGGCCGCCGCCGCCTCGCGCTCGGCGGCCCGGCTGGCCCGTTCCTGCGACTCGACCTCGGCGATGGCGCCGTCGTCCTCGTCGGTGGCCTCGGCCTCGCTGGCCGCCTCGGCGCTCTCGGCGTGCTCAGCGGCGGCGTCGGGGTCGTAGGGCTCACCGGTGATCGTGACGTCGCTGCCACCGACGGCCGTGCCCTCCACGTTCACCTCGGTGGCACCCAGATCGGCGGGGTGCAGCGGGGCGACGACCCCGTCGGCGGCGGCCGGGGACCGGAGCAGGTCGGCAGTGATACCGGCGTGGGACGGGGCCAGCTCCTCGATCTCGTCCCATATCTCGTCGACCGACTCCAGCCGCAGATCAGCGCCGAGGCGGAGAGCCAGCTCGGCGGCGAGCATCCAGTCGGCCCGGGCTGTGCCCGGCGGGGTGACCATGCGACCCAGGGTGCTCACCCGGCCCTCGATGTTGGTGGTGGAGCCGTCCACCTCGGCGTAGCCGGCCGCCGCCAACACCACATCGGCCCGTGACGACGACTCGGTGAGGAAGAGATCGGTGGCGATCACGGTCCGGGCCCCGGCCAGGGCACGGGCAGCGAGCCGGCGGTCGGGGAAGTCGGCGAGCGGGTCGGCGCCGACCAGGAACAGGGTGTCGATGCGACCGTCGGCGGCGGCGGTCAGGATGCCCGTGGCGTCCAACCCGGGGACGTCGGGGACGGTGTCCCAGGCGGTGAGGAACCAGTCCCGGCCCTCGTCGAGGCGGGTCCGGCCCGGCAGCAGACCGGGGCCCAGCCCCATGTCCAGCGCCCCGTGGACGTTGGCTCGTCTCAGGGCCGGGAGGAACCGCACGCCCGGCGTCGCCTCGAGCAGGAAGGCGGCGGCGGCCACGGCGTCCTCGGCCGAGTGGGCCAGCGACGAACGCCCGAGGATCACCGTCAGCGGCCCCTTCCCCAGCACCTCGCGGGCTCGGGCCCGGATCTCGGCGCTCCGTTGGCCGGCCTGGTCGGCCGGCTCACCGGTCCGGCCGGCGTTCCCGAGGACCTGGCGCAGCAGCTCGGTGGCCTCGCCCGGGCGGTGGCGCAGCGCTGCGGTGGCCAGCTCGGAGCAGGACGTGGCGGTGGGCGAGAGCTCGACCAGCGACACCCCGTCCTCGATCACGGCGTGGCGGAGCCGCAGGTACAGCACCGGCAGCTCCTCCTTCAGGTCGGGCCCCATCAACAGCACGGTGCCGCCCTTGGCGCAGACGTCGTCGATGGTGGCCCGGGGCAGTCCGAGCACGGCGTCGGCGGGCAGGCCGTCGCCGAGCTGGGCGTCGACGTGGTCGGTGCCGATGACGCCCTTGGCCAGCTTGGCCCAGGCGTAGGCCGCCTCGTTGGTGAGGCGGGCCCCGCCCAGCACGGCCACCCCCCCGGGGCCCGACCGCTCGAGCCCCTCCCTGACGGCGGCGGCGGCCGCCCCCAGCGCCTCGCTCCAGCGGGCCTCGGCCAGCTCCCCGTCGGCTCCCCGCAGGAGCGGGCCCACCAGGCGGTCGGGGTGCTGGACCGACTGAAAGTCGAACCGGCCCTTGTCGCACATCCACCCCCAGTTGACGGGGTCGATGTCGACGCCGTTGTAGCGGAGCACCTCGTTGCGGGAGGAGTCGATCACCACGCGGCACCCCACCGCGCAGGACTGGCAGGTGGACTCGGTCTGCTCGAGGTCCCACGGTCGGGCCCGGAACCGGTACGGGCGGGCCGTGAGCGCCCCGACCGGGCAGATCTGGACGGTGTTGCCGGCGAAGTAGGACGCGAACGGGTGGTCGGGGAAGGTGTTGACCTGGGTCTGGCTGCTGCGGTCCTGGAAGGAGATGAGCGGGTCGCCGGCCACGTCCTTGGCGAACCGGGTGCAGCGGTCACAGAGGATGCAGCGCTCGCGGTCGAGGTAGACGTTCTCGTTGACCGGGATGGGCTTCTCGAAGTGGCGCTTCTCCTCGACGAAGCGGGACTCGCCGGGCCCGTAGGCGAGGGTCTGGTCCTGCAACGGGCACTCGCCGCCCTTGTCGCACACCGGGCAGTCGAGCGGGTGGTTGATGAGGAGGAACTCGAGCACGCCGTCCTGGGCCTTCACGGTGGCCTCGGACTGCGTGGAGACCGTCATGCCGGGGGTGGCCGGGATCATGCAGCTCGGCTGCAGGGCCGGTCCCCGTCCCGTGTCGATCTCGACGATGCACATGCGGCACATGCCCACCGGCCGCATGCGGGGGTGGTAGCAGAACCGGGGTATGTAGATGCCGGCCCGCTCGCAGGCGTCGATGACCAGCTCACCCTTGGTGGCGTCGATCTCCTTGCCGTCGACCGAGATTGAGGCCGTCTCGGGAGGAGCGTCGGGCACGGGAGGCACGCTAGTGACGCCGACCGACGATCGGCCAA
>JAUJOW010000036.1 GCA_030447445.1 Acidimicrobiales bacterium | reverse complement strand
CCAGTTCCGAGAGGCGGCGGCCGTTGCCGGCGTGGTCGGGAAGGTCGAGGTCGGGGAAACGGGCACCGGGAACGAGCTCGACGGCGTTCACCGGTCGACCGGTGCACGGCCACACCGGTGCACCGGTGCACCGAGCAGCGTGGACCCACGGTCATGACCCACACGACGCTATCGCTCGGTCCCCGGACCCAGCCGTCTCGTCCCCCGAAACGCCCCTTCTCCGTCCCTTCGGGGGTCAGAAGGCCGGAGGCAGCAGAGGAGGCGTCGCCGGGGTGCCAGGTCACCCCTCCAGCACCGGGCGACGTCGCAGCGGGTGGTCCGCCGGTACCTCGACCAGGACGATCCGCAGCCCGTCGGGATCGGCGATCCACAGCTCGCGCAGCCCCCACGGCTCGTCGGCGGGCGGACGCAGGATGACGACACCGGCGGCTTCGAGCTCGCGATGGGTCGTGTCGACGTCTTGGACCTGGAGCCACAGCTCGACGGTCGGCCCGACGACACCGGTGGCTCGTCCCGAGACCTCGAGGAAGCCACCGCCGAGGAAGTACACGACGCCCCGGTGGTCCCCGTCCCCGAACTCGCGGGAGATGGCCAAGCCGAGCGTGCCACCGTAGAAGGCGAAGGAACGGTCCAGGTCGACGGGTCGGACCAGGACGCGACTGGAGAGGACGTGCACTGCTCAGGTGACGACGGTGGTGGCCGTCACCGGTCGATCTGCCTGAGGTCGACCACGCTGCCGTTGTCCAGGCCGCCGTCGAGCAGGCGCCAGATTCGCCGGGCCACCTCCGTCGGGTCGGCCAACCGGCGGTCGGCGTGGAGGTCGAGGAACCGCTGGCGTTGGGGGAAGTCGTCGTCGGCCACCGCCCGGAGCAGGGCCTGCATGGGGGTGTCGACCGTGCCCGGCGCGACGGCCAGCACCCGGGCGCCCCCGCGCCGGTCCTGCTCCGCTCCCACGTCTCGCACCCACTGGTCGATCGCCGCCTTGCCCGCGCCGTAGGAGGACCATCCGGCATAGACGCTGCGGGCCGCGCCGGAGGTGATCATGACCAGATGACGGTCGACCGCCAGGTGCCGGGCGGCGGCCAGGAAGAGATGGCCCAACACCTGGGGAGCGGCGCTGTTGAGCATCACGTTGGCGGCGTAGCGCTCGTTGTCGACCTCACCGGCGAAGCCCAGGGGCTCGATGGTGCCGGCGGCGTGGATGAACACGACCCGACCGCCCTCGAAGGCGGCCAGCTCCCGATCGAACGAGGCTTTCACCTGGCGCCACGAGGCAGGGTCGGAGAGGTCGGCCGGTAGGTGCTCGACCGCCCTCGGAGCCCGCCGACTGATGCCGATGACCCGGGCGCCCTCGTCGGGGACGGTGCGGGCCAGCTCCTCCCCGATGCCGCTCGACGCCCCCGAGATCCACACCACTGACGCCAAGGTGTCGACGCTACCCCGGGTCGGGTGTCCCATCCCCTGCCTACCATCGCCCCAAGGCACCGACGGTCGAGTGGGTGGGCTACGCCGGCGGCGGCTCCAGGTGGACCACGCGCACCCGGGTGAGCTCGTCGAGCAGCTCGGGTCCGTACCCGAAGCCCTCGCCCGAGTCGCCGTGGGGGGAGGCGGCGCCGCCGGGGGCCCCGCCAAAGGCGGCGTTGACCTTGATCGTGCCCACGGCCAGCTCGTCGATGGCCCGCTGGGCGTGGGCCATGTCGGCGGTGAGGACGACGGCGGCCAGGCCGTAGGGAGTGGCGTCGGCCAGGGTGAGCGCCTCGGAGAACGAGTCGACCACTTGCACCGCAGCGACCGGACCGAAGGTCTCCTCCTCGGTGAGCACCATTCCCGGCGTCACCCCGGTGAGGACGGTCGGCGGGTAGAACGAGCCCGCGCCCTCCACCGGCGCCCCGCCACAGCGCAGCTCGGCCCCGGCCTCGACCGCCGAACGGACATGGCGGTCGACCAGGGCCCGCTGCCCGTCGTCGGTCATCGGCCCCATCTCGGTGGCAGGGTCGGTTCCCGGGCCCAGCCGCATGGCCTTGGCCCGCAACACCAGCTCGTCGACAAAGGCGTCGGCGACCTCTCGGTGAACGTAGATGCGCTCCACCGAGGTGCAGATCTGACCGGCGTTGGCGAAGCACCCCAGCGCCGCCTGCTCGGCGGCCCACGCCGGGTCGACGCCGACATCGACGATCATGGGGTCCTTCCCACCCAGCTCCAGGACCGCCTTGGCCCCCCGGGCCGCGCACACCTCGGCCACCTGGCGCCCGGTCTGGCGGGAGCCGACGTGGACGACCACGTCGACCCCGGGATGGGCCACCAGGTCGGCGCCCAAGGACCCGTCTCCCACCGCCAGGCGCACCACCCCGTCCGGCAGCTCCCCGGCGAGCAGGCGAACCACCTCGGCGCTGGCCAGCGGCGTCTTCTCGCTGGGCTTGCACACCACGGTGTTGCCCACCACCAGGTTGGCCGCGACCTGGGCACAGGCGATGGCCACCGGATCGTTCCAGGGCAGGCACAGCACCGCCACCCCCCGGCTGACCCGCGTCATCCAGTCGGAGGCGCCCACCCCTCCCCGCAACGACCGGCTCCCGTGCAGGGGCCCGAGCTCGGCGTACTGCTCGATGGCCCCGATGCCCGCCTCCACGCCGCCCCGGGAATCGGCCAGGGGCTTGCCCGTCTCCCGGGTCTGCAGCAGGGCGAGATCGTCGACCACCTCCCGGAGCCGCTGCGCTCCGGCCCGCAGCATCGCCCCCCGACGGGCGGCGGGGGTGGCGGACCACGCCGGGTGGGCGACCCGGGCGGCCACCACCAGCTGGTCGGCGTCATCCACCTCCAGCGTGCGCAGGGTCTCGCCGGAGGCAGGATCGGTCACAAGCAGGGTGGTCATGACTGCTGCCCTGCCCCGAGGCGTCCCGGCCCACGCCGCCACCCGGGCGGACCTCCCGCCGACGACAACCGGACGAACGGCGGTTTCCGGTTCGGGCGCTCGGGCGGCCAGTATGGGGAGTCATGAGAAAGGTCCGTCGCGTCCTGTTCGCCAGCACCATCGGCAGCCTCGAGGAGTATCAGGCCAAGCGGGGTGGCGAAGGGCTGGTGGCGGCCCGCCAGGTCGATCCCATGGTGCTGGTGGAGACGCTCGAGGCCTCGGGCCTGCGGGGCCGGGGCGGGGCCGGCTTCCCCACCGGGCGCAAGTGGCGCACCATGGTGGAGAACCGCTCCGACCGGGTGGGCACCACCGTGGTGGTCAACGGGGCCGAGGGTGAACCCGGCACCTTCAAGGACCGCAGCATCCTGCGCAAGAACCCCTACCACGTCCTC
>JAUJOW010000018.1 GCA_030447445.1 Acidimicrobiales bacterium | reverse complement strand
CGGCTGAACAGCCAGTCCCGCAGCTTGTAGGTGACCCTGCCCCGCCCCCTTCCCTCGGCTTCCAGCCACTCGACGATGGCGGCCTTGGCGTCGGCCACTCCCAGGCCGTCGAGGAAGCCGCTGTTGGTGGCCGGGCCCTCGCCCACATAGGCCTCGCCGTCGAAGCCGGGCGGGGGTGCGACGGTCCGCACGATGGGCAGACCGAAGGCTCGGGCGAACTCCCAGTCCCGCTGGTCCTGACCGGGGACGGCCATGATTGCCCCGGTGCCGTAGCCCATGAGCACGTAGTCGGCCACGAAGACGGGGACGGCGGAGCCGTTGGCCGGGTTGGTGGCGAAGGACCCGGTGAACACACCGGTCTTGGCCCGCCCCTCGGCCTGGCGCTCGAGCTCTGACCGGCGGCTGGCGGCGTCCCGGTACCGGGCCACGGCCTCGGCCGGGGAGGTGGCCCCGCCCGTCCACCCCTCGGGGGTGCCGTCGGGCCAGTTGGCGGCAGCCAGGGCGTCCACCATGGGGTGCTCGGGGGCCAGGACCACGTAGGTCGCCCCGAAAAGGGTGTCGGGCCGGGTGGTGAAGACCTCGATGTCCCCGGCCGGTGACCGGAAGGCCACCTCGGCCCCGGTGCTCCGCCCGATCCAGTTGCGCTGCATCAGCTTGATCGACGCCGGCCAGTCGAGCGCCTCGAGGTCGGCCAGCAACCGGTCGGCGTAGGCCGTGATGCGGAGCATCCACTGCTCGAGCGGCCGCCGGTAGACGGGGAAGTTGCCCCGCTCGGAACGGCCGTCGGCGGTGACCTCCTCGTTGGCCAGGACGGTGCCGAGGCCGGGGCACCAGTTGACCGGCGCCTCGTGCCGGTAGGCGAGGCGGTGAGCGTCCACCACCCGGCGGCGTTCGACGCTCGACAGCTCGGCCCACGGTCGCCCGAAGGGGTTGGTCCCCTCGGCCGGCCAGCGGGTGCCGGCGTCGAGCTCGGCCTCCAGCTCGTGGATGGGACGGGCCCGGTCGGCGCGGGGGTCGTACCAGGACCCGAAGATCTGCAGGAAGATCCACTGCGTCCAGCGGTAGTAGGCGGGATCGGTGGTGGCCACGCTGCGGCGGGGGTCGTGGGCCAGTCCCAACCGGCGGAGCTGGCGGCGCATCGTGGCGATGTTGGCGTCAGTGGTGGTCCTGGGTTGCTGGCCGGTCTGCACGGCGTACTGCTCGGCGGGCAGGCCGAAGGCGTCATAGCCCATGGCGTGGATGACGTTGTGCCCGGTCATGCGCTGGTACCGGGCGTAGACGTCGGTGCCGATGTACCCGAGCGGGTGCCCGACGTGGAGGCCGGCGCCGCTCGGGTAGGGGAACATGTCCAGCACGTACAGCTTCGGCCGCCCGGCCACGGCCTCGAACCCGTCTCGCAGCGGGCCGGTGGGGTTCGGCGTGTGGAGGGTGCCCTCGCGCTCCCACCGGTCCTGCCAGGCCAGTTCAATCCGCTCGGCCAGGGCGGCGTCGTAGCGGTGCGCCGGCTGGTCGGCGCCGCCGTCGGCTCGGGCGGTGACGGCCTCGGACATCGCACGGCACGGTACTTGGCGACCGACAGAGCCACGACAGTGGTTGTTCACGAGAAAGAACCCCGAGAAGCCGTAACCGGCCCGGAGCCGGGGTAGTCCAACGAGCGTGACCACCCTCCCCTCCCGCATCGAGCAGGCCACCGCTCGCGGCGGCCACATCACCTTCGTCGGCGCCGGCGCCCCCCAGTCCGTCTCCTGGGCCGAGCTCCACGCCGACGCCCGCCGCATGGCCGCCGGGTTGCAGGCCCGCGACATCGGTCCCGGCGCCCACGTCGGCCTCCTCGGACCCACCACCCGGCCGCTGGTCACGGCCATCCAGGCCACCTGGCTGGCCGGCGCCACCGCCGTCGTGCTCCCGCTCCCCATGCGGATGTCGTCGATCGAGGAGTTCGTCGACCAGACCCGCCGACGGGTCGGCAGCGCCCACGCCGCCCTGCTGTTGATCGACCCCGATCTGGCCCCCTTCTACGAGCCCCGCCCCTATGACCCCCCGGTGGTGGGCCTCGACGGGCTGGGTACGAGCGGCCCGTTCGCCGAGCCGGCCATCGACCCCGAGAGCCTGGCCATCCTCCAGTTCACGAGCGGCTCGACGGCGGACCCGAAGGGCGTGATGATCCCCCATCGCACCGTCGGCGCCAACCTCGACGCCATCATCACCGCCACCGCCTTCGATCCCGAAGACGACGTGATCGTCTCCTGGCTGCCCCTCTACCACGACATGGGTCTCGTCGGGACGCTGACCCTGCCCATGACCACCGGCGCCGACCTGGTGCTGGCCTCGCCACAGGACTTCATGGCCTCACCCTCGAGGTGGGTGGAGTGGCTCTCCGACCACCGGGCCACGGCCACGGCCGGACCCAACTTCGCGTGGGCCCTGGCCGCCCGGGCCATGCGACGCATGGACGGTCTCGACCTCTCCCGGCTACGGGTGGCGCTCAACGGTGCCGAGCCGGTCGACCCCGAGAGCGTCGAGGCCCTGGTGGCGGCGGGGGCGCGCCACGGGCTGCGCCCCGGTGCGGTCTTCCCCGCCTTCGGCATGGCCGAGGTGACCATCGCCGGCACCTTCCCCGAACCGATGAGCGGGTTGCGGACCGACGTGGTCGATCGGCGGGTGCTGGAGACCGAGCGCTACGCCGCCGCCGTCGATCTCACCGCTCCGGGCGCCCGCCGGTTGGCCCTGCTCGGCCGTCCCGTCCCCGGCCTGGAGATCCGGGTGGTGGACCCCGAGTCGGGCACCCTCCGCCACGAGCGCGAGGTGGGCGAGCTCGAGATCCGGGGCACCTCGGTGACCACCGGCTACTACGACCGTCCCGACGCCACCGCCGCCGCCTTCCACGACGGGTGGCTGCGCACCGGCGACCTCGCCTACACGGTCGACGGCGAGCTGGTCGTGTGCGGGCGGATCAAGGACGTGATCATCGTCGCCGGGCGCAACGTCTACCCCCAGGACGTCGAGCGGGCGGTGGCCAAGGTCGACGGTGTGCGGGCCGGCAACGTCATCGCCTTCGGGGTCGACGGCCGGCGGGGCCAGGAGGCCATCGTCGTGGTGGCCGAGTCCAAGGCCGACGACCCTGCCCCGGTGCGGGCCCAGGTGGCCGAGCGGGTGCGTGACAGCGTCGGGCTCGCCGCCGGAGACGTCGTCCTCGTCGCTCCCGGCAGCCTCCCCAAGACCAGCTCCGGCAAGCTGCAGCGGTCGCTGTGCCGGGCCCGCTACCTCGACGAGGGGCTCCAACCCGTCTAGCCGGTTGGCCGATCGACCTGACGTCCCCCTCATCCGCACCGAGCGGCTGTTGCTGCGGGCGTGGCGGGACGAGGACCGGGCCCCCTACGCCGACCTGAACGCCGACCCGGTGGTCATGGCCCACTTCCCGGCGCCGCTGACCCGGGATCAGTCCGACGGCCATGTCGCCCACATCCAACGGCACTTCGCCGAGCGGGGGTTCGGCCTGTGGGCGGTGGAGGTGGTGGGCGAGGCGCCCTTCGTCGGCTTCATGGGGCTCTCAGTGCCGACCTGGGAGGGGCCGTTCACGCCGGCGGTCGAGGTCGGCTGGCGCCTGGCCAGGGAGGCGTGGGGTCGGGGCTACGCCACCGAGGGCGCCCTCGCCGCCCTGCGGTTCGGGTTCGACGAGATCCTCCGGGTCGACGACCGGTTCGTGACCCGGGCCGTCGCCGGTCGGGAGGTGGGGGAGCGGTTGGGCGAGATCGTGTCCTTCACGACACCGGGCAACGTTCGGTCCCGACGGGTGATGGAGGCCATCGGCATGACCCACGACCGCGCCGACGACTTCGACCACCCGACCATCGGCGCCGACGCCCCCCACCTGCGCCGCTTCGTCCTCTACCGCATGGCGCGCTCCCGCTTCCTCGAGGGGGAGCGATATCTATGAGATATACTGCGGTCGTGGCCAAGGTGTTGATCTCGATGCCCGACGAGCTCCTCGAACGCGTCGACCGCGAGGCCAAGCGTCGCGGCTCCACCCGCAGCGGCTTCATCCAACAGGCCGCCCAGCGAGAGCTCGGCTGGCCCGACCCAGCGACGCTCGACGCCGCGCTCGAGCGCGGCCGGGCGGCACTGGCGGGCGTCGGCGCCTTCGAGTCCGCCGAGCACATCCGACGAGAGCGCGATGCCCGCGACACCGGCGATCGACGTCGTTAGCGACGCCAACGTTGCCCTCAAGTGGTTCCATGCCGAGGGCGAGGAAGAGGTCGGGCCCGCCCGCGCCCTGCTCGCCGGCCACCGCGAGCGCACCGTCGCCCTGCGCCTGCTCGACCTGACCCCCTACGAGGTCGGCAACGCGCTCTTGCGCGGGCGGCTCGGTGTCTCGGCCGAGAGCGTCGCCGCCGTGATCAGCGCGCTGGACGAGATCTGCCCGAGGATCACCGCCACCAGCGAGGACCTCGGCGAGGCAGCAGCGCTCGCCGAGGCGCACGGGCTGACGCTCTACGACGCCTCCTACGCCGCTGTCGCCCGCCGCCGCGACGCGGAGCTGGCCACGCTCGAGGGAGAGCTGCTGCGGGCCGGGCTCGGGCGCCGACCGAGCGATCTCGTCGCCGACCTGCCCGCTACGCGGCGTGGAGCTGCTCCATGACCGCCTGCCAGCGGGCCGGGTCGGACCGGAAGGGGGCGTAGAAGCTGATCCGGTCGACCACGTCCCCGAAGCGCTGCTCGAGCCCGGCGGCGAGTTGCTCGGGCTCGGCGACCACGGCGAACGTGTGGAGCATCTCGTCGTCGATCAGCCCGCCCATCTCCTTCCACCGCCCCTGCTTGGACAGGGCGTTGAGCTGGGAGTGGGCCTCGCCCCAGCCGTGGTGCTCGAGCACACCCACGTAGGCCGGCGTGGATCCGTAGAAGGCGATCTGCTCCCGTGTGCTCCTGCCCGCGGCCTCCATCTCCTCCTCGCTGGTGCCGGTCACCACGAACGCCGGGAAGGAGAGCTGCAGGGCGGCCCGGGTGCGCCCGCTCGTGGCCAGCCCCCGCTCGAGCGCGGGCAGCGTCACCTCCCGCAGGTAGGACTCGGTGGTGAAGCCGTGACAGAGGAACCCGTCGGCCACCTCCCCGGCCACCTCGGTCATCCTGGCCCCCACCCCGGCCAGGAAGATGCGGGCGGTGCCGTGCGGGTTGGGCCCCGGGTCGAAGAAGGGGGTCATGAGCGTGTGGGTGTAGAAGTCGCCCCGGAAGTCGAGCTTCGTGCCCTCCTCCCAGCAGGCCCAGATGGCCCGGATGGCGAGGACGAGCTCGCGCATCCGGGGCGCCGGGTGGTCCCAGGGCATGCTGAACCGCCTGGTGATGTGGGCCCGGATCTGCGATCCGAGCCCGAGCATGAACCGTCCGCCGGAGAAGGCCTGGAGGTCATAGGCGACCTGGGCCAGGGTCATCGGGTTGCGGGCGAAGGCGACGGCGATCCCCGTGCCAAGTTCCAACCGTTCGGTGGCCGACGCGCCGAGCAGCAGCGGGAAGAACGGGTCGTGGTCGGTCTCGGCCGACCAGACGCCGTCGTAGCCGGCCTCCTCGGCCTCGGCGGCGGCGGCGCCGGCCCGGGTCAGGTCCGATCCGAGGCCACCGTCGACGAGCAGGGCGGGACGCTAACTGTCGCCGTGGTCCCGCAGGAACCGCTCCAGCTCCGCGGCCAGCTCGTCGCCGGAGGGAAGCTCGGTGGTGCCCGCCGTGGAGTCGGCCTCGCGCTCGAGGGCCTGGACCATCTCGGCGTGCTCGGTGTTGCCTGAGATGATCTCGTCGAGGCGGCGGCGGGCGTCTCGGGCCTCCTCGTCGAGCTCACCGGTCGGCAGCGACAGGCCGCCGACGGTGGTCAGTCCCTCGAGCAGGGCCAGGCTGGCCGCCGGGTAGGCCATGCCCGACGTGTAGTGGGGCACCTGGGCCCACAGGCCGATGGCGGGCAGGTCGGTGTCGGCGGCGAACCGCTCGATGGCGGCCTGCACCCCGGCGGGCACGTCGAGCGACCCCCGCAGGAACGGCCACCGCCGGGCCAGCTCCTCGCTGTTGGCCGTGCAGGAGAGCAACGTCGGGCGGGTGTGGGGGACCGCCGCCGGGTAGGCGCCGAGACCCGTGATCATCCGCACCCCGAGCCGACCGGCCAGGTCGATGACGGCCCGGCCGAAGGCTCGCCAGGAGTGGTCGGGCTCGGCGCCGACCAGCAACAGCACGTCTCGGTCGTCGAGGTCGCTGGCCACCCGCAGCTCGATGCCAGGCCACGACAGGCGGGTGTTCACCCCGTCGACCAGGTGGAGGATCGGGCGGCGGGCCCGGTGGTCGAGCAGCTCGTCGGCGTCGAAGGTGGCGACGGGCTGCGATTCGATCCCGCCCAGGACCGTGGTCATGGCGTTGGCGGCGGCGTACCCCGCATCGATCCAGCCCTCGAGCGCGGTGACGAGGATGGGGGCGTCGAGCTGGGGCTCCTGGTGCAGCTCATACGGCGCCGTCATCGGTGCACACCAGAACCGCTCATGAGGAGAACCGATCGGCGGCGTCGCGGGCGGCGGCGGCGAGCTGTTCGACCTGGTCGGCGAACCCCTCGAAGCCCGAGCTGGCCGCTCCCATCGAGCCGCCCAGGTAGCGGGCGTAGACGCCTTCGAGGATGCAGGCCAGCTTCCAGTACCCGAAGGCGACGTAGAAGTCGATGAGCGCGAGGTCGCGGCCCGAGGCCTCGGCGTAGCGGTCGAGCAGCTCCGCTCGAGACGAGAAACCGGGCTCGCTCGTGGCCGCGCCCGGCAGGGCGGAGCGGTCGTCGCCGGGCTCGGCCCAGTACACCATCAGCAAGCCCACGTCGGCGAGGGGGTCGCCGAGGGTGCAGATCTCCCAGTCGAGCACGGCGATCACCTCACCGCCGTCGTCGATCATGCAGTTGTCGAGCCGATAGTCGCCGTGGACGATCGTGGCCCGGCCCTGGTCGGGTATCGAGGCCAGGAGCCGGTCGTGGACGGCGTCGACGTCGGGCAGCTCGCGGGTCTTCGACTGCTCCCACTGCCCGTACCAGCGCTTGAGTTGGCGGGAGATGTAGCCCTCCTTGCGGCCCAGGTCGCCCAGGCCGACGGGGTCGGGGTCCACGGCATGGATGCGGGCCAGCACGTCGACGATCGAGTGGCTGGCCCGGCGCCGCTCCGCAGGGCCGAAGGCGGCGGCAGCAGCGGCCTCCCGCACGACATGGCCGTCCACGAAGCCCATCACGTAGAAGGGGGCGCCGCTCACGGCCCCGTCGGTGCACAGCCCGACGGCGGGAGGAACGGGCACGTCGGTGGCTCCGAGGGCGGAGATGATCCGGTGCTCCCGGCCCATGTCGTGGGCGGTGGCCAGGACCTGGCCGAGCGGTGGCCGGCGCAACACCCACGCTCCACCGGCGGTATCGGACACCCGGTAGGTCAGGTTGGAGTGGCCGCCGGCGATGAGGTCGAACGACAGCGGGGGCACCACGCCAGGGACGTGCTCGGTGAACCAGCCGGTGACCCCGGTGACATCCACGCCCTCGACCGGTCGGGTCTCCATGTGCCGCCAACGTAGCCCCGCTGCCAGACTGGCCCCATGAGCGTTGATCCCTCCACCACAACCGCCGTCGTCGACGTCACCGACGCCACCTTCGAGGACGAGGTCGTCCGCCGGTCGGAGACCACGCCCGTCGTGGTCGACCTCTGGGCCCCCTGGTGCGGGCCGTGCCGCCAGCTCGGCCCGCTGCTGGAGGCGGCCGTGGGCGCCACCGAGGGACGGGTGGTCCTGGCCAAGGTCAACGTCGACGAGAACCCCCAGGTCTCGGCTTCCTTCCAAGTGCAGGGGATCCCGGCCGTCTACGCGCTGCGGGACGGGAAGGTGGTCGACGGCTTCGTCGGAGCCCAGGGCGCGGCTGCGGTCGAGGCCTTCGTCGCCCGCCTCCTGCCCTCGGAGGCCGAGCTCGAGCTGGCTGCGCTCGTCGAGGCCGGCGACCAGGCCTCGCTGCGCCGGGCGCTCGAGCTCGACCCCGGCCACGCCGCTGCCACCGTCGCCCTGGCCGAGCTGCTGGTGGGCTCGGGAGCCACCGAGGAGGCAATCCGCCTGCTCGGGCGGATCCCCGAGTCGGCCGAGACCCGCCGGGTGGCGGCCCTGGCCCGCACCGGCGACGACGCCCTCGGCGACGACGTCGACACCCGGCTGGACGCCCTCCTCGACCGGGTGAAGGACGACGAGGACGCTCGCCGCGAGTTTCTCGACGTGCTCGAGCTGCTCGGCCCCGGCGACCCCCGCACCCCCCGTTACCGCAAGGCCCTCACCGCCCGGTTGTTCTGACGGGGCAGCCCGGGGTGGGCATCGAGCGGCGCGACGGCTACTGGCTCTGGGTGGGCGGGCCCGTGGCCCCCGGCGCGGCGGCCACCACCCTCGGGTCCCTCGTTCTCGTCCGCCGCCGGGCCGCCGATGACCAGCGCCTGCTTCGCCACGAGCTCGAGCACGTCGCCCAGTGGCGGCGCCACGGGCTGATCGGATTCAGCGTCCGCTACCTCGGCCCGTACCTGCGCTGGCGGCTCCGCAGCTACCCCCACTGGGCCGCCTACCGGCGGATCCCCTTCGAGATCGAGGCCGAGTGGCTGGCCCGCGGCGGCGGGCGCTCACCGTGACGACTCCGCTCTACACTGCTGCTCGCACGGCTCGGTCGCCGGGTGCCGGCACCCTTCCTTCCCCTCCCCACCGCTTCGTCGCGCCCGGGAGGGCCCGTGTCTGCATCGAGCTCCCGTCATCACCCGACCCCGCCGGCCCCCGCCGGCGCCGACCCTGACTCGGTCGGAGCGCCGTTCGACCCGGTGGACGCGGGGCCTCGCCGCCCTGACCCGCCGGTCCCGCTCGGGCCGCGACTCGGCGGCGTGGTCGAGCGGTTCGCGCCGACGCCCGGTCGCCTCGTCGGCGCGCTCGTGGCCGTCGGCATCGCCGTGGCCGTGGGGGTCTGGTTGCTGCGCCCGCCGCCGCCACCGGTCGAGACCTCGCTGCCGACGGTGCCACCGGCCACTGCGCCGGTTCCGGGGGCGGCCACCACGCCGACGGGGGGGACCGCCGCTGGCACCGGTCCTGGTGCCGTCGACGTCGCCGGTGGGGGCGGGCCGACCGAGGTGGTGGTGCACGCCGCCGGTGCCGTTGCTCGCCCCGGCCTCTACCGCCTTCCCGCCGAGGCCAGGGTAGCCGACGTCGTCGACGCCGCCGGCGGGCTGGCCGCTGACGCCGACGGCGACCGCCTGAACCTGGCCGCGCCCCTCGCCGACGGGCTGCGGGTCTATGTCCCCCGCGTCGGCCAGGCGGTGGTGCCGCCCGTGGTGACCGGAGGAGATCTCCCGTCCGGCCAGGCGGTCCGTGGTGACCGGAGGAGATCCCGGCGACGGCGACCCGACCACCGCCGGCGAGCCGGCCACCGGCGGGCCCGAGGCCCTGGTCGACGTGAACACCGCCACCGCCGCGGAGCTCGAGGAGCTGCCCGGGGTGGGGCCGGCCACCGCCGCCGCCATCATCGACCACCGGGAGCAGCAGGGTCCGTTCCGCTCGGTCGACGACCTCCTCGACGTGCGGGGCATCGGCGACGCCAAGCTCGCCGCCCTCCGCGACCTGGTCCGGGTGTGACCGTTCCCACCCCGAGGCTCGACGCCCCGCCGCCGCTGCCGCCTCCCCCGCCGTCCCCGACGGGGACGGCGCTGAGCGACCGGGGAGCGGTGGTGCTCGCTGCCGCCGTGGCCACGGGAGCAGCCATGGCCCGGCCCGTGCCCCTGGCCCTGGCCGTCGCCGTGGTCACCCTCGCCATGGTGGCCCGACGGCCGGCGCTGGTGTGCCTGGGCGGCCTACTGCTGGCCTCCTCGCTCGGGGCCCGCGCCGAGGCGGGGCTGCGGCCGCCCGAGCCGGGCCCCTTCCGGGGCACCGTCACCCTCGTATCCGACCCCGAGGACCACTTCGGGGCCACCACCGCCATCGTTCGGGTCGGCGGGAGGCGCCTCGAGCTGTCGGCCGTCGAGCGGGGACGGGGGGCGCTCCGCACCCGCCTCGCCGGAGAGCGGGTGCGGGTCGACGGACGGGTGCGGCCCCCGCCCGACGACGCGCCATGGTTGGTGGTCCGCCACGTCGTGGGTCGGCTCGAGGCCCGCTGGCTGGAGCCTGCCGACGGTGGCGCCCCGCCCTGGCGGGCGGCCAACCGGGTCCGACGCCTGTTGGTGGCGGGCTCGTCCTCGCTCCCACCTGACCGTCGGTCGCTCTTCACCGGGTTCGTCCTGGGCGACGACCGCGAGCAGCCGGCCACAGTGGCCGACGACTTCACCGGTTCCGGTCTCACCCACCTGCTCGCCGTCTCCGGTGAGAACGTGGCCTTCGTGCTGGCCCTGGTCGGTCCTGGGCTGCGCCGGCTGCGGCTGGGGCCCCGCTGGGCGGCCACCGTGGCCGTCATCGGCTTCTTCGCGCTGGTCACCCGCTTCGAGCCGTCCGTGCTGCGGGCCGGGACCATGGCTGGGCTCGCCGCCACCGCCTTCGCCCTCGGGCGCCCGGCGTCGGGCTTGCGGCTGCTCGCCCTGGCCACCACCGGACTGGTCCTGGTGGACCCGCTCCTCGTCGGCTCGGTCGGCTTCCAGCTCTCCGTGGCGGCTTCGGCCGGCATCCTCCTGCTCGGCCCGCCGCTGCGCCGGGCCATCCCGGGCCCGGCCGGCATCACCGACGCCTTGGCCGTGACCGCCTCCGCGCAGCTCGGCGTCGCTCCCCTGCTCGTGGCCACCTTCGGAGGCGTGCCGGTGGCATCTCTGCCGGCCAACCTGCTGGCCGGCCCGGCCGCCGGGCTGGTCATGATGTGGGGCCTGGGGGCCGGCCTGGTCGCCGGCCTGGTGGGCGGGCGGTCCGCCGCCGTGCTGCACCTGCCCACCTCGTTGCTCATCGGTTGGATCGAGACGGTGGCTCGGGTGGCGTCGTCGCTTCCCTCGGGCGAGCTCGACGGGACGGGCGTGGCCGTCGTCGCCGCCGGCGTGGCGATCGTCGTGGCCGGGCACCGAATCCGTGGGCGGCTGGTGATGGCCGTCGGCACCGTCGTGGTGAGCCTGGCCCTCCTCGCTCCCGCCGCCGAGCTCCGCCGCCCGCCCTTGACCACGAGTCCGGCTCCTGGCACGACCCTCTGGCGAGCCGGCGGGGCCACCGTGGTGGTGCTCGACGGGGCGTCGCCGGGCGGGCCCGAGCGGCTGCTGGAGGGCCTTCGGCGAGCCGGGGTCCGCCGCGTCGACCTCGTCGTGGTCGCCGCCGGGGGGCCGGCTGATGCCTCGGCGGTGGCCGCCCTCCGGCACCGGTGGCTGGTCGCTGCCGTGTGGGCCCCGCCCGGGAACGAGCTGACCGCGGCCCGAACGGTGGCCGCCCCGGAGCGCCTCCGGGTGGGGGGACTGGAGGTGACCGTCGACGTGGTCGTCGAGGACGGCGACCGCCGGCTGGCGGCAACGGTGGTCAGGGTAGGTTCGCCCGGTGCTGCTCGAGCTCGGGCCCCACCGCTTCGACGTGACCCACCGGGCCGTCGTCATGGGGATCTTGAACCGCACCCCTGACTCGTTCTTCGACGCCGGCCGGTACTGTGACCTCGACGCCTTCCTGGGCAGGGCCGACGCCCTCGTGGGGGAGGGAGCCGACGTCCTCGACGTCGGCGGCGTCAGAGCCGGCCCGGGTCCCGAGGTGTCCGAGGCCGAGGAGCTCGATCGGGTCGTGCCCGCCGTCGAGGCCCTCCAGGCCCGCTTCGACGTCCCCCTCTCCTGTGACACGTGGCGAGCGTCGGTGGCGCGCGCCGCCTACGCCGCCGGCGCCGTGGTCGGCAACGACATCAGCGGGTTCGCCGACCCCGACTACCTGCCGGCGGCGGCCGAAGCGGGGGCGGCCGTGGTCGCCACCCACATCCGGCTCGGACCCCGCATCGCCGACCCCGACCCTCGCTACGACGACCTCGTCGAGACCGTATGCACCTTCCTGGCCGACCGGGCGGCGGCAGCGGTGGCCGCTGGCATCCCCCGGAGCCGGATCATGGTCGACGCCGGGCTCGACCTCGGCAAGACGGCGGCCCAATCCCTCGAGCTGCTGCGGGCATCGGACCGGTTGGCCGATCTCGGTCACGTCGTCTTCCTGTCGGCGTCCAACAAACCCTTCCTCGGTGAGCTGCTCGGCCGCCCGGTCGACGCCCGGCGGGAGGCCAGCCACGCCGCTCACGCCCTGGGCATCGGGCTCGGGTGCCGGGTCGTGCGGGCCCACGATGTGCGCAGCGCTCGCCGGGTCAGCGACGTCATGGCCGCCATCCTCGAGGCCCGCGCCGACGAACCGGTCCGGCGCGGATACGGGAGCGACCCGTGACCGGCTCGGTGCACCTGGTGAAGGGAGCCGACGACGTGCTCAGGGAGGAGGCGGTGACCTCCCTGGTCGAGCAGCTCGTCGGTGACGGCGACCGGTCCCTCCTGGTCGACGAGTTCTCCGGTGCCGACTACGAGCTGGCCGCGGCCATCGACGCGGCCCAGACCCTGCCCTTCCTCACCGACCGCCGCATCGTGGTGGCCCGTCACCTGGGCCGCTTCTCCAACGCCGACGCGCAGGCGCCCCTGCTCGCCTACCTGGCCGAGCCGGTGGACACCACGGCCCTCGTGCTGGTGTGGGAGCGCAGCCCCGAGCCGGGGGCCAAGCTCGGGTCGCTGCCGCCGACCCTGGCCAAGGCCCTGGTCGACGCCGGCGCCGCGACCGTCGACCCCGAGCCGCCGACCCGTCGACGCGAGGGCTGGGTGGGGGAGCACTTCGCTTCCCGCGAGCTCCGCCTCGACGGTCCGGCCCGGGTCCGGGTGGCCGAGCAGCTCGGCGAGAACCCCGGGGCGGTCGTGGAACTGGTCGAGCGGCTGGGCGGTGTGTACGGACCTGGGGCCCGCCTCGGCGTGGAGGAGGTCGAGCCGTTCCTGGGCGAGGCCGGCGGCGTCCCTCCCTGGGAGCTCACCGACGCCATCAACCGGGGTGACACCGCGCTCGCCCTCGACCGGCTGCACCGGATGCTGCGGGGGGGAGGCCGCCACCCCCTCGAGGTCATCGCCTCACTCCGCCGGCACTACACCCGCATGCTGCGACTCGACGGAGCCGGCGCCAGCGGCGAGAAGGAGGCAGCGGCGGTGCTCGGCATCGGGGGATCGACCTTCCCCGCCGGCAAGGCCCTCGCCCAGATCCAGCGCCTCGGTCACCGGGGCGTGCGTCGGGCTGTGATCCTCCTCGCCGCCGCCGACCTCGACCTCCACGGCGCCCAGGCCTGGCCCGACGAGCTGGTGATGGAGGTCCTCGTCGCCCGCCTCAGCAAGCTCAGCGGGAGGCGTGCAGGCGAGCCATGAGCCGGGCCTTGCGGCGAGCAGCCTGGTTCTTGTGGATGACGCCCTTGGCCGCCGCCTTGTCGATCTTCTTGACGGCCAGCCGGGCCGCCTCGGCGGCGCCCTCGGCACCCTCCTCGGCGCTGGCCACGGCCGACTTGACCCTGGTCTTCACCTCTGAGCGCACCGCCTTGTTGCGCAGCCGCCGCCGCTCGTTCTGGCGGTTGCGCTTGATCTGGCTCTTGATGTTGGCCACGGAATCCTCGGCTGGGATCGGAACAGCCGGGAGACACTAAGCGCCGGAACCGGTCCCTGTCACGTCCGCCCACCACCCCTGGGAGGGGCGCGACGGTGGCGTTGGTAGCGTCGATCCGTTGTGGATCTGTCCCGCCTCAGGGCGATCTCGATCATCGCCCACATCGACCACGGGAAGACGACGCTCAGCGACCGCATCCTCGAGATCTGCGGCGCCGTCGACCCTCGGGACATGCGCGCCCAGTACCTCGACTCGATGGATCTCGAGCGGGAGCGGGGCATCACCATCAAGCTCCAGTCGGTCCGTCTCGACTACCGGGACCACGTCCTCAACCTGATCGACACCCCCGGCCACGTCGACTTCGGCTACGAGGTGTCGCGATCGCTGGCCGCCTGCGAGGGGGTCGTCCTGCTCGTCGACGCCGCCCAGGGCATCGAGGCCCAGACCCTGGCCAACTGCTACCTGGCCCTCGAGCACGACCTCGAGATCATCGCCTGCCTCAACAAGATCGACCTCCCGGCCGCCGATCCGGACACCTGCGCCACCGAGATCGAGCACGTGCTCGGGATCCCGGCCGAGGACATCCTGCGCATCAGCGCCAAGACCGGCGAGGGGGTCGCCGACCTGCTCGACGCCGTGGTCGACCGCATACCGGCCCCCGTCGGTGATCCCGACGCCCCGCTCGAGGCGCTCATCTTCGACTCCCACTTCGACCAGTACCGGGGCGTGGTCTCCTCGGTCCGGGTCATGAACGGCACCCTGCGCAGCGGCGCCCGGCTCCGGTTCATGCAGGCGGGGGCGCTCCGCGACGCCGACGAGATCGGCGTGCGGAACCCACTGCCGACTCCGGTGGCCGTGCTCGGGCCCGGTGAGACCGGCTACCTCATCGCCGGCATCAAGGACGTCGCCGAGGCCCGCTCGGGCGAGACCGTCACCGACGCCGCCCGGCCGGCACCGGCAGCGCTCGAGGGCTACCGGGACCCCAAGCCCATGGTCTTCTGCGGTCTCTACCCGATCGACGGCGACCAGTTCCCCGAGCTGCGCGACGCTCTCGAGAAGCTGCGCCTCAACGACGCCAGCTTCACCTACGAACCCGAGACGTCCGGAGCGCTCGGCTTCGGCTTCCGGTGCGGGTTCCTCGGGCTGTTGCACATGGAGATCGTGCGGGAGCGCCTCGAGCGGGAGTTCGACCTGGCGCTCATCGCCACCGCCCCTCGGTGGCCTACCAGGTCCGCACCACCCGGGGAGAGGTGATCGAGGTGGACAACCCGAGCGCCATGCCCCCGCCGACCGAGATCGAGGTGATCGAGGAGCCCTGGCTGGCCCTCACCCTCCTCTCCCCGGCCGACCACACGGGCACCCTGATGGACCTGTGCCAGACGCGGCGGGGGAGATGCGCAAGCTCGAGTACCTCTCGCCCGAGCGGGTCGAGCTCCGCTACCGGCCGCTGGCCGAGGTGGTCACCGACTTCTTCGACCAGCTCAAGAGCCGCACCCAGGGCTACGCCAGCCTGGACTACGAGCCCGACGGGTACGCCGCGTCGAACCTGGTCAAGGTCGACGTCCTGCTCAACGGCCAGCCCGTCGACGCCTTCAGCGCGATCGTCCATCGGGACAAGGCCGACGCCTACGGGCGCCGCATGACCGAGAAGCTGCGGGAGCTCATCCCCCGCCAGCTCTTCGACGTGCCCATCCAGGCCGCCGTCGGGGGACGCATCATCGCCCGCGAGACCGTGCGAGCCAAGCGCAAGGACGTGCTGGCCAAGTGCTACGGCGGCGACATCTCTCGCAAGCGCAAGCTCCTCGACCGCCAGAAGGAGGGCAAGAAGCGGATGAAGAACATCGGCCGCGTCGAGGTGCCCCAGGAGGCGTTCGTCTCCGCCCTACGCCTGGAGGATTGACACCAGCGGGGGCCGAACGGGCCGAGCGGAAGCGGGAGCCAGGCCCATCAATCGGTACCATCGGGTGCCGACGCTCGCCGCCCGGCGGGCACCGAGAGAAGCCTGAGCGATGCTCGACGAACGCAAGGCATCCATCCTCCGAGCCGTCGTGGAGGAGTACATCCACACCGCCCAGCCCGTGGGGTCGGGCCACATCGCCGCCGCGCCCGGCGTGCACGTCTCGCCGGCCACCGTCCGCAACGACATGGTCGTCCTCGAACAGGAGGGGTACCTCCACCAGCCCCACCAGCGCCGGGCGGGTCCCCACCGACAAGGGCTACCGCCACTTCGTCGACGCCCTCACCGGCCGGGTGTCCCTCGACCAGGCGTCGGCCCAGCAGGTCCGCACCTTCTTCAACCGGGCCCACGGCGAGCTCGAGGCCATGCTGCAAGCCACCACCCGGCTGCTGTCCAACCTGACCGACGCCGCCGCCGTCGTCGTCGGCCCGCCCCACGAGGCCGCCACCGTCCGCTCGGTGCAGGTGGTCGGGCTCACGGCCAGGGTGGCGCTGCTCGTAGCCGTGCTCTCGAACGGCGTGGTCGAGAAGCGCACCCTCGAGTTCGACCGGGACGTCGGCGAGGACCGCCTGGCCGCCGCCACCGCCCACCTCGCCGCCCACCTCCAGCGGGGCCCACGTCACCACGGTGGCGCCGGTGCCGGCATCGGGCGACGCCACCACCGATGCCGTGGTCACGGCGGCGGTCTCGGCGTTGTCCACCGGCCGGACCGGCGACCTCGACCACGTGTTCGTCGGCGGCACGGCCCGCATGGCGGGGGCGTTCGAGGCCGTCGACACCGTGCGGGAGGTGCTCACCATCCTCGAGCAGCAGCTCGTCGTCGTCACCCTGCTGCGTGACGTCCTCGATCGGGGCCTCAACGTGGCCATCGGGGCCGAGACCGGCATGGCCCGGCTGGCCGATTGCGCCCTCGTGGTCGCCCCGTACGACGTCGAGGGGGAGCCGGCCGGCACCATCGGCGTGCTCGGTCCCACCCGCATGAACTACCCCCAGGCGCTCGCCGCCGTGGCCGTGGTCAGCAAGCGGCTGGGCCGACGCCTGAGCGAGGGGTGACGATCACCGCCGATGGCTGACGACTACTACGACCTGCTCGGGGTGGGTCGGGACGCATCCGCCGAGGACATCAAGCGGGCGTACCGCCGCCTCGCTCGTCAACTCCACCCCGACGCCAACCCCGACGACGCCGGCGCCGAGACCCGGTTCAAGTTGGTGGCCCAGGCCTACGAGGTGCTGAGCGACCCCGACCGGCGCCGGCGCTACGACACCTTCGGCCCCGAGGGGGCCGCCGCTGGTGGTGGTGGCGACCCTTTCGGCTTCGGCGGCGGCGGGATCAGCGACATCTTCGACGCCTTCTTCGGCGGGGGCGGCGGCGTCGGCGGGCGGTCCCGGGGCGGTGCATCGCCACGGGGCACCGACCTCGAGGTGGTCGTCGAGCTGGACTTCGAGCGGGCCGTGTTCGGCAGCCAGGAGCCGGTGCGGGTGCGCACCGCCGTGGCCTGCCAGACCTGCGAGGCCACGGGCGCGGCGCCGGGCACCACCCCGGAGACGTGCCCGGACTGCGGCGGCGCCGGCCAGGTCCGCCGCGTTCGCCAGTCGATCCTCGGCCAGATGGTCACCGCCGCCCCCTGCCCGCGCTGTGGTGCCCTCGGTCGCATCATCGCTTCGCCCTGCGAGGACTGCCGGGGCGAGGGTCGCCGCATCGAGGAGAAGACCTACACCGTCGACATCCCGGCCGGGGTCGACACCGGTTCCACCCTGCGGCTGGGAGGCCTGGGGGCGGCCGGGGTGCGGGGCGGCGGCCACGGCGACCTCTACGTGCACGTCCGCGTGCGGACCCACGAGCGGTTCAGCCGCGACGGTGACGATCTGCACCACGAGCTGCACCTCCCGGTCACCCAGGCCGCCCTGGGGGCTCACCTCAGCTTCCAGACGCTCGACGGCACCGAGGACCTCGTGATCCCCCGCGGCACCCAGACCGGGCGGGTGTTCCGGCTCCGGGGCAGGGGCGTGCCCCACGTGCAGGGCCGGGGTCGGGGCGACCTCCTGGTCAACGTCGTGGTGGACACGCCCGTCGACCTCGACGGGGAGGGCGAGGAGCTCCTTCGCCGGTTGGCCGGCGCCCGGGGCGAGGACGTGGCTCCCGCCGAGGTGGGCTTCCTCTCCCGCATCAAGTCCGCCTTCCGGTGACCCGGCCGGGCCGGGCCGCCGAGCCCGGCGCCGAGCCCGACAGCCGGCTCGGCCCCCACGCCTTCGTGGCCGACCTCGAACAGCCAGCGCTCGACGATGGCGACCGCCACCACCTGGCCCGGGTGCTGCGCACCCGACCCGGGGACCCGCTGACGGTGTCCGACGGCGCCGGCCGGTGGCGGCCGTGCCGGTTCGGCGAGCCCCTCGAGCCCACCGGTCCCGTCGTCACCGTCGCCGCTCCCGAACCTTCGGTGGCCATCGCCTTCGCCCTGGTGAAGGGGGAGCGGCCGGAGTGGGTGACCCAGAAGCTCACCGAGCTCGGCGCCGATGTCCTGTTCCCGTTCTCGGCCGAGCGGTCGGTGGTGCGCTGGGATGCCGACCGGGCCGCCGCCAACCTCGAACGGCTCCGGCGGGTGGCCCGGGAGGCGGCCATGCAGTGCCGTCGATGCCGGCTGCCCGAGCTGCGGGCGCCGGTCGACTTCCCCGCCGCCGCCTCGCTCCCCGGAGCGGCGCTGGCCGACCGCGGCGGAGGGCCGCCCACCCTCGGCCACCCGACCGTGCTGATCGGCCCCGAGGGCGGGTGGTCACCGGCCGAGCGGGCCGTGGACCTGCCCGTGATCAGCCTCGGCCCCCACGGGCTGCGGGCCGGCACCGCCGCCGTCACCGCCGGGGCCATACTGGGCGCCCTGCGCAGCGGTATCGTGGCGCCGACCGACCGGCCTCGGGCCCGCTGACCTGCCCCCCGCCCTTTCGACACTCTCGGTGGTTGATTTCGGGGTTGCCGTGACGTATTGTGGCCGCAGGGCCGACGGCCCGGGAACGGACGGGAGCGGGACGTGGTCAGCGGAAACGGCGTAGAAGAGGGCGAGCTCGACGGCGAGGCCCACGTCTACGGGAAGAAGGTGGGCGAGCGGCTGCGAGCCATCCGCCGTCAGAAGGGGATGTCCCTCCAGGAGGCCGAGGAAGCCTCCGACCAGGAGTTCAAGGCCTCGGTCCTCGGGGCCTACGAGCGGGGTGAGCGGGCCATCTCGGTGCCCCGTCTCCAGCGGTTGGCCGGCTTCTACAACGTGCCGGTGGATCAGCTCCTGCCTCGTGACGAGACCTTCGGGCGGCGCAGCGAGGGCGGCGTGGTGGACCTCACCGGGCCGGCCCCTGCTCCCCGTCGCAAGGTCACCATCGACCTCACCCGCCTGGACGGGCTCCACGGCACCTCGGCGGAGATGCTCACCCGCTACCTGGCCATGATCCAGGTGCAGCGCCAGGACTTCAACGGGCGCATGTTGACCATCCGCTCCGATGACCTTCGAGCCATCGCCTGCATCCTCGACACCACCGTCGAGGGGGCCGCCGGGCGGCTCGACGAACTCGGCCTCTGCCTGGTCCGCTGACCACCGGGCCGGTGCCGGCCCGTCCCTTCGGCGTCTACGTCCACGTGCCGTTCTGCCGGCACCGCTGCGACTACTGCGCCTTCGCCACCTGGACCGACCGCACCCACCTCGCCTCCGCCTACCTGTCGGCCTGCACCCGGCACATCAGGGCGGCAGCAGGTGGTCTTCCCCCGATCACCAGCGTGTTCGTCGGCGGCGGCACCCCCAGCCTCGTCCCCCCCGACGCGCTGATGGCCGTCGTCGCCGCCATCCCCACCACCGCCGACGCAGAGGTCACCGTCGAGTGCAACCCCGACGACGTCACCCCGCCGCTGTTGCAGACCTACCGCAACGGGGGCGTGACCCGCGTGTCGTTCGGTGTGCAGTCCATGGTGGCGTCGGTCCTTGCCGCCCTCGGCCGCACCCACGACCCGAGGAGGGTGCGGCCGGCCGTGGAGGCCGCCGGCGACGCCGGCCTCGCCTGCAACATCGACCTCGTCTTCGGCGCTGCCGGGGAGTCGGTCGAGGACTGGTCCTCCACCCTCGAGGAGGTCATCGCCCTCGATCCCGGCCACATCAGCGCCTACGCCCTGACCGTGGAGCCCGGCACCCCGCTGGCCGGCGACCGGGCCCGCCACCCCGACGACGACGACCAGGCCACCAAGTACGTCATGGCCGACGAGCGGCTGGCCCGGGCCGGCTACGAGTGCTACGAGATCTCCAACTGGGCCCGTCCCGGCCGCCGCTGCCGGCACAACCTCCTCTACTGGAGCGGCGGCGAGTACCTCGGCGTGGGGTGCGCCGCCCACTCCCACCGGGCTGGTCGCCGGTGGTGGAACGTCCGCACGCCGGAGCGCTTCATCGCCGCCATCGACGCCGGACGTCCGCCCGAGGCCGCCGGTGAGGAGCTCGGCCCGGCCGCCCGCCGTCGGGAGGGGCTCCAGCTCGCGTTGCGGACCGACGAAGGGGTGCCGGCCGACGCCTTCGAGCCCGACGCCGTCGTCACCCTCGACGGCCTCGTGGAGGTGACCGGCGGCCAGGTCCGGTTGACCGTGGCCGGGCGCCTGCTGGCCAACGAGGTCGCCGTCCACCTCCGCTGAGCCCGCTGGCGCCGGCCCCGGCCTGGCGGGGGGCTCTGGCCGAGCGTGCCAGGCTTGATCGGTGCACGCGCTCATCGAGGAGTGGGACACCGAGCTGGCCTCGGCCGACCCCCTCGGCTTCCCCGGCTACCGCCAGCGGCTCGAAGAGCTGGCGTCCGACGGCGCCGACGAACCGCACGGGGAGTCGGTCCGCACCGGTCGCACCGCCCACTACGTGCTCGTCGAGAACCGCTTCGAGGTGCTCGGCGGCTCCATGGGGGTGGTGGCCGGCGAGCGGATCACCCGGGCCGTGGACCGGGCCACCAGCCTGGGCCTGCCGCTCGTGTGCGTCACCCGCAGCGGCGGCGCCCGCCTCCAGGAGGGCATGGTCGCCCTCGTCCAGATGGGCCGCACCGCCGCCGCCCTCCGCCGTCACGCCGACGCCGGGCTGCTGTCGGTGGCCGTCCACCGGTCGCCGACCACCGGCGGCGTGTTCGCGTCGTACGGGTCCCTCTGCGACCTGCGCGCCGTCGAAGCCGGGGCGACCATCGGGTTCGCGGGGCCGCGGGTGGTGGCGGCCACCACGGGCATCGAGGTCAGCGACCGGTCCCACACCGCCGACACCGCCCTGGCCCACGGCCTCGTCGACGCCGTGGTGGCCGGCTCCGACATCACGGCGTGGGTGGAGGCGGCGCTCGGGCGCCGGGACGTCCCGCTCCCCCCTCGGCCGCCGTCCCACCCCGGCGCCGGTGCCGACGCCGGTGCCGGGCGGGGCCAGGAGCCGACACCGTCCGGCGCCTGGGCCGAGGTCCTCCGAGCCCGCCAGCCCGGCCGCCCCTCGGGCATCGACGTCGCCGCCGGTCTGTGCCGGTCCTGGACCGAGCTCGGCGGCACCGACCCGACCCTGCGGGCAGCGCTGGCCACGATCGGTCCGCAGCGGGTGGTGGTCGTGGCCTCGGACCGATATGCCGCCGCCGGCCGGCCCACCGCCGCCGGCTTCCGCCTCGCCCAACGGGCCATCGCCCTGGCCGACCGCCTCGGCCTCCCGGTCGTCACCCTGGTCGACACGCCGGGCGCCGACCCCTCCAGCGCCAGCGAGAACGACGGCGTGGCGGCCGAGATCGCCCGCACGTTCGCCGCCCTGGCCGCCCTGTCGACGGTCAGCGTCTCGGTCTGCGTCGGCGAGGAGGCAGCGGTGGAGCCTGGCCCTCGCCTGGGCCGACCGCCTCCTCGTGCAGCGGCACGCCATCTTCTCGGTGATCGGACCGGAGGGGGCGGCGGCCATCCTCGAGCGTGATGCCGGCCGGGCCGCCGAGGTCGCACCGCACCTCGGTCTCACCAGCGGGGACCTCCACCAGGTTGGGCGTGATCGACGCCGTCGTCGGCGAGGGCATCGACGACGTGGCGGTGGCGGTGACCGAGGCCCTGGCGACAGCCACACCGGGGGACCGAGGCGGCGGGCCGACGCCGTGTCGGCTCGGTGGCTGACCGGGCCGGCCTCGACCCCTCAGGGAACCGGCGGGCCGGGCGCCGGCGGGCCGGGCGCCGGTGCGGCCGGGGGCGGCGGCAGGTCGAACACCTGGCCGGGGTAGATGAGGTCGGGGTTGGACCCGTCGACCAGGCGGGGACGGTTGACCTCCACCAGGTGGCGCCAGTAGGGGTCGATCTCGGCGTCGGTGGGAGCCCGGCCCCAGGCGTCGGCCAGGGTGGCCTCGGCATCACGCCGCGCACGCTGTACCGGTTCATCGACGAGGGCCAGTTGCCGGCCTACCGCTTCGGTCGGGTCATCCGGCTGAAGGAGAACGAGGTCGACACCTTCATCGATGCCTGCCGCATCGCGCCCGGCTCGCTCGAGCACCTCTACCCCGAGACGATCGACAGCTCGGCCACCGAGCCCAGCGGGACGTAGCTCGTCGCCCGCGCCTCCCCGTCGAGGCGCAGGGTCAGCACGTCTCGGCCGGCGGCCCGCAGCTCCCCGGAGAGGCCGGTGCCGTCGAGGGTGATGACCAGGACCCGCGGCCGGTCACCGGCCAGGGCCACCACCGCTTCGTTGAACGTCATGTCGAGGGCCCGGGCCCGGTCGCCGGTGTGGCCCTCGGGCCGACCGTGGGGGCGAACCGACGAGATGCCGTCGTAGCGCAGCAGCACGTCACCGCCGTCAGCGGTGCGCAGGGCGCAGAAGTCCTCGGCGACGGCTCGCACCACGCCCCGGTGGGTGCGGTTGCCGGCCACGGCCGCCATCACGGCCATGTCCCGCTCGGCCAGGTCGAGGAGGATCCCGGCGAAGAGGGCCTCCTCCTCGGCGGCCTGGCGCAACCACCGTTCCCGGGCCCGGGAGGCGGCGGCGGCATCGACGCGCCCGTCGGCCAACCACCGACTGAGCTCGGCCACCAGGTCATCGACGCTCCCGTCGTCGAGGCTCCCCTCGTCGAGACTCCCGTCGGCGAGACGAGGCGGGTCGGGGCCCTCCAGTGCCACGCCGGAAGCTTAGGGAGGGCCGGGTCGGCCGGCCGATACGCTCGGGGCACCCTGATCCCGACGCGGATGCGAGCGTGACGACCCAGGTCAAGATCAACGTGCCCGGCAACCACCTGATGGTCCCGCTGCTCGGTCACCGAGATGCCCACCTCCGCCTCGTGGAAGACGCCTTCGCCGACGCCAGCGTGCACGTGCGGGGCAACGAGATCGCCATCGGCGGCGGCGACGCAGAGCGGGTCGGCCGCTTGTTCTCCGAGCTCGTGCTCCTGCTCCAGCAGGGGGAGCGGCTCGAGCCCGCCGTGGTCAGCCGCACCATCGACATGGTGAAGGCCGACGAGCGTCCTTCCGAGGTCCTGGCCGCCGAGGTGCTGCGCTCGGCCCGGGGGCGGACGGTGCGACCGAAGTCGAGCGGCCAGAAGCGCTACGTCGACGCCATCGCCGGCAACGTGATCACCTTCGGGCTCGGTCCCGCCGGCACCGGCAAGAGCTGGTTGGCCGTGGCCATGGCCATGCAGGCGCTCCAGTCGAAGCAGGTCGACCGCATCATCCTCACGCGGCCGGCGGTGGAGGCCGGGGAGCGGCTCGGGTTCCTGCCCGGCGACCTGATGGCCAAGGTCGATCCCTACCTGCGCCCCCTCTACGACGCCCTCTACGACATGGTCGAGCCCGAGGGGGCCCAGCGGCTCCTCGAGCGGGGCACGGTCGAGGTCGCACCTCTTGCGTTCATGCGGGGCCGGACCCTCAACTCGAGCTTCATCATCCTCGACGAGGCCCAGAACACCACGCCCGAGCAGATGAAGATGTTCCTCACCCGGATCGGCTTCGGCTCCAAGGCCGTTGTCACGGGGGACACAACCCAGGTCGACGTGCCCGGCGGGCGCAGCGGGCTCGGCGGTCTCGAGCAGGTGCTGGCCGGGATCGACGGCCTCGCCTTCGTGCGCCTCACCAGCCGCGACGTCGTGCGCCACCGCATCGTGGCCGACATCGTCGACGCCTACGAGCGGGGCTCATGACGAGCGCGGCGCACCAATGAGGCCCGGTCCATTCCCGGCGGCGGACCGCCGGCGCCAGCCCCCCGAGGGCTCCCTGGAGGTCTTCGTGGCCGACGAGCAGGACAGCCATCCGGTCGACGTGGCCCGCTGGGCCCGGCTGGCCGAGGCGGTGATCGGTGCCCGGGGCGTGCGGGGCGACGCCGAGCTGTCGCTGCTGTTCGTCGACCGCTCGGCCATGGCCGAGCTCCACCGGCGGTTCCTCGACGGCGACGGTCCCACCGACGTGCTGTCCTTCCCCATCGAAGAGGACGTCGTCGAGGTGGGGCGCTGGCCCGACGCCAGCGCGACCGGTCCCGACCGCTCGCCGATCGAGCCCGACGAGGCCCCGCTGCTCCTCGGCGACGTGGTGATCTGCCCGGCGGTGGCGGCCGACAACGCCCCTCACCACGCCGGCACCTACGACGACGAGCTGGCGCTGCTCGTGGTCCACGGCGTGCTCCACGTTCTCGGGCTCGACCACGCCGATCCTGCCGACGCCGCCACCATGCAAGGGCTCGAGCGGGACCTGTTGGCACGGTTCCACGGCCCCCTCAGCGGCGACCCCTGGGCGCCCTCTCCTGCGCCGTGACCACGACCGAGGCCGTCATGCTCGTCGCCATCGGGTGCCTGCTGGTGGCGCTCGTCTTCCTGGCCGTGGCCGAGACCGGACTGACCCGCATGAACCGGGCCAAGGCCATCGGCCTCGAGGACTCCGGGCGCCGGGGAGGCTCGAAGCTCGTGCGCCTCGTGACCCGCCCCGAGGAGTTCATCAACCCGCTGCTGCTGATGGTGCTCGTGCTCCAGTCGGTGCAGACGGCGCTCACCACGCTCGTGGCGGAGCGGTTGTTCGGCAGCGTCGGAGTGGCGGTCGGGTTGTTCGTGAACGTGGTGGTGGTCTTCGTCCTCGCCGAAGCGGCCCCGAAGACGTGGGCCGTGCAGCACAGCGACCAAGCGGCGCTCATCACGGCGCGCCCGGTCCACGCCCTGACCCACTTCCTGCCGCTGCGGGTGCTGTCGCGGGGCCTGATCGGCCTGACCAACGTGATCCTGCCGGGCAAGGGGCTGAAGCAGGGGCCGTTCGTGTCCGAGGAGGAGTTGTTGGCCCTCACCGACGAGGCCGCCGAGTCGGAGTCCATCGAGCACGAGGAACGGGTCCTCATCAAGCAGATCATCGAGTTCGGCGACACCATCGTCCGCGAGGTCATGGTGCCCCGCACCGACATGGTCAGCGTCGGCTCCGACTTCCGGGTGGCCGACGTCATGGAGGTGGTCCTGCTGAACGGGTACAGCCGGGTACCCGTGTACGGCGAGGGCATCGACGACGTGGTGGGCGTGGTCTACGCCAAGGACCTCATGCGGGCCGAGCGGGACGGGGCCGAGGACGCCGAGGTCGCCGCGCTCATGCGTCCCGCCCGGCTGGTGCCAGAGACCAAGCGGGTGGCCGAGCTCTTGCGGGAGATGCAGGCCGAGCAGTTCCACATGGCCATCGTCATCGACGAGTACGGTGGCACCGCCGGCCTCGTCACCCTCGAGGACCTCATCGAGGAGCTCGTGGGCGAGATCGTCGACGAGTACGACGTGGAGGACCCGCGCGTCGAGCCCCTGCCCGGGGGCGCCGTCCGGGTGAGCGGCCGGCTGCCCATCGACGAGGCCAACGAGGTCCTCGGGGGCGGGCTGCCCGAAGGCGAGTGGGACACCGTCGGAGGCCTCCTCTTCAGCACGCTGGGGCGCCTCGCCGTCGAGGGCGACACCGTGCAGGTCGGGGACTTCGAGCTGCGGGCCGACAAGGTGCAGGGCCGGCGGATCAGCCGGGTGCGCATCGCCCGCCTGCCGTCCGTGGCGGCGAGCTCGGAGCGCTCGGGCGGGGATGGCCGCTCGGGCGGGATCGAGGGGTGAGGTCGGGCTTCGTCACCCTCGTCGGGCGGCCGAACGTCGGGAAGTCGACGCTGCTCAACGCCGTCCTCGGCACCAAGGTCACCATCGTCTCGGACAAGCCCCAGACCACCCGGACCCAGGTGCGGGGCGTGCTGTCCCGCCCCGACGCGCAGATCGTGTTCGTCGACACCCCGGGCATCCACAAGCCCCGGACCTTGCTCGGGGAGCGGCTCAACGCCACCGCCACCGGAGCCATCGGCGACGTCGACGTGGTCTGCCTCGTGGTCGACGCCACCGCTCCCCTCGGTCCCGGTGACCGCTGGGTGGCGGCCCGGGTGCCCCGTGACGCCATCGTGGTGGTGAACAAGGTCGACCGGGCCGGGCCGGCCCAGGTGCTCGAACAGCTCGACGCCGCCGGCGCCTTCGACCTGGGGGCCTACATCCCACTGTCGGCCCGCACCGGGGAGGGCGTGGCCGAGCTGGTCGAGGTGCTCGTCTCGCGGCTGCCCGACGGCCCCGCCTACTACCCCGAGGGCATGGTGACCGACGTGCCCGAGGGGCGCTGGGTGGCCGAGCTCGTCCGCGAGCAGCTCCTGGCCGTGGCCCGCGACGAGCTGCCGCACTCGATCGCCACCCGGGTGGTGGAGTGGGAGTGGCCCCGCATCCGCTGCGAGATCCTGGTCGAGCGGGAGTCCCAGAAGGGCATCGTGATCGGGCGGGGCGGCGGCGTCCTGAAGCACGTGGGCACGGCGGTGCGGGCGCAACTGCCCGAAGGCGCTTACCTCGAGCTCTTCGTCAAGGTCGACAAGGACTGGCAGCGTCGGGCCGACGTCCTCGAGCGCCTCGGCTTCTGAGACCAGCAGCTGCGTAGGGTGGCGCCATGGCCGACGTGGACTTCTTCTTCGACCCGGTGTGCCCCTGGGCCTGGATCACCTCTCGCTGGGTCGAGGAGGTGGCCGGCGAGCGCGGCCTCGCCGTCGACTGGCGGTTCATCTGCCTGCGCCTCGTCAACAAGGACAAGGACTACGGCACCGACTTCCCCGAGGGGTACGTGGCCGGGCACGGCACCGGCCAGAAGCTGCTGCGGGTGGCGGCCGCCATCCGGGAGGCCGAGGGCGGCGGCTCCGTGGGCGCCTTCTACACCCGGGTCGGGACCGACATCCACGTGAACGCCCGGGGCGGCGACATCATGGACCGCTGGGAGGAGGGGTTCCCCGAGTACCTGGCCGAGATCGGGGTGGCCGGCGAGCAGGCCGGCGCCGCCAATGACGAGCGCTGGGACAAGGTGCTCGAGGCCGAGACGGCCGAGGCGCTCAGCCGGGTCGGCGACGACGTGGGCACCCCGATCGTCACCTTCGGCGACGATCCCCGGGCCAGCTTCTTCGGGCCGGTGATCAGCCGCATCCCCAGGGGCCCCGAAGCCGTCGCGCTCTGGGACGCCGTCGAGCTGATCGCCCGCACCCCCGGCATGATCGAGCTCAAGCGCAGCCTCCGCGAAGCTCCCCAGACCAGCTGATCCGCCGCCTCAGGCGGCGCCGTCGGCGGGGTCGTGGAGGCTGCGGAGGAAGGCCTCGGTGTCGGCCCGGTCCCGGGTCCGGCGCATCGGGGGCAGGGCGGCCACGACATCCCAGCGGTAGCGGGCGTTGGTGGCGAGGCGAGGGTCGAGCACGGCCACCACGCCCCGATCGGTGGCCGAGCGCACGAGCCGGCCCGCGCCCTGGGCCAGGAGGGTGACGGCCCGGGGCAGGTCGACGACCCGGAACGCGTCGGCCCGGGCTTTCTCCCGGCGGGCCTGCAGGAGCGGTTCGTCGGGCCGGGGGAACGGGAGCCGGTCGATGGTGACGAGCGAGAGCGACCGTCCCGGTACGTCGACGCCCTGCCAGAACCCCATCGTGGCGAACAGGCTGGTCGGCTCCTCGGCGGTGAACCGGGCCACGAGGGCCGGCTTGGGCAGGTCGCGCTGGCTCAGCACCGGCCATCGGAGGCGGGGACCCACGGCGTCGACGGCGGCGTCCATGGCCCGGTAGCTGGTGAACAGGGCGAGGGTCCGCCCCCCGGCGGCGGTGACGAGGGCGACGAGCTCGTCGTGCAGCGCGGCCTCGTAGGCCGGTGACCGGGGGTCGGGGAGGTGGGCGGCGCAGTAGAGGAGGGCGTTGGCGGGGTAGTCGAAGGGGCTGCCCACGTCGAGCTGGTCGAAGGCGCCGTCCTCGAGGCCGACCCGGGCGGCCAGCAAAGGCGGGATGGTGGCGCTGGTCAGGACGGCGGTGGTCCGCGGCCACAGCACCTCCCGCAGCGGTTCGGCGACGTCGACGGGCGCCACCCGGAGCGCCGGGCTCGGGACCGGGCCCTCGACCCAGGCCACCGAGGTGGGCGGCACCGCCTGCACGGCGTCGATCTCCTCGGCCAGCGCCGTCGCCAACTTCACCGCTCGCAGCTTGCGAGCGGCAGCGTCACCTACCGCCCGGGCGTCGTCGATGGACCGCAGGGCGGCCAGGACCCGCTCGACCCGCTGTCGGCCGACGGCGAGGGCGTCGGCGACGTCGTCGTCGAGGCGGCCCCGCAGGCGTCGTCCGACATGGTCGGCGAGGGCCGCCGCCAGGAGCGCTCCGGCGGACTCGACCTCGTCGGTGAGGCGGTGGTCGTCGACGATGGCCCGGACGGCCCGCGCCAGGTTGGCGAACCGGCCGGCGCCGAGCTCGAGACCGAAGGTGGCCGAGATGGTGTCCTCGAACTGGTGGGCCTCGTCGATGACGACGACGTCGTGGTCGGGCAGGATCATGCCGCCGCACTCGAGGTGGAGGCCGTAGAGGTGGGTGTTGACCACCACCACGTCTGCCTCCTCGGCGGCCTGGCGGGCCCGCTCCGCGAAGCACTCCTCGCCCTTCGGGCAGCGCGTCGCCCCCGGGCACTCCCGGGACGACACGCTCACCGCCGCCCACGCCCCCGGGCTCGGCTCGGCGTCGAGCTCGGCCCGGTCACCGGTGGGGGAGCGGGCCGCCCACGCCCGCAGCCACCGCAGCTCGGCGGCCGGGGCCCGGGCGGCCAGGCCGTCGAGGGTGAGCTGGTCGGCCCCGTCGCCCACCTCGGACACCCTTTGGAGGCACACGTAGTTCGACCGGCCCTTGAGCACCGCGAAGGTGAAGGGCCGACCGAGGTGGGCGGCCAGGAAGGGCAGGTCCTTGCCGGCCAGCTGGTCCTGCAGGGCCTTGGTGGCCGTGGCCACGACCACCCGCTTGCCCGAGAGCAGCGCGGGCACCAGGTAGGCGAGCGACTTCCCGGTGCCGGTGCCGGCCTGCACGACCAGGGGCCGTTCGGCATCGATGGCCCGAGCCACGGCCTCGGCCATCTCGACCTGCCCGGGCCGGGTCTCGCCGCCGCCCGGCAGAGCGGCGGTCACCCGGGCGAGGGCGGTGGTGACGTCGGTGCCGGCCACCCGTCCGGTCAACCCGCTTCGCCGAGCGACCGCAGACGGTCCATGGCGCCACGGTACGGCAGGCGGACCCGGTGACATCGCGCTGCGGAGCCGGGACAGCACCGCCAAGTAGGTTGCACGCGTGGTCGCCACCGTCCTCTCCGGCATCGACCCGAACCGGATCCCGCGCCACGTCGCCACGGTCATGGACGGCAACGGTCGGTGGGCCGAGCAGCGTGGGCTGAGGCGCACCGATGGCCACGCCGCCGGCGAGGACGCCCTCTTCGACACCGTCGAGGGTGCCATCGACCTCGGCATCGGCTGGTTCACCGTCTACGCCTTCAGCACCGAGAACTGGCGCCGCCCCCCCGACGAGGTCCGCTACCTCATGGGGTTCAACAAGGGCATCCTCGAACGCCACGCCGAGGATCTCCACGCCCGCGGGGTCCGCATCCGCTTCGCCGGTCGCCGGGACTGGCGGGTCCCCCGGGGGGTGCTGCGGCGGATGGACTGGGCCGCCGACCTGACCAGGGGCAACACCGGCATGACTCTCACCATCGCGTTCAACTACGGCGGGCGGGCCGAGATCGTCGACGCCGTCCGGGCGCTCGTGCGCGAGGGCGTGAAGCCGGACCGGATCGACGAGCGGTCGATCCGCCGCCACCTCTACCAACCCGACGTGCCCGACCCGGACCTGATGATCCGGACGTCGGGCGAGTTCCGCATCTCCAACTTCCTCTTGTGGGAGCTGGCCTACAGCGAGATCGTCTTCACCGACGTGCTGTGGCCCGACTTCCGCCGTGCCCACCTCGTCGACGCCGTGCGCGAGTACCAGGCCCGCGACCGTCGCTTCGGGGGCGTGCCGTCCTCGGGCTGACCGGTGCACCACCTCTACCGCGACCACGGGATCGTGCTACGGACCCACAAGCTCGGCGAGGCCGACCGCATCGTCACCATGGTCACCGAGCACCACGGCAAGGTGCGGGCCGTGGCCAAGGGGGTCCGCAAGACCAAGAGCCGGTTCGGTGCCCGCCTGGAGCCCACCAGCCACGTCGCCGTCCAGCTCTACGAGGGCCGGGAGCTCGACATCGTCACCCAGACCGAGTCGGTCGACCACTTCCGTGCCGTACGGGCCGACCTCGACCGCCTCACCCGAGCCGTGGGCATGCTCGAGGTGGTCGACCAGTTGGCCCTGGAGAAGGAGCCGAACGCCGCCCTGTACCGCATGCTGCTCGGCGCCCTGCGGTCCCTCGCCGCCCGGGACAGCCCGCTCGTCGTCGCCGGCTTCTTCTGGAAGGTGCTCGCCCTGGAGGGGTTCCGCCCCCAGGTCGACGAATGCGTGGCCTGCGGCACGAGCGAGGACATCGTGGCCTTCGACCTCCACGAGGGCGGGGTGCTGTGCCGCCCGGACCGGCGGGGAGCGGCCATCAGCCACGAGGCGCTGGAGCTGCTCCGTCGCATCCTCGGCGGCCGGCTCGGTTCGGCCTTGGACGAGCCGGTGTCGCCGGCCACGCTGGAGCTCGACCACCTGGCCGTTCGGGCCGTCGAGCACCACCTCGAGCGCCGGCTGCGCTCGGTCCACCTGCTCGATCGGGGCTGACGAGGGCCCGGCACGGTTCCCCCTGACGAGATCGCTGCTTTGGGCCAGACTGGAGCCATGAGCGACCAGAACCCACCCAACGACCCCACCTCGTCACCGCCACCCACCGGCGACCAGGGGTGGAGTCCACCTCCCACCTCCGACGAAGGGGGGTCGAGCTCCTTCTCCCCGCCGCCTCCCTCAGACGGTGGCGGCGACTGGTCCTCGGCGCCGCCACCCCCGCCCGGGGGCGACGCCGGGTGGTCGTCGGCCCCGCCGGTGACCGACACCGCGTCACAGTACGGCGGCTACGGCGACCCCTACGCCCAGCAGCAGGGCTACTCGCCCGCCGCTTACGGCGGCGGCGCACCCGCCGGCTACCAGCAGAAGGAGAAGCTCGTCGCCGGCCTGCTCGGCATCCTCCTCGGCGGGTTCGGCGTCCACAGCTTCTACCTCGGTGACACCAAGAAGGGCGTGATCCAGATCGTGGTCACCCTGGTCACCTGTGGGCTGGGGAGCCTGTGGGGCCTCATCGAGGGGATCATGATCCTCACCGGCAGCATCGACACCGATGCCAACGGGGTGCCGCTCAAGTCCACCTGAGCGCGACGGGCTAGCCCACAGGGCAGCCCGGGGGAACGTCACCGTCGACGGCGAGCAGTCGGACCTCGCCGCCCTCGGTGATGGCCCCGAGCAGCAGGAACTCGCTGCGGAACCCGGCGATGCGCCGGGCCCCGAGGTTGATGGCGCCGACCACCGTGCGGCCGACGAGGTCGGCGGCGGCGTAGTTGGTCACCTGCGCGCTGGTGCGCAACGTCCCCACGGCGGGGCCGAAGTCGACGCTGACCTTCCACGCCGGGTGGCGGGCCTCGGGGAACGCATCCACCGAGAGCACCCGGCCGACCCGCAGGTCGAGGGCGGCGAAGGAGGCGAAGTCGACCTCGGGTTTGGCCATCAGGCGGCGAAGCTACCGCCCCTCGAATCACCGGCCGGGCCGGCTGGGGCCACCGGTACGCTCGGCGCCCATGCCCGAGCCCGCCCCCGACCCCGAGCTGTTCGACAAGGTCGTCAACCTGTGCAAGCGGCGGGGCTTCGTCTTCCCGTCGGCTGAGATCTACGGGGGCTTCCGGTCCACCTACGACTACGGCCCCGTCGGCGTGCTCATGCTCCGCAACGTCAAGGATGCGTGGTGGCGCTCCATGGTGCAGCTGCGCGACGACGTGGTCGGGCTCGACGCCGCCATCCTCTCGCCCCCGGCGATCTGGGAGGCCTCCGGGCACCTGGCCACGTTCACCGACCCGCTGGTCGACTGCCGGAACTGTGGAGCCCGGCACCGCCTGGACAAGCTCGACGACCGCGAGGTGTGCTCGACCTGTGGGAGGCGGGGCGCCCTGACCGAGCCCCGACCGTTCAACCTGATGTTCAAGACCCATGCCGGCCCGGTGGAGGACGCCGGCTCGGTCACCTACCTCCGCCCGGAGACGGCCCAGGGAATCTTCGTCAACTTCACCAACGTGGTGAACACGAGCCGCAAGAAGCCGCCCTTCGGCATCGCCCAGATCGGCAAGTCGTTCCGCAACGAGATCACGCCGCACAACTTCGTGTTCCGGACCCGCGAGTTCGAGCAGATGGAGATGGAGTACTTCGTGCCGCCCGAGGACGGCCCCCGCTGGTACGAGTACTGGTGCCGGGAGCGGTTCAACTGGTACCTCGAGCTGGGGATGCCCGCCGACCGGCTGCGCCTCCGTGTCCACGAGCCCGACGAGCTCAGCCACTACTCGTCGGGCACCTCCGACGTCGAGTACCTGTTCCCGTGGGGCTGGGACGAGCTCGAGGGCATCGCCCAGCGCACCGACTTCGACCTGCGCCGCCACGCCGAGCACTCCGGCGAGCGCCTGGACTGGTTCGACCAGGCCACCGGCACCCGCTACACGCCCTACGTCGTCGAACCGGCCGCAGGGGCGACCCGCACGATGATGGCGTTCCTCATGGCCGCCTACGACGAGGAGGAGGTGCGGGGCGAGACCCGTACCGTGCTGCGCCTCCACCCCCGCCTGGCCCCGTACCAGGTGGCCGTGCTGCCCCTGTCGAAGAAGGCCGAGCTGGTGGGTCCGGCCCGTGAGGTACTGGCCTCGCTCCAGCCGCACTACATGTGCGAGTACGACGAGACCCAGGCCATCGGCCGCCGCTACCGGCGCCAGGACGAGCTGGGCACGCCCTACTGCGTCACCGTCGACTTCGACTCCCTCGAAGACAACGCCGTGACGGTGCGCGAACGCGACTCGATGGACCAGGATCGCATCCCCATCGCCGACGTGGTGCCCTACCTGCGCGAGCGCCTCGAGCCCTGATGCCCAAGAACCCGCTGTTCTCCACGTACCGCCAAGGCGAGAACCGCGTCACTTCCTCGATGCTCGCGGTCTTCGAGCGGATCGACCTCTCGATCCTCGAGATCCTGCTCACCGCGGCAACGGGGGAGGCGTCCCTGCAGCTCGTGTCCTTCGTGAACCAGCCGGGGGGCAAGGGCGCATCGGTACCGGACGCGAGGATCTCCGCTTACTTCGCCTACTGGTTCGAGGTGAAGACAGCGCAGAACGCCTTGAGCCTCGGCCAGCTTGCCGAGCATCTCAAGAGCCTCGAACCGACAGCGACTGGGGAGCGCCTCTTCGTCATCACGCCCGACGCGAAGGAACCGCCTGCGGTGGGCAGCCTTGGTGACCAGCGGGTGGTGTGGTTCAACTTCCGTTCTCTCCACGACGCCATCGACGCCACGCTCGACGACACCACAGGCCTCGTATCGGAGCACGCCCGCTTTCTTCTCCGGGAGCTCCAGGCGCTGCTGGTCGAGGACGGGCTCGTGGACAACGACGATGTCGTGGTCGTCGCTGCCCGCGTCGCCTATCCGGAGTACCTCGCGCACAGCGTGTACGTGTGCCAGCCGAACCGAGCCTTTCGTGACGGCCTGACGCACATGGGGTTCTACGCCGAGGGAGCCATCCAGCGAGAGGTGCCTCGCATCCTCTACCGAGCCGACCCCGTGCCCTTCACCCCTGAGGAGGCCGCGAAGCGACGGGGGAGCACCTCGGAAGACGAGCAAGTGGCCGACGTGATCGAAACACTCCTATCGCTCGGCGCGCGAACGGAGGGAACCGAGTACGGGGTCTTCATCCTGTCGTCGGCGGACGATCCGTTGACGGTCAAGCTCGACGCGACGATCGTCAATGACACCGTCGCCGGTAAGTCCGGCCGTGTCTGGGCCTGGACCATGGGGCAGCGCTACACAAGCCTTGCACGGCTGACGCAGGCGGGCATCACGAAGACGAGCCATCTCGAAGCTCCATGACTGCTGCGGTGGTTGCGGCTTCGCTCAGAAGACTGGCCCCCCGGAGGCCGGTGTTTCACAGTGAGGCGGACTTCCAGCACGCCCTCGCCTGGCAGCTCCAACTCGACCACCCCGAATCGCACATTCGGCTCGAGACTCGACCCCTTCGGGACCGGGCGGTGTTCCTCGACCTCGCCGTGAACATCGCCGGCATGAGAACGGCGGTCGAGTTGAAGTATCTGGCGAGCGGCCTCGTCTGCGATGTTGATGGCGAGCGATTCGAGCTCCGCGCGCAGTCCGCTCACCCCGTCCGCCGCTACGACGTCGTCAAGGACGTCCGACGGCTCGAGGATGTTGTCGAGGCAGGCGCCGCCGATGTCGGCGTGATGGTGGCTATGACGAACGATTCCTCCTACTGGACGCCCGGTCGTCCCGGTACGATCGACGCGGCGTTCCGGCTGCACGAGGGTGCGGTGCTCACAGGTCGCGTCGGTTGGGCGGCGCACGCCGGCGCCGGGACGACCTCGAAGCGCATGGAGATCATCTCGCTGGCTGGGTCTTATCCGGTGGCGTGGAGCGACTACAGCGACGTCGGGGAGCGTGCAGGCAGATTCCGCATGCTTCTGCTCGACGTCGCCGCCACGCCGCATGAGAGGGCCACAGCGACCCCGGTGCGCCAACCGGTCGAAGTGGCGGCGCCCCTCCAGGAAGATGTCCCGATGCCGTCGTACGAGAAGACGTGCCGGCAGGAGATCCTCCACGCGTTCTCGGCCCTCGAGCGCCGCCACGGGCGAAGCGTCTTCTCTCCAGCCGAACTTGTCACCGAGGTTCTTGCCCAAGGCAGCGGTCACCCGGAATCGACCATCCGAACGCACATCATCTCTGCGATGTGCGTCAACGCCCCACCGAACCATCCGGTGCGATATCGGGACCTCGAGCGGGTCGATCGCGGCCTATACCGGAGGATCCACTCTTGATCGGCCCGGGACCGAACTCACTCATGCGCGGCGGAACGCGGGCCAGCGAGCACATTCAGTTCTGCGATGGGCCTTCACCTTCATCGGCGTGAAGAGCCGCTTTTCGCACCGGACATGCTGGCCTCTGATCGAGGGCCGTCGCGCCGCACTCACTGCCGATCCAGGCGAATGGCCGCCGGCCGCCGGTACGGCGATTGCCCCTGATCCGCCGTCAGTTGGCTGACGGAGGCGGGTCGAACTGGACCCACTTCGCGTACAGCGGTTCGCCGAGGGGTGGTTGCCATGAGCTGCCGGTGGGCCAATGGGCGGGGTCGGGTGGGGCGGGCCGGGGGTGGCCGGTGAGTCTTCGCCCGTAGGGGTCGGTGAACTCGAGCCCGTCGGGCCGGTCGGCGTCGCCTTGGATGCCCAGGCGGCCCCGGTGGTGCATGCGGTGATGGGCGGGGCGCAGGCAGATGAGGTTGGCGGGTCGGTGGCACCGCCGTCTTCCCAGTGGACCATGTGGTGGACGTGGGTGCGGCGGCGCCGGTCACAGCCCGGCACCCGACAGCCCCCGTCGCGGTGCTCCACCACGATGCGGGTCCGGTCGGGCACGATGTGCTGCGCTCGGCCCACGCTGACCGCCACCCCGCCCATCTCGCTGATGACCTTGATGTGGCCGTCACAAGTCAGGTAGCGGCGCAGACTGTCGGGAAGCCGGGGCCCCAGGTGCACAGGCCCGGGGCTGCCCGTCGGCGCCGGCTTCGAGGTGCAGCAGGGTCATGTACCGGTCCCGGTGGGCCTGCTCGGCGACCCGGCCCCCAGGTAGGCGTCGGCGATCTCGGCCAACGCATCGGCCCAGGTGACCAGTTCGCTGTCACCGTCGGCCTTGCGAACGTTGAGAGATGGTCGCTGGCCGCTCCAGAGCCGATTCGACCAGGGCCCCTTCATCGGCGGGCAGATGGATCGACGCCCGCCAGGACCCGTCATCGTCGAAGTGGAACCCCACCCGGCGCTCCTCCTCCACCGGCGGGCCCTCCTCGGCCTCGCCTCGGTGTCGGTGTCGGTCCAGGCGTACTTGGCCAGTGCGGACCAACTGCGGCACCGTGGCCATGGTGGCGAACTCGGCCACCTCACCATCAGCCCAGGCCGGGATGTGCCGGCACACCACCGCCACCTGATCCTCGGACAACCGGCCCTCGGTGAACGCCCCCATCGTCACGCGCTTCGGCCCACCGGCGGGCAATCGCCACCAGCATCCGGGCCCGACGAGGTGACACCCCGCACTTCCAGGTCACCCAATGCTCCGGCGAACGGATCCCCCACCCCTCCACGCCCCGGTCTCGAGCGCCTCGGCGATCACCGCCACCGTCCGAGCCGCCGTGATGTTGGCAACACCACACAACGATCCCAGCTCGCCCTCGAGGCGATCAGTGACCAGCTCTCGGGTCTCGGTGCCGACCATGGTCATGCTCGTATCGTACGTCTGTTCGATGCAGTTCGCAAGAGGCTTGGGCGCCATTTGTCCGGTGGGGCGACGCCGCCGTTCGAGAGCCGGCTCCCTGACCTCTCAGGTCTTGGCGCCGGCGTGGAGGAGCTCTCCGGCGCGGCGGACGGTGGCCGCGTCGGCCAGGGGCATGTTGAAGATCATCTCGTCGACCCCGATCCCGGCCATGGCCTCCACCTCGGCGGCCACCTCGTCGGCTTGGCCGACGGTGAACCCCGCCGCCGCCTCGGGCCCGGCGGCGTCAGCCAGGAAGGCGCGGGTCTCGGCCGTCTGCTGAGCCGACTCGGTGAGCATGAGCGTCGACAGCCGGGTGACGGTGATCTCGGCGGGGTCGCGGCCCACCTCGGCGCAGTGGCGGTGCAGCACCTCGGTCTTGCGGCGAACCGTCTCGAGGTCGCCGGCGATGTTCCAGGCGTCGGCGTAGCGGGCCACCAGCCGCAGCGTGCGCCGCTCGCCCCCGCCCCCGATCATGATCGGGATGCCCTCGGGCCGGATGGGTCGGGGCAGGTTGCGGACCTCACGGATCGTGTAATGGGTGCCCTCGAAGCTCGGTCGGTCCTCGGTGAACATGGCCCGGCAGATGGTCACCGCCTCCTCGAGGCGGTCCATCCGCTCGCCGACCGGAGGGAAGGCGAAGCCGAACGCCTTGTGTTCGACGTCGTACCAGGCGGCACCGATGCCGAGGATGGCCCGTCCCGCCGAGATGACGTCGAGGGTGGTGACCATCTTGGCCAGCAGGGCCGGGTTGCGGTAGGTGACGCCGGTGACGAGCGTGCCGAGCTGGACCCGCTGGGTCCGGGCGGCGAGCGCGCCGAGGAGGGTGTAGGCCTCGAGCATCGGCTGGTCGGGACCACCGAGGGGAGGGAGCTGGTACAGGTGGTCCATCACCCACACCGAGGCGAACCCGGTGTCCTCGGCGGCGGTGGCGTGCTCGACCACCCGCTCGAACAACTCGGTGTCGGGTACGTCGTGGGTGAAGTTGGGGATCTGCAGTCCGAAGCGCATCGGAGCGAACGGTAGGCGGTGTCGGCGATCGATGCCCGGGCTTCGGTCGGGGGTGTACAAACGACACCGTGCCGCTCGTCTACGCCTTCGACCGTCGCCACCGTCGTCCGCCGATGGAGTTGAAGGACCTGCTCGGCGGCAAGGGGGCGAACCTGGCCGAGATGACCTCGGTGCTCGGCCTGCCGGTGCCACCTGGGTTCACCATCACCACCGAGGCCTGTCGGCAAGCCATGGACGGGGGTTGGCCCGAGGGTCTCGACGACGAGGTGGCCCGCCACGTCAAGCGGCTCGAGAAGGCGATGAAGCGCACCCTGGGCGATGCCGATGACCCGCTGCTCGTGAGCGTGCGCTCGGGGGGCAAGTTCTCGATGCCCGGGATGATGGACACGGTCCTCAACCTCGGTCTCAACGACGCCTCGGTCGACGGCCTGGCCGCCCGCACCGACGAGCGCTTCGCCTACGACTCCTACCGGCGCTTCATCGCCATGTACGGGCGGATCGTGCTCGACGTCGACGGGGCCGTGTTCGACGACCCCCTCGAGAAGCTCAAGGCCCGCCTCGGGGCGGCCAGCGACGCCGACGTGCCCCCGTCCGAGCTCCGCAAGCTCTGCCGGAGCTACGCGGCAGCGATCGAGAAGCACACCGGCGAGACCTTCCCCCAGGACCCGCTCACGCAGCTCCGGGGAGCGATCAGCGCCGTGTTCCGCTCCTGGAACGGTGCCCGGGCCGTCGCCTACCGGGTTCGCGAGCGCATCCCCCACGAGCTGGGCACGGCGGTGAACGTCCAGGCCATGGTGTTCGGCAACCGGGATGACAACTCGGGCACCGGTGTGGGCTTCACTCGGGACCCGGCCACCGGGAACAAGGGCGAGTACGGGGACTTCCTGCTCAACGCGCAGGGCGAGGACGTGGTGGCCGGCATCCGCAAGACCGAGCCGCTCTCGGCGCTGGCCCGGTACTTCCCCGAAGTCCACGCCGAGCTGTTGGCCATCTTCGAGCGGCTCGAGAACCACTACCGGGACATGTGCGACACCGAGTTCACCGTCGAACAGGGCGTGCTCTGGATGTTGCAGACCCGGGTGGGCAAGCGCACGGGCGCGGCGGCGCTCAGGATGGCCGTCGACATGACCGAGGACTTCGGCTTGTCGAAGGAGGAGGCGCTGCTGCGCATCACCGCCGACGACCTCGACCAGGTGCTCCACCCCCAGATCGAGACCCGTTCCGACGACGTGCTGGTCACCGGCCTGCCCGCCTCTCCGGGAGCGGCCGTGGGCCGGGTGTACCTCTCGGCCGAGGCCGCCGCCGAGGCCGTCGACCGCGGCGAGCACGTGATCCTGGTGCGCACCGAGACGTCCCCGGAGGACGTCGCCGGCATGCAGGTGTCCGAGGGCGTCCTCACCGCCCGGGGCGGCCTCGTCAGCCACGCCGCCGTGGTGGCCCGGGGTTGGGGGATCCCGGCCGTGGTCGGGGCCGAGGGCCTCGCCATCGGCCCCTCGTCGTTCACGGTGGGCGGCGTCACCGTGGAGGAGGGCGAGACCATCTCCCTCGACGGCACCTCCGGGGAGGTGGTGCTCGGCGAGGCGGCGCTGTCGAGCTCGAAGCCGCCGCCCGAGTTCGACACCGTGCTCGAATGGGCCGACGCGATCCGGGCCGGGAAGCTGGCCGTGCGGGCCAACGCCGACAACGGCGCCGACGCCGCCAACGCCCGCCGGTTCGGGGCCGAGGGCGTCGGGCTGTGCCGTACCGAGCACATGTTCCTCGGCGAGCACCGGCTGCCGATCGTGCGGCGCATGATCCTGGCCCGCTCCGACAAGGAGGAGGACGCCGCGCTCGAGGAGCTGCGGGTGGCCCAGAAGGAGGACTTCGCCGAGATCCTGGCTGCCATGGACGGTCTGCCCGTCACCGTGCGGCTGCTCGACCCACCGCTGCACGAGTTCCTGCCCGACACCGACGAGCTCATGGTGAAGCAGGCGACCAAGGGCCTCACCAAGAGGGAACAGGCGCTCTACGACGCCGCCCGTGCGTGGCAGGAGCAGAACCCGATGCTCGGGACCCGGGGCGTGCGCCTCGGGGTGCTCAAGCCGGGCCTCTATGCCATGCAGGTCCGGGCGCTCATGGAGGCGGCCTTCGAGCGGGCCGCCGCCGGTGGCCGGCCGGTGGTGGAGATCATGATCCCGCTGGTCGTCACCCGGGAGGAGATGGCCGAGGCCCGGGGCTGGGTGGAGGCGGCCATCGCCGACGCCGAGGCTGCGGTCGCCGGCGGCGCCGCCAAGGGACGACGGCAGCGCATCGAGGTGGCCATCGGCACCATGATCGAGACCCCACGGGCCGCCCTCAGGGCCGACGAGATCGCCGAGGAGGCCGAGTTCTTCTCGTTCGGCACGAATGACCTCACGCAGATGACGTTCGGCTTCAGCCGGGACGACGTCGAGACCCGCATGATGCCCCGGTACCTCGAACGAGGGCTGCTCGAGCGCAACCCGTTCGAGACCATCGACCGGACCGGTGTCGGCGAGCTCGTGAAGCTCGGCGCCGAACGGGGGAGGAAGACGAGAGCTGATCTCGAGCTCGGCGTGTGCGGTGAGCACGGAGGCGACCCCGACTCGATAGAACTGTTCTGGGACGTCGGCCTCGACTACGTGTCGTGCTCGCCGTTCCGGGTCCCGATCGCCCGGCTGGCTGCTGCCCAAGCCATCGTCGGGTCACCATCCGCCCACGACACCCGCTGAGGACAATGACCGTCGCCGCCGCCCTCGTCACCGCCGCCGCCGAAGGCCGGAGCCGCTTCGTCAACCTCGACATCCATCCGTGGGCGTGGGGGGCGCTCGTCGGGTTCATCACCATCCTCTTGGTGGCCGACCTCCTGCTCGTGCACCGCAAGCCGCACGAGATCGAGTTCAAGGAGGCCGCGGTCGAGAGCACCATCTGGATCAGCATCGGCGTGGCGTTCACCGCGGTGATCTGGCTCATCGCCGGTGACCAGGGGGGCGCCGCCGCCGGGGAGTACATCTCGGGCTTCCTGCTGGAGAAGAGCCTGTCGATCGACAACGTGTTCGTCTGGGCGGTGATCTTCAGCTACTTCGCGGTGCCGCCCAAGTACCAGTTCCGCACCCTGTTCTGGGGAATCTTCGGCGCCCTCGTGCTGCGGGCGGCGTTCATCTTCGCCGGCTCGGCGCTGATCTCGAGGTTCACGATCACCCTGGCCGTGTTCGGGGCCATCCTGCTCTACACCGCCTGGAAGATCGCTTCCCACGACGAGCACGTGGTCGACCCGGACAAGAGCCTCACGTTGCGGGCCGTGCGCAAGGTCATCCCGTCCACCGACGAGTACGACGGCCAGAAGCTGTTCACGATGAAGAACGGGAAGCGCATGGCCACCCCGCTGTTCGCCGTGCTCATCATGGTCGAGACCACCGACGTGGTGTTCGCGGTGGACTCCGTGCCGGCCATCTTCGGCGTGGCCAACGAGCCGTTCATCGTGTTCAGCTCCAACGCCTTCGCCATCCTCGGCCTGCGGTCGCTCTACTTCCTCCTGAACGGGATGCAAGACCGCTTCGAGTACCTGAGACTGGGCCTCGGTGCCATCCTTGCCTTCGTCGGCGTGAAGATGATCACGACCTTCGCCTCCGAGCAGTTCGAGTTCCCGTCCGCGGACTTCCACCTGCCCACGTGGCTGTCGCTCGCCGTCATCGTCGGGATCCTTACGGTGACCATCACGGCGTCGGTCCTCCGGGACAACAAGCGACGAGCGACGGCTGGTGCCGCATCGCCGGGAGAACCCGCCGACGACCAGGCCGCGGACGACACCACCCACGTGGACTGATCCCTCCGGATGGGCATCGTCGACGAGGACGTCGTGCGGGTCCGGGAGAGCGCCGACTTCGTGGCCGTGGCCGGCCAGTTCATGCAGCTGAAGCGGGTGGGGCAGCGCTACGTCGGCCTCTGCCCGTTCCACGGGGAGAAGACGCCCTCGTTCTCGATCAACGCCGCCCACGGCCTGTACTACTGCTTCGGCTGCCAGGCCAAGGGCGACGTCATCACGTTCGTGCGCGAGATGCAGCACCTCGACTTCGTGGGGGCCGTCGAATGGCTGGCGGCCAAGACCGGCGTCACGCTGCGCTACACCGACCGCCAGGAGGGCGAGGGCCGGCGTCGCAAGGCTCAGCTCACCGAGGCAGTGGCCGCCGCCGTCGAGTGGTACCACGAGCGCCTGCTGACCGCTCCCGACGCCGGGGCCGCCCGCCGCTACCTGCGGGACCGAGGCCTGACCGGTGAGGAGGTCCGCCGGTACAGGATCGGATGGGCTCCCGATGAGTGGGACGCCCTGTCTCGAGCACTGCGCCTGCCCGACGCCGTCCTGACCGGGGCCGGCCTCGGCTTCCTCAACCGGCGCAACCGCCAACAGGACGTGTTCCGGGCCCGGGTGCTGTTCCCCATCTTCGACCCGCAGGGCGCGCCGGTGGCCTTCGGGGGGCGGGCGCTGCCCGGCGCCGACGGGCCGAAGTACCGCAACAGCGCCGAGACCCGGCTGTACTCGAAGAGCAAGGTGCTCTACGGGCTCAACTGGGCGAAGGACGACGTCGTCCGTGCCGACGAGGTCATCGTGTGCGAGGGCTACACCGACGTGATCGGCTTCGCCGCCTCGGGGCTCCCCCGAGCGGTGGCCACCTGCGGCACCGCCCTGACCGATGAGCACGTGCGGCTGCTCAAGCGGTTCGCCACCCGGATCGTGCTGGCCTTCGACCCCGATGCCGCCGGCCAGGCCGCCGCCGACCGGGTCTACGAGTGGGAGCGAGCCCACGATATCGACGTGGCCATCGCCGACCTGCCGGCCGGCCAGGACCCCGCCGACCTGGCGCGAGCCGACCCCGACCGCCTGCGGAGGGCGGTGGAGGCCAGGGTGCCGTTCCTCGGCTACCGGGTGGAGCGGGCCCTCGCCGCCGGCCACCTCGGCTCACCCGAGGGCCGGGCCCGAGCGGCCGAAGCGGCCCTGGCCGTCATCGCCGAGCACCCGAGCGACTTGGTCCGTGACCAGTACGTGATGACCGTGGCCGACCGGTGCCGCCTCGACGCCGACCGGCTGCGCACCGGGCTGGCCCTGGCCCGCCGTCGAGGGAGGACGCCGGCCCTGCCGCCGTTGTCGGCGGGGGACCGGTCCCGGGATGGTGCGGTCCGCGACACCAACGAGATCCGGGCCCTGCGCCTCGCCGTGGACGCGGTGAGAGGCCCCGAGATGCGGGCCCTGCTGCACGACGTGCTGTTCGTCGACGAGCGCAACCTGGCGGCGTGGCGGGCGTTGCGGGACGGCCCCGACGTGCACGCCGCCATCGATCGAGCCGATCCGGGCGCCGCCGACCTGCTGCAGCGCCTGGCCGTGCAGGACGTCATCGACGACCCTCGGGACATCCGTCGGGCCCTGCTGCGGGAGACCGCCCTGCGCCGCCGGGCCGATCTCGAGCGGCGGGCCCGGGAGTCCCCCGAGCCGGGCGCGTGGGCGCCCTCCATCCAGTGGCTGCAGGGCCGGCTCGAGGCCATCGCCCCTGACGCCCGCCCCAGCCGAGAGGCCGAGGACCAGTTGCTAGCCTGGCTGGCGGATCAGGGCGAGGAGCGCTGATGAGCGAGGTCCAGCCGGCCATCACCTCTGATGCCGAAGCAGCGGTGCAACGATTGCTCGTCCGCGGCCGGACCACGGGGCGGGTCACGGTGCACGAGGTGTTCGAGGCGGTTCAGCTCGACGACGTGGACGACGTGGTGGCCGAGCGCGAGAAGGTCATCGAGTGGCTGGCCGGCCACGACATCGAGGTCGACGAGAGCGAGGACATCGTGGCCATGGCCGGTGTCCCGGGCATCGCCGGGATCGGGGACGAGCCGGGGCTGGCGGTGGGGATGGACGACCAGCCGGCTGTGGTCGACCCGCCGGTGAGGGACGACCCGGTCGGTCGAGTCGACCCGAACGTCGACGTCGGCGACATCGAGGCCACCGGCTCAGGGGGGGGAGGGTCGTCGAGGCCCGAGGGACCCGTGCCGACGTCGGTGCTCGACGCCGTCGACAACGGTGTCGGCCGGCGACTTCCCGGTCGCACCGGGGCCGACCGATCGACGGGCGGGTCCTCGGACCCGGTGCGCCTCTACCTGCGGGAGATCGGCCGGGTGCCCCTGCTCACCGGCAGCCAGGAGGTGGAGCTGGCCAAGCGGATCCTGGCCGGGAGCGAGGCCGCCACCCGCCTGGCCGAGCGGGCCGCCGACGAGACGGCGCCGCCGGTCGACCCCCGCCACCGGGCGGCGCTCGAGCGCCGCATGGCGAACGGGGAGATGGCTCGTCACGAGCTGCTGCAGGCCAACCTCAGGTTGGTGGTGTCGATCGCCAAGCGGTACTCGGGGAGGGGCATGCAGCTGCTGGACCTGATCCAGGAGGGCAACCTCGGCCTGATGCGGGCGGTGGAGAAGTTCGACCACAAGAAGGGCTTCAAGTTCTCCACCTACGCCACCTGGTGGATCCGCCAGGCCATCACC